>JAFWFU010000038.1 GCA_017515425.1 Mogibacterium sp.
TGTCTGTCTGTCTGTCTGTCTGTAAGGATTGTGCTCATTTTGCCTCTTTTCGTCAAGTGTTTTTTGAGAAAAATTTTATTATTTTTCGCTGCTTTTTTCTTTTTTTATCTTCTTCGCAGCTGCCCTATCTTTGCCACAGTTTTCATCTTGCGGTACTCGTATTGTCGCATATTCATCTTGTCTTTTCAAGTTGATTTTATTGACAGATTATTTGACTCACGACAGCTTTTTCCTTCTTATTGCCGCAATCGTCTTAACGGCTTCATTCTTCTTCCTCTTCCCCTGCCTCCTCGTCGTCCTCGGCAATCGGCGTTGTCTTTCTCACATATTTAACGCCGCCCCACATTATAGCCATTGAAATGAGGAGAGCGATTCCGAAGGGAATGCGGAAATATAGAAAGATTAAATATGAAGCAACAGTCAGGGCTAGTACCGCCACAAGCTTTATAATACGCATTATTATAACCTCAATCTTGATTTGCGCCGTTGCGCTGTCAAACTCAAATCTTCACGGCGACGCCTGTTTTCCATGCCTCGGTGGTCGCAAATCCGACTCGCGTTGACTCCACGCCGTCGTCCACCGTGACGCTCGGCTTTTCATCATTAAGCACGCAGTTTATGAAATGCTCCATTTCTATACGGTACGCCTCATCAAAACGAATGCCGAAATTCTCGATACATTCCTTCACGGCTCCATGCTCATTGTAAATCATAGTCAGGTTTTTCTCCGGCACGGGCGATATGCGAAGCGTCCCTTCCGTCCCGACTATTTCCGTCTCCACATGATAGCCATGGGGAGCCGTGCGCCCGATATGTATGGTGCCGAGAGCGCCGTTGTCAAATCTGAACATTGCGACGCCCGTCTCATCATCATTCGCTTCCTTGAATTCAGGGTGCTTGAAGGTGCAGCCCGCCGCATAGACTTCCGTAGGCTCCGCACTCAGGAACCAGCGCATGAGGTCTATATCGTGAACCGCCATATCAAGGAAGATCCCTCCTGAATTCTTGGAGAACCTGATAGAGCCTTCCACGAAAGCCTCGGGGTCGATACCTATTGCTTTTACGAGATAGGGTTTTCCGATTGCGCCTTCCTCAATCTTCTTCTTCGCATAGGCATAGGAAGGGTCAAATCTCCGCATGAAGCCGAGGAAGAATTTGAGCTCGGGGTGGGCGTCGACTGCCGCCTTCGCTTTCAGGCATTCCTCGAGATTGACTCCGAGCGGCTTGTCGCTGAATACATGCTTGCCCGCATTCATTGCCGCCTCTATCTGCCAGCAATGCTCGGAAGAGGTCGTCACTATGGCGACCGCGTCTATTTCGGGGTTTTTAATCATCTCATTGAAGTCGGTATATGTCTGCTCAACGCCGAATTCATTCCTCGCGTATGAGAGCTCGTCCTCTACGATAGAACAAGCAGCCACAAGCTCTGCTCCCTTGATTTTATTCGCTAAATTATTGGCATGTACCTTGCCGAGCCTGCCGAGCCCGGCGATACCTACTCGCACTTTCTCCATGAGTTTATCTCCTTTTACAAAGCAGGGACACCCCATCACATTGTAAGATACCCCTGCTCCATGTTTTTATAGTTGAAAAGTTCTTCTTACTTCTTTGCAGCGGCAAGACGGCGACGCTTAACCTCTCTCTCCTCACGGACAACGTCCATAAATACTGAGAGAATGATAACGAGACCGAGCACTACGTTCTGCACGGCAGAGTCTACCGACAGGAGCGTAAATCCGTTACGGAGTACCGCAATAATCAGACAACCGAGCATGGTT
Source organism: Mogibacterium sp. (assembly GCA_017515425.1). Lineage (GTDB taxonomy): Bacteria > Bacillota > Clostridia > Peptostreptococcales > Anaerovoracaceae > Crickella. The sequence goes on from JAFWFU010000038.1 coordinate 1,779, forward strand.
CCGATCATCGTACCCTTACCACCCATGAAGGAAGCACCACCGATAATACAAGCGGCGATAGCGTCCGTATCATAAGGCTGAGTAGCATTAGCACCGTTACAGATACCCGAACGTCCTACCGAAAGTATACCCGCGAGCGAAGCCATGAAGCCGGATACAGCATAGCAGAAGAGCAAGACTCTATCCGTATTGATACCCGACAGCCTCGTCGCTTCCTTATTGCCGCCCAGACAGTATATTGAACGCCCGAGAGCAGTCCTGCTTAGGAATATATGCATGATTACATATAAAACTATGATTACGAGGAAGCTTATCGGGAATCCCGCAAAGATAGTCTTTTTACCGAGCCACTGTACCGACTCAGGGAATGCACTTACCATTTGAGAGTTAGTAACTACGAGAGCCAGACCCCAGAGCACATTCTTCATACCCAAGGTGGAAACGAAGGGGTGCGGGAGGTGCAGCTTGGTAAGCAGCAGTCCGTTGGTGCAGCCTACAGCCGTACCGAGTAAAATCGCCACAAGAATCATCAGAAGTCCGTTGGACATTCCAGCCTGCTTCATGGCACCCATGATACAAGCGCAGAATACCGCGTTAGCGCCTACGGAAAGGTCGATACCTGCGGTGATTAGGCAGAGCAGCATACCTGTTGCAAGAAATGCGTTGAACGCCGTCTGCTTGAATACACTCATAATATTCGTGATATTGTAGAAGTTATTGTTCAAAACAGAGAGGATTACGCACATCAGCACGAGTGCCAGAACCGTTCCCATCTGGAAACCGCCCTTGCTCTTATTCTTTGCCTTCAGAAGTTCTCCTTGCTGTTCTGCCGCATTTGCAATATTTTCATTGAGATTTTTCTGATCACTCATCTAAACTACCTCCCCACGCTGCTTTCATAATATCCTCTTGGTTGAAATGCTTGCTGTCGCGTTCAATCTCAGCCATAACTCTGCCGCCTCGCATTACTACGACACGGTCTGACATACCCAAGACCTCCGGCATTTCCGAGGACACCATGATTACGCATTTCCCTGCCTTAACCAATCGGTTCATAACATTATATACTTCGACCTTTGCGCCGACATCGATTCCTCTTGTCGGCTCATCAAATATGTAGATGTCAGCGTCGGCATTTACCCATTTGCCGATAACCACCTTCTGCTGATTACCGCCTGAGAGCTGCCCTGTGATTTCATCTAGGGACGGCGCCTTAATCCTGAGATCCGACATATTCTTCTGTCCGTTTGTTTCGATCTTCTTATCGTCAAGAAGAACTCCCTTGGAATGCTCTTTCAGGCTGGACAGAATCAGGTTGGTTCGAATCGGCTGTGCCAAGACGAGTCCCTGACCCTTTCTGTCCTCCGTCAGAAGGGCAATTCCGGCGTCAATCGCCTGCTTGGGTGACTTAATCCTCGTCTCCTTCCCCATGATCTCTATCGTTCCGCCGTCAATGGGGTCGGCCCCGAAGATAGCCCTTACCGTCTCTGTACGTCCTGCGCCTACGAGTCCAGCCAAACCGAGTATCTGTCCGCCATAAGCCTCGAAGCTCACATGGTCGAGCACGCCGCCGATAGTCAGGTCGTTGACCTTTAGGAAGCATTCACCCTTCTCGCCAAGCTCCTTCGGGAATTGGTCGTCAAGCGTCCTTCCTACCATGGCAGCGATAAGCGAATCGTTATCCCATTCGGAAATATCCTTAGTGGCTATATATTCGCCGTCACGCATAACCGTTACGCGATCGCAGAGTTCAAAGAGCTCTTCCAATTTATGTGATACAAAGAGAATGCCGATGCCGCGCGACTTGAGATCGCGGCAGGTTTTCATAAGCTGAGTAACTTCCTTCTCTCCGAGTGAGGAAGTCGGCTCGTCCATGATGATTACCTTGGCATCAAGCAAAACCGCCTTCGCGATTTCGATCATCTGCTGAATACCCATGCCATAGGTGCCGGCAGCCTTGTGGACGTCTACGTCCTGACCGAGAGAATACATTATCTCTGACGCCTTTTTATGCATACTGTCATAGTCAAGCAGAAAACCCTTTTTTGTCCAATTATTGATGAATACATTGTCCGTGACGCTCAGGAGTTTCTCTATATTCAGCTCCTGGTACACACAGGCAATACCCTTTGCTTTTGATTCGTTCGGGTCTTTAAATTTGCAGGTTTCACCTTCAACAATTATTTCCCCTTCGTCCGGCTGATGTACTCCGGTCAACACCTTAATCAGCGTCGATTTACCGGCTCCGTTCTCACCTATCAGTCCGTGAATCTCTCCGGGCTTGACAGTCAACTGCATATTGCTCAGAGCGACAACACCCGGAAAACGCTTTGTTACATTTCTTAATTCGATAATATTTTCGCTCACCTTATCACCTGCTTTTCCTTTTATAAAAGTTCGTGATAAACATTCAGCTTAGGGAGGCTCTTCCCCCCGAAGCTGAAATGCACACGTCAATATGACGTCTTATTATTTACCAAGATATTTGTTCAGAAGATCCTTACGCGCCTGAGCATTCTCAGGAGTTACTACGTCAGCACCGGAGTCGATGAACGCCTCAAGTGTCTCGCCGTCGATTGCCTTGCAGCAAGCCTCAACAGCCTTGTAACCCATCTCGTATGCCATCTGAGCAACTGACATTGTCTCTTCACCTGCGAGGATTGAGTCGCATGCAGAAAGAGTTCCGTCGAATCCGAGGAATACTGTGTTCTTCCAAGCTTCATTTCCAGCAGCAGCACGAGCCGCAGCCTGTGCCATATCGTCGTTGTTAGCGCAGATAATAGCAACGCCCTCTGGGTGGTTCTGCATGATAGCTTCCATAGCTGTTGTAGCCTTGTCAGCAGTACCGTCAGCATACTGTGTCTCGCCCTCGAGGAACTCGCCACCGTTCTCGTTTACGCCGGCTTTGTAACCGTTCATACGAGCTGTGTTTGTAGCGTCGCCCTGTACTCCGGCGATCTCGATGCACTTAACTTCTTCCCAGCCTTTTTCCTTAGCATACTCTACAGCCTTAGCAGCACCAAGCTTAGCAGCTTCCTCATTACCTGTACCAACGAATGACAGGATTTCAGGAGCCTCAATCTTAGTATCTACAGCAAGAATCGGCTTGGTCTGACCCTTGATCAGCGTAGCAACCGTATCTCCCTGGAGCGGAGCGATTACATATCCGTCATAGGAATCGTCATTGAGATCTGTCTCAATCATGTTCTGCTGCTCGTCAAATGATGTCTCTGACGGAGGTCCTTTAACCTCGACAGTAACGCCATTCTCCTCGCCATAAGCGAGTGCACCAGCCATTACATAGCCCCAATACTCGGAAGCCGTCGTCTTAAGGATAACATCGATCTTCTTTCCGCCGCCAGCAGCAACGTCTTCTCCTTCGCCGCTTCCTTCACCGGATTGATCTCCGCCACCGCAGGCTGCAAGTGCGAACACCATCATACCGACCAAAAGTAACGCAAGTAGCTTTCTCAGTTTCATAATAAATCCTCCTTTGAAACTTCGTTTAAACCTTGTTGAAATTGCATGGTTCAACGAACAAAAGTGTAACTCATTCAACCTCTTACCGCAATAATTGTTAAATAAATATCAATATATTCAATCCCCCTTTTTATATACTTTTATATAATTATCAATATCTCTATTCCCTCTGATTTCAGATGATTTCAGATAAAACCCAATCTCCTAATCCACCTGTTCTTCGGGGGTTTTATCATTTAAGGTTATTACAAATACTTTCCCTTACTACTGATTTCCCTGCCAAAAGAGCTCCCCTGCAAGGGCGCTGCTCTTATCCGCAATCCCATTCCAATTATAGTCAATATCGTTAAAATGCTCGAAGCTCGTTACGCCTATAGCGCTTATGCCCTCGTTTTTCCTGCCCCATCTCGACGTCAGAGTCTCAATAAACAGCACATATTTGGTGCCCCCTGCCTCTGCGATAAACCTCTCGCTCACATCAATCATCCCCTTGTCGTTCGCCTTTGCGCTCAGGCTGCCTGATCCCATGGAAACCGCATTCTCAATATCCAGCTCGCCCCATTCGGCGAAGTTCATCACGCCTTCTAAGCCAGCGGAGCTTACCATAATCCCTTCAAGGCTCTCCCTGTTTCCGTCCTTTAGCGCCTGCAATGCCTTCTCGGAATTTACCCTGCTGAATTCATGCATGGAGAAAATATCAATCTCGTCAAACTTCTCGTTTGCATATCTATCCCTATAGGCGCGAATGCCGGAAAACGCCGCAGTTCCGGCGAAAATCACCAGCAGCAGGATCGTCAGTATCATCAGTTTTAACTTCGTTCTCTTCTTTTCCATTTTCTTAATGCCCTTGATAATATTGGATTTTCAGCTTTTTTACTGCCTTAAATAATATAGCATTTGTGCCCGCTTGTCTAATGATGTATATTTATTTTAGTATGAAGAGCTTTGAGAAGAGTGGGAAAATGGAAGATTTCAGAAACGACTATAGAAATGAATACGTCAGCGCCGGCAAATCAGACGCAGAGGTCGAAGCCGAGGTAAGACAGCGGATTGCGGAGAGAAAGCGTGCCAGAAGGCGTGCGAAGATGAGGCGACGGCGCATAGTCTCGGCATGTATCGCAATCATCATTACTGCATTCGCAGGCTGGGGCGCTGGGAAATTCGCGGGGAACAGCATATATGAGATGAGCCTGAAAGAGCCCGTATCCGTTGTCGGCGATATGCCTATCATCAGAGAAGCAATGTCGCAGGTCGGAAATGTGAACGGTCAGCCCTTCTGGTCGTGGTACGGCTTCGAGGAGCGCGTCGATTGGTGCGCCTGTTTTGCCTCTTGGGTGGAGGATAAATGCGGCTATATCGAATCAGGCGCAGCTCCTAAATTCGCCATGGTAGGCGACGGCTCCTCTTGGTTCCTTGAACGCGACCAATGGAAATACGGCGGCGAGACTCCCGACGCAGGTGACCTCATCTTCTTTAATTGGGACGGAAGCGGCAGTCAGGATCATGTCGGAGTCGTCACGGCAGTAATAGGCAATAATGTCTATACGGTTGAGGGGAATTCCAGCAATCGCTGTCGGCAGAAGAGATATAATTTAGAGGATCCCGTCATCTACGGCTATGGACATATAAATCCCTGAGGGATTTCCCATGTTTTCAATTATTCCCCATGCTGATATTTTTCGTACAGATAATTATTGAATGAACCGTATATGAGGATATGAGGATATATGCAAGGCGTTCCCCTGCTCATTAAACCTTTATTCAAAGAGGAAGGACAAAATGGAGTTTAAAGCTAATAATAATAAAAATCTTACTATAGAGACATCATCAGGCGCTTATGACCGCGCCGCGATTCAGACGCATTTTATTCAAATCGGAGAGGACTATGTCGAACTCGTTGAAAACTATGTAAAACCTCTCTGGCAGGAAGGGGATATTTTGGCGATTGCCGAGAAGATTATCTCACTTTGCCAGAATAACGTAATACATAAGGACAAGGTGAAGGTCAGCGGGCTCGCGAGATTTCTAAGCCGCTTTGCCACTCAGCATAATTCCGCGGGAATCGGCGTCGGCGACGTGTATAAAATGCAGTATGCAATCGACATCAACGGCGGCGCGAAGGTTTTCCTTGCCGCTGTTTGTGCGGGCTTCGGCAAGCTCGTCGGCAAAAAGGGAATCTTCTATGATATGGTGGGCGACGAGGTCAGAGGTCTCGACGGCTTCTATCCTGATGTATTTCCAATCTATGGGGAGATAGGAATTCCGCTGCCGAAAAATCCCGTCGGCATCTGCAACGAGATAAGGGATAAGACGGGAATTTCAACCGTCATAATTGACGCCAACGACTTCACCGCCGATATTCTCGGAACTAGTGATGATATAGAGCTCTCCGAGGCGGAGCTCCTCGAGATTATCAAGGACAATCCCGCCGGTCAGGACGACCAATGCACCCCGTTTCTGCTCATTCGCAAGAGATAAAACAACGACTCATAGGTTTCTCCATGGTCGCTGTTTTTTACTTCTTAATCGTCCGCCTCTTAATCTTTCGCGTCGTCGTTTTTTCAAAGGGCTCGGTTCTGAGATAGACCTGTTTAATACGCTTATAGCTCGGCATATCCGCGCTGATTTTCTCTATATCGCCGTCAGCCATAGCCTGAATCTCCTCCGCGCTTTTGCCCTTCACCTCGTCCGCCTCGGTATCATAGACGATATGCGCCACGAGCCTATAGTCGTCGCCTTCCTCTTCCCCCATTACGACGTTCTCCGCCACATATGGGAGCTTGTCTATCAGCGCCTCTATCTCTTCGGGATAGATATTTTTGCCGTTCTTGAGGACTATTACATTTTTCTTTCGACCCGTCAGGAAGATATATCCCTCTTCATCTATACGCGCCAAATCTCCGGTATTGAACCAGCCGTCCACGAATACCTCTTTGTTAGCCTCTTCATCGTCGAGATAGCCCAGCATGATATTCGGACCTCTCGCATGAAGCTCCCCTATGCCGTCCTCGTCCGGCGAGTCTATCTTCACCTCTACCCCCGGCATAGCATGTCCTACAGAGCCGGGCTTTCTGTAAAAATAGCTTTCCGAGGCAATCGTCGGAGCAGTCTCCGTCAAGCCATATCCCTGCACGGTCAGTATGCCGAAATCCGTCGCGTATTCGAGTATCTTGAGGTCGAGCGCAGCCGCACCGCTTATGAGAAATCTGAGATGACCGCCGAGCCCGTCTATTACGTCCTTGAAGATTTTGCGCCTCGCGTCGATTCCAACCTTCAAAAGAGCCTTGGAAATCTTGCATCCCAGCTCCAATTTGTCGAGCTTGCCTTCCTTCTCAGCCGTTTTGAGCACCTTGTTTATCATGGATTCGATTATGAGCGGCACGCAGAAGAACGCCGTGACACCGTATTCGGCAAGCTCCTTCTGAACGTATTTGAGTCCGCTGCAAAATACATTCGTCGCGCCGTTACTGATAAACATCAGAACGCCCTGATTTCCGAATGCATGGTGAAGCGGCAGAAGTATCATCTCGACATCATCTTCGTAGATAGGCTCCACCTTACGCATAGCGGCAATCGTGGACGCGATATTGCGCTGGGTGAGCTGCGCCGCCTTTGCCGCAGCCGAAGTCCCTGATGTGAAAAGGATAATATCCGGCGCATGTTTATCAATGACCTTAAACTCTGCCTTGTATTCCTTGATAAGAGCCTCATGCTCTGCCATTTTATCCCGCTCAAACTCGCTCATCGGAATCAGCGTCTCTACAATAATTCCTTCCTTTTCAATAAGGGCGCCGAAATCCATGTCTAAGCTGTCATCATAGATGATAGCCTCAGCCTTGCATTTTATCAGTGAATTTATTATCTCCTCTTCGGGAAGGTCTTTGTCGAGGGGAACCACGGTGCCGACGTTTATGGCCACGCCGTAATATGCCATCAGCCAGGTATATGAATTTCGCCCTATGACGACTATCCGCTTATCCTTGAGCCCCCTGCTGATAAGATATGCGCCGAGTGAATCGAGATCCCGCCTGAACTCGCTATAGCGAATCTCCGTTTTCTCCGTCCTCTCGGCGTTCTTGTAGATAAAGCCGATATTGTCGCCGTATTTCTTCGCGACAAAATCCATTATCTCCTTCAAGTCCTGAAACTCAATATCGTATTTGCATTTGTACTTTCTCATTCGAACCCCCTAAATGCCTCTCAGCCCTAACCAATACCACTATTCATCTACGAAATATTATACAATATATATACTTCGACGAACCACTAATAAATTCAGCATAAAAACCTAAACTCTTTAATCTTTCCGCCCTCATAAAGAAGCAGCCCCAGGCTTTTGACCCGGGGCTTATTAGTGTAAGGGAGATTACACTATTATCAGTTCTATTGCTTTTTTATTATGTAACGATCTCAAGGAATGATGGGAAGAGTTCTCCTTCATAGTAGAAGAGTCCTCTGCCGATTTCATCAACCGTCCACTCACGCTGCGGATTGTCTGGATAAGCTGCATATCCGCCTGCATATGTCTCGATTCTGTTGCCGGATGGCTCGAAGAAGTAGATCGTCTGTCCACGAGTGATAGCGTGGCGTGTAGGACCTACGTCTCTCTTTACTCTGTGCTTACCAATCAGGTCAGCAGCATTTCCGATTGCGTTCCAATCTTCAAGATAGAATGCATGGTGGTGGATTGTATTAGGTCTCTCGTATTCTACGAATGCAATATCGTGAGCCTTGTTTCCGCCTGTCAGCCATACTGCAAATCTCTTTCCGTCCGGAGTATTGCAGAACTCAGGAGCAAACATTCCGAGGACTTCCTTGAAATATCTCTCAGCCTCTCCGATATTTGGTCCATAGAGCAGGAGATGGTCGAATCTCTGAGCCTTCATTCCGCGTGGCATCTCAACCCATGGATCCGGGTTCAGCAGCATAGGAATGTTGTCAGCCATTTCTACATCTGAGTAGAGCTCGATTCTGTGACCTGTGCAGAGAGTAAATCCATATCTCTTGCCATAGCCCGGCTGATCGTCTTTAGCAACGTCTACAGGATAACCGAACGCCTCTGTAGCAGCCTTGAGCTCTTCCAGGGTCTGAGCGTCAGTTACCTTGAACGCTACATAGTCAAAGCCGGATTCAGGAGCCTGCTTCAGAACTACTGAGTGATGATCGAACTCGTCATAAGTCTTGAGCATTACACGCCCGTCCGCTGTCTGACCTACAATATCCAATCCGAGTACGTTCTGATAGAACTCTACGGATTCCTTGAGATCTGTTACTCTCAACTGGATAAGTCCCGGTCTGATTGTTTTGGTAATAGCCATACTTTTTCCTCCTTTTTTATAAAGATTAGTTAATTAAGGATTACCTTTTTTAAGCCTTCGTCAGCACTATGCTGCCGAGGGGTTTGACACAACATGCAAGGACTATTCCCTGCGCTTCCTCTTCCTCGCTAATATGTTTTCTGCTCATATTCTTGAACTTAGCGTATTCTCCCTCGAGGATTTTTACTTTGCATACTCCGCAGCCACCGCCCGCGCAGCCGCCGCTGAATATGGATCTGCCGGATTTGTGCATAGCCGCAAAGATGCTTTCATCTTCTCTACAGATAAACTCTCTGCCCGATTCCGCGTCTTTGATTGTGTGCTTCATCATAATGGCAAACCTCGTTCTTTCTTATTTCTTCTGCGAAAGCTGATAGGCTACGTCGATAATCATATCCTCCTGACCGCCGACCATTCCGCGTCTGCCGAGCTCTACCAAGATATCTCTGGCGTCCAGCTCATATTTCTTAGCCGCGTCATATACATGCAGCAGGAAGCTGGAATATACGCCCGCATAGCCGAGCATGAAGGATCCGTTGTCGATAACCTGAGGTCTCTGCATGACAGGGTCTACCGCATTCGCAGCCACGTCCATGAGTCCGTAGAAATCCACGTCTCCCGTGTCGACTCCAGCTCTCTTGAGGACTCCCGCGATTACTTCCATTTGGGTATTTCCCGAGCCCGCACCGAGACCTCTCAGCGTACCGTCGATATATGTCGCACCCGCCTCAACCGCAGCGAGTGAATTGGCAACCGCCATTCCCATATTGTTGTGAGCGTGGAAACCCACGGGAATCTTGACTGCTCTCGAAACTGCGTCAACCCTCGCAGCTACGTCCTCAGGCAAGAGATAACCAGCCGAGTCCGCCATATTGATATAGTCGGCTCCGTAGCTCTCCATTTTGAGAGCCTCTTCGACTATCCTCTCAACAGGCGCCATATGCACCATCATCAGGAAGCCGACAGCCATCATATCCATATCCTTCGCCGCATAGATATGCTCTGCGGATACGTCCGCCTCGGTTACATGAGTCGCAACTCTGACGACCTTAGCCCCTGCCTCTTTCGCCTTCTTCAAATCAGCTATAGTGCCGATTCCCGGTAGGAGAAGGACTGCGAGCTTGGCGTTTTTGAGCTCCGCCGAAGCCGCCTTGATCAGATCTAACTCGTTCGTGCCGGAAAATCCATAGTTAAAGCTGGATCCGCCAAGTCCGTCGCCGTGCGAAAGCTCTATAATCTTTACTCCGCTCTCATCCAATCCTCCGGCGATTTTAGCCACCTGCTCCTCAGTATAGCTATGCCTTACGGCGTGGCTGCCGTCTCGGAGTGTGGTATCTACAAGTATTACTCTCCTGTTCTTCATTACTTGTTACCTCCTTCCGCAAGCATTCTCTCAGCCATTTTTTCAGCAGCGGCAACGGCTGCCGAGTTTATGATATCGAGGTTGCCCGAGTAGGCAGGCAGGAAGTCCGCCTGACCTTCGACTTGTACGATCGTAGTGACTTTATCCCCTTCCATAGTAGGAGGTACTCTCAGGTGATAACCCGGTACATAGGTTTTGAGATCCTCTACCATTTCGAGTATCGACTTTTCAATCTCTTCAAACGGTACGCTCTTATCCTTGACTCTCACATGGATAGTATTTGTCATCATCAGCGGCGGCTCCGCCGGGTTCAGAACGATAATCGCCTTGCCCTTATCCGCTCCGCCGACAACTTCCAGCGCCTTGCTGGTAGTCTCCGTGAATTCGTCCATATTGGCTCTCGTTCCGGGCCCCGCACTCTTCGAGGATATGCAGGAGATAATCTCCGCATACTCTGCGCCCGCAACTCTCGATACGGCATATACGATAGGGATTGTAGCCTGTCCTCCGCATGTGACCATATTGATGTCCTGTTCATCTGCGAGCTTGTCAAGATTGACGAGCGGCACGCAGTACGGCCCTATTGCCGCAGGCGTCAGGTCGATTGCGATTATGCCGTTTTCTTTCAGCTTAGGTCCGTTGAACTTGAGGTGCGCCGCTGCGCTCGTGGCGTCGAAAACGATTCTAATATCCTTGTCTCCGTCCTTGATGAGTCCGTCAACGCCCTCTGTAGTCGTCGGCACTCCGAAGCCCTTGGCTCTTCTGATTCCCTCGGACTCGACGATTCCCGCCATCATGGCCATTTCCAGATGTTTGCTGCGGAAAATCTTATACATGAGATCCGAGCCGATATTACCGGGCCCGATTACGCCCACCTTTATTCTGTCTGCCATGTCATTCTCCTTTATCTTCTCTCTTAGTTGCTTTATTCATCTATACGAAGCAGGCTTTTACCTTTCCGAATTCGCCAAAGTCTGCCATAAATTCATCACCTTTTTCGGCTGTTACCGTAGCCGAGAGCGCTCCCGATAGGATAACCTCGTCCTTTAGAAGTGCGACTCCATAGCCCCAGAGCTTGTTGGAAAGCCATGCCACAGCCTCTGCCGGATCACCGAGAACTGCGGAGCCCTTTCCTTCGTTTACGAGCTCTCCGTTTTTATAGAGCTTCATCTCCACATTGGGTAGATCCACATCATCTATCTTCCATTTAGTATCCGAAAGTACATATCTGCCGGAGGAAGCATTATCCGATACCGTATCAATGAGCTTGATTCTCCAATCGACGACGCGGCTGTCCACGATTTCAAACGCCGGTACCACGAAAGCCGTTGCTTTTCGCACGTCCTCAGCCGTGACATTTCCACCCTTGAGATCGTCCTTTAGAATGAATGCGATCTCTCCTTCTATCCTCGCGCTGATGAGGTCGTCAATCCTGCATGAGCCGTCTGGACAGTTCATCGACTCGAAGAGATGTCCGTAGTCAGGCTCGTTTACGCCGAGCTGCTTCTGAATGCCCTCGGACGTCAGTCCGATTTTCTTGCCGGATATAATCTGACCCTCTTTTACGACCCTGTCTATATTGGCGAGCTGAATAGCATATGCGTCATCTATATCGAGGCTGTCATCCATATCGGTAAGCGGCTCTATCGCAACCCTCGTGCGCTCTGCTTCGTAGAGCATATCCGCAAACCTTTGAATATTATCCTTTGCCATTTCCTTACCCTTTCATTTAGAGCTTCATTTTAGAGTTCAATTCGCAGAGCTTCACTCATAGAGTCTCATTCTTAGAGTTTAGTTCTTAGAATTTCACTCTGCTCTTAATCCGTGAATTCTTCTATATTTGAGTACACAAAACCTAGACTATGGGTTTTTCGCGCTTTTCAAAGCGTTTAGTCTCGGTCTGTGCTTTCTGTTTCCCCAGACTGCGATATGCACCGCAGCCCGGGGTCTTTTATCTATTGGGATTTATTATCTTTCAAAGAAAATCTTGAGCTGGTTTGCGAAATCCTCAGTATGCTCAATCTGAGTCCAATGTCCGCATTTGCCGAATACATGGAGTTCAGCATTCGGAATGCGCTGGAGCAGCTCGTAGGAATTTGAGAGAGGAATTACTCTGTCCTCGCGTCCGTGAATAATGAGAGTCTCATGCTGAATATCTCTGATATAGTGCTGATCGCCTGCCATATCCTCAACGCCGTCCTGACGTGGTCTTGGGAACATAGCGGAGAAGCTCTCCTGGAATCCCGGCTGAATGCTGCCCTGGTATCTCGACTCCGCGAGCTCAGGCGTAGCAAATGAATGGTCGTATGTGAATATCTCCAGCAGTTTTGCCATATTCGCAGGTGAAGGCTCATAACCCCATACCTGATCCAGCCCGTATGTAATCGGGAAGGAAACTCCCATTGCACCCATGAGAACCAGCTTGTTTACTCTCTCAGGATAGTTGATTGCAAATGACATTGCGAGCGCGCCGCCGAACGAATTTCCGACTAGATTTGCTTTCTCAATGCCGAGCGCGTCGAAAAGATCCTTAGTCTGCTGTACCCATACGCGCATGCTGTAGGTCTGACCCTCAACTCTCTCCGTATAGCCGAATCCGACCATATCGGGAGCGATTACGCGATAGTCGTCCTTCAAAATCGGGAAGAGCTTATTCCAATTCGCATAAGCCGTAACTCCCGGGCCCGAGCCATGAAGGAATACTACAGGGTATCCTTCTCCAAGGTCGTGATAATTAGTCTTAAACTTACCTGTCTGAATGCTGTTAGCAATCTCCGGTCTCTTCTCTGCCATCTCTTTCTCCTTTCACCTGCAATCAGTCTTTTGTCTTGGTAGAAATATGTAATTAGTATTTGTATTGGTATTAGTATTAGCTTTAGTTTTATTTTACCTGCACCCTGCTCTTGCCGAGCGCATATGAAATCTCTTTAGCCGCTCTCCTCGTCTCTATAATCAGCCTCTCGAGCCTCTTGCCGTATATATCCTTGACCTGCCCCGATACGCTTATTGCATATCTGACGAGCCCGTCTGTGTCGTATATCGGTGCGCCCACACATCTTAGCCCTTCCATAATCTCGCCGTCGTCCAGGGCAAATCCCTGTTCTCTGACCTTGGCAAGCTCTGCGATAAACGCGTCGGACTTCGTGATAGTTCTGCCCGTAAGCGGAACCAAGCCCTTGGTCGAAATATATCTTTTGACCTCGGAGTCGCTCTTATGCGCGAGCAGTGCTTTTCCTATGCCGCTGCAATGCATTGGGAGCCTCGTGCCAATCTCTGAGACTATGTTTATCAACGAGTCGGGTGCAATCTTGTCGAGATAGAGGACTTCCCCATTGTCCTCACAACCGAGGTGAACCGTCTCGCCGAACTCCTTGCTGAGCCTCCTCATAACAGGCTTGGCTATATCTCTTATGTCCCAAGACCTCGCGAGCTTGGTGCCGAGCTCGAAGAGGCGAATCCCCATCAGGTATCTGCCGTCCTCGTCAGCCTGTCTTACATACTTGTGGTCTCTTAGCGTCGATATGAGACCGTGAACCGTGCTCTTTGGAAGATCTATCCTCTGCGCTATCTGTGCGAGGGTGAGCCCGTCGTCCGCTTCGGAAATAATATCCATGATTGTCAGGGCTCTGTCGACGGATTGAATCCTTCCCGGTTTGGGTGTCGATTTTGTTTTATTCATTTTTACTCCGTGGGTCGTTGTCTTTACCCCTTGTGAGGCAAATATAGCAAAGTTATATAAAGTCTGACAATATAATAATTCGACAATGCCGAATATTCAATCGGTATTGTCGAATTCTTTTGTGTGTTTTTTGTGATGTTTTCGAGATGTCCCGAAAATGCGGATTTTCTAGTTTTGATAGTACTCCACAACGGCGTAGACAGAGTCGGTTTTTTTGTCTCCCGCCGAGGCTTGAACCGCACCGTAGAAATAGTCGAAGTCACCGTTCACCGTAAATGATGTGCCCGTAACCTCCGCCTCGCGCAGCCATCTGTCCTCTGATACATAGACGAGCTTATACTTCGTCGCTACGGGCACCGCCTTCCAAGTCAGTTCCACCCTCGGATTGCTGCCCTTGATTATCTTCGCCTTTACGACGGGCACGCTGAGCTTTGTGCTTGCCGCTGTCGCCTTCGAGGTTTTCCTATTCGCCTTCACCTTGTAGTATACATTGCCGAGCGGCGCCGAGCTGTCCACGAAATGACTGCTCCTTACGGTCGCTATCTTCTCATATCCCGAATTCTTGGAGAGGCTCCTGTATACATCGTATTTCTTCGCGTTCTTCACGGGTCTCCAAGCCACATATGTATTTCCAAGCGCGCCGCTTGCAGCCTTGACATCGAGGCTGCTCACCGTCTGAGGTCTCCCCTTGGGCTGCTTCGTCCATGCGAAATATCCGTAGCTTCTCCTTCCCCATACCGCAAAGGAATTCAGATCCATCTTGTCCACATAGATTGAATTATAGGCTCCGCCGGCGTTACCGTGAACGAACCAAATATCGTCCTTCGTCACTTTCAGAAGAGCCACCGAATGCGCTCTGCCGCTGCCGTCCTTGCCCGCAGAAAACCTGATATGTGTTCCGGGCTTGCAGTTTTTGAGGTATTTATACATGATTTTCTTGGTGGGTTTCTTGCCTATCTTCTTATGCTTGCTGCCGCTGCCGAACCAGCCCCTAATCATCTCAGCAAAGCCATAACATTCGCCCCTGCCCTTAAATCTCTGATTGTTCTTTCCGTATGAAGCATATACATATTCAATCAGAGCCTGCACCTTGTCGTCGTTATTCTGCACCTCGTCCACGAGGGCGGTCAGATCACCGTTCAGATAGAATTCCGGCTCCGAGGTCGCCTCATATACCACATTGTCGACAGCCTTGGTGATTTCGGCAAATGCCGACAAAGGAATGGCTGATACCGCCAGGGCAGCCGAGACTAGGAGAATCGATATTCTTTTGAATAAATGCTTTCGAGTCTTTCCGTTCATAATCAGCCTCCGTTGCTGTTCATACGCTTTATGCGTTTGTTGCACTGTCACAATAGCTGTCCGCGCGTTGTCTGCAAACTAGACATCTGCTGTTCGCGCGCCGTTCATATTTTGTCTGCACACTTCTTTAATATCATCTGTTCGCGCGCCGACTACAGCACCACTTTTCCTTCTAATACTGCTTCGAGGCGTTTCCCATAGGGGCTCTTTCCGTAGAGCTTAATGCTCTCCTTGAGCTTCGCGTCATCTATCCACCCCATATGATAGGCGATTTCTTCGGGTGATGAAATCGTCATGCCCTGATACTGCTCTATCATGCTGACAAATTCCGTGGCTTTTTGCAGGCTGTCGAAGGTTCCCGCGTCCATCCATGTAAAGCCGCGACCTAGTAGCTGCGCGTTCAGCCTGCCTTCCTTTAGGTACATATCGTTGAGGGTCGTAATCTCGAGCTCCCCGCGCGCCGAAGGCTGAACCGCGTCCGCCATATCGCTCACACCCTTTGGATAGAAATAGAGGCCGACGATAGCATAGTTGCTCTTGGGCTGCTTGGGCTTCTCCTCTACGGATTTGACCCTCAGCGAATAATCGCCTTCCGTATCTCTCTCAAACTCCATAATGCCGAATCTCTTCGGATCTTCCACATAGTATCCGAAAATCGTCGCCTTTCCGTTCTTCGCAGCCTCAGAGGCGTCGCCGAGCTTTCTGCTGAGACCGTTCCCATAGAATATATTATCCCCGAGCACCATGGCACAGGGTGAGTCACCTATGAATTCTCTTCCTATGGTGAAAGCTTGGGCGAGTCCCTCCGGCTTCGCCTGCACCGCATACGACAGCGAAAGCCCGAATTTGGAGCCGTCCCCCAAAAGGTTCTCGATACGCGGCGTGTCCTCAGGCGTGCTGATAATCAGTATATCCTTTATCGCCGCCATCATAAGAGTCGACAGCGGGTAGAATATCATGGGTTTATCGTAGACAGGCAGAAGCTGTTTTGACGTTACTATTGTCAGCGGATAGAGTCTCGTTCCCGCTCCGCCCGCGAGTATGATTCCTTTCATTAAGCACCCTCCGATTTCTCAGTTTTCATAAATCAGTTGACACCAATTTTATGCTCCTATGCATTTCTTTCAGCAACAGTATAGCATACCCGAGCCCCTTTCCAAAAAAACATCAAAAAATTGTAAAAATGCCCGTTTTCCCTTCAAAGATTACTTGATAGCTTTTATTTTCCTATGTTATAATTTTCATGCCGATTTAGGTTAGTTGAATGAGTCGGCGTGTTGTGAAGGATGAATATGTATAGGTTTTTTCGTAGGATAATTTTGCTCTCGATTCTGGCGCTCATTTTCTTGGGCGTCGGTTTTACTGCGCCTATGGCAACCTATGCGAATACATCTGATGATGTGATTCTGAGCACCGTCTCCGATATGCCTGATGTTTACAGGGATCAGCTCCCTTCGGCACCATGGATAGGTCATACTCAAAGCAGGCTCAGCGAGGTAAGCGAAATATTCGTCGCGCCGACCTGCGAAGAGGACGGCTATTATGAGAAGATTGTTCATTGCGGCGCTTGCGGCAGAGATTTGCGTCAGTACAAGGAATTCCCCGCCTTGGGGCATGATTTGAAAGACGGGGTCTGCCAGCGAGAGGGCTGCGACTATATAGATCCTCAGTCCCTTGCGCCTGTTTTCGTAACGATAGTGGATAGCGAAAACGTCCGTGTGGAAACTGTAGATCAGTCTAGCACCGCGATTATCGAGGATTTCTTCACGGAAATTGACAGGAACAGCAATGCCGTGGAAAGCATGACCATGGGTTTGGAAGGTGTGGATTATTCGATTATTCGAAACGCCGAGGGTGCTGTCGAAGGAAGCCTGCCGGAAGGTTTCCAAATCGTCGGAAGAGCCATGCATATCAACGGGGTGAAGGATAATATGAGCATTACTATCACCTCGCATACAATCCTTGCACCTTCAATCCTTGAGAATGATTTGATCAGCGAGGGGCTTGCGCTCGGTTTCTTCCAAGAACCCGAGACTGAGGAATTATCCGACGAAGGCGCAGAGCCCGAAAGAGATAACAGGAACAACAACAATAACAACGATAATAATAGAACTGACGAAACCGAAGAGGAAACACCTAGCCCTTCCGATACTCAGGCTGCAGGCAGTACGGATAACGCCTCTTCCGAGCAGCAGAATGAACAGGAGAATGCGGCTGTCACTGATGATATAGATTCGTCAGTCTCGGATATTCTTAATGTCGAGCCGAGTCCGGAGCCTGCCGCCAATATTCCCGAATACAGCGGCAACAGCCATACGGCTCTGCTCCTGACTGTGGATATAGCATTGGTTCTCGGGCTTGTGATTGGAATAGTAGCCCTTCTGAGGCTGGGAGTATTGAAGCGCTAGGTCATTCCGTCCATAGGCTCTACGTCCCAGTCTGTGGCGGGTCTGAGCTGATCGGATAGTAAATACTTACTTCCGCTCCCAATTCAGCTATCGCCGCTTTCGCCTCTTTCTCATCTAATATCCCATTATGCAGCAAATTCGCAATGATTATCTGGTGAGCTAATTCGCTCTCTTTTTTGTCTGTGAGCTTGTCAGAGGGCTTGGAGATTATGAACAGGCAGTTCTTTTCTGCCATTTTTTTGTACTTTTCTATGATTGCATCTCTCTTTTTTTCAGCTTCTTCCTTCTCCGCACTCTCATCAGGATTTTCAGAATAGAGTTTTTCCAGCTCATCCGTAAACACTATTACAAATTCGCAATCATCTTTATTGTAAAACTTTTTATCCTCTTCAACACTATCATCTTCCTTCTCTACATAGGCATTGCAGTCCTGTACGAGCTTCGAATCAACTCCGCCTTCACGGTCTACATGTCCTTTGGGCTTAGTGCTAGTCTGCTTAATCTTATCCTTAAACGTCTCGTCCCAATAATCGTATAAGTTTTCGCCCTTACTCCATTTAGCGGTTACTGTCAGATTTGAATTTACAACGCTGAAATCCGTATCCCAGCCGCTGAATTTATGTCCTCTCCATTCGGGGTCGCTCGGCGGAGTCGCCGCCTTGCCCTGCTCGACCTCCTCCGCCTTTAGCGTATTGCCTCTTCCGTCAACAAAGCTGACTGTGAATGTCTGTGTCTGCGGAGGCTTTACATCATCAGGCTCCTCTTCCCACTGTGCGGTAAAGGTCATATTCTTTGTTACCTTAACGCTCGTCCCCGCCGCGACCTTATTGCCGTTGTCGTCCTTCCAGCCGGTAAGCTTATGCTTCTTCCTCGTAACGTCCTTATCCGAAAGGATTGTAACGGAGCCGTCCTTTATCACCGTCTTTTTCTCTACCTCTCCCTTTTTCTTCCCCGTAATCTTTCCGTTTTTCCCGGGATTGAATGTAACTGTATAGGTGGTGGTTGTTGTGCCTCGACCGGTCTGCCCGCTTTGATTCCCGTTCTGATTTGGTTTATTATTGTTGTTCGTATTTGTATTCGTCTGCGGCTCTGCGTCCCTCTCTTCTTCCTCTTGGTAGTCGAAATTGATGTCCTCGGAAGTATCAAAATCATCAGGGTCTTCCTCGCTGCCAAAATCCGGGAGTATCGGTTTCTCAGCAGTTGAAAGCCCGAGTTCGTCACGCCTCTCCTGATATGTCTCCGTAATTATCCCGTCCTCATCACGGTAGATATTACTGACCTCACTATTGTTTGAGATTCTCGTCCTGCAACCCGACATGGCAAGCATGGCGATAAGTATTACCGCCAAGAGCAGAAATTTGTTCCAAAACAGTCCATTCCTCTTCATATCTCTCACCTTATAAAGCATATTTTATCGCCGTCCTGAGCTTCCCCTTCCAATCCATGGCATTTCTCACCATATCCCTGGTATCGCTCACAAAGGCATTCATAGCCTCTTTCTCTTCTTCGTCCATATCGTGCTCGCTGTATGCCGCCTCTCTCCACAGCACATACATACTGCTGAAATAGCTTGAATACTGCTCTGATACATCACGCCTCAAAGGCTCCACCAGAGAAGCGAAGCTCCTCCCCGATACTTCCACGCCGTATGCGCCAAGCCATCTGACCGCATAGGGAAACATTGCGATAATGGCTGTTCGTATATCTTCGGAGTCTAGCCCCTCACGGTTTGCGTCGCGCCGCCTGATATATCGCCTATACAGCAGATATATGAAGCCTGCCCAGGCAGCTATAAGGAGCAGCATGACAATCAGCGGAGCTATCCATTTATAGCTTCCCTCTGCGTCCACGTCCTCATCTCCGCCATTATTCATTTCCCTGTCATCGTCTATCTGTTCGTCGTTCTCGGTCGGTGTCTCCAAATTGCGCTCGCTCTCAAGATATGCCGATCGGAGCGCAAATCTATCTCTCATATTTTCGTCCGCCGCAGATATTCCATAGTTTTCTCCCGGGTCTATGAGAACGATAGCCCCCAGGAAGAGCAGGGCAGCCAGCAGCACGGGCAGAGCGGAAAGAATACCACCCCTAGCCAGGACGAACATAATCGCCGCCACCGCCAAGACCACCACGAGCGCGGACGGCACCAAGCCGTAATACGCGAAGGCTGTAAAGGCGAAGGCTGCTGCGCCGAGCCCGAGGAACCTTCTGACCGCAGCAGGCGGCATGGCACCCAGCGCGGCGGTCAGGCATGAGACCCATACGACCGCAGCCATAATACAAATATCGGGATTGGACTCCGCCTCTTCACTTATACTAAACATATTATATATATAGGCTTGCTCGGCTTCCGAAGCCTCGTACACATAGTTCATTATGCTGCCGAGCCCACCGCCTATATAGCTCCTCAAGACGATAGCCAGGACTATCAGAACCCCTGCGGTTCCCGCCGCCGAGAGAAGCTTCACCTTGCTGTCGAGCTTCTCTTCCAAGATGACGAATACCATATAGAGCAGAATGCCCGTCAGAAGAAACGGCGCTGTGGTGAGCATATCCGCCGCCCCGAGCATGAATGCGAAGAATGTCATCAGCGCCGCAGCCGTAGCAATCTCGTGAGGCAGCTCCCTTTTCCACCACGAATCCGCCTTCTTTTTATCCAAAAGATTGATACCGGCAGCCTCGTTTCTGACATTGACGTCGAAGACGTCCATTCCGTCTCCCTCGCCAAAGCCCACGCCGCCGACGCTGAACCCTGAGCCATAGCCCGCGCTGCTACCAACACTAAATCCTGAGGAAGCGCCCGCGCCGCCGCCCGAATTTATTCCATATTCCGAAGGCGCGCCGAAAACTATTCCCCCCTGCGTATCAGAAGCCGAGGACGCCGCGCGCTCCTTCTTCTTCTTTCCGATTTTAAGTTCAGGCTTTTTTAATTTAATACTCACTAATATTTGTTATCCCTTATTCACTAAGATTCTTCGTCCTTCGTCCTCAGAATGACATACGCAGTCGCCCTCTTGTCATTCTGTTTCGGGCTTTATACCACCATTCCCGCCAAATCTTCCCTATAGGTATCATTCTCGAAGCCTATGACCTTAACATTATTCTCCGTCGTAATCCCCGACGTTCCATTAAGCAGTACCGTAACACTGCAACCATTGGCTATGGCTTCGAGCCCCGCGGGGATTTTCCCGCATACTATCACCACATGGGCATACCTCGCGTCAGCGATATTCCTGTCTATATTGGCAAATGCGCCCTGCGCCGCTGCAGGCGCCGCCAGATATTCTTCCGTCGCCAGCCTCAGCTCCTCTTCATCTTGTATCTTCCTCACCACGGCGCGCCCCGTCATGGCGTCGCTCCATGCGATAGTAAGGCTTACATTATCCTGTCTCAGAGTCTCTACGAGCGACGCGAATACGGAGGCTATGGCTTCCAAAGCCTCGGGGTCACTGCTTCGCTCGGAGGCATTCCCGAGTATTAAGAGGAATTGATCCGTAATAGGCGCGCCGAGCTCCTTTACCAACACCTTATTCGTCTTTTCGGAGAGCTTCCAATGGATATTCCTCACGGGATCTCCGGGTACATATTCCCTTATGCCGCGGACATCTCCGGGGTCTTCTCCGCGCCTTGAGTCCGCTGACCTGTCGTTTTCGAGGAGCGCGGCGTCGCTTCCGTAGCTCATCTGCACGTCGAAGAGTTCAGGCATTACCGTGATAAATCTGCTGTCGTCGCAGCTGACGCTCTTGCTCAGGAGCATGAGCGGATCCATGACGACGGCATTCGTGACGCTCACCCTATACATTCCCGCATGTCCGGACTGCATCTCAAAATCCATCTCCTTCCGACCCTTTATGCCGAGAGATGTCTGTATTATGTCGCTATCCGTTTCGCCCGTCCTGAGATTTTCGCAGGTGATTTCCAGCTCCGCGAGTGCGACGGGTATTATTGATTCGTTTTTCAGGCTGAGCTTCATCACGGGCTTTTCCGACAGGACCTCAGAGTCCGTAAGGCTGAGCCTCAGCTTCTTACCCGAGAGAGCCAGCATACCGACGGACGCCAGCGGCATGGCGATTAAAGCCAGCAGAAGCGCCAGGGTAACCGTCTCATTGGCGAAGAAATACAGCAGGATAGCAGACAGTATTAGCAAAATGCAAGCGATACGTCTTTTTATCATTCCCTTACTTTATCGTCCTTCGCCTATTGCTCCACGCTGTATGGAGACTTAGTTCCGTCCATAATCTGCGCCAAAACGTCCTTTGAGGAAACTCCCGCCGCCCTCGCCTTCTGAGTCAGCAGTATTCTATGCGCACAGACGTCCGTAAAAATCTCCCTGACGTCTTCCTCCGTCACATAGTCTCTGCCGTTCATAAGCGCACATGCCTTCGCCATGCGGCTGACGGCGATAGCACCTCTCGGAGAAATTCCGAGCTCTATCATATTATTATTTCTCGAAGCCTCGACGAGATCCGTTATATATGTTACGATTTCGTCCTTCATGGTAATTTTCAGGGTGATCTCCTGCATGGACTTCACGACGTCCTTTTTCACAATCTGTCCGACGGCAGCGAAGGGATCCTCCACCTGGCGCCCCTGAATAATAGCCTTCTCGCTCAGCTTGTCGGGGTAGCCTATGGAAAGTCTCGTGAGAAATCTGTCCATCTGTGCGTGAGGAAGAACCTGCGTGCCGGCTGTACCCACCTGGTTCTGAGTAGCTATTACAATGAAGGGATCCGGCAGCGGATATGATTTTCCGTCGACCGTAACCTGTTTTTCCTCCATAGCCTCAAGGAGCGCGGACTGCGTTCTGCTGGAAGTACGGTTTATCTCATCTGCCAAGAGCAGATTGGTGTCATTTATAATTCCCGGCACGTAGACGAGGTTTTCGCTGTCCCTGTTAAAAATGGAAAATCCGACTATATCCGAAGGTAGTATGTCCGGGGTGAACTGAATTCTGTTATACTTCATGCCGAGCGTTTTCCCGAGGGCGACGGCAATCGAAGTCTTACCGACTCCCGGAACGTCGTCTAGCAGAATATGTCCGTTGGCGAGCACGCTCATCAGCACCTTTCTGATTACATCATTCTTACCGATTATCACCTTGTTCATCTCTTCGGTGATAGCCTCAGTTGCCGCATTGACGGCACGCAATGTTTTCTCTTCCAATTTTTTATCTCCTTAATAGTGGTATTACTTAATGTTAATATCGTCGGGCAAACAATCTGTCTTAACTATTTGTCTTAATTAGTCATCTTAATTATTTGTCCGAAACATTTTACAAAACAATTTTCGCCATAATAATAATACCACAGAAAGCGCTCAATTTAAGGGTTTACAATGATGTTTCTGTGACATTTTGCTGAATGCACAACGAAAGCCCTAGATATTTGGGGGTAACTAGAGCTTTCTGTAGTGAAGGTTGATGTATTTTTTTCTTTTGTTCAACTAGAGTATAGCAAGCGTTTATTAAATTGCCATTAAGCTGATATTAAGATTCTATTTCTTTTTAAAAGCCACCGATTTCAGCCTGTAAAACTTGCTGATTTCAGTGGTTGTTTTGTTAGTTGTTAGTGGTTAGTGGTTAGTGTTTATTGTTTGTTGTTGGCTGTTGATTGTTAGTTGTATGTTAGTTAGTTAGCTGATTGTTAGTTAGTTTCTATTTGTTACTTGTTATTTGTTGCTAATTGTCTGCCGCTTCTTTTGCGGTTCTTAAGCTGGCTACTGTTTAGTCTGTCTTTTTATGTCACCGTCGGCGGGAATTCTTATCCTAAAACTCGCGCCGCCGAGCTCGGACTCTTCCTTCCCGAGCAAAACCGCACTGCCGCCGAGTGAATTCACGAGCGATTGGACTATCGAAAGCCCGAGCCCTGACGAGCTCTCACCGCTTCGCGACTCATCAACCTGATAAAACCTCTCCCAGACGCGCTCCATATCTTCCTCTTTTATGCCCTCTCCGTCGTCCGAGACGGTAAGCACAAAGTCATTTTCCTGCAAATATCCGCTTATCCTTATGGTGCCATAGGGGTGTCTGCCGTATTTCAAGGCATTATCGACGAGGTTGACGACTATCCTTGCGAGCATTTCGTCATCTGTCCGAATATCCAGCACCTCGGGAAGATTTACCTCTATCCTCACATGGAGCTCATCAGCCGCAGCCTTTTTAATAAGAAGGATCTCCCTTATGAGCTCACTCGCGTCCGTCAGCTCTATATCGGGAATCATTCGCCCTGCGTCGCTCCTCGAAATCATCAGCAGACTGGTAATCAGCGAACTCATCTTTCGGCTCTCGCGGTTTATAACATTTACCGCCTCTGCCGCATAGTCCTCGTCCTCCATGGCATATTCGCTCTGAGACTGAATCACGGCGATAGGCGTCCTGAGTTCATGCGAGGCGTCCGCGGTAAACTGCTTCTCCCTTCTCACCATATCCTCGAGCCTGTCGAACATGGTATTGAAGGATTTTGCCAGATCATAAATCTCGTCACGGCTCTTACCGATTGGAATTCTTCGGCTGAGGTCGCCGTCCTTTGTAATCTCGTCGGTCGTCTCAATGATTTTTCTTACCGGCGCAAAGGACTGCCTCGTTATCAGATACCCGCCGAAGGCTGCGAGCGCGAGAATGGCAGGCAGGAGAATGGCAAAAATATTCAGCTCCGCGTCCTCGCCTAATCCCCCCTTGTGGTTATACACATAGATAATGGCGCCCATGAGCGAGCCGGAAATGAGCACGAGAAACATGGTATACCAAATGGTAATCTTTGCCGTATTCGTCAAGCCGGAACCCTTAATATTAGCCTCTTCTGCGGCTTCCTTTACTGCCTTGCGAGTATTCACTTGTTCCCTGTCTGTTATAGTCAATGCTCTATCGGATTATATATCCTGTGCCCTTAATGGTTTCTATCACCCTGTCAAACTTTCTGCCGTCGCCGCTGTTTTCAAGCTTCTTGCGCAGATGATGAACATATACATCAATTACATTGGAGCCGCCGTCATAGTCATAATTCCAAACATGGGACGAAAGATTATCCCTCGATATGACCCTGCCTATATTGTGCATAAGATATAGGAGAATATTGTATTCCTTGGCGGTGAGCTCGAGCTCCTCTCCCGCGCGCCTCACACTATGCGAAGCCGTGTCAATCGTGATTCCCTTATGCTCCATTATACTGCTGGCATGAGCCCCGCCTCTTCTTGTTATGGACCTTATTCTTGCCAACAGCTCTTCGAAATCGAAGGGCTTCACGAGGTAGTCGTCCGCGCCCGCGTCAAGACCTGCCACCCTGTCCTCAACATCACCGAGCGCCGTCAGCAGAAGGACAGGCGTGGAATTTCCCCTGCCTCTCATCTCGGAAAGCACGCCGAGACCCGTCACGCCAGGCAGCAGAATATCCAGCAATATGCCGTCGTAGTCCGCGCTATTGATATAGTCTAAGGCGGTGTTCCCGTCGAAGCACCTGTCTACGGCATATCCCTCTCTTTTAAGCTTTCTCACTATAATGTCATTTAAATCCTTCTGATCCTCGACTACCAAAAGTCTCATGGCATTCCTTTACCTTTCTCCTGTCTTGCCTAGGGAGTCCAACTCCTAGTTTCTAGTTTCTAGTTTCTTTTAACATATCAACTTGCCCACAGTTTAACTTCAAATATATCGGCTCTCTCCACTTAATAACTTTCTCGCCGCCTAATCACTAATTTAAGAGTTCCTTCGCCTCTTCTATCATCTCGGTCAGCGTCCTATATGGCGCATGACCGCCGTCAATGAAAAACTGCTTCTCATCATCATTATATGCCTTCATATCGGGAAGCTCCGACCTCACAAGTCCGCTTTCCTTATCAGCTATCATGCCCGTTTCATCAAGCCTCAACAGATATTCGCCCTCGGAAATATCCTTTATCTCAAGACTTCCGAAGGTATCAAGGAAATTGCCCTTTAGCGAAATTCCAGCAAGAGGCAGTCCCTTGTCCGTCTCCGCACCCGATTTTCCGTCATAGCAGTAAAGTTTCAGCTTGCCGCCCTCGTCCGCCGCCCTCGCAGCCTCACCGATGACATAGATATTCCCGTCGAAGCCTGCCGCGGCAGCCTTTAATGTATATGGCAAATCCCTGAGCTCGAAGAGCCTATTCCCCTCAGCCTTATATGCGGCAAGACTGCTCTCGTCAGTGACAATCAGGACATCAGCATTCCTGTCGTAGCAGAGCTCAGTCGAATGGGATAATTCCTTCGCATCTCCAAGATTTACAAAGGTGAAGGCGTTCTTATCCGTATCGGCGATTCCAACACAGGCGCTCTCGGCTTCATAATTGTTATAGCAGACGACTATGCGACCGTCTGCTGTGACGCCTGCCAAATCCGCAAAGCTGACAGAGCCGTCCGTGTCGACTTCGACGCTTTCGAGGCTTCCGTCACTCAGATTTACAGTCTGAAAACTGAGCTTTCCGCTCTTAGTCTCGTAATTTATTTCATCAGAGGAGCTTACTATCAGCCGTCCATGCGCTTCATCTATCAGGGCTTCGAGATTATTCAGCACCGAGCCGTCATTCAGCTCCGTTTTCCAGAAGCTCTCACCCGTCTCCGCCTTAATTCTTTCCACGAAGCGCCTGTTTCCGTCCTTGTACGACTCAATGAAGGAGTCCTCATAAGCCGCCACGTCCTCGGTATAGTAGAGCCCTGTCTGTCCGCGGCTTTCGTAGGCTTCCCACCTCTTATCTCCGACGACCCCAGCCACATATTTCAGAATTCTGAACTTGCCGCCGCCGTCCTGATCGTAGCAGACCAGATAATAACTGCCTTCCACGCTCTCGCAAAGAACGATTGAATCGTGGAAATAATTGCTTATAATGCGAACATGCTCGTCCCCATTCTGATAGAATGCACCGCCGCCGTCCTCGAGCACCGCGGTGATTCCCTCTCCGTCAGCCGTCCTCTTGGCAAATTTGATCCTCGATTGTGTCTCCATTCTCGCGGTCTCTTCGCCGCTCGCGCCGAGTTCTCTTAGCTTGCTGCCGTTTATTATAATCGGATTGACAGGGCTAAAGCCGTCCTTCCTCGATACCTCGGATTTCCCGCTGAAAGTCTCCTCATATTCCGCAGCCCAAAGAGCAGTATCGCTTATCTGCTCAATGCACCTGAGAACTACAGTCTTTTTGCCCGTTATGGATTGGTGCCTTGATGTATCGCCCATTTGATAGAGCCTGTCCTCCGTCTGAGTCAGCTCCTCGTCCCGCTTTTCCTTAATTCCGCAAACTATCAGCCTCCCGTCCTCGGTGTATGCGGCGTCATCAATTTCGCCTATTCCCTCGGTATCAATCCCGCGCGTCGCACCCGTTATCAGGTCGAAGATCACCAGGCAGGGCTGACTTTCTTCATTTATATAGTATTCTCCCCTCAGCATGGCAGTTTCCTCATTCGGGGAAATCTCAATGCTTCGGATAATCGGGTTCTTCCCGTCCTTCATGGGGAGAGCAGTATCAAAGATGACCGTCCCGTCGTCCATATCTATGCAGAGGGCTGTTTCTTCCTTCTCCGAGGAGTCCTTGTATTTCGTCTTTTGAACGACGATATTCTTTTTTCCGCATACGGCTGCCGCCGTGCTTATATACTCGTCCTTATCGAACGTCAGGCTCCAGAGCTCCTTTTCGGCATTATAGTCGAGAGCCGTCACAGCCTTAGACTGCACGACGACCGCCTTCGACTCGCCCGGCAGTAAGCAAAGAGATTTGCCGCCTTCGCTTCCGCAGATTTCCTCTAAGCAGTTCTCGGCAAGCTTCTCGCCGCTATTCGCGTCGAAGATGAATGCTTCGCCATTATATGTCGTGGCGGCAAGTATATGCCTCTCTCCCTCGGACGCCAAATCTATATTGTAGAGGGATTCGTCTGCGATAAGCTCACGCCTTGCCTCTATCCCGTCCGTCTGGGCGTGGTATATCTCCGTCGCCTTTGAAAGAGCGCGCACCGCCTCAGCCACCACAGGTCGCTCGTCCCCTTCTTTCGGAAGAGCCTCAAGCGCGTACTTAATGGCTCCGACCTTGTCTCCGCCGCTCATGGCTCTCTCAGATTGAAGCGCCATGGAGCGCGACTGCTCCCTCAGAGTATTGTTGTAGTTTTTGGAAATAGTGCGATTGCTCCAAATAAAATAGGAAAGAGCCACCAGCATTACAGCGGTAATCGTCGTAAATGCTATCGTCATGCGCCTCAGTTTGTATTGACGCTGCCTCTGAACGAGGTCGTCATATCTGCAACCGATAATTCCGGCGACGAGACGCTCCAGCTCTCTCTTGTTTCCTTCTTTAATTCCGTTTCTATAGTCGCATGAAAGCGGCTCCCTGTCCACATAGGTGACAGTCCCGTCCTCTGCGACAATCTTCTGGTGCATAACCTCTTCGGGAAGCACGTCAATCGGCTCGCCGTCCGTGAGCACAGTCAGGATTTGATCCGCCGTATGAGTCGTAAGGAAATGCTCGACTTCCTTATGGCACCACTGAGAAGCCTTGGACTCAGGAGACGCAATGACTATGAGATAGTCCGTATTGTCGAGCGCGTCCTTGATAGTGTCGTTCAAATCCGCAGCAACACCAAGCTCTCCGACATCGAGGAAAACCCTCTCAATGTCGTCGACACCCTTCGCGGTCTTGAGCCCCTTGGGAACTCGAAACCGCTCCAGCTTCGTCTGGAGATTTTTGGCAATCGCGATGTCCCTCGGATTATGGTTATAGGATATGAAAGCATTGTATTTGATTTTCTTTTCCATGGTTATAATTTTAAGGTTTTTCGGCTTTAATTTCAATTTTCTTTTATGTTATATTCTTATCATATAGGTAGTCAAGAAAGCATATCAGTTAATATCAGGTTAGTATGCGACAACCGAAAACATAATATTCAAAATGTGGCAGGGATAGACAGTGTAGATAAATTATATTTTATGTTTGTTAATTTTTAACTAAAAAAGAGGGTATTGCAAAATGAAAATATTACTTACAGGGGGCGCCGGATATATCGGCTCGCATACGACAGTTGCACTTTTAACCGCGGGGTATAATGTAGTTGTTTTGGACGATTTTAGCAACTCTTCACCCGAAGCTGTAAGGCGCATGGAAAAGCTCACGGGCAAAGCCATAAGCCTTTATGAAGCAAACGCTGCCGACAAAGCCAAGGTTTTTGAGATTTTAAAAAGGGAAATGCCGGAGTCTATCATTCATTTCGCCGGGCTGAAAGCTGTGGGCGAATCCGTTGAAAAGCCCGTTGAATATTATAGAAATAATATAGATACCACGCTGACGCTTTTGGAATGTATGCGTGATCTTGGGCTTTCCCGCTTCGTATTCTCCAGCTCCGCCACGGTATACGGTGAGGCGCATACCCCGCCCTTTACCGAGGAGATGACAAAAGGAAGCTGCACAAATCCATACGGCTGGACTAAATGGATACAGGAACAGATACTTGCGGACGCTCAGGAGGCGAGCGAGAAGGGCTTGATCTCAGGTTGGAAAACTCCCCTCTCCGTGGTTATGCTGAGATATTTTAATCCTGTCGGCTCGCACGAGAGCGGTCTGATAGGCGAAGATCCTCAAGGGATTCCGAATAACCTCATGCCCTTCATATCACAGGTAGCAGTCGGTATGCGCGATAAACTTATTGTTTTCGGTGATGACTACGACACGCCCGATGGAACCTGCCGCCGCGACTATATCCATGTTATGGATCTCGCGGAAGGTCATGTAAAAGCGGCGGAATATGCGGCGGCGCACGAGGGAATAGAAGTATTCAACCTCGGCAGCGGTAAGCCTTATAGCGTATTGGAAATGGTCGAGGCGTTTTCGAAAGCCTGCGGACATGATATAGCATATGAGATTGGAGCCAGGAGAGCGGGGGACATTCAGGACTCGTGGGCGAATGCTGAAAAGGCAAAGCGTCTGCTCGGCTGGGAAGCAAAACGCGGAATAGAAGAAATCTGCCACGACGCATGGAAGTGGCAGAGTCAAAATCCAAATGGATACGGCGAGTAATACTAGTGACTACTCAGTTCCTCAGAGCCCAATAGTATCGTAAAAGGCCCGTCGTTCAATAGCTCGACCTTCATCTCCGCGCCGAATATGCCCTTCTCCACTACGGGCACGCTCTGTTTGCAGCGTTCAATTATATATTCGTATAAGGCGTTAGCCTTCTCGGGGCTCCCCGCCTCAATAAAGGAAGGTCTATTGCCTTTTCTGCAATTTGCATAAAGCGTAAACTGCGATATTAGAAGGAGCTCTCCGTTTACGTCTGCGAGCGAGAGGTTTGTCTTGCCCTCTGCGTCCTCGTTTATGCGAAGTTTTATCAGCTTGTCTACCATCTTATCTGCGACTGCTTCATCATCAGCTTCGCAGACGCCAATCAGCACCATATAGCCTCTGCCGATTTTCCCGACTGTCTCTCCTTCCACTTTTACGGACGCATATTGCACCCTCTGCACAACAAACTTCATACTATCTCACCTCTACTTACTAAATGCCCACCTAGATAGTGGATATTCGGCGTTCATTTTGTCACCCTGAGCGTAGACGAAGGGTCTTAAATAAAGATTCTGCGACTTCGAGTGATTGAAGCTAGCTTCGCTCAGAATGACAAGCGCTATTATACTAAAGTCATTTGCTCGCTGCCGTCGACGCCGACATTCGGATTTTTGTCAGCATTGCCGCCCTTGGCTTTGCCCGCGTTCTCAGCGCTGTCCTCGTCGACAACCTTCGCGAACGACACAATGCAGTTGTCCTTCTCGACCTTCATAATCTTGACGCCCTGCGTCGTTCTGCCCGAAGTGCTGACCTCGTTCGCGCGAATCCTGATGATTACGCCGTTCGAGTTGATTACCATGACCTCGTCCTCGTCATTTACGATAGTCGCGCCGACGAGAAGCCCCGTCTTGCCGAACTTGGTCTTATCATATGTGGCGACGCCCTTGCCGCCTCTGGTCTGCAGTCTATACTCCGCGAGAGGCGTCCTCTTTCCGAAGCCGTTCTCCGTGATTACAAGCATTTTCCTCTGCTGGTCAATATCGAGCTCCATTGAGACGACCTCGTCATCTTTTTCTAGGAGTATCGCCCTGACTCCGCCCGCGTTTCTGCCCATAGGTCTGACGTCCTGCTCGGAGAATGCAATCGCCTTGCCCTGCTTGGTGACTACGATCACATTATCTTCGCCGCTCGCCTGAGCAACGCTGATGAGCTTGTCGCCTTCCTTGAGCGTTATCGCTATGAGACCCGTCTTGCGGTTGGTATCGAACTCGCTAAGCGGCGTCTTTTTTATCGTACCCTGACGCGTTACCATTACCAGCGATTCGTTTGCGCTGAACTCGCGAATAGGAATCATAGCCGTGACGCGCTCCGTGCTGTTGAGGTTCAGGAAGTTGATGACAGGCGTGCCCTTGGCAGTCCTTGAAGCTTCCGGAATCTCGTAAGCCTTTATCTTGTAGACGCGACCCATATCCGTGAAGAACATGAGATAGTCGTGCGTGCTGGTTATAATCAGATTTCTGACGAAGTCGCTCTCGCGGGTCGTCAGCCCGACAATGCCCTTTCCGCCGCGCCGCTGCGCCTTATAGGTATCAGCCGGAACTCTCTTGACATAACCGAGGTGCGTCAGTGTAATCGCTACGTCCTCTTCATCTATAAGAGCCTCTTCGTCGAGCTCGCCCTCGTCCGCCACGATTTTTGTGCGGCGCGAATCCGCCCATTTATCTCTAATCTCGAGCAGCTCGTCCTTGATGACTCCCATCAGCTTCTTGTCGTCAGCGAGCAGGCTCTTATAATACGCAATCTTCTTCTGTAGCTCATCGTATTCAGACTGAATCTTCTCGCGCTCAAGTCCCTGCAATTTGGCAAGCCTCATATCGAGAATTGCCTGCGCCTGAATTTCGGAGAGCCCGAAGCGAACCATCAGCTTTTCCTTGGCGTCATTATACGAGGAGCGAATTGTCGAAATCACCTCGTCGATATTGTCGAGGGCTATAATGAGTCCCTCCAAGATATGCGCCCTAGCCTCAGCTTTGGCGAGGTCAAACCTCGTCCTTCTCGTGACGACAGTTTTCTGGTGCTTCAAATACTCCTCTATAATCTGTCTGAGGTTGAGTATCTTCGGCTCGCCGTCCACCAGCGCAAGCATAATCATGCTGAATGAAGTCTGTAGCGCCGTATGCTTATAAAGCCTGTTCAGAATGACATTCGGGTTCGAATCGCGCTTTAGCTCGATTACGATTCTCGTGCCCTCGCGGTTCGACTCATCTCTGATTGCGGAAATCCCGTCTATTTTCTTATCCCTAACGAGATCCGCCATGGACTCTATGAGCCTCGCCTTATTGACCTGATAGGGGATTTCGGAGACGACAATCTGCATTCTTCCGCCCTTGGCTTCGGTAATCTCGCAGACCGACCTGACGTTGACCTTGCCCTGTCCCGTGCGATATGCCTCTTTAGCCGCTCCTTTTCCGAGAATGACGGCACCCGTCGGGAAGTCCGGTCCCTTGATGATTTTGATGAGGTCGTCCACGGAGCATTCAGGCTCGTCTATCATTTTTACGCAGGCGTCAATGGTCTCGCCGAGGTTATGCGGCGGGATTGAAGTCGCCATGCCGACAGCGATACCGTTAGAGCCGTTAATCAGCAGGTTCGGCACTCTCGAAGGGAGCACCACAGGCTCGGTCTCCTCGCCGTCGTAGTTGTCTATGAAATCGACCGTATCCTTTTCAATATCGCGAACCATTTGGAGGGAGAATGGCGACATGCGCGCCTCGGTATATCTCGAAGCAGCCGCACCGTCTCCGTCGACAGAGCCGAAGTTGCCATGCCCGTCCACCAGCGGGTATCTCGTGGAGAAATCCTGCGCCATTTTAACCATTGAATCGTAAATGGACGAATCGCCGTGCGGGTGATATTTACCCATTACTTCTCCGACGATACGCGCGGATTTCTTATGCGGTTTTTCGGGTGTGATGCCGAGGGAATGCATTCCGTAGAGTATTCTCCTGTGAACCGCCTTTAGCCCGTCCCTGACATCAGGAAGCGCACGACCGACTATTACGCTCATGGCGTAGTCGATATACGAGTTTTTCATCTCGTCGTATATTTCGTGCTCGATTATATTGCTGTTGTCCAACAAGTTTGCCATTTTATTCCTCTGCTATTTCCTAATTTGAAAGCGCCATTTCTATCTGTGTTATATTGAAGAGACGACTACTCTTCTCGCTGTGCTGCCTCGCCGGGAGTGTAATGCTCGGTGCGATTTTTGTCACCCTGAGCGTAGTCGAAGGGTCTCTTGCTAAATATCCAGATTTTGGACGTAGCGCGCGTTTTCCTCTATGAAGGCTTTGCGCGGCGGAACCTTGTCTCCCATCAGAGTGGTGAATATCTCGTCGGCAGCCTCCGCGTCCTCGACGGTAATCCTTACCAGCGTGCGCTTGTCGTAATCCATGGTGGTCTCCCAGAGCTGGTTGAAGTCCATTTCCCCAAGACCTTTATAACGCTGTATCTCCACCTTATTATTGCCGCCCTTGGATTTAAGCTCGGCAAGGAGCTTCTCCTGCTCAGCGTCCGAATAGGTATACCATATCTGCTTACCCTGCTTCACCCTGAAAAGCGGCGGCTGGGCGGCATAGACATAGCCTTGTTCGACGAGCGGCGTCATATATCTGAAAAAGAACGTCAGCAGGAGCGTCCTGATATGCGCTCCGTCAACATCCGCATCCGTCATAATGATAATCTTGTGGTAGCGGAGCTTATCAATATCGAATTCGTTTCCTATATTGCACCCGAAGGCTGTAATCATATTCTTTATCTCGTCCGAGCTGAGAACTCTGTCCAGCCTCGCCTTCTCGACATTGAGGATTTTTCCTCTGAGCGGCAGCACCGCCTGACGGTTTCTGTCGCGACCCTGCTTGGCAGAACCGCCCGCCGAATCACCTTCCACGAGGAATATCTCGCTTAGCGCAGGGTCTTTCTCTGAACAGTCCGCGAGTTTGCCGGGAAGCGATGTAGTCTCGAGCACCGAGCTCTTGCGAGTAATCTCTCTCGCCTTCCTCGCCGCCTCGCGAGCGCGCTGAGCCTTGAGGCATTTGTCGATTATGACCTTCGCCTGCTTGGGGTTTTCCTCGAGAAAATACGTCAAATTCTCCGAGGTATTCGTCTCCACGAAGCCCTTGACCTCTGCATTTCCGAGCTTCGCCTTCGTCTGCCCCTCGAACTGCGGATTTGTCAGCTTAACCGATACGATTGCCGTCAGACCCTCCCGCACGTCCTCGCCCTGGAGCGCCGCGTCGTTTTCCTTAATGAATTTATTCCTCTTGGCATAGTCGTTGATTGTACGCGTCAGCGCCGACTTGAATCCGACCTCGTGGAAGCCGCCTTCATTCGTATGGATATTGTTGGCGAAGGAGATGATGTTCTCGCTATATCTGTCGGTGTATTGAAGGGCGACCTCAACCGAATAGCCTTTCTTTTCCGCCTCGTAGTAGAAAACCGTCGGGTTGACCGCTTCCTTATTCTTGTTGAGGTATTCCACGAACTCCCTAATGCCGCCCTCGAAGCAGAAATGATCCTTCTTATGGGGACTGACCCTCTTGTCCTCGAGCGATATGGAAAGCCCCTTGTTGAGAAATGCCATCTCTCTGAGCCTTCGCTGGAGCGTGTCGTAGTCGTAGACCGTATCGTCGAAAATCTCGGGATCAGGCCAGAACTGCGTCTTTGAGCCGGTTTTGCCCGTCTTATACTCGCCGACCACTTTCAGCTCCGTGACGGTCTCGCCCTGGAAATACTCCTGTTCATATATCTTATTGTCTCTCTTGACCTGCACGACCATATGCGTGGAGAGCGCGTTTACTACCGACGCACCCACACCGTGAAGACCGCCGGAGACCTTATATCCCCCGCCCCCGAATTTGCCGCCTGCATGGAGCTGGGTGTGGATGACCTGCACGGCTGGAATTCCCATTTTAGGGTGAATGTCCACCGGCATTCCGCGCCCGTCGTCTTGGACGGTTATGGAGTTGTCAGTTTCTATGCTTACCGCTATATTTTTGCAAAATCCTGCCAGCGCCTCGTCCACCGAGTTGTCAACAATCTCGTACACCAAATGGTGCAGTCCCGCAGGACCGGTGCTTCCGATATACATACCCGGTCTGAGCCTGACCGGTTTGAGACCCTCGAGAACTTCTATCTGACTTGCGCCGTATTCTTGCTTCTGAGCCATTCTCTTTCCTCTTTTCTGATAGGATTGTAAATTCTTTTACATGAAAAAATTGGGCGTCGCATCCCTGTTTCTTGCCCGTATTTTACCATATAAGCGATTTTTATGCAAGTTTTCCCACAATATATAGTATTTTTTAAAAAATCCCTTAAATCGGAAATTTTCTGCGATTTTTATGTATGCCGCGCCCGAAGCCCGCTGATTCCATGTTCTACAGGCACTCGTGAAACAGCTCGCGGAATAATAAGATTTTTAGTATTTATCTACTCGTGTGACGCTGCCCTCCTCTATGCGAAAGAGGGTGCCGCCTCGCAGGGAGCTCGCGACCTCGCTCGCGAGCTCGGCGGACGTGATGAAGAGCTGGACGTCGTCTATCTCGCTGATGAGGAATCTCTGCCTCCCGGGGTCCAGCTCTGAAAGCACGTCGTCCAGCAGCAGCACGGGCGCCTCGCCCAACATCTGCCTCGCTATTCTGATTTCGGCGAGCTTGAGAGAGAGGGCGATCGTGCGCTGCTGACCCTGCGAGCCATATCTTTTGGCGTCGTTTCCGTTTATATGGAATTCAATATCGTCCCTATGCGGTCCCAGCGTTGCGCTTCCGCTATACACGTCCCTGTCCCTATTATGCTTTATCTGACTGAAAAGGATTTC
This sequence comes from Mogibacterium sp., assembly GCA_017515425.1. GTDB lineage: Bacteria > Bacillota > Clostridia > Peptostreptococcales > Anaerovoracaceae > Crickella. The sequence continues at coordinate 37,183 of JAFWFU010000038.1, forward strand.
CCTCCCCTCGGATGCGGTCACGAAATCACAGGCGGTCTTATAGGTGATTTCGAGCTGCTCTCGGCTGCCCGAAATATTTCGCATAATCTCGGAAGCCTCCGCCGAGAGCATATCTACGAACTCCATTCTGTACCTGATAAGTTCGTAGCCCGCATCCGCAAGCTGCCTGTCATAGATGTCCAGCAAGTCCTCATTGTAGCGGCGGCTGTTATCAAAAGGGTTCCTCAAAGCTGTTGAACTGCCTCTCGTACCATCGCCGATTGAGCCGCCGCCCTGTGCCCCTGCATTTGCACTCAGGCTCTTGTCGCCGTCCACTGCTCCATCTCCTGAACCCGAGCCAATTAAACCGCCATCTGCCGCGCTTCCGCCGTAATTCTGTATATCGTTGAGCACGAGGTTGTCGGCGCGCGTGAAGGTCTTCTTCCTTATATTAAAGAAGCCCTTCAGCAGTGCGTTCTTCTCCTTCAAAGCCTCATTATACCGACGCAACTGCTCATAATACCGCGGCCTCATCTGAGAAAGCTCGCGGTTTATGAACGCGCGCCGCTTCTCCGGGCTGTCCTTGATAATGCGAAGATCCTCCGGCGTAAACACGATAACAACGACTGTATTCAGCAAATCCGCCGTCCTCTTCACAGCCTTGCCGTCCTTCTGAATCATCTTTTTCCCGTCAGACCTCAGCGTGATATTTATATTCTTCTCTATCTCCTCGCTCTCCACATAGGCGCTCACCCGCCCCGTCTTTTTGCCGAAGCCAATCATATCCGCCGAATTATTCGTCCTAAACGACCGCGCAAAAGCCGTCATATAAATCGCCTCAACGAGATTTGTCTTGCCCTGAGCATTTTCGCCGACGATAATATTTCGGCTCCCGTCAAAGTCGATTTCGAGGTTTGTGTAATTCCTGAAATTTTCCAATACTAAAGAGTTTATTTTCATGTAAACATTGTATCATAGCTTTAATATGTTATCATTAGGGAAACAGTGTTGATTTACATAAGAAACGGAGTGAGAAATGAACAACAAAAGAGGCGGAATCGGAGTAAAGATTTTGCTCGTGCTGGTGCTAATGCTTCTTTCGGCAGGCGGCGGTGCCTATGGCTATCGCGTTATGGATGGTAAGCTTGCCGTCCGCGAGGCTCAGAAAATGGTAAAGGGCGTAGAGGTTTCTGACTATGATACGGAAGAGGCTGCCAAGGTTCAGGTCTATGTCGAAAAGATTACAAAGGACCTTGAGACCGTTCGCACGCGCAAGGAAGCCTATGAGATTATGGACGAGTTCAAAGATGATATATCCGAGATTCAGACCAAGGCTGAGAAGGAGCTCGAAGCAGCCAAGAGAGAGGCTGAGCAGGCGAGAAATGCCAATAATAACGGAAGTAATACAGGCAATTCGAATAATTCCGACGCCAATGCAGGTGACGGGAGCGACAACGGCTATAAGAGCAACAATCTCTCAAACGCCGAGGACGGGAGCGAGAATTCCGGCGGACTGCTTAATAATCTGTTCGGCAGTGGAAATGACAACTAAAATCCGTTGACCCCGTGCGAAAAGCCCTGAAAGGAGCAAATAATCATATGATAGAGATGAAGAATAGGAAAATCAGCGCATTTATAGTGGCGATAGTCTTAGTTGTGGGCGTTATGGCGACCTCATGTTCCGAGAAACCGAGCGACCTCGAGAGCCTAATCAAGCAGGACGAGACCGTCAAAAGCGATATTGAAGCGGCTTCGGAAGCCACGGGTTTTAGTGTGGAAGTCAAGGGAAACGACATAATCTATAGCTACGATATTTCAATCTTAGCCGGTGCAGATGAAGAAACTCTCAAAGACCCGGAAATGCTGGAAACCTTCCAGAGTCTGCTGGACTCCCAGAAGTCCACATTTGTATCGCTTTGCAAGGAGATAGAAGAGCATACGGGCTTCACGGGCATAAAGATTATATTCAACTGCAACTACGGCGACGAGGTCTTAGTCAGCCAAACCTATACCTCCGCCGAATAGCGGCATGCTTAGGTGTTATTCGCAGCGTGAAACACAATGTTTACCTATTGGTCGCCGCCTAGTTACATGAACTGGCGGCTTTTTTGAATATTTTTTAAAACAATTTACATATGCAAATAGGGGTATTGCGACCCCTATTTGCGTGTTCAGTTACAGAACGGTTATAACTCGGATTCTTCGTCAGAATCGTTCGTTAGCTTAAATAATGTAATTTTTGTTCGTTGTCATCCTTACTTAACTGTTACCTTCTTGCCGGCATTCTTCTTCGTGAAGATCTTCTTGTACTTCTTAACGAATTTCTTGTTGACCTTCTTGCTGCCGACCTTGACCTGTACGGTCTTGACCTTGGAGCCTTTCAGCGCGCCTTTTACGCTCGCCTTTGTCAGGGACTTGGTTTTTACTACAATAGTAGTAGCTTTGCTCTTCTTAAAGGCGTTCTTGTCGAGCTTCTCGATATTAGCGCCAAGCGTAACCTTTCTGATCTTCTTTGCTCTGAATGCTCCTGCCTGTACACGGTTTACCTCATAGCTCTTGCCTTCATATGTAACTACCTTTGGTACGCTTACATTCTTGGCATTCTTAGCTGTCTTAAGGCTTACTTCACCGTCCCATGTAGCGCCAGGGTCTTTCGTGATTACATATACATTCTTAGCTACTGTAATCTCCTGTCCTACTTTCGAATCTAAGCTCTTAAGATTCTTTATAGCGTCTGTTACAGCTTTTGCCGCTGCCGCTTTCTGCTCAGCCGTTGCTGCAGGGTCTGCCAATACCTTCTTAGCCTGCTCTACTGCCGCATCGAGTGCTGCCAGAGATTCAGGAGTATATTTGCTTCTGTCAATCTTATCTGCAGCTGCTATGGCGGTGCTTAGTGCTGCATTTGCTTTCTTGACAGCCTCGGCTTCTGCCCTTGCCTTCAGTTCAGGATTGTCTGTATTCTTTGCAATATCATTCCACACTTCGGCGGCTTTGCCTTCTAATTCTGCTGCCTTTCCTGTATCGCCATTATTCCTGGCAATCTCCGCTGCCTTTTCCAGCTGCTCTGCATATGCTACTGCCGCTTCTGCGGTGACGCCAGTTGAGTTATTCTTCTCTGATAAAGCGCCTATGGCATTCTTGCTTGCACCTGCTCTGATTGCAGGATCATCAGTTTTCTTTCCAGCTTCATTAGCTGCATCTGCCTTTTCCTTAGCAATTGCCGCCTTGGCTGCATAATCCTCTGCTGCTTTCTTAGCTGCCTCTGCTGCCGCTACTGCTGCATCGGAGCCTGGATTCTTTTTTGCTTCTTCCCCAGCTTTGGCTTTTGCTGCATCATACGCTGCTTTTGCTTCATCTGTTTTGGCCTTAGCGTCATCTGCTTTTGCCTTTGCAGTATCGTATGCGCTTTCTGCAGCTGACTTGTCCTTCAGCCCTGCTACTGCTTTTTTGAGATTCTCCTGAGACTTTGAGAGGGCTGCAGCGTCTCCGTTTGCCAGTGCTTCGTTGGCTGCTGCGATTGCATCATTAAGTGCTTTTACACTTGCCGCAGACTTGCCGGATGTATTGATTGCATTTGCAGCTGTTACATCATTTGTAAGCTCTCTTGTAAGTCTCCCCTTTCGAGTTGCCTCAGGCCCCTCATTGAGCTGCTTTGCAAGATTATTTGCGGCAGTCTTATCTGTGTTTTTGCCTGTTACCGCCGCATTCGAGGCTACTCTATTTACAGCATTATGTGCGGCTTTGAGTGCTTCTTCTGCAACTTTCTGCTTCTCGGCATTCGTCGGTTCAGCTGCTGCCTCTGCTTCTTTTTCTGCCGCATAATCGATTGCATCCTGCGCTGCCTGCTTATTTTCTTCTATTACAGTCGCAACATAGGCTTTTTTCGTTTCCTTAAGCAGATCAATCTTTTCATCCACAGTCAGACTTGAATTTCTGTCTGCTATTTTATTGAGATTAGATTTAATCTCTGCCAGTTGTTGAACTTCCGGATCGCTATCAGTCTTTCCTGTTGCTTTCAGTGCATCGATCTTATCCTGTATAGCCCTTGCCGCACCAAATGACTGTGTCAAAAAGTCTTTCAGTCTATCACCCTCTATGGCGCCGGTATCAAATTCGAGCATATCAGCAGTTCTGATGCCGCTATTTGTCCATTGGAACATTCCTTCCATATTTTTAACTTTTGATGTATCCCAGTTTTCCAGGCCCTTTATGTCTGCTATCTTGTGACAGCCATCAAACATAAGGCTCATATCTTCAACCTTGCCGGTGTCCCAATTTGATACATCCAGAGGATCCGCCACCAAATTATTGCAGTGGAGGAACATTTCCTTCATATCCGTTACATTTCCTGTATCGAATCCTGACACATTGACCGACTGTAATTTCACGCAGTTACCGAACATGCCCCTCATTGTTTTCACACTTGATGTGTCCCATCCCGATATATCGAGAGCTTCTAAGGCTGTGCAATTGTAGAAAAGATATTGCATATCGACAACATTTTCCGTGTCAAAGTTTTTCATATCCATACTTGTTATTCCACTGCCGCTAAACATGTTCGTCATATACTTAAGATTATGCGTATTCATTTTTTCGGCAACCGGCCAAGTAACATTTGTGAGGTTCGCACAGCCTTCAAAGAAATACGATAAATCTTTCACATTGCTGAAATCCCAATTTGAAAGATCAATACTTGTAATCGGGGTATTTCTGAACACTCCGCCCATATGTATTACACTGCTCGTATCCCATTTACTCACATTTATACTGCTCAGTCCTGTATGAGCAAACACTCCGTGCATTTGATATACATTACTCGTATCCCAATTTGAAATATCGCTCAATGTTGTCAGCTTTGGACAACCGTGATGAAGATCTTTAATATCATTTCCGATTTTTTCAAATTGCAAGTAGTGAAACAATCCATCGATTGCATTACACTCTGATACATCGAAATTTTCAAAACCCGTAGCAGCTGTCAAATTAGGCAGACCCGCAAACATCGATGACATCGCTGCCTCTACTTTAATGTCCCCCACAACCTGAATTGTTTTAATTTGAGTGTCATATTCCATCCATGGCCAGGCATTTCTTACTCTTGCATATAGTTTATTTCTCGCAGCTAGTTCATCTTCTGTGCTTCCTCCTTCTGTATAGTCTATTTCCCACTCGCCGCTTTGTCCGGCAATAAGAACTTGCTTTGCACCTGCCTTTCCAAGCTCAAGCACACCGGAATCGGTAATGCGCCAATCCATGCCCTTGTATGTGCCCCCGGCAACATCTGCAGCATGCGCTTTCAGCGGCATAAGCATTGCGAATGCCGCAAGCATTATGAATAGCGCTGTTATGAATGCTATTCTACTGCTTCCCTTCGTGAAGGTTTTTTCTTTCATAACTTCCGTTCTCCTTTCACATCAACCTTCTGTAACTACTGATAAACTGCATTTACGCGCCACGCAAAAAACGCAGCCTTTCATGCTATCCACAATTCTAGCTTTCTGCGCTGAGGTTTCCATTGTTATCAACGGTAATACCCCCCCCATTTTGATTTTGCCGGAAACTTGTTAAATGCCTTGCAATTACTGCGTTTTGGCGCTCAGAACGATTGTGAAAATGATGTCGTTTGCCATGTTTATCAACATTTGAGCCTCGCGGTCTTAATATTTGCTATTATGAAAAGCGGTAATCTGTCATCCTGAGCGAGCGAAGCGAGTCGAAGGATCTTAATTGAGATTTTTCGTGCAGCTTATGCTTCTTATGCCTTATAATATTGTAGAAAGATATATTGAATAATGCGGAAATCCGTATTGAAAGATGTAAGCGCTGGTGAAAGCGTCATATAGAAAAGGAGATCTGTATTAAATGAATTCTGTCGATTTGATTAGGAATTATAGGTTCTGCTCGGAGCATTTCAATAGGGACGAATATCCCGAACTGTTTAAGCGCGTCCTCGCAGACCTCGAGATATATTTTGATGAGCTTCCGCATGCTGAGGCTGGTGTCATAAGTTCTATTCTGCAAAGCGAAGCGGACGCCATGCTTGATGATATTCAGTCCAATATGGAGAGCCATAGGTTTAAGTTCAGAAGAGAAAGCGTCCTGGCAAACGACCAGATAGTCATCTCTCTCTTTATCCTACCTGCCGCAGCAAAACTAGGCACGCCCCTCTCTACAGAATTTGCCGAGAAGCTTGCCGAAACATGGGTGAAGCGTTTCCCGGGCAGCGTGATGAAGATTGGGGACTATGACGAAATAGTTGAAGGGTTTAAGTGGAAAATATCCCTAACCCTAAAGTAAACAGACAATTAGGCTCTTGCGATTAGGCTTTTGCCCATGACTGCAAAGAACTCTCCCTCTTAGACGGCAAATCCAACGCTTTTGATAGCAAAAAAGGAAAAAGCCTGCTCAAAGCGAATCTTTTTCACCCCGAGCAGACATTTTTCCGAGAGAGTTTATTTCTAATCAAGTTTACTCTTAAACAGTTCTGAATCCCTATCCCAAATACCGTTTCAGCTCTTTTTCGGAGTCGGCGACGAGCCTCTCCTCATCTATTCCTGTCAGCCTGCCGCCCTCGACGACGACCTTGCCGTTTATAACCGTATAGTCCACAGGCATACGAAGTCCCACAGTGCCGAATACGGACTTAGGGTCATAGCAGGCTCCGACGAGCTCTATCCTCTTCGAGTCTACCATAAAGAAGTCCGCGCATTTGCCGACCTCTATGGAGCCGATTTCCTTCTCCCTTCCGAGTATGCGAGCCGTTCCCATGGTGGCAATCTTCAAAAGGTCATAGCCTGTCGGTGCGTCATAGCCTGAATGCAGGCGGTGCATTAGGAAGCTGCACCTTATCTCCTCAAGCAGACTGTTTCCGTCGTTGGAAGCGGAGCCGTCAACGCCGAGTCCTACAGGAATATTCATATCCAGCATTTCAGGAATGCGCGCCACGCCCGATGATAGCTTCATATTGGATATAGGGCAATGGCAGACTCCCGTCTTGGTGTCGGCTAGGAGCCTGAGCTCCTCGTCATTAAAATGTATGCCATGCGCATACCAGACGTCCTCTCCTATCCAGCCTACCTGCTCCATATATTCGAGAGGACGAATGCCGCGGGTCTCCAGCATATAGTTTTCCTCGTCTATCGTCTCGCAGAGGTGCGTATGGAGACGGACTCCCTTCGCTCGCGCCAAAACTGCGCTTTCCCTCAGCAAATCCTCAGAGACCGAGAATGGGCTGCAAGGCGCGAGAGCCAGCCGCTTCATGGAAGTGAAAGATGTATCGTGGTATTTGTCCACGAGCTCTTCGCTGTCCTTCATAATCTCGTCTATGGTCTGAACCACGGAATCCGGCGGCAGCCCTCCGTCTTTGACGGAGAGATCCATGGATCCGCGGGAGAAGTACATTCTGACCCCGAGCTTCTCCGCGGCTGCCGCCTGGGCGCCTATGAGATCCCCCGAGTCCTTAGGAAATACATAATGATGATCGAAAACCGTCGTGCAGCCATTCTTGATGAGCTCACCCATAGCCACCTGCGACGACAGATATACGGTATCTTCGTTCAGATTTTTCCAAATCTCATACAGAGTCTTTAGCCAATCGAAGAGCTCCATATTCTGCACCTGCTCGAGATTTCTCGAGAACACCTGATAGAGATGATGATGTCCGTTGACAAGCCCCGGATAGCAGAGCATACCGCTGCCGTCGATTATCCTATCCGCCTCTTTCTCCTCGGAGCCGATATATTCAATCAGCCCGTCCTTGCAGTAGAGATTTACGTTTTCAAATACATTGTCAGCTCCGTCACAGCTCACCAATGCCTTTATATTTTTTACCAAAATTGTACTCATTATGCCCTCCGATTTTATCTGTCTTTTGCCTTGCTCTCGCTATTCCTCTGTCCTTCTACTCTTCTATCCCAATTCCTCTATATCTTCTTCGTTTCCACCTATTTCTATCCCGCATATCTTTTTATCTTGCCTGTCGTCGTTTTCTCCATAGGCTCGTCTGTCAGCCTGAACCTGTGAATATGCTTGTAGACAGGCATCATTTCGTTAATCTTGTCGAGGTCTGCCTGCACGACTTTCTCCGCCCCTTCTCTGCTTAGAAGCGCGGGGTCGTACACTATGGTAACCGCCGGTATGATGTCGTCCTGCGAGCCGTCGTCCTTCCGCGGTTCGCCATATACCATGCATTCGACCACATATGGAAACTGCTCTATCAGCTCCTCTATCTCCTCGGGATAGACATTCTTGCCATTTTTCAGGACTATCACATTTTTCTTCCTGCCGCAGAGGAATACAAATCCGTCCTTGTCGACTCTGGCGAGGTCGCCCGTGCAAAGCCACCCGCCTTTTAGGACTTCCGCAGTAGCCTCTTCATCTTCATAATAACCGAGCATGATATTAGGACCCCTGCAGATGAGTTCGCCAATGCCCTCTTCATTTTGGTCTACCACCCTGACTTCAACGCCCGGCATGGAATGCCCGATCGAGCCCGGTCTCTTGGTGCCCGGGCTTTCCGCCGCAATAACGGGAGAAGCCTCCGTCATTCCATACCCCTGCACCACATCTATGCCTATATCCTCAAAGCCTTTAAGAGTCTCCGTCGAAAGAGCAGACGCGCCGCTCACCACATTTCTGAGCCCACCCCCGAGCTCATCAATTATATCCTTGAAGAGCTTCCTTCTGATGTCTATATTGAATTTCCGAAGAAGGCTGCTTATCCTAAGTCCGGTCTCGAACTTCCTTCTCATTCCCTTCTTGTCAATGCCCGCCTGAATCTTCGCATACATGGCTTCGATAAGCAGCGGCACGCAGATAAACACGGTCACCCCGTATTCCTGCATATTCCTCTGCACATATTTGAGCCCGTCGCAGAAAACAGTCGTAACGCCGAGCGAAATCATCATGGTCTGACCGGTGGAACCGAAGGTATGGTGGAATGGCAGAATTGCCATATTTATATCGCCCCTCTTGATGTCCGCGATCCTGTCCAGCATATATATATCGCTCAGAATATTTCGCTGCGAGAGCATGACCGCCTTCGCTTTGCTGGTCGTCCCCGAGGTGAAGAGGAGCACCTGCACGGCATTCGGGTCTGACTCCATTTCGTCGAAGCACATATCTCCCGTCTCAATCGCGTCGCTTCCTTCCGTCATTATCTCGGAGAGCGACTCAAAGCCCTCTTCATCTTCCATTGATATATATATGTTGACCTCCGTGCTTCCCGCCGCGATAAGCCTCTCCGCCAGCTCTTTATGCTCGTTGTCGAAGATGAGGCAGTCCGCCTTGCTCTTTATCAGAGAATTCTCCAGCTCCTCGTAGGGCAAGCCCTTGTCGAGCGGAACGGAAATGCCGAGCCCGCACATGAGCGCGAAATGCGTCATATACCAAGGGTAGGAATTCTTCCCGATTATGGCGACCCTCTTATTCGCCAAGCCGCGCACTATCATGCCCGTGCCGAATTCCTTGACATCCCTTTCGAAGCCGCGGTATGTAATATTGCTGTATAGGGCTTTGCCGTCCGCGTCCTTTCCTTCCTTTATAATAAAGGCGATGTCGCCGGAATAGTTCTCGGCTGCGTATTTAAGGAGCGCGCGAAAATCGCCATGCTCGTCAGCCTCGTAAATCGGCTTGAGCTCCGGCACTGCCCTTCCTTTATGCTGCACCATGGCTCTGCGTTCCCTTCTTTCGTTGTTTAGAGAGAATAATTCCATACTATCCTACACCTCAAATCATCCGATTCGCCAAGCGATAGTCGGATGATTTTTCATCTTTATGGTTCTGCCTTTTCTTTATTTTAAGGAAGTCTTTTTCCCGCTGTTCTTCTTTGTAAATATTTTCTTATACTTCTTGATGAATTTCTTATTGACCTTCTTCTTGCCGACCTTAATCTTGACCGTCCTTATCTTCGAGCCACGAAGCGAGGCTTTTACCCTATTTTTCGACAGCCTCTTCGTCTTTATGTTGAGCTTCTTCGTTTTCCGCCCTTTGAAAGCTCCCGGCTTAATCCCCGTAACCGTATAGACCTTGCCGCCGAGCGTAACCTTTGCAGGCAGATTTATCGTCTTTGCATTCTTCGCTCTCAGAAGTGACGCCGTCGTCGCTCCCGTAATCACATAGATATTTCCGCGGAATTCATAGGTTGTTCCCGGAGGAGGCACCCCGTCCTTGACCTCTTTTGTTACGTTCATATTATACTGAACTCCAATATTATTGTCGTCCGCCTCCGCGTTCGTTATGTAAATCGAGTAGGTTCCGGCTATCGGTGCCCTGTATTTGGTCTGCACGGCATGAGTGCGCCCGATTTTCGAATCAGCGTCAGGACAGGCTCGATACGCCACCAAGGTGCCGCCGCTGTCGTATATCAGAATTTCAGGGAGCATATAAGTCCCCTGCACGGAAACCGTGATGACATCACCCGCCGAAAGGTCTATATCATAGCCGTCGCAGTATGTGCCCCAATCCTCATAAGCCCCGGCAGCGATATATATCATTGGGTCTGTATCGTCCAAGACGCCGCTGCAATTGTAGGGCACAGAAGTTATCTTTATATTTTCGGGCTTTTTGACCGTCACACTGCATTTGGCTTTTACGCTTTTATCGCCCGTCCAATATGCGGTAATCTCGGCTTTCCCCGCGGCGCGAGCCGTAAGAATTCCGTCGCTGTCGACGGTGACTATTCTCTCGTTCGACGACTCGAAACGTATCTCGTCCGCGTGCTTGCCCGCCGTTGCTGGAAACACCTCAAATTCAACGGAAGACGTCCATGTCCGGTTAATCCCCGTATAGAGGGTAAGACTGCTCTTGTTGAGAACTATCTTCTCAGGGTCTCTCTGAAACGACATCGTCTGGAAGAGATTGCTTATAGCATTTTTATAGTTGATCCTGCCAAAGCCGCCGCCGTTGATTTTATTAGTGCTGCCGTCATAATACTCCTTGCCCGAGCTCGTATAAATATAGTTTTTCAGCTCGCGCGGATTGAGAGTGCCGTCAACGGATAGGAGCAGCCCCGCGAGCCCCGCGACGACCGGACTCGCCATAGACGTGCCCGACATATAGCTGTATTGATTGCCGTCTATAGTGCTGAAAATGCTGACGCCCGGAGCGGAGACATCCTTCTCGCTGCCGAAATTTGTACTGTCGGCGAATTTCCCCGAAGAACCATGACTCATAACGGAAATCGAATGAGGAATATCTCCCGGAGACGTCCAACTCCTCGAACCCTCGTTTCCGGCTGCGCAGACGCAGAGAACGCCCGCATTCCACGCCTTCTTGACAAAGACTTCTATCATTGGGTCGCGCTGCAATCCGCCGAGGCTCATATTGATGACCTTCGCACCCTCGTGAGTGGCATAGTCAATGGCAGTACAAATATCAAGCGTCGTGAAGCTCAAGGTGTCAGGCATGGCTGCGTCAATGCAGAACAGCTTTATCCTGTTGTTGGTAGCACCTGAAACTCCCGTGCTATTACTCGTTTGCGCCGCTATTATGCCGCATACATGAGTCCCATGCCCGTCATCATCATCAGCTTCGTCTCCTGTTGTGAAACTTGAGGAGATAACTCCGTCATTTATCGTGACGCATTTCTCCGTGACGATATTGCCCTGCAAATCATCATGCCCGAGATCCAATCCCGTATCTATTACGGCTATCAGAGGCATATTGCTCGCGATACCGTTTCCTTCTATCAGTTCCCATGCCTCCATTACCTCGGCGCTGCCGAGGTTGCTTATAATCTCGCCATGCTCGTTTTTGACAGGCGCGGACAAATGCCATTGCTGTCCGATATTAGGGTCGGCGTGTTCGTCGTCATCTGCCGTCCTGTATATATAATTCGGCTGCACCAAAAGCACCCTGTCATCATCTGCGATTGTCTCCGCGGCAGTCTGCGTATCCTCTTCGTCGGTCTGTATCGCAGCCAGCCTCGTTCCGTCGCCAAGAGTCTTGACAGTCTCGAGAGTTCCGCCTGCGTCGGCGGCGATCTCCTTAATAGCGGCAGTTTTTGTTCCCGCCTCTGTGAGAACTATCAGCTCGTCCTCGACAAATTCGGAGACCTCATCTGCGTCATCAGCCGCGCCGTTTGAGGTAGAACCGGAATTGTCATTTGTGCTGGAGGCAGGCTCACTCATTTCGGCAAATGCAACCATGCTAATACTCTGACCCACCGCCATTGTCAGCGAGAGCAGAAGCACTAAGACTGTCCTCATCATTGTCCTTTTCATTGAAGTTTCCCTTTCCGTTATATGGTCACGCCATTTGACGAAACAGACCTTTAGATATTGAAGGCTCGCGCAGACCCGCTATGCCCCAATATCTCCCCAGAACTCAATGCGCGGATTGTCCCTATCCACCATTCCTGATTGTACGCAGAAATTTGCAGATCCACCGAAGAATTCCGCGAGCAATCCCTTGAACTCCTCAATAGCTTCCTTTATATTCTCTTCATTGACACCGACAAGACCGTCGATAGGATAGAATACGGCAGTCGTATTCTCCGTCATCTTGCCGACCTCACTCTGTCTCCAAATCCAGCGGCGAGTCCTGATCTCGTTTGCCGAGGCATAGACAATCTCGCCGTCCTCAGGGTCGTCGAATTCACCCGCAGGCGCACCGAAGGGCAGGAAGTGGTCTCTCTCCTCCGAGGCTCTTACTATTATCCCCGAGTCGCCCGAGCCGCGACGTTCTCCCTCAGGTGGCAGGAAGGTATTCATGTCATGCGCCCCAATCGGGATCCTGTATTTCAGCGAAATCGCGTTGCCGAGATCCACGGCGGGATTTATGGACGGCATTCCCTTGCCCTTGGCAATCCTGTCCATAAGCGCTTCTATCGCGCAGGCATATCTATTCGGGTTGATTCCTATTTCTTTGAACACCTCGCGATAAGGCGCCACGCATGGGTCGTCCTTGGCTTTATTCCCCGACGCGTCAAAATACGCCTTGCACTCTCCGGCATATTTCTCAAGCATTTCCCTTATGGCAGGCACTTCCCTGGAATTATCTATACCGCGCACCGCCACGACGCCGCAGACGAAGCTCGGGATTTTATCAAATACATCTTTGCTAATTTCAAAAAACATAAATCCTCCCAGCAAATGGTCGCATTTTTCACCTCTATTTTATATTACAATCCTAAAGATTGAAAGTTAAATCTTTCTGAAATCTGCCAAAAAACGCATTCTTTTTCGCCGAAATCCTCTTTTTAAAACACTTTTAAAACGCTGCCTTTATCGCCGTGAGAAGGTCGTCATATTCCTCGAAAGCCTGGAGCTGCGGATAGTCCTTCTTAATCTGCTCCGTGGAGCGAAAGAGGAAACCCGCCTTGCCGGCAAGTATCATCTCGAGGTCGTTATAGCTGTCCCCCGCCGCAATCGTGTCGTAGCCAATGGATTGAAGCCCGCGCACCGTAGTCAGCTTGGAATGTTCGCAGCGCATTTTAATATCCGCAATATATCCCTCTTCATCAATTATGAGTTCATTGCAAAAAAGCGTCGGATAGCCCAGCTTCTTCATCAGCGGCATGGCGAATTGGCTGAAAGTATCGCTCAAAATTATTACCTGAGTCATGCTCCTGAGTTCATCGAGGAATTCCTTAGCACCAGGCAGCGGGTCGATTCGCGCGATAGTGTCCTGAACGTCTTTGAGCTTCAGCCCATGCTCTTTCAGCACGCTGATTCTCCACTTCATAAGCTTGTCATAGTCGGGTTCGTCCCTCGTCGTGCGCGACAGCTCAGGTATGCCGCTTTCCTCGCTGAAAGCTATCCAAATCTCGGGCACAAGCACCCCTTCCATATCCAGACATACTATATTCATCTATATTGCTCCTCTCATTTTTGAAAAACTATTGTCCTCATGCGCTATGCGCCTTCGTTTTGGCGTTCTGATATGTCTTTTGTGCATTTTATGTCTTTTGTGTATTTTATATCTTTTATATCTTTGGCATGACAGCCGGCAGGGAGTGATGTTTTAGTCGATAGGGAACCCGTAATAAGCGACGGCGTCTGTTTTGATTTGTGTGGTGACGGCGACGCTGTCCATTTTGATTTTGGCGGCATCAGAGTCATTTTTAGCGTTGATGTCCCCGTCGGTTTTTATTCCACCATCGCATTCATTCTCTATTTTGACACCAAGCCCCGCTGCCATTGACTGACAATAGCCCGCGCCCGTCGTGCGATATGAAATGTCCTCTTGCCCGAAATGCTCAGCAATTCTCTTCGCAATCTCCGCCGCGATTTCAGGCGAGACTTCCTCCAGCCTGGGATTTATCAAGAGCTCGGTGATTTCAATTCTCCCACCGCTTTGCTCGCTTAAAGCGCATATGGCGTCGTCCTTATTTACCCGAAAGAGACCCGTTCTTCCGTCCGAAAGCCTGCTTTCATTATATATCAGTCTCATCATTTCTTCACCGATAATAATATGAGGGCGGTTTGTGAGAAACACCTCTCTGCACCTATTGTAAGAGGCTCCGTCCAGCGGCGTCATTTCAAAAGCCGGCGCGAATTTGTCATATTCTCTATCTTCGGCGTCAAAATCGAAGTCCTCTCCCTCGTCAGTCGAGACTTCGCAGTTTTTCGCATAGAAGAAGGGCTCATAACCATGCGCTCCGTAGAATTTTTCAAGCGAGGGTTCAGCAGGCGATATGACGGATATTCCCCCGGCTTCAATCACCATATCTCTCGCATATTCCACAAGCCGACCCGCAAGCCCGAGTCCGCGCGCGGAAGGCTCTGTGCAAATAGCATAGCTGGTATATGCAGGCTGATTTTCGAATTCCCCCGAACGAAAACAGGTCAGAGCGGAGAGGGTGTCGCCCTCATCATCGACCGCCACATAGCCATTGATGTTCTCAGATGTATATATACCTTCGACCGGGTTCGCCCCGAAGCATTTATACATGCTGTCGACGAACTCCGGCTCATCATTAAAAACTTCGCACCAAAGAGTGCGAAGTCCTTCATATTTGCGAATATCATCAGCGATTTCTATTAAATAATTGTCGGTTTTTTTCATACTGCAATCGGTTATGCCCCTGCCGCGGCGAGCTCTGTTCGCGATATATCAGGCTTGTCTTATCCGAGGTCATTTCTCCCTCGCGTAATACTTCATCAGGAGAATATCCGGGTGGTAACTGAGCTTCGCCTTCCTGAGCCCCTCAATGCCCATATCCTCTTCGCGGTTGAAGAACTGCATATTCGGGAGCTCCGCCGCCACCATTCTGGCAAACTCGCGATTTACCATGGTATAAGCCGCCTCGACGCCCGGCATGGCTTTCTCGAAATGCGTGTCAAAGACGAGGTCGTCCAGAGCCGTTCCCGCCGTAAACGCAACGGGTTCTCCGTTTTGATAGAGCAGTCCGCCGAGAAACCCGAGAGTATCATAGTTGGCGAACATCTCCTCTATGGCAACAGACTCAGCCGCAAGCTCGGGGTCGTCCTTCTCGCGATAGAAACTATCCACGAACGCTTTTGCCTCCGAAATCGACGAGCATTTATACTCCTCGCGCTCACTACAGGACGTCACTCTGCCACAGCCCGTGGCGCAAATCTTGTGAAACTCCCATTCGCCGTTTCGTTCAAAATGCTTTATATGATTGCGCTTAGATGAGAGGTGCCTGCCGGGAAGGTTGCAGAGCTTTTCTACCGAATATATATAGTCGGCATTGTCCCTGTCCTCGCTGATCTCAAATCTGTCCCCGTAAAGCGGGAGGAACTCCGCGAGAGTTTTGTCCGTCAGACCCCTGAGCAGGAGCTTTTTCCCGCGGTTATGCGCCTCATTGAGAAGAAGCTCTATCGAGTTTTCTATGGGACCGTCGCCCTTCGGGTACGCGTAGACATTCCACTGCGGCATTCCAACGAGGAGCCGCTCGTCACACCAAGCTATCATCGGCTTGTATTCCTTGCGCCAAATAAACAGATTGGTGAAGCTGTAATCCGCGCCGTGGCAACCGCTGGCGCAAATCCTGTCCTCTATCTTTTTCTTATCCGATAATTCGAGTTCTTTCCATTCAATCATTAGATTTCGTTCTTTTCTTCGGCGCCCTCAATCTCTATGAGCTTTTCAATCTCTGCGATTTGCTCAGCTATTTCAGCTTCCTTAGCCTCTGCGACTGCTTCTATATCTGTTATCTCCGTGACTTCTTTGGTCTCAGCGGTTTGTTCAGTCTCAGTGGTTTTCTCCGTCTCAGCAGCTTCTTCCATGTCTGATGCTTCTTTAGTTTTTGCCACTTCTTCCGTGTCTGTAGTTTTTTCGGTTTCAGCGGCTTCTTCTGTGTCTGCGACTTTTGCGGTCTCAGCGACTTCCTCTGTCTCCACGATTTCTTCTATTTTTTCTTTAATCTCCTCGAGCCTGTCCGTCGCCTTTTCCACAGTCTCCTCGACTTCTTCATTAATATCTTCTACCCTGTCCGATATTCTGTCCTTAATATCCGTAACAGCCTCAGTCACAGCCTGCACGCCCTCTTCAATCGCCGAAGCCATATTCTCCTCAGTTATGTCTCTAGCTGAGTTTGCCGCCATATTCTGCACAATGTTTTCATTATCAGCCGCCATTACTCCATTTGCCATAAACGGAACCGCCTGCCGCCTTCCCGAATAGTTCTCAGGGTCGAGCCTTCTTATCGCATTCAGGACATAGCCTGCCATGAATATTAAAAATGCTTGGAAGAGCGGCTCGAGAATTGCCTGCAATACATAGGTTATATATTCCTTAGCACTTGCAGACATCTCATATGTGCTATAATACGCGTTAATCTGATTTACCGTACTTCCCGCCAAATAGAATGCGTACATCAACATGACGACCGCCATTGCATAACAGGCGATTACGACGCCGGACTGCTTGAAGCCCTTTTTCTTCTTCCTTTCAACAATATCCATTTCAACGGTCTCCGTTTCGAAATCTTCCGTTTCGAAGGTCGGCATTTCTGAAGCGTCCGCGGCAACCTCAGCTTCGGTAATCTCTGCCTCGACAGTCTCTCCCTCAACAACATCGACTTCCTCAACGGCTGCCGTGTTGGTGTCGGTGTCTGCGGCAACGGCTTCCACCATTTCTTCGCCTGTTCCCGCGAAAGTCTCTACCTCGGCAATATCGGCACTCGCGGCTTCTAAGTTGGTGTTGGCGTCCGTTCCCGCATTTGCCTCGGTCGACTCCAATTCCGCAGCTTCCACTTCGACGGTCTCTTCCTCAACAGCGTCAACCTCGATAGCCTCAACGTCAATCTTATCTTCGAGTTTCTTCTCTACCTTTTTATTGACGTTCATTCCGCCTTTTCCTTTGCCTTTATTTCTTTTCCTCTTTCCCATATCTTCTCTTCCTTTATTATTATCTCTATTATTTATTGCTGATTTGGCATTATGCCAAATCATATTATGCAGGCGAACCTAAAGCCTGCCTTAAATAGCCTCTTGCACCCGCAAATAGTAACAGAAAAGCCTTGAAATGGCAAGTTTTGGCAAGCGCACTTGCCAAATGCGATTTACGAACACCATTCATTTGATTTATAACAACAAACGGTCTGCGAATTATATCTACAGACCGTTTATAATTATTGGCAATACCTGATTGCAAGGATCTTTCTATGGCGCGGTGACGACGACGGATATTTTTTCACTATTCTTGCCGTTATACGCCTTTGCCCATATCTGGCAGTTCCCGGCGGAGACGAATGTCACCTTGCCCGTCTTTTCATCTACCTTCGCCACAGCCGCGTTCGATGTATACCATCTGACCTTTTTGCTGAGGACTTTTCCGCCGCGGGCTTTTACCTTTGCTTTAAGTGCTGCGCTGCCGCCGACCACGCCCCTAAGGGTATCTTGATTAGGGCTCAGTTTGACGCTCTTTACCTTCGCAGCCTTGGTCGACGCCTGCACCCATGCGCTTTTATGCTGCTTGCTCTTCTTATACGCCGCAACTTTATAGTAGTAAGTCTCGCCGCGCTTCACGCTCTTATCAGTCCAAGAAATCGTCTTTTTATTCTTTATAGTTTTTACGAGCTTGTATTTACCGTTCTTCTTGGTAGAGCGATAAATCTTATAGCCTTTGCCGCCTATCATGCGGTTCCATCTGAGCTTAATCTTGCTGCTGCCAACCTTGTTTGCCACGACATCAGGCTTCTTGAAGTTTGGCTTCCACTGAGCTTCAAAGTATGCATTGCGTCCGTCAGGCTCATCTTCATATCCTGCCACATAAATGTCTCCTGGCTGATATATCTTCTCGTCTTTCTTCCACCCTATGAAAGTATAGTCATCAGCCCGGTACGGACATTCCGGCAATATACAGGTGTACTTCTTCGTATCCCAATTATATGTTTCCTTTATATCCTTCGCCTTGATTGCATTTTCTTGTGGATTGGCTGTATCTCCTGTTATTGTCGTGATTTCTCCGTCCTTTACCGTCCCAGGTCGAAAAATGCAAAATGTCTCTGTGTACCACGGATAATATTGTTGATGCCATGTATATCCAAATGCATGAGGATCAGCTTTAGATGTAGCAGTTACTTTGTATTGACCTTCCGGAGTCCCGTAGGGCTGCCAAAATTCCATTTTTTCGCCCTCACCAGTCGCTACCGTCGTATATGTCTTACTGACGTTATCATATCTCTCTATCTTCCACGACATCGCTTTGTACTTGTCTTCAGTAGCTATCGTATCATCAGACATGGTAACTTTAGTGGTAAAAACTGCTGCGGAATCACCTATTGCCGGAGGATGACTACCAGGATACGGTTCTCCAATATAAACTTCTATGTTTTTTATATATACTACATCATCAGCATAGGAAGTAATAGTAATGCAAAAGGACATAGCTATCAAACACAGCATCACACTTAATGTTACAATTTTTTTCATTTCTTTCATCCTTTCATTCTATTTTTGATATATCACAAATTCATCTCCCTGAGGATATACTTGCGGAACATTTTTCTGATATGGCACTGGGTCATTTCCTTTTATGCTTTGTTCAACAATAAGTTCATATAGTATCGGCTTCGCATACTGATATAGTTCATTGAGCGTAACCTTGCCATCTTGATTTCCATAACAATCTTTACCAAGGTTATCTTTTCCCACACCATCAGCATACATTATACGAGAACCTGTATCATAATCATAGCCTAATCCTTTGCTCCAATATTTCACTGCCTCTGTCGGATAACCTCTATAAAACCAGCCGTATCCGTCTCCTGCACTTGTCAGGATTTTATATTTACCATTCTTCGCCAAGGCTGCTGCTCCAGTGCCCGCAGCCTCAAATTGTTTTACAAATTCTTCAAGCCCCATATTTACCGCATCTTGCGAGCCTGCTACAATCGCCCTAAGAGTTCTTCCCGAGTGGCACGCCGACATGGTAATAACAACCGTTCCATCTACATAGTCATCAAGCCATTCGCGCAGTTCTGCACCTGAGATTGTATTATGCCCTTGTATGGCTACATACCCACTCGCTCCGCCATGACATGAAATATGCAAATATGTAACATCATTCTTTGTTGTATTTTTCCCAATGCTTTCAAGTTTGTTTTTTATCTGGCTAGGACTTTTATCTCCATATTCTTCTACCTTAATTTTACTCCCATCAAAATTTGCAGATTCATAAACAGTCTTCATTTGGATTATATCTTTTTGAAACGTAGTTTTATCTTGTGGGTGATTTGAGTCAGCACACAATAAAGCTTGTCGTTGAACTTTTCCATTAGGGTCTCTGTCACTTCTCCAAATTGCATATAGCTTAATCTTCTTTTTGTTAGTCAATTTCTTTGTTGTACTCTTGTTCTTTAAAACTACTTCCCCATTTGGAGATTTAGACCATCCTACAAAAGCATAACCGTCTCTATTGAATTTATTTGCTTTAAGTCTAGTCTTTTTATTAAAGTCTACTGTTTGAGTGTACTTCTCGCCTGTACCGCCATTGCCGACGAACACTATTTTGTACTTTGCGCTCGTCTCTTTGCTTTCTTTTGCCACAGTAAATGCACTGTAGTATGTTTTACCATTCCTATTCTTTTTATAGGATCTTACTTGATATTTCCCTTTCTTTACTGACAGTTTTTGCTTTTTAGGGCTTTTTATCGTCTTGTATTTTTTATATTCTTTTTTCTTCGAATTATATTTATATACCTGATATCCTGAGACATTTGATACCCTTTTCCATGATAAAGTGTATTTGCCATTTTCCGCTTTTTTATAGCTAACCTTAGGTGAATTAGGATATTTAACAGATATACTGCAAATAGCCTTTTCATCATAAAGAGACGTTACGGTTATATAAACATCTCCGGGAGATATTCCCTCTATCGTACCATCATCCCCTACAGTAGCAACTCCACTATTGCTGGAAACATATGTATCCGCGACGCCTGTCATAGCACTTAATCTGACCGTCTCTCCTATATCTATTGCTTCATAAGATGTACTTAAGCATAGCGGAGTGTGAACATATTCTCCCTCAACAGTAACTTTGCAACTTGCAGTCTTGCCGTCTGCGGTTGCCTCTATTACCGCCGTTCCGTCGCTTATGCCCGTTAAAACTCCATTATCTTTTACTGATACGACATCAGGATTGCTGCTCTTCCAAGTTACAGCATTATTCGTTGCAATAGACGGAGTGACCGTAGCCCGAAGTCTTTCTCTCTGAGTCCTTCCTATTTTGAGGCTTGTCTTATCAAGCGAAATGCTTACTACAGGAATGGTAATATCACTTGCCAAGATGAATGCGGCAGTAGAGTCGTTATCGTCATCAAAATTAAATGATACTGTTCCTCTGTAATAGTCTCCGCATTTGCCGAACACATTTATTCCGGTTCCTGCCGGCACTGTCGCTCTTATATTTTTGTTTTCTGTGCCGGAATGCGCCGACCTCGTTGCGACCGTACTCTTATTCGTCACACCTTCCGCACCTTCCGTCGGGGTATATACCGAGATAACTGTATAGTCAGTATATGTTTTCTCGTCTGTTGCAACAACGCTCAACCTGAGTCTTGTCAACCCCTCTTTTATGCCGGTAATGGATAGTTTACCTTCTTCGTCTTCTTCGATTTCGCATATATTGGGGTCATCTACGCTCCATAGATGGCTTACTTCCGTAATTTTGTCCAGCTTATAGCTTATGGTAGCTTCCTTGCTGACTCCCAATACCAGCACTTTGTTGATACGGTGGGAATCTCCCTCTGAGTCCCATATCCTGACAGGCTGTGCCGCCATGACTATATCTGCCGACATGATGAATATTACCATCATAACACCCATAACTATGAGCGGCAGAAAGCCTTTGCTTCTAGTTCGTCCTAACTTCATTTTGACCTCCTTCATTTTACAAGAAATAACTTTGTTATAGCAAGTTGTAACAGGCTGTTCTTGCACGCAAAAACGCAGCTAAAGGTTTTATCCCTTAGCTGCGGATACTCTTTCAGAATTTGAACATATTTCTAGCTGAACGCTGAACGCTGAACGCTGAACGCTGAACGCTGAACGCTGAACGCTGAACGCTGAACGATTTTAAGCTCTCTCTTCATGTCCGTCAAGCCCTTTTCGCTACTTTTTTAGTTCCTTCCCAACTTATTTGAGTTTCTTTTTTCTACTGCATTACCTACCTATTACAACTTTACTGTGCCTCAACTTTATCATAATGCGCCTAAGACGCGCAATCGAAAGTTTTGCTATCGTTAGCAGTCGGACTCCAGACTCCAATCAATCGGCTCTATTCCGTTATCCTGCAAGAAATAATTGCAACGCGAGAAATAGCGACCGCCGAAGAAACCGCGGTGCGCGGATAGTGGGCTCGGGTGCGGCGCTGTTATGATTAAATGGCGGCGCATGGCGCAGCCCTCTGCTTCCAAATCTCGGCGTCCCGAGCCTGTCGTCTCCGCCGCCTGTTCTATGAGGAGTTTCTTCGCTATTGCCTTCGCGCCCCAGAGCACGAAAACCATGGGGTTTTCGCGCTCTGCGAGCAGCTCGATTATCCTATCTGTGAGCTGCTCCCAGCCGCGGTCCTTATGGGACGCGGCCTGGTGGGCGCGCACAGTCAGCACGGTATTAAGCAGCAACACGCCCCTCTCCGCCCACGGTCTGAGAGACCCGCAGGTTCCGGTATTCACACCCAAGTCGTCCCTCAGTTCCCTAAAAATATTCACCAGCGACGGCGGCAAAGCCACCCCTTCCTTCACGCTGAACGCCAAGCCCTCCGCCTGCCCCGGCTCATGGTATGGATCCTGTCCGAGTATCACAACCTTTACTTCGCTATACGGCGTGAGCTTCAGCGCATTGAAAATATCCTCCGCAGGCGGATAAACTGTCTCCGCCCTATATTCGGCAAGCAAAAATGAGCGCAAGTCCCTATAATAAGGCTTCTCCCACTCATTTTTCAATAATTCGTCCCAATCGTTTCCTATCTTTACCATTGTATGAATTGTATCGCTCTGAACACCACTACCTTCGAGCAATCCTTCAAACTTACTATATATCGAGCATTCCCTTAGGATAATTCACATACACCTTCGGAATTCTGAGGTCGAAGCAGCAGGTAATCTCATAGTTAATCGTTCCGTTTATATCCGCGAGATCGTCTGCGCTGATTTCATTATCTCCCTGCTTACCCATGAGCACGATTTCGTCCCCGAGTTTCACATTCGGCACAGCCGACACGTCCACCATTATCTGATCCATGCAAATGCTTCCGACCACAGGGCATTTAATGCCGCCGCAGAGAACCTCAATCTTGCCCGTATTAAGGCGCGAATACCCGTCAGCATAACCGAGACCGAGCGTGGCTATCTTCGTCTCTTCGTTTTCCGAGATGAACTTCCTTCCGTAGCTGACAGCCGTACCCGCCGGAACAGTCTTGAGGTTGAGAATTTCAGCCTTTACCGTCATAACGGGGTGCAAATCCAACACCTTGCCCTTGAGATATGCCGAAGGCGCGAGCCCGTAAAGCGCAATACCCGGACGGACCGCGTCAAAATGCACCTCTGGGTACATCATAATAGCCGCAGAGTTCGCGCAAATCTTCATTGGGTGAATATCCTCTTCCGCCAACATCTCGATAAATGCATTGTAGTTTTCGATTTGCAGCTTCGTGTATTCTGTCTGCTCCTCATCTGCCGTCGAAAAATGCGTCACTACGCCGGGAACGCTGATCCCCGGAAGCTCTCTGAACTTCTTGTAAATCTCCACGGCTTCCTTTCTCTCGTCCTCAGCGAAAACCCTATGCCCTATGCGTCCCATACCTGTATCTATGGCAAACAGGCATTTGAAATCTTCCTCTCCCGCAGCGACCGCAGCGTCGGAAAGAGCCTTCACATAGTCGTAGTGCATTACCATAGGCGTGAGTCCGTATTCGATAACCGTATCCACGCACTGAGCCGGTGTCAATCCGAGCAGTACAATGGAGCCTTCGATTCCGTCCTCTCTGAGATGTACTCCCTCTTCAATCGTCGCCACGGCACAATGCTCCACTCCGTTAAACTTCAACACTTTCGCGCATTCAGTCGCACCGTGTCCATAGCCGTTCGCCTTGATGACGCCTATCAGCGGAACGTCTCCGACATGTCTCTTGAACTCTTTGACATTGTGGTCAAACTCTGACATGTCAATCTCTGCCCAAACCTGTCTTAAAGTCTCTTTATACATAATCGACCTCGCTTTTTCCAATAATATACCTTTTCTCTTCTCGGGGAACTGCCTTCTCGGGCAAGTTTCACGCATTGAAATTGTACTCTATTCATCTTGATATTTCAAGGAAGCTATGCTATCATACGAGGGCTGAAATACATATTTGTCTCGGTAGCTCAGGGGACAGAGCACCGCTCTCCTAAAGCGGGTGTCGGAGGTTCGAATCCTCTCCGGGACACCAATCCAACGATATAAGAACCTGGTATTCTACAAAGGTGGTTGCGCCACAATAGCATGGTTCAACTAGATCACGATTTAGCGGCTCTTATCAGAGCCGTTTTTCGTATGAAGACTTATCACTACATTACTATCAAGCGCATCAAAAATGTCGGCGAAATTGCCGACACTAAAGTAGCACTACAAACTGAAATAGATTCACCCTCTTCAATCTGTTCTCATTTTTTATATTGAGCACTCATTTTTTCCAAGTCTTTCATAAGGGAAAATAGGGCTTTAGAAATATATCATCATTAATACCAGAAAACGAAATTCCCATAGGTGATTTAAGCATTGATCTTACCAAATTCTGATGTATTGGTGATTTCAATACTTGTTCTACTGTTTTCATAAGATCAGCAGTTATGTATGGGGTATAGTACTTCATAAGCTTATCTGCGTCGCTTTCCACGAATTCTACTCTAGACTGAAACCATTCCCTAACAGTAAAATATGATTCTTCACCGGGACTTGTATATGTGAGTCTTATAGGATTTAAAACCCGTACTCTATCGTCTATATTTATCCGCCTTAACACTTCTAACCAATATTCTCTAGTCGCGCTATCTTCATCGTATTTTCCCATATACATCATTCCGAATTGCGATAACAGCTCTCTCTTATGATTAACTATTGCCATATTTATCAACAGTTGGGGCTCAAAGCGGTAATATTTATTATTTTGAAGAGTGATACACTGTCATTCTGAGGAGCGGTTTAATTCATTCAGCGACAAGTTGCGACTACACATTTCCTTAGACAATTCGAATTAAGATCCTTCGACTCGCTACGCTCGCTCAGGATGACAAAATGACGCACTCCGTTCAGTGTGGCAATGCGCATCGCTCGGAATTATAATATTTCTACATTTACTAGAGGTCGGGAGAGATCTTTCTTAGTTCTACTATTGACAAAGATGAGTGTTTCGACCATAATGGAGTTGCATTCCATTATGGTCGGAGGTGAAGATGTATCTTCAAAGAGCAGTCGAACAAACAATACTAAAGGCGGAAAATCAGACAAAGGTTGTATTGATTACCGGAGCAAGGCAGGTTGGCAAGTCTACAACCATAAAAAAACTTTATCCGAAATACACATATATTACTTTGGATGATGAGAACTTCACAACCCTAGCGAGAGAGGACAGCACGCTATTTTTCCGCGACATAAAATACCCCGTCATCATCGACGAAGCACAATATGCGCCGCAGCTCTTTCGTGCAATCAAGAAGATTGCAGACGCAGACAAGACTAAAGGCAGATTTTTTCTTACTGGTTCTCAGTCTTATGAACTAATGAGCAATGCTTCCGAATCTCTTGCGGGAAGGATTAGCATTGTTGAGATGAGCGGACTATCCCTCAGAGAACTCTTCCACATCGAATATCAGCAACCTTTTATTCCTGATGAAAGCTATGTTCGAGAGCGCAGCAAGTTCATACAGTCATATTCCGACATATGGTCTGTTATACACCGAGGCTCAATGCCAGAACTGCTGGATTCGAACCGTGATTGGGAATGGTTCTACCGCGATTATGTCCGCACATATCTTGAAAGGGATATTCGACAAATCATCAATATAAAAGACGAGGTGAAATTCAGGAAGTTCCTTACATGCTTGGCCGCACGGTCAGGTTCGCTTCTGGTTTACCAGGAGCTTGCGAACGAGGTGGGAGTTGACATTAAAACTTCTCAGAGCTGGGTGTCAGTGATAGCGGCTTCAGGCCTTGTGCGCATTATTCACACATACCAAAACAATATTATCAAGCGCGCCATCAAGACCCCGAAGCTGTTCTTTATGGATACGGGTCTGCTGTGCTATCTGACAGGCTGGAGTAGTCCTGACGTTCTTAAAAACGGTGCAATGTCCGGAAATATTTTTGAAACCTTTGTAGTGTCTGAAATTCTGAAAAGCTATTCTAACGCGGGCAAAAGCACCGACGGTATCTATTATTACCGCGACAAGGATAAAAAAGAGATTGATTTACTTATAGAGAACGGCAACACTATTCACCCGATTGAGATAAAAAAATCCGGTTCTGTCAGCAAGGATTGGATAAAGCATTTCAGTATTCTCGATAAAATCCCCGAAAAGCAAGTCGGTCGTGGTGCTGTAATATGCCTAACTGAAAATCGTCTACCAATCAGCGATACAGTAGACGCACTTCCGATAGAATATATTTAGTTGGTGAAGGCGGTGGGATACGATTCTTGTAACCCTTGATGTCACTGGGTTTTAAGGTGTGCCTTTGCAAAAACCCCGCTATAAACATCGGGGTTTCGACCATGAAGTGACTACTGAGGGAGGTTGAAACCAGTCATCCCGACAATTGCGTCAAAACTAATATCTCTATATTTCTTCCTGAATCAGTCTGCCATTCTTCTTCTCAATCAAAAAGGATTATCTAAATATGTCCTCCGTTATTTGCACAGATAATCTGCATATCCTGGATTGCATCATCCCATGATAAGGTATGTTCTATATCATAGTTTTCCTTTATGAATTCTATTGCTTTATATGTATATAGGTAGCCGTGATTAACATTGCCTCAAGCGACGCGAGATACTCATGGCCATATGCTTCAATCGAACCCTTTGTAGGTGTAATGCGCGACTCTGCCTTACTTGAAATCGAAGCTTTCTCTGCCGTCAAAAAATCCGTGAATGCTGGTATTCTTGGATATCCCATAACCAGCACTTATTGCATAACCTGTCCTTCTCCAGAGAATAAATGAGGCGTAGCAGCTCGTCCTGTGCAAATGAAAGCTATATCAACCCCTGGATTATCTGATACATAGATGCAACAACTATTTAATTCGTTGGCCGTAAAACCTTTGATTTTTAGATTTGTTGCGTCCGTTATACAGTGCTTTGCTGTCACCATACCATGCTAATGATATCAGAACTCAGAAACAAAAGGCACCAAAAAATTATGTAAGGCGGCAAATTGCCGCCTTATGGTTACTCGTCGTAGTCTTCGTCCCACACGTGTTGTCAAGGATAAATGTTTACACCCTATGGCAAGTATACCATAGGGTGCATTGAAGTTACGTCATGCTTTTATATTACACATCGCCAA
>JAFWFU010000039.1 GCA_017515425.1 Mogibacterium sp.
AATAGAGTCTCAGGGGCGGGCTGAAACGAGCGCCTTACAACAAACGTTAGGAGTCAAGCAAAAACTCCACAATAAGTTGACACTATCATAGCAAATCTTCCGATTGCACGGATTAGACGGATTATGATAAAATTTGTGTACAGTAAAGTTGTTGCCGATGTTTCCGTTTTGCGCATTCCTTTCTTTGGCGCATCTATCATATTGAGAAATATATGGAAACAACGGAAACAGTTATAAAATAAGATGCAATAGGTGGATTAAATCCTTAAGTATGCTTCATATTCTAAATGATTAACAGAAAGATAATTATTGAGAAGGAAGACTAACGGTTGTTCCGATATGTTTCATATCGGAGCAACCACCATACGTAAGGAAATCGCTAGAGGGATTATCTCCGGCGATTTTCCTTAGAGAAGATAGACCGCCGAGAGGCTTGAGAGAGGTTGAATTTATGATGTTTAAAAGTATGTTTAAGAGAATATTGTCCACAGTCATCACGATAGCGGTGGTGTTTAGCTTTATACCTTTGACAGGCGGACTAGCCTATGCCGCGTCCAAGAACCCAGCTGCGCCGGTAATCACATCCGCTAAGGAAACATCCAAAGTGGAAGACGATTTTAAGAGGGTCACTGTCAAATGGAAGAAAGCCAAGAACGCACAGAAATACCAAGTGGCTATCCGATCCGAGAAGAAAAAGTGGGTAAAGGAAAAAACCGTCAAAAAGAGCAAGGCAAATAAAAAGAAATACACCAAGAAGAAAAAGTACAGGGTAGTTGCCAAAGGCGGAAAATACGTCGTCTACAGCTACAAATATAGCTATTCTATCAAAGGGGAGACTGAGAAGAGATCCTTTAATCTTATAGACGGCGTCACGTTTGGACGCTGGGCAGATACAGTTCTCAAGCCGATGACCACATATACGATTGCTGTTAGAAGTGTGAACGGGAACAAATACAGTGCGTGGAAAACCGTCAAGATGAAAACGGGTCACAGCCACCAAGAGACTAAGAAAATTACTAAGCCCGGAGCCTCGCTGACGATGAAGTTCGGTGGGAACTCTCTTAGGGTAACCATCGGAACTCAAATTACCTTACCTGTTCCAAAGTCGAGCAAGGGAGCGATAGAAGCAGAAGGCATTAGCCTCATACCGTCCAAGATTGAACGCTACGCCGAATACTATAACGACGGTAGATTTATCGAAGATATAACCGTAGAGGGCAAGACTGCGGACGGGCTAGATGCGTGGTGGAATATTGAAACAGAAAGTGGCGTGGTAAGAAGAGTCCACTTTAGTAGGAAGCACCCGACCTTCAATGCCGACGGCAGCAAGTACAGCTTTACCACTAACGCCGGCTCCGGCTATGGGCCTAATGGATTTGTAGGAAGAACCAAAGCAGAAGTCAGTGATCCGAATACAACCATTGCATGGACGCTTGACGGTGCAGAACCTAAACCCGGACAGGCAGATAAGTCAATAGATTCAAGTGAATATCCCTTCGGTCAGATAATGGTAAAATTTGCTCCGTTTAGCGGAAGCGTACAGGTGCGTGGAACATCAGTACAGGGACGACTAAGCAATATCTGGCCTGAGCTGACAACTACATTCGACAGATGCGAATGGATAAGAGTCTATAACGGCGACACCATAGTCGAAGAAACATTTATGTGTGATGGGTATTAGACGTTAAAAAGGTCAGATGGTATACATCAAACAAGGCTGTGGCGAAAGTAGATGAAAAGACGGGCAAGGTGACATTCGTCTCTGCCGGGAACTGCCAGATATGGCAAAGGCGTATAACGGCAAGAATAGTGAAAAAAATATCCGTCGTTGTAACCGTTCCGCAAAAGATCTCTCGACTACGCTCATAATGACAACACGGTTGCTCAATGTAAGTGTTTGTCATTCTGAACGAAGTGAAGAATCTTTTATAAGCCTTGCAATCAGGTATTGTCAATAATTATAAGCGGTCTGTAGATATAATTCGCAGACCGTTTGTTGTTATGAATATGTGGGCGTCTGCTCTAAAGATCATGAGTGCCTCTACATAGTATATGCATGACAAGTATGCTAATATGTAGAGAAAGTATAATTGATGAGAAGGAGTCTGGTTCGTAATGGCGTAATATGAGAAGATTCTATGAGGAGTGGAAAGAAGATATCGAAGTGCCAGAGCAAGAATCTCCTGTTTTGGAAATTGCAATTTCCAAAATGTACGATAGCCTCCCAGCTGCAATTTCCAGATATAGATGCAGATAGTTTTCTTGGCATCGGATTTACACATCATTGCCACATTCTAGCAAAATGCAAAGAACGAGAGGAGCGCATATTCTATATTCAAAAAAGCGCACAATTGTCCTGAATGCTATAGAAGTGCTGCTTGCAAAAATTTAATTTAATAGTTTCATTCATATAAAAGCAAAGATTATACTAAATAAAACACATCGATCCTCAGGAGGTCATTATGGGAGACAAAACAACAAATAAAACAGGCAATTTGAATACCGATCCCTTTGAGGAGTATCGCCGCGCAACCGACCCGGATAAGCGAGAGCGGAGCTATGCCTGGTCGACGGCTATCGGACTTCAAGCGGTGGATGGCCTGGAAACATCCGACTACCTAAAAGAAGTGGCAAAAAGAAATATCGAGGGTGAAATTACGATCGATGAAGCAAAAGCTCTGATCGAATCGTATTACAAAACAGACCGCAAGAAGGAAAAGCTTGTCACAGAGGAAGGTGATACTGTCTCTCCCCGCATCTCCGAAATGATATCGGAACAAGGCTTTACTTTTTCTGCCGCGCAGTATTTGTCGATTCATAAGCGCCTGTTTGAAGGCGTTTATAAGCACGCCGGGAAGATTCGCGATTATAATATCACCAAGAAAGAATGGGTGCTCGATGGCGATACCGTATTGTACGGTGGATGGAGTGAACTGCGCGAAACACTTGAGTATGACCTTTCACAGGAAAAAGCGTTTAATTATTCTGGGCTTTCTATGGATGGAATTATAAAACATCTCGCGCTTTTCGTTTCCCACTTGTGGCAGATCCATGTTTTCGGTGAGGGCAATACGAGAACGACAGCTGTTTTCTTCATAAAGTATTTGCGGTCGCTCGGGTTTGATGTGACCAATAATATTTTCGAAAAGAACGCATGGTATTTCCGCAACGCTATGGTTCGCGCCAATTACAACAACTTGAAAAAAGGCGTTCACGAAACGTCTGAATATCTCGAATTGTTTTTGAGAAATCTCTTACTTGGCGAGAATAATCCGCTGCAAAACAGGACGATGCACATCAGTGCAGCGATTAAACAGGACTCTGAAATCGCCAAACAGGACTCTGGTGATATTAAACAGGACTTTGACAGATTGATAAGCGCAGGTGTTTCCGTTCGATCAGCGAACAACATTTTGAAACTCATAAATCGTTTTGGATTTGATACAGCATTTGGAAGAACAGATATAGCAAGAGAACTGGGGATTACCAAATCTCCGGCATCAGAGATCCTGAACAAACTTTTGTCAATTGGAGCAATTGTTCCTGTGACAGGTGCGGGTAAAGGGAAATATCAATTTCACTCGCAGTTTTTCAAATAAGATTCTCAATAGGAGCATATCAAGGGCTTTGCATGTTTGTTGTTGAATTTTTATAAACATTCAACCACTGTTTCAGCTAATTTCTTAAAAGTTCTCGTATGCTGGTAAAGCCTGATATTACAGGCGTTTCCGGCATTTTGCTTTTCGGAAGAATCTCACAAATATGCTTAAATCCTCTTGCCATTTCGCTTTGAAAAGTAGTAAGCAAGTAGTAAATTCCCGCCATCCTTCACGCTGTCAATCGCTTCATTTCAGCCCTCGCGGAGTCAAACGAAGCGTGTGCGTAGTAGTTCAGCGTCATGGTGATGTTCGCGTGACCCATGATGTACTGCAAGGCTTTGGGATTGATGCCCGCATTGGCTAAATTGGTGCAAAAGGTGTGACGCAGGACATGGGCTGAAAACATCTTCGGCAAAGGCGTTTCGTGGCACTTATTGTACTTCTTAGCAAGATTGAGAAGCGTCATGGCGTAGTTTGATGCTGTCTTGGGGTAACCGTCACGCTTCAGAAACAGGAAATCGGTATAGCCCTCAATGATGACGGGCATTACTTTTTTCCGGTTGTCCCGCACTCGCAGAAACGCCTGATAGACATTCTCGCTCATGTGGATCTGGCGTATGCCGCTTTTGGTCTTGGGGGTGGAAATGTAGTAGCCCTTTTCCTTACAGCGTAATAGCTGGTGGTCTACATGGATTTTACGTTCCTCAAAGTCCACATCGGCGGCGGTCAATCCGCACAGCTCGGAAATGCGAAGTCCTGTTCCCAGCAGTATCACGATCTCGTCATAGTATTTGCAGTAGACGCTATCGTTTTTGACAAAGGATAACAGGCTTTCTTCCTGCTCCGGGGTAAGAGGTTCCTTCGGCTCCGTGTCGTCCTCCAATACATCGGTGATCGGGAAATCAAACGGATTTTTACGCACACAATCGTTTTGTATCGCTGTGTAAAACGCGGCGTTCAGGGATCGCTTGTCGTTGCGGATGGTGCTGAACGCAACTCCCTTTTCCCTCATTCTGAGCGCCCACTCTTTCGCGTCTGACATTTTCACGCTGTCGATGGGGCAGGCTCCGATGGGATCTTCTTTCAGCATACGCATGAGGCGGCTGCGGCTCACGGTGGTATTGTATTTCACATTCCCGCGGTGGCGTATCTGCTGCGCGTATAGCTCGCAGACGGTCATCTTCTTGCCGAGGGTATCTATCCCGTCGTCGATATCCCGCCGTATCTCCTGTTCCTTTTCCCTTAGAGAAATATCCTCCCGTTTCCCTGCGGGCGTCTTATCCGTAGGGACAATCTTCCACGAATAGACAAACTGCGGCTTGCCAAAGGCGTCAACATATTTGTAAGCATATCTTCCGTCTTTTCTCTGGATCTCTCCTGACCGCAAAATGCGATTTTTGCTGTTTCGTCTCTTTTCTGACATTTTAAAATGCTCCTTTCCTTCAGACGGAAAGAGCCCTGATATGCCGATTGCCATTATAGCACATACAGGGCTCGACTTCCACATTTTTTATATCGCGTCCAGACTGTCTATCACCTTTTCAAACTGCTTGCGCTTGATTTGAATACGGTTGCCGTTCATAATGACCCAGCCAGCGGCGGGGTTTTCTTCCGCCAATTTCCGCAGCTTGTTCTCGCCTATGCGGAAATAGCGAGACGCCTCCTCGATAGTAAGCGTATATTTTTCCCAGATGGGAATATCTGTCTTATTCAAAATCATCTCCTTCCTCCAATTTGAGAATATATTGTTTCGGTTCCTGCATGACTTCAATGACCTGAGCCTTGTAGTCCGGCTTTTCCAATAAGTCGGGGAAATTGTCAAAGAGAACGTCGCAGCATTCAATCATATTTCGCGCCACATAACGCAGGCTTACCATCGCCGAGTCCTCGTCGGCACGTTTGGGTTCCTTCATATCCTCGTAACTTTTGTCGATTGCCGCGTAAGCCTGTTGCCAGCGCTTCGTATTGTTAGCTTTGGGCTTCTTTTCCGGGATTGCCCTGAGCTGTTCTGCTTTTTCCCGGCGTTCCTCCGGCGAAGCGCGGGCGACTGCTGCCACGTCGGTTTCACGAGGCTTAAACTTTCCAAGGAGCAGGTCGTTCTTAATGCCAGGAAGCACTTCTTCGGCGGCGTCAACTCCCTGAGCATACCAATCCGCTCGCATCACATAGCTCTCGCTGGTATTTGTTTCGGTTGCAATACGAGAACGTGTTCCATGTCACTTTCGCGGGGTAAAGTGTACTGATTGCCAAGATCAAATGTTGCGTGCTTCTCGGCAGCGTAACGCTGTCCAATCAGGTATTTCTTCTGCTGGGGCGTGAGGTTTCGCCGTCCGAGCTGGTTCTTGCAAATCCACGAGAGCGCTTCGTATTTATTGTTGAACGGTTTTTCATGGATGCGGAACTCAATGTTCGGATGCTCCAGTGCGATGCGGTAGCGGTTATGACCGTCCACAATCGTGTTGTTCCACACGATGATAGGTGTCAGGACAAGCCCTTCCTCCAGGATGTTTTCTTCGAGCTGCGAAAGCTCGTCCTCGGTCAGAGGCGGGCACTTCGCCTCAAACTCCGGATCAATTACCAAAATGCGCTTCATCATAATTCCTCCATTTCTTTTTAGATATATCGTTTGTTTTGTGATTTCCTGTTTTGCTGTGACGCTTTTGCGCGAAAATGTCCTCTCACCCTACAACGGACATTTTTACGCCGAATGTCAGGTATCGTCTGAAAAAATGTTTGTTTTTTCTGACGGCAGCCAGGGCAGAAAACCGATTTCGAGGTGACGTAGGCTGAGTTCATTTCGTGATTTTCTGTTTGGCTGTACCGCTTTTGCGGCAAAATTGTCCTCCCACTTTTCAATGGACATTTTTTCGAGCTTTTTAATAACCCATCTGCTAAAATATTTTTTTGATAAGGCATAACGTTATGCCGGTCTGGAATTGTCCTCTCACCCTACAACGGACAATTTTTATGCGTTTGTGGGGTATCGCCTGAAAAAACTTTGCTTTTTGCTGACGGATGCCAGGGATGAAAACCAATTCCGCGGCGACGAAGGCTGAATTCATTTCCTGATTTTCTGTTTGGCTGTACCTCTTTGGCGGCGAGATCCTCCTCCCACTTTTCAATGGACATTTTTTCGAGCTTTTTCAACCGTCGACAAAATAGATTTTTGCTTTTTTAATAGTCCATGACGTAATGCTGTTCCGATCTTGCCCGAGTCCTCGGCAACACTACCTGCGGGAAATTCAAAACGGTGCGCTATGTCCGGAAGCCGGATTCTCTGGACGAGCTGACGATCGCCGGAGCAGAAAACCAATTTCAAGGTGACGAGGGCTGGGTTCATTTCCTGACCTCTTGTTTAGCTGACACTTTGAGAAGACTGAATTTCCGTATCCCTTTGCGGCGAGAATGTCCTCTCACCCTACAACGGACATTTTTTCGAGCTTTTTAAACCATCCGCATAAATTTTTATGCTTTTTTGATAGGTCATGACGTTATGCATTTCCGATTTTGCCCGTGCCCTCGGCAACACTGCCTTCGGAAAATTCAAAACAGCGCGCCATGTCCGAATACCGGAGTTTTCGGACGAGCTGACGGCTGCCGGAGCAAAAAACCGATTCCGAGGTGTCGAAAGCTGAGTTCATATTGTGTCCCCCTCACTTTTCAATGGACATTTTTTTGCATAATGTCAGGTATCGTCAGATAAAAATTCTGATAGTCTATGGCGTTATGCGGCTATGAAATTCTCCTCCCACCCTACAACGGACATTTCTGGAAGCTTTTTTACCCATTGCCAAAAACTTTTTTGCTTTTTTCTGATGGTGCGAATCTGCTTGCTGACCGTTCCTATTGCAGGTCGGTGAAGGGCGTTTTCGCTTCGCAAAGCTTGATCGAGCAAGAAAAAAACACCGCCAAAGCAGACTATGACAGCGGTGCTGTTCGTCAGTCTGGCTTTGTACGGCGCTTGGCGGACTTCTAAGAC
The DNA here is from genome assembly GCA_017515425.1 of Mogibacterium sp. GTDB lineage: Bacteria > Bacillota > Clostridia > Peptostreptococcales > Anaerovoracaceae > Crickella. Next base: position 7,579 of record JAFWFU010000039.1, read on the forward strand.
AAGGCTGGATTTAGGGAAAACTGAGAAAGATACGTTTGTGGCAAGCAAGGTCTTTTGGAGCCAAAAGACAGCGGGGCTGTCGCATTTGAATAAATGTGGCAGCCTCTTAACTTGGAAAAAGCAGACAGTCTCCGACAGGATCAAGCGATCCAGTCGTCGTCAGTCTGCTTCCTATTTTTTTCGCACAACAACCAGCGTTGCTTATTCAGTTTTTGTCTTCTTTAGGTTACCTCGTACAAATGAGTTCCGAGTTTTCCGTTCTGTATCCTTCTATGAAGATTATCTATGTTCTGGGCGATCGCCATCAGCACGCTTTCGGCGTAGACGTTCTCTTGGCCACGACACATGAATTGTCGAAAGGCTTCATCTTCTTTCCAAAGTGCGAAAGCTCCTTCTGCCTGAATGCTCCGGTTGACTCTGAGCTGTACGCCTTCTTCACTTGTGATCCGATCCAGACATTCTTTACGCTGCCTCTCGAATTTTCTGGAAACTGTGAGCTTTTTGAATCGCTCTTCTTCAGGGATCTTCCAGTTCTTACCTTTCAAGCACTCAGCTCTGTGTGGGCATCCTGCGCATTCATAACACCAATATACAGTTTGTTTGCGGACATATCCGCTTGCAGTTCTCTGATGGTGTATACCGTGTGCGTAAAGTCTGCAGCCATTCTTACATGTGTAATAGTCTCCATCGGGATTATATGGCATATTCTCCCTGCGGCTGATGTCTGTTTTGTATTTCCTTGTCTTGGAAATCTCGTAATTTGCAGGCTTGATCATGGCCAGGATACCTCTGTCCTCAAGGAAGCTGTAGTTTTCCTCGCTTTCATATCCTGCATCCGCTACGACTACAGGATATCTGTGATGAAGTGCTTTCTCCATGCCGGTCAGGAATGGTATTAAAGCGCTTGTGTCGGCAGGCTTCGGAGACAGAGTCAGCCATGAGATGTATCCTGAGTCGACTCCAAGCTGAAGGTTGTATGCCGGCTTCAGCTGGCCGTTGAGCATCGCATCTTCTTTCATCCTCATGAAGGTCGCGTCAGGATCAGTCTTTGAGTAACTGTTGCGATCTCCGAGAACTTCCAGCTTACGTGAATACTCTTTGAGTCTTTCGATATATTCCTCCAAAAGCTCGATGTGCTTCTGCAGCTGTGTCTTGCGGCATCCGCTTCCGTGCACGAATTCTATACCTTCTTCCTCTTTTATCTTGTACAGTTTCCTGAGAATTTTGCTGAGATGCTTCTCTTTGACCTGGCCTCGCCATATCTCTCTGAGACCGTATGTCTCAACACACTCCTGAACCAGCAGCGCGGTCTTGTCCAGAAGCTTTGCCTGATTCTTTGTTACAGCTTTCTTCCAGACGAATGTGTATTTTGTTAGCGTTGGCCTCTATCTTCGTTCCGTCGATGAAGATCTCTTTGCCGCTGATCTCTCCGAGATCCATCAGGTAATTTACTGTCATGGCAAGATACTTATCTGCGACCTGTCCGAAATGAAGCGATCGAAACCGTGCTATGGTTGCATGATCGGGTGCGGACTTACCTTCAAGAAGATACATGTAGTTGATGTCTCTCCTGCATGCTTTTTCAATGCCTCTTGAGGAGTAGTTGTGTTCATGGTAGGCGTACAGCATTATCTTCAGCATCTGACGAGGGCTCACCTGATTTTCCTTCACTCTGGAATAGGTCGAATACAGATCTTTTAGATCCAGTTCCTCCACAAATTGACCCAAGAGCCGCACGCAGTCGTTGTCGGGAATGACATGCCCGATTTCGAGCGGAAGTTTTAGTTGATACGGCCTCGAAAACAACGTATAATTTTGCCGTAAAATGTTTTGGTTTATCATACTTACATTTTACCACCAAACTCCGCGTCCAAGAGGTGCGGAGCTTTTTGTTTTTTGATAAAACCATGCATTTGCAAGGGCTTCAGGTTGCTTGCATTAAAAGAGACTACCAACAGGCGGGCAAGTTAAGAGGCTGCCACATTTATTCAAATGCGACAGCCCCGCGGCTTGATGGGGAAAACTCCTCATACCCCTCTGAACGATTTTTACAAAATCGGCTGTGCGCCGTTCCGGCGCTTTGTACAAACTATAGTGTGTCAGGCACCCGCTGAAATCCAGTGAACATCTGTTGTGTGAGTCGATAAAATGTAGTCTGTGTTGTTTTATTCCTGCCTGTTTCAACCGACCATCTCAAGCGCCATTTTGGAAAAATGTAAAAACCACCCCTGTTGACAAAAATAAAAATGTGTGAAAAAGTGCTAATCGCGCTTGTTTTTTCTTTGGATTTGTGTTACACTATTCTTGTAATTGTGATTGTGATTGGGGGGACGGCAATGCTCCAAAGAAAGATTTACAAACGAATCGAAGAATTTTACAATGGCAGATCTAACAAGGCGCTGATGATCGTCGGTGCTCGCCAGGTCGGCAAATCCTTCATTGTGGAAGAATTCAGTAAAACTCATTATGAAAGCTTCATAAAAATGGATTTTATTACGAATCCTGAATATGTCTCCGCCCTTGCCGGAGCAGGGAGCACGGAGGATATCCTTTTGCGTCTTTCCGCATTGTTTGGTGATCAAATGATCCCCGGCAAGACGATGATCTTTTTCGACGAAGTGCAGGAGTGCAAAGAACTGATTACGCAGATCAAATACCTCGTGCAGGACGGCACCTACGACTATATTCTCAGCGGGTCACTGCTGGGAACCGTCTTCCGTGATATCGTTTCCGCGCCGGTCGGTTATATGGATATCATCCAGATGTACCCTCTGGACTTCGAGGAGTTTGCCATTGCCAACGGTGTGGGTACAAAAGTCCTTGGTGCGCTGCGGAAGTCCTTTGAGACAAAAGCGCCCGTGGATTCTTTCGTCCACGAGCGTATGATGCAGCTGTTTGAATTGTATCTCATCGTCGGCGGAATGCCGGCTGCCGTTTCCGCTTACCTGGAAACCAAAAACCTGCGCCGCGTTGCGGATGAGCAGAACTCAATCCTACGGCTGTATCGGCGCGACATCTCAAAATACGATGAACAGAATCGGCTGTACTTGAACGAGATTTTTGACCTAATTCCCAGCGAACTAAATGCAAAAAACAAGCGATTCATCCTGAAAAATCTGAACGAGAAAGCCCGTTTCGACAAGTACTACGACAGCTTCCTTTGGCTGAAAAATGCAGGCGTAGCACTTCCTGTAAACGTGGTGAACGAACCGAAGGTTCCTCTGCTTTTATCCAAGTCGCAGAATCTGTTCAAGCTCTTTTCCAACGATGTCGGCCTGCTGGCCGCCCAGTACGGCGGTGAGATCCAACTTCGGATATTGCAGCATGAGACGGCGATTAATTTTGGTTCCATCTATGAGAATGTCGCCGCCGAGGAACTGACCGCCCACGGTTATACACTCTATTACTACAACAGCAAGAAATTCGGCGAGCTGGATTTCGTGATCGAGGAAGACGGTAAGGTTCTGCCCATCGAGATCAAGTCTGGCAAGGATTATTATCGTCACAACGCCATGGACAATGTATTGAAGCAATCTGATTACGGTATCGAAGAAGGGTACGTTTTCTGCGGCGGCAACATCGAGCAGATAGATAAAATCACCTATTTCCCAATCTACATGCTCATGTTCCTGCAAAAGAAGGAGCTGCCGGAGGTAATCCTGTTTGAGACGGATTTTTCCGACCTGGGAGATTTGAAATAAAAAACTTGAAATTCGGTTTGAATACAGCCAGTAGCCCTCGAAATGTACCGTAACGCAGCATATCGAGATCATTCATGGCAACTAGGTGGCGATACTGCACCATCCTGTAATCATCTCCGGCATTGATCAGGTCGGCGCTATAGGTGTGACGCAGCTAATGCGGCGTTGACCCGCTTGATAATAGAAGCTGAAAGAATAGCCTTTGCCACTATGAAATCGCCTCGGCGTCTGGTATAGTCACCTAAAGAAATCGAGAGCGTTGGATAAGTGATTTGAATAACCAAAAGAAACATCTGTTTGACGTATTGAAACAGATGCTTGCCAAAGCTTTTAAGAGACAGTGTCCGATGATGGAACGGAAAGGGACTTACGATATGCAAATGCTTGATTGGAGAATCTGTTCTTCTTGTAAAGACAGTTGCAGATACTGTTTCGCTTCAGAAAAACTGCCAGCTGTTGGCTTGGATCAAGAACGGATTATTCTGGATAAAATCAAAAATTCGAATATCGAGGCAGTAAACATAACCGGCGGAGAACCACTGATTGACGCCGAACGCTGCTTTCGGATTATAGATTCACTGCATCATTCCGGAAAATCAGTCTACCTTTCGACAAATGGCTACCAGGTTTTAGAATATTTAACTCATATTAGAGAAACAGTGTCCCTACTTGGGCTTCCGCTTGATGGTCCGGACGAGGAGTCCAATATGGCCTGTGGCCGCAATCGAGGCTCCTTTGGACAAGTTTTGCAAATCCTTGAAAGTCATGCTGCGAAGGATATACCGATAAAGATTGGAACTGTAGTCACAAAAAAGAACCTTTCCTGTCGCAATTTGGAAGGTCTTGCGGAACTCATGGATCACCACCCCGTAAATATCTGGCGAATTTATGAGATGCTGCCGGAAAACCGCGCTATACAAAATCGGGCTGATTTAGAGCTCGCTCCGAAAGACCTTGAGGAACTCATCCATATCGTACGGCGAATCTCTGAAAAAAAACACCGCTGGCATGTAGAACTTGTAACAAGACGAATGCGTAATGCAAATTATATGATTATCCGACCAAACGGAACAGTAATAATACCAATTGATGACGGAAATCAAGTCGATGAAGTTTTGCTCGGCAGTCTGCTGGATATGTCCCTTCCTGAATTGATAGAAAAATGGAATAAAGTAGCACGAGAAAGAAACGATATCTTTTATTCAAAGCGGAGATTATCGGATCTCGGCTTTAATACCCTGGAGGTGAAAGGATGAAAACAATACGGGCCTTTATGGCATCCTGTAACGATATGATGAAATACCGTGCAGCAGCAGAGCAGATAATTGAAGAAATCAACTGTTCGATGGGTGAACACTTCGGGTTTTCTGTTCAGCTGTTTCGTTGGGAAAAGAATGCGATACCGGAAATGGGCAGGCCCCAGGACATAATATTCGAGCAATCGAAATTCGACTCTATTGACATATTTGTTGGGATTATCGGAGCTCGTTTCGGGACCCCCACAGGAGGCTTTGACGAAAAACAACGTGAATATGAATCCGGAACAGAAGAGGAATTTGAACGTGCCTATTACAATTTCCGGAAAACCGGGACGCCTCACATAATGATCTTCCGCAACGAAACGCCGCTAAAACCCGGAAGCTTCAATGTGGAACAGTATACCAAGGTTCAGAATTTTCTGCGCCAATTTGACGCGTCCAATGAAAAACCGGGGCTTTTTCGGCGCTTCAAAAGCTTACCGGATTTCCAGAAGGACTTTCGTTTGGCAATTACAAAAAGCGTATTAAACATCTTTGATCAGAAAGAAAAAGAAACAGGCCAGTCTCCTGCGGATCTTTCAGATCCCTATAAAGAAATAGGCTTTCAGCAATTGTTTGTTACAGAAACTAACAACCTTCGAGGAATCATGAAAAGCAAGGCGATATCAGGTTCCTCTGTTGTATGCTTGCTGGCGAAAACGGGCAATTCATTTTTGGGATCTGTTGGAAATCGCTATCTCGACCTTCTGATTAAGAATGTACAAGAAAACGGCACGGTTCGGATATTGCTGCTTAACCCGTGGACTCCTGACGCACTTTCGGTCGCGTTTACCGAGACCGGAGATACCGGAATGCTTCAACATCTTTTGCAGCATGATATGCAATCTCAGCAAGTGATTGAAGCGTACAGAAGGACCAAATGGTTTTCTTCAAAACTGATGGATGTCCTGCAGGAATATGATGTAATTCGTCAAAAGTATCCGCAGATTGAGTTGCGCTTTCTTGACGCAGACGTGTCAGCCTCTGTTTTGATTACTGACCACACGCTTTTCTTTGAGCCCTATTATAATTATTGCCATAGTAAAAGAATGAATAAGATAGCATCCACGTTTGAAATAGCCCTTTCCGAACGACATCCTCTTTATAGTGATTCTTTTCAGATGTTCGATCTGCTATGGGTCAACGCGATTTCATATGACGAGTTGATCAAGGATGAAGCTCAGCACATCATTCGGCTGTCTAACTATATTGACGCAATTTCCGTCCGTAACACGCTCTTCTATGTAGGTATCCATGCTCTAATCCGAAACGGTGATCGTTTCCTTGTTCTTCACCGAACAAAAACAAAAACATATATGCCTGATAAATGGGATATACCCGGCGGCAGTATGGAGATGGGAGAAACTCTGGAGGATGCGGTAGTGCGAGAGGTCTTGGAGGAAACGGGCCTCAAAGTCAAACCGGGCAGGATTCTTTATACATTTTCAAATTTTTCAGAGCTTCCAAATCGACAGACACTTCAAATTGTGATTGCATCTGAGGCAGAGCAGGGAAGCGTTCTTTTGAATCCTGCTGAACACAGCGAATACCGCTGGGTCACGGTCGGAGAAGCTTCGGGGCTTCCATTGATCAATTTCCTGGAAAGCTTCCTTGCGTCAGGTATTGAAATCTGGTAATCATTGAATCAATTGCTGACTATTAACTGCTGTGCCCGCTTGGCCACTTGTTGTATTGCGTAACATCAGGGCATGAAAAGAGCAGTGTCCTTTTGCTCCCATGTCGGAAGCGCTGGCACGCTGCTTTTAGGGTCGGTATTCTGTTGCTGTTTCCGCCTCCGTTCGGAGATGCTGCGCCACTTTTTTGCGGCGTGTTCTGTTGCTATTTCATTCACAAGTTTTTAAGAGGCTTTATATCAGGGCTCAATCCGTTAATCAAAAGTAGTAAATCGGTAGTAAAATCGATGCTGATAACCTGTGAATGTGCTTGTTTTTAAGGCTTGCTGGATTATTGTTGAATTTTTATAAAAAATGACAACTTTTATGACAGTTTTGACATGGTTCGCAGACCGTTTGTTGTTATAAATTTATGGGCGTTTGCTCTAAAGATATTTTGATTACTCGTGTTTGAAAGCAAGTGGCTTTATGTTACAATGAAGGCGCATTTGAAAGGTTTTAGTTATGTAAAGCAAACTTTACATAACTAAAACAATAAAACTCTAAAATTCATATATTAAAGCAATATATTGTAAAGTAAACTTTACGTAAATCGGAGGTAGAAATGATACACGACAATGCTTGGACAACTTATACTAAGAAAGATTTGACTGCGCTGGAGAAGCTCAGCAAGGATTATAGGGACTTCCTCGACAATGGCAAAACCGAGCGCGAATGTACGGAGCTTCTTATAGAAATGGCGGAGAGGAACGGCTATCTCAATCTTGAAGATGTGATCGCCAAGAATCAGAAGCTTGGCAAGGGCAGCAAGGTCTATGCCGTAAATATGGGAAAGGCTGTTATGCTGCTCAATATCGGAGAGGACATCATAAACGACGGCATGAATGTGCTCGGAGCGCATATTGATTCGCCGAGGCTCGACATCAAGCAAAATCCGCTCTACGAGTCTGAGGAACTCGCATATTTGAACACTCATTATTATGGCGGCATTAAGAAATATCACTATGTTGCGATTCCGCTTGCGCTTCACGGCGTTGTGGTAAAGCCGGACGGCAGCAAGATTACCATAAATATCGGAGAGAGGGATGACGACCCTGTATTCTTTGTGAGCGATCTTCTGATACATCTCGCAGACGAGCAGATGAAGAAGGTTGCCGCTAAGGTTGTCGAGGGTGAGGATCTCGATATTCTTGTCGGCACCAAGCCTGCAAAGGGAGACAAGAAGGAAGCGGTTAAGGAAGCGATTCTTAAACTGCTCAAGGATGAATACGATATTGAAGAGGACGATTTTATATCGGCGGAAATTGAAGCTGTACCTGCCGGACGCGCGAGAGACGCAGGGCTTGACCGCTCCATGATACTCGCATACGGGCATGACGACAGGTGCTGCGCATATCCATCAGCAATCGCAATGCTGGACGTGGAAAATCCCAAGACGACTTCATGCGGTCTCTTCGTGGACAAGGAAGAAATTGGAAGCGTTGGCGCGACGGGAATGGAGTCGCATTTCTTCGAGGATATGATGAGGGAAGTGCTTGACAGAATGGGCATATACAGTGAAATCAATCTCTCCAGATGTTTCAGAAACAGCCGTATGCTCTCCTCTGACGTAAATGCGGCGCTCGACCCGCTATATATTGATAAATTTGAGAAACAGAATGCGTCCAAATTCGGTCGCGGTCTCGTATTCTGCAAATTTACGGGCGCAAGAGGTAAGTCGGGCTCTAACGACGCCAATGCAGAGTATCTCGCCAAGCTTCGCAGAATGATGGATAAGCATAATGTTGTCTATCAGACCGCAGAGCTCGGAAAGGTCGACATAGGCGGTGGCGGCACTATAGCTTATATTCTCTCGCTTTACGGTATGGAAGTAATTGACAGCGGAATTGCCGTAATGTCAATGCACGCTCCGTGGGAGGCGATAAGCAAGGCTGACCTCTACGAAGCTTATAAGGGATATAAGGCTTTCCTTATTGAAGGTTAACTACAATATGTGGAAGGTTAGGATTATAACTCTTTTAATGGCAATGGTGCCTGTGGTTGAGCTTAGAGCAGCCATCCCTTATGGGGTTGGCTTCGGTCTTGGCATACACGAAGCGTTCATACTTGCTTTTATCGGAAATATTCTGCCAATCCCTCTGATTATCCTTTTCATACGCAAGCTATTCATATGGCTTAGAACGGTGAGCCCATGGCTGAATTCCTTTGTTTCCAAAATGGAAGCAAAGGCGGAAAAGAATAAAGAAATGGTGATGAAATACGAATTCTGGGGGCTTGTGCTTTTGGTGGCGATACCGTTACCGGGTACGGGAGCCTGGACAGGGGCCTTGGTGGCTGCAACTATGGATATGCAGATTAAAAGAGCCATGCCGGCCATAGTGCTCGGGGTGTTAATCGCCGGAGTGATAGTGACGATACTCACATACGGAGTAGGGGCATTGCTCTGATAGCTTTTGATTGTGCGTAGGGATAATGCCCTGATAGTTTTCGAATTTGGACAGGGATCTTGCTCTGATAGTTTTTGAATTTGGACAGGGATCTTGCTCTGATAGCCTTCGAATTTAGATAGGGGTATTGCGCTGGTAGCTTTCGGTTTTGCGTAGGAGCAATGCGCTGGTAGCCGTCGCCTTTGCGCAGGAGCAATGCTTTAGTAGCCTTCATTTTTGGCAGGGTCATTACCTTGAGAATTGCCAGCGAGATAACACACGACAGTCGGTTATAACTTGCATTATGTTAAATGTATGCGGCGGTTTAAGCATTGTCTTAACCCGCTTTTAAATTTCTCTGAATTAAATTGTTTTTTTGAGGAAAATACTTGATAAATGAAAAACAAAGGGGTATTATATATTTACAAACAGTTGTTCGAATGCTATAATTCACCTGGTTTAGAGTCGCTATTGGTCTGCGTTGTTAAATCAGGGATGCACATATGAACAAAGACTTCCAAAAGATTGGGCCTACGGTCACTATGCTCGTGCCGTATGATTGTAATAATCTATGCCCATTCTGCGTTAATAAAAAGGAATACAGGGATATATCGAGCTTTGATTTGGATAGGTGCTATCAATCGCTCGACTTGATGAATAGGGTTTTCCCTCATAATGATATAGTCCTTACAGGCGGAGAACCATTGGCGAATTTGGAAACTCTCCGAGACATACTGAGTCATATTGAAGAGGGGCATCATATATATATCAATACTACGCTTCCGGTTTCGGAGGGCAGCAGCATAGAGAAGGTGGCGGATTTCCTGAATGCCCATGCGGACAGAATTTCCTGTGTCAACGTATCAAGGCATTTGAAACACTATGTCAGGGAATGCTCCGACGAGATATTCAACCTTCTGAAAGTCAAGACTAGAATAAACTGTGTGGTCTTTGAGGACGCCAAGGAAGAAGCGACAAAAGAGAAACTTATTGCATTTTTAGACAGGTTCAAGGGTCGTGATATACAGCTTCGAGCCAATTATTCGTTGCTGACTCTCGAGAATGTATTTGATAAGGAAAACGACAATCTCTTTAAACTTATTTCGGAAGTATGCGAGTACAAATGCGACCTTGAGATAGAGAAATTCCGCACGGGATATGTCTTTGAAAGAAATGGGAGCAGGATTACATATCATAAAACCCTGCCATTTGCAAAGATTGACGGCGTGATTGGAGATATAATTATCCGCCAGACGGGTCTTATTTATGACGATTGGAATGAGTACGGAGCCGAGCTGAATATAAATGATTTGGCAGGCATAAGATATAAATAACCGATATTACATAGCATAAAGGCGTTTATCGCTTAATACATATCATATAAAAAAGCATATTGCATATAAATATTATCGAAAATAATTCTTTTGCTATTTGGGATGCAGCTTGGAGGTTGCCATGAAGAAAAGCGAAATAAGACAAAACGATATTCTTGAATTTATGAAAAAGACTATTGTCGACAAGGGCTATTCTCCAACGGTACGCGAGATATGCGCCGCGCTTTCGATTAAGTCCACTTCAACGGTGCACAGCGACATCAAGGCTTTGGAGGATAAGGGGCTTGTCAGGAAGGATCCCGCCAAGCCGCGCACGGTGCTTCCCGTAAATAACGAATATCAAAGAGCGGGAATGATTATGGACGACATCAATACAGTCTCCCTTCCCGTGGTTGGAAGAGTAGCGGCGGGTGAGCCGATTTTGGCAGAGCAGAATATCGTGGACGAGATGCCTATGCCGGCAAGATTTATCGGCTCAGGCAATAATTTCATTCTTACGGTTCACGGAGATTCCATGATAAATGTCGGAATAAATGACGGGGACTATCTCATAGTTCAGGAGTCGCAAGAGGCAGCTAACGGTGAGATCGTGGTGGCGCTCGTGAATGACGGAATCGAATTGAGCGCGACGGTAAAGAGATTTTACAAGGAGGACGGACATATCAGACTACAGCCTGAGAATGACAGCATGGAGCCTATAATCGCAGAAGATGTTACTGTAGTCGGAAAGGTAAAGGGAGTATTCAGATACTTCAACTAATTATTCGCCATAGCGACTCGAGCTTTCTCGGGTCGTTATTATTCCATCGCGTAACCAATTTTTGCGCGGTGTTAGTTTGCGGGCATTTGCTTAACAGCATCAGCCCGCATTTATAGGAAGGGAGAGCTCCTAAATGAAACTAGGATTTTTAGGCGCAGGCGCTATGGGCGGAGCCATTTTAAGCGGTGCGCTCAGAGCCGATATATTAAAAGCAGAAGATATTTTTGTATATGATATTGATCAGGATATTAGAGAAAAATACAAAGATATGGGCTGCAATATAGCCGAGAGCGGCAGGCATTTGTCAGAAACAGTCGACGTTCTGATGATATGCGTAAAGCCTCAGTATGCAAGGGGGAGTCTGTCCGAGCTTGGGAACGCCTTAGAAGGCAAGGCTGTGATTTCCATTATGGCAGGAATAACCACAGAGAGTATAAGAGAAATGATAGGCGGCAGTTTCAGACTTCTTCGGCTTATGCCTAATACGCCTGCTCTTGTGAATGAAGGGGCATTTGCTCTGGACATCGGAACTGATCTGACTGATGAAGAAAAGGCATTTGCGGAAAGACTTTTCTCGTCAATAGGCATAGTTGAGTGGATGCCGGAGAGCCTTATTGATACCGCCTGCGGTTTATCGGGAGCGGGACCAGCATATATCTATCTCATAATCGAAGCCCTTGCAGACGGCGGAGTAGCCAAGGGGTTGACAAGAAAGACGGCTTTAAACCTCGCTGCGCAAACGGTTTTGGGTGCGGCAAAAATGGTAATGGAAACGGGAGAACACCCGGGAGCTCTTAAAGACAAGGTATGCAGCCCCGGAGGGAATACAATCATAGGAATAAAGACATTGGAAGAGCATGGCGTTAGAGGAGCTCTAATAGATACCGTCGTTAAGGCTGTGGAAAGAGCCGAGGAGCTTGGTAGAGGGCGATAGAGCTGCTCTGCTACCTATATTTCTCTACCGCCTCAGCTATTCTGTGATAGGGAAGCCCCATTACGTTTTCGACATCTCCTTCGATATGGTCTACATATTTGCCGAAATATCCTTGTATGGCATATGCACCTGATTTGTCATAGGGCTTTTCATGGGCGATATATTCGTCTATATCCTCATCACTATAGTCTATGCACCAAACCTTGGTGACATCATTCAGAACTTCCATGCTGCCCGTATCTGTATCAATCATGGCAACGCCTGTCACCACATAATGATATGTGCCTCTATAGGCATTGAGCATACGCCTGATGTCGTCCTCGTTTTCGGGTTTCCCCAATACCTCATTCTTATAGACTATGGTGTCGGCACCGATTATCAGATGACCGGCGTATTTATCTTTGAGACTCGGATTAGATATAATGCTCTCATAACAGGCTAATGCCTTGCGAGAGGAGAGATCCTCCACAACTTCGGTCATGGACGGATTCCCTTCTATGGTCTCGTCTGTATCGGTCGGCAATACTATAGGATCTATGCCGTGATTATTTAGTATGTCAAGCCTCCGAGGGGAGGAGGATGCAAGTATAATTTTCATAGCGCATTGATTATACCACAAAAGCAAAAGGAATGTTATAGCTTCGTGTTTTATGTGCTGTTAGCGTTATAGCTTTTATGAGCAATGGGCGACATCAACGATAAAAGCTAAGAGCCGTGAAAACCTATGTTGCGAAAATCAGCAAACCACAATCATAATCTGAGCAATTCACGCAAAAATACACCTAAATCGCAATTCTTCTTGGGATTTTTCTTGACATAAGGGAGTTTGATACATATAATGAGCGAGGTCAAAGCAGAAGTTATCCGCTTCTCGCCTTGCAGCTGACGCTCGCTAGGCTATATACATGGGATTAACACCGAGAGGTGAGTTCAATGTCGCGGATACTTTTGTATCCGCGATTTTCATGTAAACTCAGAAATGGAGGACGGAACGATTAGCGCCAGAGATAACAGAAGGGAACAGACCCAAATCAATGAGGATATAAGGGCGAAAGAGGTCAGACTCATTGACGAGGACGGCGAAATGCGTGGCATTGTCGGCATAGATGAGGCACTCGCTATGGCAGAAGAGGCAGACCTTGACTTGGTAAATATTTCACCAAATGCGGATCCGCCTGTTTGCAAGATTCTTGACTACGGTAAATACCGCTATGAACAGCAGAAAAAAGAAAAGACTGCCAAGAAGAATCAGAAGGTTACCGAGATTAAGGAAATCAGACTGTCGGCTTCTATAGAGGATCACGATATTGAGGTTAAGGCGAAGTCTGCCAGAAAATTCCTCGCAGATGGTGATAAGGTCAAGGTATCATTGAGATTCCGCGGAAGAGAGATGGGCTATACACAACTCGGCTTCGACGCGATGAACAAGTTTGCCGATTTGGTATCCGAGGTCGGGGAAATCGAGAAGGAACCTAAGATGGAAGGACGCAGAATGAATATGTTCCTTGCACCTAAGAAAGACAAAAAATAAGATTAAAATACAGGAGGATAATCCAATGGGAAAGAACAAAATGAAGTCACACAGAGGCGCAATGAAGCGCCTGCACGTTACGGGCTCCGGCAAGCTCAAGAGAAATAAGGCGTATAAGAGCCATATTTTGACTAAAAAGACAGCGAAGAGAAAAAGAGGGCTCAGAAAAGCCACTACTCTTACAAGTGCAGATTTGAAGCGTATGCTCAGAGCAATGGCTAAATAGTTTAGGAGGTGTAACGATATGGCAAGAGTAAAGAAAGGCGTAAACGCGCATAAGAGACATAAGAAGATTTTGAAGCAGGCGAAGGGCTTTTACGGAAGAAGAAAGAACACCTTTAGAGCAGCCAATCCTGCGGTTATGAGATCGCTGAGATCCGCATATATAGGTCGCAAGAACAAAAAGAGAGAGTATAGAAGGCTTTGGATTGCCAGAATCAACGCAGCTACAAGGGCTAATGGCATTTCTTACAGCAAGTTTATGAACGGGCTCAAGAAATCCGGCATTGAGATTAACAGAAAAATGCTTTCGGAGATGGCTATTTATGACACAGCGGGCTTCGCACAGCTTTGCGAGACTGCGAAGAAGGCTATATAGTCATCAGGCATAGCAATATATAAGACTGCATAGCATTTTGCATTGCTGCATAGGACGCAGGGAAATGGAATATTTCACAAGTCATATAGGAGTGATATTCGGTGCCGCGTGTTTCGTCGCGATAGCGGCGACATCATGGTGGTATCTGACAGAGAAAAACGCCGAACTTAAAAGGCAGAGGGCTAAGGCTCGCCGAGAAGCTCAGGCTAAAAAAGATGAATAAATCCAAAACCAAAACAAAAGGCTCCGGGGAACCGGGGCCTTTTGCCGCGAAAAAATCTTTCAAGAAAGAACAATCAAAAGAAAAAGGTTTTTGTCAGAACATCATGTCTTCTGACACCGAAATTATAACAGACCAATGTGTAGCTATTGTACGCATATTGTGAAAAAGCCCTTCACAATAGCTTCTGCCGAACAGAATGGTGCGTCTATTCCTTGAAAAACCCCATATCTTGTGATAGTATCGACAGGAATTATACTAGAGTGTATTGGAGTCAAGGAAGAAAGCAACATCGACGAATATGGAGAATAAGAGAAGTATGACAAATTTTGCGAATAAGAGGGCATATAGATTAGCCGAAGCTCTGCTGATTGCAGTCATGGGAATTATGCTGACTGCGTGTGGGACAAAGGCGCAGATTCCGAATGAATACAATTATGGAGATTTCTCAGAGTATATCAAGCTTGCCGATTACAAGGGCATAGAATATACCAAGATTACGGGAGATGTGAGCGAAGAGGAAGTCAGGGACTATATAGACGGCAGGCTTTCTGCAAGTGACGAGACAGAGCAGATAAACGAGGGAAAGGTGGAGGCTGACAGCATAGTCAATATAGACTATGTGGGCAGCATTGACGGCGTTGAGTTCGAGGGAGGCACCGCGCAGGGTGCGGACCTTGATATTGCCAATAGCGGATATATTCCGGGTTTTGCCGAGGGCATTATCGGACATGAGGTTGGAGAAACCTTTGACCTCCATGTTACATTCCCCGATGATTACGGCAAGGAAGAGCTGCAAGGAAAACCCGCCGTATTTAAGACCACTATTAACTATTTGGTGATAAAGAAAAAGGCTGAGTTTAACGACGAATGGGTAAAGAATAATTCGGATTATAGTACGACTGCCGAATATGAGGACTTTGCGAGAAAACAGATTGCAGAGGATAAGCTTTCGCAAGCTGAATCGAACGAGAAGAATGAGGTGTTCGGAAAGATTGTGGAAGCAAGCGAGGTTGTCAAATACCCTGAGAAGGAACTCGCGAGCAGGACGGAGCAGGTCAAGAAGATATATATGGAATATGCCAAGAGTTCGGGCATGGAGCTTGATGAATTCATCAGCAGTCAAATGGGTATGGACACTGAACAGTTCAACAGCATGGCGGATGAGTCAGCGAAGAATACCGTAAAGAGCGAACTCATTTTACACGCCATAAAGAATGCGGAGAGCGTTGAAACAAAACAGGGCGGATATGAGGCGTTCCTCTCCGAAATGCTCGAAAATGCTGGATTTACGGAGGAGTCATTCAAGGAGCAGAATGGTAAAACCATTGCTGAATACGCGAATGAAAACGGTATGTATACTTCGTATTTGTATAACGAAGTGATGAATAAGGTCATGGAGTACAGTGTCGGGAAGTAGATAATGGAGGTAAGCTGCTATGAAGTGTCCGTATTGCAATTTTGAAGATACGAAGGTCGTCGACTCAAGGCCTGTCGAGGACGGTCTTGCCACGAGGAGAAGGCGCGAATGCACGAAATGCAAGAAGCGTTTTACCACTTTTGAAAAAATCGAGAATTCTCTTTTGGTCGTCGTCAAGAAGGGCGGAGCCAGAGAGAGCTTCGATAAGAATAAGATTATCAGCGGCGTGCTGAAGGCATGTCAAAAGACGAAGGTTACCTATGAGGATGTCCAGAGGATTGCAGACAATATCGAGCGAATTCTCAGCAATACCATGGAGAAGGAAATTCAGGCAGCGGATATTGGCGGGCTGATAATGGACGAGCTCAAGGAAATCGACCAGGTGGCTTATGTAAGATTTGCTTCGGTTTATCGCGAGTTCAAGACTATTGATACATTTATCGACGAGATAAACAAGCTGAATAAGACAAAATAGGCTGCGAAATATCAGCGCGAAAAGACAGAAAAAAGATATAAACGCTATATTCCAGCCTGAAAGAGCAACTTGATTGACGAATATTTCATACTGAAAAGATCAAGCGAGCGAATTTTGTTATCTGGCTGGAAATGATTTCAGATATTATATCGACAGGAGGAAGAATGCTCAGAGTAGCGATTGACGGGCCGGGCGGTACGGGTAAAAGCACCATTGCGAAAGCCGCAGCCGAGCGCCTTGGGCTGGAATATATCGACACGGGTGCAATGTATAGATCCATTGCGCTCAAATCGATCAGAAATGGCGTTGACGCGGAGAACGAGCCCGAGGTAGTGAAAATGCTAGAGGGCACCACTATAGACTTCAACGATAACAGGGTCTATTTGGACGGCGAGGACGTCAGCGGACTTATCAGGACAAACGAGATTTCTATGACGGCTTCCACGATTTCCAAGCTCGGTCCCGTGAGGGCAAAGTTGGATGAGGTCAGCAGGCATATTGCTTCCGTAAAAAATGTGGTTATGGAAGGAAGGGACATAGGAACGGCGGTAATACCTGACGCCGAGGTTAAGATATTTATGACCGCTGATCCTAATGTGCGTGCGAAGAGAAGGTATGAACAGCTTTTGGCTCAGGGGAAACCCGCGGATATATGCCGGATTCGCGAGGAGATAGAAAAGAGGGACTATCAGGATTCTCATAGAGAGATCAATCCCTTGAAACAGGCGGACGACGCTATATTCATGGACACCACGGAGATGTCGATAGAGGAAAATATCGAAGCGGTCTGCGAGGCGATAGAGAGCAGCGGTAGAGCATAAGACTCTCGCTAGGATATATGGCGGCTCGGCATGACTGTAAAACTTTTCAGCATGATATAAAACTGCTCGGCATGATAAAAAACGAAAATTCACAAAAACTACAAGCTGCGTTCTTTCGGGCGCAGCTTGAATAATGTTATGATAACTATGTGTGCTCCGGAAAGGAGTAAATGTGCAGATTAAGGAAATGCCTGCGAATGAAAGACCGCAGGAGAAACTTTTGTATTCGGGAGTCAAGGGGCTCAACAATTCCGAGCTTTTGGCTCTTATTATAAGGACGGGGAGCCCCGAGAGGTCGGCTATTCAATTAGCTGAGGAAGTGATAAGCTATACATCTGATAATATTGGCGATCTTGGAATGGCTGAGGTGAGGGAGCTTACCGAGATAAGCGGAATTGGAGAGGCAAAGGCTTGTTCCATAATTGCCGCAATGGAGCTTTCCAAAAGGGTCAAGACAGACCGCTTCACAAAGGGCAAGCACAGACTCAAGAATTGCAGGGAGGTTGCCGATATGCTCATGGAAGAGCTCTCGGCTGAGAAAAAAGAGATATTTATGACAATCAATCTTAATGCCAAGCTGCATATTGAGTCAAAGTCTATTATATCTATCGGCAGTTTGGCTAGTGCGCCGGTACATCCGAGGGAAGTCTTTGCACCTGCCGTGAGGCGCGGAGCGGCTGCTGTTGTTGCAGCGCATAACCACCCGAGTGGAGATCCGACCCCGAGCTATCAAGACATAGAGGTGACTAGGAGGCTTTATGAATCCTCGAAGATTATCGGGATTAAGCTTATCGACCATGTTATTGTCGGAAACGGCAGGTTTACGAGCATGAAAACAGAGGGATATATCGACGATTAGATAGTTGGCTAGATAGTCGATAGATAGCTGAGAGGAAAAAGATTTCGGAGTTCGACGCGGCGACATGCGTCAAGAGTTAGCATTAGGCGGATTATAATAGGAATTGGAATTAGGAAGCTTGAGATAGGAATTGGCATTAGGTGGATTGAAGTAGGAGCTGGCGTTAGGCGACTTGAAATAGGAGCTGCGTTAGAAAGCTTGAAGAGAGAAGGGCTTATGGAAAAGAGGGAAAGAAAGAAGAAGGTACAGGACTTTATTGACGAGCTGGGATTGGCAGGGCTTTTGGTTTCCGTGGACGGGCAAAGCCCATGCAATGCTATCATGGACAGCTATACCAATACGGGGGAAGACTCTAAGACGGACGCTCTTGTGAAAGGCGTCACTTATAATTCACTTGAGGTGGAGAAGGATTTTCTCTTCGTCTGCAAGGGTGTGCATTTTAAAGAGGAATATCTTGAGGACGCGATTAAAAAGGGTGCGGTCTGCTATGTTAGAGAGGGGAAAGCTGCTGCCTGCTGCGCGAGCGATAACAAATTGATTGAGACAGCGAACCAAGAGATTGAGAAAACAAACCAGGCGACTGAAATAAAAAAACAAGCGATTGAAATAACAAATCAAGCGACTGAGAGAAAAGAACAGGCGATTGAAATAATAAGTCAAACGACGGAGACAACAAATCTGGCGATTGAGATTATAGTCAGCGATATAAGAAAGGCAATGCCGATAATCGCCAAGACTTTTTATGGAGATCTTTCAGAAGAACTCAAGATAGTCGGAGTGACGGGGACTAAGGGAAAGTCCACGACTGCATATTTTATGCGATATATTCTCGACGATTATATGGCGGGGGTCGGCGGGAAAAAGTCGGCAATCTGCTCTGGCATAGACAATTATGACGGTGTAATCGAAGAGGAATCACATCTGACTTCCCCTGAGATTATGGAGCTCTATATGCATATGAATAATGCCATTGAAAGCGGCATTGACTATATGACTATGGAAGTTTCGAGTCAGGCTCTCAAATATGACAGAGTTGAGGGGATTGAGTTTGAAGCGGGTGCATTTCTTAATATCGGAACGGACCATATCAGCCCGATAGAACACCCTGATTTTGACGATTATTTTGAAGCCAAGCTTAGACTCTTCGCACATTGCCGCAAAGCCTGTTATAGTCTGGACTCTGAGGGGCAGGAGAGGATTAAAGCCGCGGCGGCGGACTGCCCAATAGTCATTACATTCAGCCAGAAGGACGAAGCTGCCAATATTTTCGGATATGATGTTAAATCCAATGAAGGCAGGGTAAGCTTCCGAGCGAGGGGCTGCGATATACCGGACTGTGATGATTTCGACGAGGAGTTCGCTCTCGGGACATTCGGCACTATAAATATCGAGAACGCATTGGCTGCTATTTCAATGAGCGCCCTCAGCGGCATACCTATGGAATATATAAGGAGCGGGCTTTCTAAGGCGAAGTCGCCGGGTCGCATGGAGGTATTTTACAGCAAAGACGGCGGACGAATAGCGATAGTCGACTATGCGCATAATAAGCTGAGCTACGAGAGGTTCTTTGAAACGATTAAGGATGAGTTTCCGGGGAAAAAGATGATTATAGTTTTCGGCTGCCCAGGAATGAAGGCTCTCGCCAGAAGAGAGGAGCTCGGCACTTTAGCGGGCAGAAACTGTGCTCACTCCATTATCACCGAAGAGGACTATGGGGAAGAGGACGTGAATAAGATTTGCAATGAGATAGCTGTTCATGTCGCGAAGACAGGGGGCAGCTACGAGATAATAACCGACAGGGTTGAGGCGGTAAAGAAGGCTATCACTCTTATGGATGATGATACCATTCTCTTCCTGCCGGGGAAGGGGCGCGAGACGAGAGAAAAGCGCGGGAATGCATATATTGATACTCCTTCTGATGTTGAGGTAGTAGAGGAATATCTATAATCAGCTTAATTAGGGTTTTCGGTCATTTTATATAATTATTTCACATATCCATTGGACGCTTCGCCTTCGTTGACGCGGGGCGTTTTTGTATGTATAATACATGGGTAGGTTTATGCAATATAAGCGCATATGTTGTGTGCTTGAGCCTGGGTGAGCCCTATATATAATGGTGGCTTTGACCATGCGGCTATGCATATGCGAGGATAATGTATATATTACAAATTTAATAATTGATAAGGAGGTGCCTATGTCAGCAGTTTTAACTGTGTTGATCAGCATTGTAGTCCTTATCGTCGGTATAGCAATAGGATATGTGGTGCGCAAGAGCGTTGGCGAGAAGCAGATTGGCAGCGCTGAGATGCAGGCAAAAAACATGATTCTGGATGCACAGAATACTGTCGAAAACCTCAAGAAAGAAAAGGTTCTGGAGGCTAAGGAAGAAATACATAAGCTGAGAAGTGATTATGAGGGAGAGCTCAAAGCCAGAAGGGCTGAGATTTCCAAGACTGAGAGGAGGATTCAGTCAAAAGAAGAGAATATCGACCGCAAAATGGAAAGCCTTGAAAAGAGAGAAAACGGGCTTATCAAAAAAGAGCAGTCGATGATTGAAAAGCACAAAGAGATAGACTCTTATCTTGAAAAACAGATAGCGGAGCTTGAGAGGATTTCCGGATACACCAAGGAGGAGGCTAAACACCTTCTGCTGCAGGAGCTTGAAACGGATATTCGCAAAGAGGCTTCTGAAATGATAGTAGCTATCGAGAATGAGGCAAGGGAAGAAGGCGATAAGAGAGCCAGAGAGATTATCACCACCGCGATTCAAAGATATGCGGCGGATCAGACAACGGAGAGTACGGTATCGGTGATAAGCCTGCCCAATGACGATATGAAGGGCAGAATCATAGGGCGTGAAGGGCGCAATATCAGAGCTATCGAGACTCTGACAGGCGTGGATCTCATCATAGACGACACGCCGGAAGCCGTAATCCTATCGGGTTTCGACCCTGTAAGACGCGAGATTGCGAGGATTGCGCTTGAGAAACTCATTGTGGACGGACGTATTCATCCGGCTCGCATTGAGGAGATGGTGCAGAAGGCGACCAAGGAAGTCAATACTATCATCAAGGAAGAGGGTGAGCGTGCCTGCTTCGAGACGGGAGTGCACAACCTGAATCCCGAAATGGTGAAGCTTATCGGAAGGCTCAAATACAGGACTTCATACGGGCAGAATGTGCTCCAGCATTCCATAGAGGTGGCGACGCTTGCGGGAATGATGGCTGAGGAGCTCGGGCTCGATCCGAAGCTCGCCAAGAGGGGCGGACTTCTCCATGATATTGGTAAGTCCATAGACCATGAGGTTGAAGGTACCCATGTCGAGATAGGTGTCAATATCTGCAAGAAGTATAAGGAGTCTTGGAAGGTAATCAATGCTGTTGAGGCTCACCACGGCGACGTGGAAGCCACGACTTTGGAGTCAATGCTCGTGGCTGCGTCTGACGCACTATCGGCGGCGAGGCCGGGCGCCAGACGTGAGACTCTTGAGACTTATATCAAGAGACTTGAGAACCTTGAGAATATCGCGAATACCACGAAGGGTGTAGATAAGTCTTATGCAATTCAGGCGGGGCGCGAGATCCGCGTTGCGGTTAAGCCCAATCAGGTGGCTGATGATGAAGTGCCTATGCTGGCACGCGAAATCGCCAAGAAGATTGAGGCTGAGCTCGAATATCCGGGTCAGATTAAGGTTAATGTTGTGAGGGAAACTAGGGCTACAGATTACGCGAAGTAAGGTTTTCTACTGATTATATAGCGTTTTCGTGGGGTTGAAAATCTTGATCTCTGGAGACGGAGATCCTTCAATAGAGTATTTCTTCGCATATTATACGGCGTCGCCGTAAGGTAGGAAACTTTGTGGAATTGGCGGCGAGCACCAATTTCAACAGAAGTCGTTTTCACTTACCAACCTGTAAGCTCCGTGCGGTCAATCGACTTCTTCCTCGCTCTGTATCGGATTCTCTTCGACGAATAAATTTTTCGACGGATAATTAAGAAAAATAAATACGAATAATTACAAAAGGCTCCTCGCGAGGGGAGCCTTAAAACTGCAAAGATGATTTATTTGGACAACAGCGCTACAACTAAACAATATGATGAAGTGACGGAGCTGGTTTATAAGGTTTCCAAGGAGACTTTTGGTAATCCCTCATCTCTTCATGCGGCGGGGTTTGAGGCTTCGAAGCTTTTAAAAAAGGCGAGGGCTCAGACGGGTGCGCTTCTTCCTTCGGGTGGCAGCCTTATCTTCACTTCGGGCGGAACAGAGAGCGATAATATGGCTCTTATTTCCTCCGCCGCCAAGATGAAAAAACGCGGGAATAAGATTATAACCACAGCGGTTGAACACCCTGCTGTTACGGAGACCTGCAAGAGACTAGCTCAGGAAGGCTTCGTGATTGAGTATTTACCCGTTGACGAGAGGGGCTGCATTAAAGTCGAGGATATGTCTTCTGCTCTTGGCGAGGACGTTGTACTTGTATCGGCAATGTCTGTGAATAATGAGACAGGGTCGATATTTCCGATAAATGAAATAGCCGATTCAATCAGCAAGTTTAACAAGGCAAATGGCAGAGAAATCATTTTTCATACGGACGCTGTGCAGGCATATGGCAAGCTTGACTTGACAGGCTGCAAGGCGGATTTGATTTCTGCGAGTGCTCATAAATTTCATGGTCCCAAAGGCGTGGGACTATTGCATATGAGGGACGGTCTTAAAATCCCACCCTTTATCACAGGCGGAAGACAGGAAGGCGGTATGAGGTCGTCAACGGAAAACACGACGGGCATAGCCGGTATGGGGCTCGCTGCTGAAATATCTGCTCGGGATATGCAATCGAAAATCAGAAAAATCGCCGAGGTGAGCGAGTATCTGAGGGAAGGCATGATGAGCGAGATAGCAGATATAAAGATTAACGGGGCTTTTGAGGTCGGATATTCCATGGCGGATTTTGGTATGCGCTACCCGTCAGTTCTCAATCTCACCTTTGAAGGCACGAGAGGAGAGGTGCTGCTTCATACATTAGAACAGGACGGCATATATGTTTCGACGGGCTCTGCCTGTTCGTCAAATCATTCGGGAGAAAGTCCGGTGCTTAAGGCTATGGGGCTGACGCCAAAACAGATTGAAGGAGCCATAAGATTCAGCTTCTCGGAATTCAATACCAAAGAGGAGATGGATTTCGTTATAGATAGGACGAAAGCTGCGGTAGAGAGGTTTAGGAAACTAGGGAGTTATCAGTAGGAGGCTATCACGAAGAATCTAACAGTAAAAACCTAAATGCATTCGGCACCACAAAGACGTGCCGTGATGGAAGGCATAGACTATTGCTCGAAAAGGAAGATTATTCTGCACAAGGTGTTATTTTTAATAGGAATATGAAAAAGAATTTGTATATAGTCAGGTGCGGCGAAGTCGCACTCAAGGGAATGAATAAGCCGTATTTTGAACGCATACTGCTTGAGAGGGTCAAGAAGGCGCTTGAAAGCTGCGAGGACGCGGAGGTGAAATGGGTTGACGGGCTGATGTTTGTCAGAGTCCCTGTTTCGGTGTCCGAAGATGAGGTGATTGAGAAATGCGTCAGGGTATTCGGTGTCGCGTCGGTGAGCCCGGCTGTGCAGGCTTCCAAGGATATGGACGAGATCGGCAGGCTTGCTGCAAATTATATGAATGATGTCTTGAAAAGCGAAGACATTAGAACATTTAAAATCAAGGCAAAGAGGGCGGACAAGACTTTCCCCGTGGAGTCCCCCGAGATTGCAAGGCAGGTGGGCGGCATGGTGCTCAAGGGTTGCAAAGTCCTCTCGGTTGACGTGCACAGACCTGATGTTACGCTAAATGTGGATGTCAGAAAAGAAGCGGCATATATATTCAGAGATAAGGTCAAAGGCTTTGGCGGGCTGCCTCTCGGCACCAATGGAAAGGGCATGATTCTGATGTCAGGCGGCATTGACAGCCCTGTCGCCGCATTTATGATGGCAAAGCGCGGCATGAGCATAGAAGCGGTGCATTTCCATTCCTATCCTTATACAAGCCAAAGGGCGCAGGAAAAGGTGGAGGATTTGGTCAGGCTCCTCACGGGCTATATGGGAACTGTCAAAATGCATGTCATCAATCTTCTGCCTATACAGGAAGAGATAGTGAAGAACTGTCCCGAAGATGAGACGACGCTCCTTGTCAGACGCTTTATGATGAGGATTGCGGAAAAGATTGCGGAGAAGAGCGGCTGCATGATGCTGATTACGGGTGAGAATCTCGGGCAGGTGGCAAGCCAGACGGCTGAGGCGCTTGTGGTAACCGACAGCGTGGTCGATATGCCTGTAATGAGACCGCTGATTGCCATGGATAAGGTGGATATAATGGACAAGGCGCGCGAGATTGGCACCTACGATATATCCATACAGCCTTACGAGGACTGCTGCACGGTATTTCTGCCAAAACATCCGGTCACAAAGCCGAAGATAGCCAGAATAGAAAAATCGGAATCCGTACTCGATGTGGACGCGCTGGTAAAATCGGCAGTTGAATCAGACAAAATAGTGGTGATACAGCCGTAGTTGCAAATACCCAATATAGCAAGATAAGGTGACGAGCCCTTTTCATAAGGGCATTTTTGATGCAATTAACAACAAGTAACTAGATAGCCGTAACCGTTCTGCAACCAAACAAAAGTGAGTAGGGGGATTGCTTCAGGGTAACCCCCTATTTGCGTGCAATTAGGATCCTTCGTTTCCCTCATGATGACAACAACCTGTCATTCTGAACGAGCGGAGGAAGAGAAGAATCTTTTATTGTTTATCGGGTAGTTTAGAGGCGCGAAATGTGGTATTATAAACGACGGAAAAATACTAAATCGGAGACAGCAAATGGCAAAGCAAAAGATTGATTTTACAAGTGAAGATATGAGGACTCGCTATAGGCATACGAGCTCCCATATTATGGCGCAGGCGATAAAGCATATTTGGCCCGAGGCAAAGCTTGCGATAGGTCCGTGGATTGAGAACGGTTTTTATTACGATATAGACCTTGACTATAAGATTACGGATCAGGACCTTCTTAAAATCCAAAAGGAGATGAAGAAGATTATCCAGCAGAATATCCCGCTGGAGAGGTTTGAACTGCCTAGAGAAGAGGCTCTTAAATGGGCGAAGGAAGCAGATGAGCCTTATAAAGTTGAGCTTATCAACGACCTTCCCGAAGATGCGGTCATTTCCTTCTACAAACAGGGAGATTTTACGGATCTCTGTGCGGGGCCGCATATGGAGTCGACCGGACAGATAAAGGCGATAAAACTTCAAAGCATTGCGGGAGCTTATTGGAGAGGCGATTCCGACAGGAAGATGCTTCAAAGGATTTACGGCACATCTTTTCCGACTCAGGAGGAGCTTGACGACTATCTCGCCAAGCTCGAGGAGGCGAAGAAGAGAGATCACCGCAAGATTGGCAAGGAGATGGATTTGTTCATGCTCGCAGACGAGGGACCGGGATTTCCGTTCTTCCTGCCAAACGGCATGATTCTCAGAAATGAGCTCGAAGCATATTGGAAGGAGATTCACAGGAAGCACGGATATGATGAAATCAGAACGCCTCTCATTTTGAATGAGCAGCTCTGGCATACATCTGGGCATTGGGATCACTACCAAGATAATATGTATTTCACAGAGATTGACGGGGAGCCTTATGCGGTCAAGCCTATGAATTGCCCGGGTTCGATTCTCGTATACAAGCGCAGAATGTGGTCGTATAGGGATATGCCGCTTAGAATGGCGGAGCTCGGACAGGTGCATAGGCACGAGCTTTCGGGTGCGCTCCACGGTCTTATGAGGGTGAGAACCTTCGTGCAGGACGACGCACATCATTTCATGCTCCAAGAGCAGATTGCGGATGAGGTGGCTCTCATCATCAGCATAATCGACGAGATTTACAATACTCTCGGTTTTGAGTATGCGATTGAGCTTTCGACTCGTCCTGAGGACTTCATGGGAACGATTGAGGAATGGGATAAATGCGAGAAGGCTCTCGAGGAAGCTATCAAGAAGATTGGAAAGCCTTATGAGATCAATCCGGGAGACGGTGCGTTCTACGGTCCTAAACTTGATTTCCACGTCAAGGACTGCCTCGGAAGGACATGGCAATGCGGAACGGTGCAGCTCGATATGCAGATGCCGCAGAATTTCGACATCAGCTATATAGGCTCTGACGGCGAGAAGCATAGACCCGTTATGATTCACACGGCTAAGCTCGGCTCGGTGGAGAGATTTATCGGAATACTGATTGAAAACTGCGCGGGTAAATTCCCGCTCTGGCTCGCGCCCGTTCAGGTAAAGCTAGCAACGGTGACGGAGGCTAATGCTGAGTTTGCCGAGAAGGTGGCTGAGAAATGCAAGGCTGCGGGGCTGAGAGTGAAGGTCGACGTCCGAAATGAAAAGATCGGATATAAGATAAGAGAGGCGCGAAATGCCAGAGATGCCTATATCTGTGTAATCGGCGAGGAAGAGGCTAAGAACAATACTCTCGCTGTAAGATCGGGCAAGGAAGGCGACCTCGGCAGCATGGGCGTGGATGAGTTCATCGAGAAGCTCGTTAAAGAGATAGAGACAAAGGCGCTTTAAGATTCTAAATGCGCCGCATTGCAAAATAAACGATTACGAAAAATCTTTAATGTTTGAGAACAAGGAAGTATAGCGTTTAGATTGTAATAAAAAAGCATTTATTATAATAATAAAAGTGGAGAGAAAATGGCGGTAAAGTTTAAAAGAGTATTGATAAAGGTCAGCGGCGAGGCTTTGGCAGGAGAGGGCAAATTCGGAGTGAATGATGTCGAGCTCGAGAAGGTCGCAAGGCAGATTAAAGAAATCAGCGAAGCCGGCGTAGAAGTCGGAGTGGTCGTCGGCGGCGGCAATTTCTTTCGCGGCAGGACGGGCGGCAATATAGACCAACCGACGGCTGACTATATGGGTATGCTGGCAACCGTGATGAATGGACTCGCATTGCAGGACGCCCTGCTATCAGTGGGTTGCCCTGCGAAGCTTATGACCTCAATCGAAATAAGGGATATGGCTGAGGGCTATGCGAGGCGCAAGGCTCTTGACTATCTGAGCGAGGGGAAGGTCGTCGTATTCGGGGGCGGCACGGGAAGCCCATTCTTTACGACCGATACGACAGCAGCCCTGAGAGCCGCTGAAATTGGAGCTGACGTGCTGCTCCTCGCCAAGAATATTGACGCGGTTTATTCGGAGGATCCAAAGGACAATTCTAAGGCTGAGAGATTCACGGAGCTTTCCTATATGGATATTATAGACAGGGAATTAAAGGTGATGGATCTGACTGCCGCAACGCTCTGCAAGGACACGGGAACCAAGATATATGTATTTGCCCTGGCAGAAGAGGGCAATCTCATAAAAGTTATAAACGGAGAGAATGTTGGAACACTCATACAATAGGAGGATGCTATGGCTGAGAAGAAATCACTCGAAGAAAGAATCGAAAGCACCAAAAGACATCTAAAGGAAAACCTGAATACCGTCAGGGCGGGCAGGGCGAATCCTGCGCTTCTCGACAAGGTGATGGTGGATTATTATGGCACGCCGACGGCGCTAAAGGCTCTCGCGAATATTTCGGTGCCTGATCCACGCACGCTGATGATTTCACCATTCGACCCCAAGGCGGTTTCCGATATTGAAAGAGCTATCAACGAGGCAAATATAGGTATCACGCCGGCTAATGACGGGAAGGTAATTCGCCTTGCAATTCCGCAGCTTACCGAGGAAAGACGTAAGGAACTCACCAAGGTCGTGAAGGGCTATGGAGAGGAAGCGAAGGTTGCCGTCAGGAATATGCGCCGCGATATAAATGAGGATCTCAAGAAGGCTCAGAAGGCGGGCGACATCACCGAGGATGATTTGAAGGAAGATCTCGAGGAGACTCAAAAGACCGTTGAGAAGGCAATCAAGGAGATTGATGAGATGATTGCCGACAAAGAGAAGGAATTGATGGAGGTTTAGTCAATTCTTGATTTAGGAGGACGCAGCGTGGCTATAATAAGCCACGCTTGTCATGTGTAATGAGATAATTATGAGCAAGGATACAAGACCGTTTCCCGCGCATGTGGGAATAATAATGGATGGCAATGGCAGGTGGGCGAAGGCTCAGGGCGTGCCGCGCATAATGGGGCATAATGCCGGTATGCAGGCTATGAAGAAAATAGTCATAGCCTCGTCTGATATGGGGATAAAATATCTGACTGTCTATGCTTTTTCGACTGAGAATTGGAAGAGGAGCACGGAAGAAGTCAGTGGCATTTTCAATCTTATCGTCAAGTATGTGAATTCCGAGCTCGAGGAGCTTGACGAGAACAATGTGCATATCAATATTTTCGGCGAATATGATATGCTCCCTAAGGCGTCGGTGGCTGCCATAGATAAAATGGTAGGAAGGCTGGCTGATAATGACGGGCTGGTATTCAATATCGCCTTGAACTACGGCGGGCGTGATGAGATTTTGAGAAGCGTAAAGGAGATTTATGCTGAGGCTCTGGAGAAATCCTTGGCTGAGCTAAGGGAGGCTGCGGGCGACCACTCGGACAAGGAGAAGCTCGGCGTCAGCATGAGCGACTGTTCTGACAAGAGGGAGCTTGGAGTCAGTATGAGCGATTGCGAGGCTCTTTTGTCTCGCAGGATAGCAGAGCTCAGCGAAGATGATATTTCGGCGCATTTGTATTCGGGATTGAAGCATTTCAATGTGCCGGATCCCGATTTGATTATCCGCACCAGCGGTGAGGAGAGGATGTCGAATTTCCTCACATGGCAGGCGGCTTACAGCGAATTGATGTTTACGGATACCCTTTGGCCCGATTTTTCGCCGGATGAGTATAAAGAGATGATAGAGGCTTATGCAAACCGCGACAGGCGTTTCGGTGGGAGGAAAAAGGAATTTGCATGAAAACACGAATTATATCAGGTTTAATCATGGCACCGCTGCTCGTCGTTCTGTATCTGGGCGGTATATGGCTTTGGATCGCCGCCTTTGCCATTGCGATAATGGGGGTGCGGGAGTTTTGTAAGTGTTGGAATAATATAGATGTTCACCCGAGCTTCGGCATATGTCATTCTATGACATTACTTCTGTTTATGCCAAGGGGATATATACTCACCAAACAGGTACAAGGGATGTTGAGTATTCCTGAATACTACGCATATATGGCAGATATATGCCTTTGGTTTTTCACAGCCGTTGCTGCAAGCATGATATACGGCTGGAAGATTGACAAAAGGGGAACTTATGATACAGCTGCAACCATAACGACAATGGTATATATTCCGTTCTTCGCCTTTCATATGGTGCTCATTGATATGACTGAATACAGGCTCTTTATTTGGATAGTCGTGATTGCCGCGTTCGGGCAGGATATATGTGCATATTTCACGGGGTATTTCCTCGGAAAGCATAAGATGTCACCGAATCTAAGCCCGAAGAAAACCGTTGAGGGTGCTGTCGGAGGACTTCTTGGAAGCTCGCTGCTTTCAATGGCGTTCGGTTTGGTATTTATGAAGAATGCGGGGATTAACCATATCGGGCTGATTTGCTTCGTGCTCGGACTTGTAGGTGGCGCTGCGGGAATGGCTGGAGATTTAACCGCCTCTATGTTTAAACGAAAAATGGGAATTAAGGACTATGGGACGCTGATACCAGGGCATGGCGGAATAATGGATAGATTTGACAGCGTGCTCTTTGTGGCTCCTGTAATATACTATGCGATTTTAGCATTGAATGGGACGATGTCGTCGTTTTAGATTGGATTAGATGTAAAGCAAACTTTACATCTACAAAAATCGTATAAGGTGAAGAAAAGAGAAAAATATAATGTAAAGCAAACTTTACATTATAAGATTCATAAGATAACCCAAAAGAATAGAACAAAACAATATCATGTAAAGTGCACCTTACATGAATATAATCTAATTAAAGAATATAAAGTGTAATAATAAAGAAAAAGATTATCAGAAATGTAAAGAAAACCTTACATACAATATCGGATATTCATATAAGATTAAACTAAGGACATGAAAAGCATTTTAATCCTTGGCAGCACGGGGTCAATAGGAACTCAGGCTTTGGAGATAATCAGGAATAATAAGGATAAGTTCAGAGTGGCAGGGCTGACCTGTAGGAGCAGGCTCTCCGTTTTGATTGAACAGATTAGAGAATTTCAGCCTGAGGCTGTTTGCGTCGGAAGCTCCGAAGACGCGGATAGTCTAAAAGATGTCTTTGAAAACGAAATGCCTGGAATTAAATGCCCTGAGATTTTCTTCGGCGACTTAGGACTTGTGGAAATCGCCCGCATTGACTGCGATATAGTGCTGAATGCCCTCATGGGTATCAGTGGTTTGGCACCGACCTATGAGGCGATTTCAAAAGGACGAGATATTGCGCTTGCAAATAAGGAGACCTTGGTGGCAGGCGGCGAGATTATCACAGGGCTTTGCAGGGAAAAAGGTGTGAGACTTCTGCCTGTGGATAGCGAACATAGCGCGATTTTCCAATGCCTTGAGGGAAATGGTGGAAGCGCCTGCGGCAGAGCATACAAGGAGCATGAAGAGTTTAGAAAAATCAGAAGGGTTATCCTAACCGCCTCAGGGGGACCGTTCAGAGGTCGCAGCTTGGACGATATGAAGAATGTCGGCGTCGAGCAGGCGCTAAATCATCCGAATTGGGATATGGGTGCGAAGATTACCATAGACTCAGCCACCATGATGAATAAAGGGCTCGAGGTTATTGAGGCGAGGTGGCTTTTCGACATTCCTGCGGAAAAAATAGACATACATGTCCACCCTGAGAGCATAGTGCATTCCATGGTTGAATTCATGGACGGATCGGTTATTTCCCAAATGGGACTTCCCGATATGAGAATTCCAATAGGTCTAGCACTGAGCTATCCTGAGAGGCTGACACTTCTGCCCGAATTCAGCGGCATAGACGAGGAAAGAGAAAGAGACGGAAGCCTTGATTTCTTTACCAAGGGCGCGAGGCTGACATTTGAAAGGGCGGATAGAAGGGCTTTTAAATGTTTGGATATAGCTTATTCCGCCATTGAGAAAGGCGGGAGTGCGCCCGTCATTATGAACGGCGCTAACGAGCAGCTCGTCGCGTTATTCCTTGAAGGAAAGATTGGATTTACCGATATAGCGGATACGATAGAGGCTGTAATGGATAATACAGCCTATAGCAGTCCGAGAAGTGTCGAAGAGATACTTGAGATAGATAGACTATCGAGGATAAAGGTAGGAGAGCTATTACAGGTGTAAAATTTTAAATATCTCAGTGATAGCATAGTAATAACATGGATATTCTTTTAGTTGACCCGGACGATGCGTTGATAATGCCCAGACAGTCAATGTATTAGTATCAAAAATAGGATAAGAATTCGTATAATAAATTGAAATATTAAATCAGAGTCAGAACTAAAACCAAGAGCTAATATATTAAGATATAAAGAAGATATATAAGGAAGAAAAAGGACTTACAGAAAGGAATCTAACACAAATTGAAAACCGCAATTTTATTCGTATTGATGTTATTGGTGCTTGTGATCCCGCATGAGTGGGGTCATCTTATAGTGGCGAAGCTCTGCGGCGTAAAGGTAAATGAGTTTTCTGTCGGAATGGGGCCGCTTCTCTTCCAAAGGCGGAAGGGCGATACCATGTACTCCGTCAGATTGCTTCCTCTCGGCGGATACTGCGCCATGGAAGGAGAGGAAAAGGCTGTGGACAGCCCGACCTCTTACAGCAGCAAAAGCAATCTGCAAAAGGTCTCGATACTTTTGGCAGGGGTTACCATGAATATACTCCTCGCAGTATTGGTCTCCATTTTGGTGGTTGCAATATCCGGTTTCCCGAGCAATACATTGGCGGAGGTTACACCAGGCTCCCCCGCACAGCAGGCTGGGCTTTTGGCAGGCGATACGATTATCGAAATCGACGGCAGTCATGTCAAAGAATGGAATGATGTGACTGATGAAATCGACAATAACAAAGAGGGGCGTAGTATGCATTTCGTAGTCGAAAGAGATGGTGAGACTATCGAAGTGGATATAACGCCTGAACTTTTGGAAGAGGAAAACCGCTATGTGGTCGGCATAGTCACCATGTATAAACGGAATATTCTGAGGAGCATACCTGAGGGAGTCAAATTCTCTGCAGAGCTTGGAATTGCATTTGCAAATGCGATTGCGCAGATGTTTACGAACGGAATTAACCCTGATGATGTGGCGGGCCCTGTGGGTCTTGTCAGGGCAGTAGATCAGACGAGCTCTTACGGATTAGCCAGCTATTTGGTGCTGCTGATAATAGTGAGCCTCAATCTCGCCTTCTTTAATCTGCTGCCGATTCCGGGGCTCGACGGGGGAAAGATATTCTTCATCATTTTAAAGGTGATAAGCCGCGGCAGGATTACGGACGATATGGAATATAAGGCGACGATTGCTGGCATGGTGCTTTTGATAGCATTCGCCATACTGATAACATTTAACGATCTGAGAAATTTATTTGGGTAAGATAAAATTACATTGCATAGAATACTTATTTCGGAAAGCATCTAGCAACAGCCGACTTTACTTGGATAAAGAAGTCAAAGAGTTTGAACATTTTTAAATTTTAAAAACTTATAACAACTCAAGTTGTTGGAATTATGAAAAAGATAAACTGAAAGACATGGATTATACTCGAAAGGAAGGAAATGTCTAAAAAGGTATATTGCGGTGATGTGGCGATAGGTGGCGGAGCGCCCGTATCGGTGCAGTCCATGACGAATGTAGATACGAGAGATACTGAGGCGCTTCAAAGGCAGATAGATGAGCTCGCTGATGCGGGCTGTGATATAGTGCGCTGTGCCGTCCCCGACCTTGAAGCGGCTGAGTCCTTTGGCAGAGTTAAGAGGCTCGTCAGAATTCCGCTCGTTGCAGATATTCACTTCGACCATAGGCTGGCGATTGCCGCGATAGAAAATGGCGCGGATAAGATAAGGATAAACCCTGGGAATATCGGCGGGATTGAGAAAATAAAAGCCGTGGTGGAGAAGGCGAAGGAGAGAAATATCCCAATAAGGGTCGGCGTCAATTCGGGCTCTCTTCAAAGGGATATATTGGAGAAATACAAGGGTGTAACCGCCGAAGGGCTTGCCGAAAGCGGCGCGGCAATGCTCAGGGTCATAGAGAATCTCGGATATGAGGAACTCGTGGTTTCCATAAAATCATCTGATGTAAAGATGAATTATGACGCGCATATGAAGCTCAGAGAGCTTACGGACAAACCCATACATATAGGAATAACAGAATCCGGTACTGCGCGCTCAGGGAAGCTCAAATCTGCCATAGGTATCGGCTCGCTGCTCCTCGCAGGCATAGGAGATACTATGAGGGTATCTCTGACGGACGATCCGGTAGAGGAAGTGATTTTTGCCAGGAGAATACTTGAAAGCGTTGGAATGAGGAAAAAGGCGATAGAGATTGTGTCATGCCCGACATGCGGCAGAACGGAGATAGACCTTATATCCCTTGCAAACGAGGCGGAGTCGAGGCTGGAGGCTCTCGTTGAAAAGAGAAAGAAGTCGGGGCTCAGACCTCTGAAAGTGGCGGTTATGGGCTGCGCCGTAAACGGACCTGGCGAAAGCCGAGAGGCTGATTATGGGATAGCAGGCGGAAGGGGCGAAGGACTCATATTTGCCAAAGGAGAGATAATCGAAAAGGTAAGCGAGGAGAGGCTGATCGACAGGCTGATAGAGCTCGTCGAAGCTGATAGATAGAAAGTGATAAAAATTCCTACTGAAATTTTAAACATAGAAGAGCTGACGGCGGCAAGCGGTAAATCCGAAGAGGAAACGGATATTGAGATTACCAATATAGCCATAGAGGAAGCAGACGATAAGACGGGTTTGGTGATTACTATAGACACCAAGCTCAACTTTGTGTTGCCGAAAAAGCTGGAACGCCTTATGAAGGATCGAGTCATGGCTAAGGTGGGCTATGCGGAGAGGATAAAGGTAAACTATACATATACGGGAATCAGGCTTCCTGACTCAGCTGATTACGAGGGAAGCGGAGCAGGCTCGAAAAACGGAAAAGGCAGATATAACGCCAGAGGAAGAGAGAGTGGCGGAGATAATGGCGGCAGCTCATACGGATATGGAAAAGGCTTTTTCCGAAAAAACGACAGGGAAAAGCCCGCCTTTGAGAACAGCAAGGGCGAGCTCGTGCTCCTTGGCGCCGATTTCAACGGAGCGCCAAACGACTATGAGGAGCTCGCGGATTTAGTAGGCAGTAGTGATAAGGCTGTAATAGAGGGCGAGATATTCAAGAAGGACACGACTCCGATAAAAAACGGACGAGTCCTAATCACCATGCTTATCGCCTTTAAAGCCAAAACATTCGGTATAAAGGCATATATTTCCACCGATAAGCTCGAAGAGATCAACGACAGTCTCGGAATGGGGGATATGATAAGGGCGAGAGGCACTATAGAATATGATACCTATGAGCATGAGAATCTCATGATTGCAAATTCCATAAAGAAGGTGGAAAAGATCATCAGAGCGGATACATATCCGAACGGGAGAAGAGTGGAGCTTCACTGTCACAGCAAGATGAGCGACAATGACGGTTTCAATGAAGCCGTTGACATAGTAAGGACTGCCGCGTATTGGGGGCAGCCGGCTGTTGCGATAACCGACCACGGCGTCGTGCAGGCTTTTCCTGATGCCATGGCGGAGGCTAAGAGACAGGCAAAGAACGGAAAAGAAATCAAGGTCATCTACGGGCTTGAGGGCTATCTCTATCCAGACGAGGACGCCTTAGATGAGAAGAGCGGAATTGATTTAAAGAAGAATAGGACTTTTCACATAGTTATATTGGCGAAAAACCAAATAGGACTGAAAAATATATACAAGCTCGTCAGCCTTTCGCATATAGATTATTTTTACAAGAGGCCGAGAATTCCGCGTTCGGTGCTGAATGAGTATAGAGAGGGGCTTATCATAGGCTCGGCATGTGAAGCGGGCGAGCTCTATCAGGCTGTCATAGACGGCAAGAGCGATGAGGAGCTGCTTGAGATTGCGAGTTTTTACGACTATCTTGAGATACAGCCGCTCGGGAATAATAGGTTTTTGATAGAGGAAGGCAAGGCTGAGGACGATAATCAGATTAGGGGATTTAACCTCAAGATTATCGAAATAGGCGACAAGCTCGGCAAGCCGACGGTCGCTACCACGGATTCGCATTATCCCAATCAGGAATCCGCCGTATACAGGAATATAATAATGCACGGAATTGGATTCAGAGATACGCCTTCCGACTCCCTATATCTTCGCACCACGCAGGAGATGATGGAGGAATTTGCATATCTTGGGGACAGGGCGGAAGAGATAGTCATTACCAATACCAATAAGATAGCCGATATGGTGGAAGAGGTGAAGCCTATCCCTGATGGCAAATATCCGCCGAAAATCGAGGGTGCTGAGGATAAGCTAAGGGAAAGCTGCTATGAAAAAGCTATGTCAATCTATGGCAATCCGCTGCCCCCTGATGTTGCGGAGAGGCTGGAGGTAGAGCTCAATTCCATAATTTCCAACGGCTATGCGGTCATGTATATAGCGGCTAAGCTCCTCGTGGAAAAATCCCTCTCCGACGGATACCTCGTAGGTTCAAGGGGCTCTGTTGGTTCTTCCCTTGCCGCAACTATGGCAGGAATTACAGAGGTCAATCCTCTGCCGCCGCATTATATCTGCCCTGAGTGCAAGAAATACATACCTCAGTCGGAGCTCGGTCTGAATTACGATACGGGATATGATATGCCCGACAAGGAATGCCCAGACTGCGGGGCGAAGATGAAGCGAGAGGGTCTCAATATCCCATTCGCCACCTTCCTTGGATTTACGGGAAACAAAGAGCCGGATATAGACCTCAATTTTGCCGGAGAATATCAGGGCACGGCTCATAAATACGTCGGTGAAATCTTCGGAGACGAAAATGTATTCAAGGCGGGCACGGTTGCCACTATCGCGGACAAGACCGCATTCGGCTATGTCAAACACTATGTAGAGGACAATCATATAAATGCCGGCAAATACGATATAGAGTATCTCGTCAAGGGCTGCATGGGCGTAAAACGCACGACGGGTCAGCACCCTGGCGGCATTATCGTAGTTCCCGCAGACCATGAAATATATGAGTTCTGCCCTATACAAAAGCCGGCGAATAAGCGTGACAGCGACGTAATCACGACTCATTTCGACTATCATAAAATCGAAGCGAATCTGCTCAAGCTGGATATTCTCGGGCACGACGTGCCGCAGATGATAAGGCACCTCCAGCTGATGACGGGCGTCAATCCAATGAGCATTCCGATGGACGACAGAAAGACGCTCAGCATTTTCACTTCGCTTGACGAGCTTAAGATAAAAAATGAGCATTATAAATTTACGCATGGCACATACGCAATACCTGAGTTCGGCACGAATTTCACGCGGCAGATGCTTGATGATATAAAGCCCGATACCGTGGAAGCGCTGATTAAGATGTCGGGGTTCTCGCACGGCACGGACGTATGGACGAATAATGCGCAGGATTTGATTCGCAGCAAGACCGCGAGTATCAGTGAGGTCATATCATGCAGGGACGATATTATGACCTTCCTCATTTCAAAGGGGCTGGACAATGCGGACGCATTTAAGATTATGGAAATCGTGCGTAAGAATAAGAAGCTGAGCGACGAGCAGCTCGCCTTGATGAAGGAGCACGGCGTTCCCGATTGGTATATTCGTTCCTGCGAAACATTGAAGTATATGTTCCCGCGCGCACATGCTGCGGCTTATGTTATGATGTCAATTCGCATGGCGTGGTTCAAGGTCTATTATCCCGAGGCATTTTATGCGGCTTGGTTTACGTCCAAGGTGGACAGCTTTGACGCGGACGCAGCGGTGAGAGGCATTGCGGACGTCGAGCGCAGAATGTGGGAGATAGAAAAGCTTGGATTTTCCGCGACGGGAAAGGAAAAGGAGCATTTGATTGTATACGAGGTCATGTATGAGGCGATGTCCAGGGGCTTTGAATTTGAAGAGCCAAGGCTCGGGGTATCGGAGCCTTGCAGATTTTCGGTGCTTGACGGAAGGATTTTAATGCCTTTCAATGCCATAAGCGGAATAGGAGACGCGGCTGCTGAGTCGCTCTCAGCCGCATATGAGGAAAGGAACTTCCATACCATTGATGATGTGAGATCGAGAACGAGGCTTTCGATTAACAATATAGAAGATCTCAGGCGGCACGGGCTGTTCGAGGGACTACCGGAGTCCGCGCAGATGACGATATTTGAGTTATAAAGAGCAGCCTTCTGGCTTGATAAGCCTCAAATGTTGATAATTGTGGCAAATGACATATTTTTCACAATAAAATCTCACGCTGGACTCCGCTGATTGCAAGGGGTTGACTAGGTTTCCGGCAAAATCAAAATGGGGGGGGGTACTACCAAAGAAATCAATTTAAAACGCAGCGCAGATTGCTAGACTTGGAAACAGCATTGGCGCTGTTTTTTGTATGCAAAATCATAACCACCAGTTGAACTGGTGGTATGCACTGGCCCTAAAAGGGCCTTTTGCTTGCAAGCGTCTTAAGACGCGCCGAAGAGACTGCCAACCGCATCTCTTTTCTCAGGCGGCGCCTAAAGGCGCTTTTCTTATACCTACGTATTCTTGCTACCCGTG
>JAFWFU010000008.1 GCA_017515425.1 Mogibacterium sp.
AATGTAGCGGCAATACACTCCTATCAAGTAGTCAAAGCTACAAAGAAAAATCAAAAGTCCACAGTATCTGAATGCATTATGACACAAACAGCAAAAATGGAAAGGAGAGTATGATTTAGCCTCAGACTAATCATACAAGAAAAAATGAAAAATCCCAATAGAACAGCGAGGCAGAGAAGAGAAGAGAGCGGAGAGGTCGTAAGACCAGATACCATTATCGTATCAAGCGGCAAATACGGCAGTTCCGATCAGTACACCAGATGGCTGATGGACAGGCTGGACTGCGACGCGATTGCCTTCGACAAACGAAACCTCGGATATATCTCCAGATATAAAAATATCGTTTGGATTGGAGCTATCAGGGATTCTTCCATAAATAAGATAGGTCTGCTTTGGCAGAATCACCACAACTTCGGACTCGAGGGAAAGAAGATTATAGTCTGCGGGGTCGGTCTCGGCAATCCCGAGGACAGAGAGTATTTCGACAAGGTGATGAGAAGGAGCGGCGCCGACCAAGGGCTGAATTCAAGCTATATACTGCCCGGGCGCATAGACAGGAGCAGACTGAATATGCTGGACAGACCGCAGTTCGACAAATTCCTCCTCGACGCCAAGAGGCAGTACGGCGAGGAAACCTCCAGACTCATAAACGACAGGGCGGCTGTAAATTATAACGGAATTGACGCCTCCGCCTTAGATCCGATAGCAGAGGAGATACTTGCGACGAGATAAAGCGTCGAACGGCAAACCGTCGAATGATAAATCGCCGAAAGATAAACCAACTAAAGATAAACCGACGAATGATAAAGCGTCGAACGGCAAATTGACGAAGGACAAATTGTCGAATGATAAACCGCGGATAAACTATTTAAAAAGTTTTTCGCTCGATATGGCGTGCTCGGCACGTCTTTTTTTCAGGCGGTCTTTGAGAGAATTGGGAATCCACCGACAGGTGCGCTTGGATTTCTTATAGATAAAATCCTCGAAGGCTGCGGCGTCCCCAATGGTGAAGGCGGTCTTGGGTATGACGAAGAAATCCCGCCCCTTAATAGCCAGATAATAATAGTCATCATCATAGTAAAAATTGGTGATGTCCTTATATTTGTCCAGTCTTGAGAACACTTCATCTCCCCTGAAGAATTCCGCATTCGTTTCCGTGAAATTATAGGTAAAGACGACTCCGCTCTTGTAGTCGGGGTCGTTTCTCCTCGTTATCCAAAGAGAGATATATTGACGAAAGAAGCCGAGAAGAGTAAGGGAAAGCCCTATGCCTGTGAAGAATATCCGCCAATACAGATCCTTGAAGAAGAATATGCCGGGCAGTCCGGCGATAAGCCCATAAATTACGAGCCTCGCCGAGACCGAGGGGTGGAGCACCCTATAGGTAAAGGTGATATATGCCTTTATCACGCCGTCGTCCCTTTTGGACGAGACCTGATAAAGAATATCCCTCTTTTTCTTAGGCGGCGCGCTCTTTACTTCTGCGTTCGTTGCCGAGGATTTGTTATTTGCGGCTGTATTTGCTTCGGGATTCTTGCTCGCGGTACTGTTTTTCTTTCTCGCTGCGTTTTTTGCCATTTAGTTTATGCCCTGTTCATGCTTGGTTAAATACTTTTATTTGGATCTGCCGTAGATGATGTCCTCGGCGTAGCGCGTAGCTATCACGCCTTCGGGGAGACCTGTCTCCTTCGACTCTTCGAGCATCCTATATACCACATTATAAATATTATGAACCTGCTCCACAACCTTCTCTCTGTCATATGTCGTGAAGGCTTCCTGACCGGCGTTGATTACGCCGCCGCCGTTAATGATGAAATCAGGCGCGTAGAGAATTCCGCGGGCTTTCAGAGCCTCTCCAGCAGCTTCGTCATATATCACATTGTTGGCGGCGCCGGCTATGGCTTTGCATTTAAACTGCGGAATTGTCTTGCTGTTTACGACGGCGCCGAGCGCGCATGGTGCGAAGATGTCGCATTCCACCGCATATATCTCATCACGTCCGACCTCGACAGCTCCGAGATTTTCAACCGCATACTTCATGGCCTCACGGTTCGTATTATTGGAGACTATTAGCTTTGCTCCCGCCTCGTGCAGAGTCTCCGCGAGACCCATTCCGACCTTGCCGAGCCCCTGTATGGCAACGGTGAGCCCCTCTAAACTATCGCTCCCGTTCATAAATTTCGCAACCGCGCGAATGCCGTCATAAACGCCTATGACCGTGAAGGGCGAAGGGTCGCCCGAGACATTCTCGCGACCGACGACGTATTCTGTAGTGCGCAGCATATATTCGGCGTCCTTGGTGTCCGTATTGACGTCCTCGGCTGTATAGTATTTACCCATGAATGTATTTACGGCTTCGCCGAAAGCCTCGAACATGGCTTCCGTCTTTTCGGAAGGATCTGCTATGATGACGCCCTTGGCTCCTCCGAGGGGAAGTCCCGCCGCCGCATTTTTATGGCTCATTCCGCGAGACAGCCTGAGCACGTCGAAGAGAGCCGCTTCCTCGCTCTCGTAATTCCAGAGGCGGCAGCCGCCGACAGCGGGCCCGAGATTTGTATTGTGAAGTGCGATAATAGCCCTGAGCCCCGCCTTCTCGTTGTTGAAATATGCGACTTGCTCATGTCCGTAGGTTCTAATCATTTCAATATTCGTCATTTTGTTTACCGTCCTTTTCCCCATTATTATATATCTGTAAAAAGCTGCTACAAATTTATTACGAGAGCGGTGTTTTTGTCAATATTCACAATTTTAAAATTTGTCTTAAAATGCTTTTATTTAAATACTTTAAAGTAGTGGAATTGTTATTTTTTTAGTGTATAATGTAGTCGATTGCTCGCATTTTTGTATAATTTTACAAATTTTTACGACGAAGACGAAGGCGCGAACGCTTCGGAAGTGTTGGAACTACGCGGCATTTTGAGAGCGCTGAACTAATCGGACGAAAGGGCAATCTGAATATTAGTTTAAGGAGTGGTTAGAATTGAAACTGAAAGGTTCTGAAATCTTGATGGAATGCCTGCTGGAACAGGAAGCCGATACGATATTCGGCTATCCCGGCGGCACCATACTGAATGTATATGATTCTCTGGTAAAATACAGGGACAGAATAGATCATATATTGACGGCGCATGAGCAGGGCGCTTCACATGCGGCTGATGGCTATGCGAGGAGCACGGGCAAGGTAGGCGTGGTATTTGCGACATCAGGCCCGGGCGCAACCAACCTGACGACGGGAGTAGCAACGGCATATATGGATTCCTCGCCGGTGGTCTTTATATCCTGCAATGTAGCCGAAAACCTCATAGGGAAGGACTCCTTCCAAGAGGTGGACAGCACGGGCGTCATGCTGCCTATCACCAAGTCCAATTTTCAGGTTACCGACGTCAGAAAGCTCGCAGGCACGGTAAGAAGGGCGTTTGCCATAGCGAGAAGCGGCAGACCAGGTCCTGTTTTCATTGATATTCTGAAAAATGTGACTGCCGAAGAGGCTGAATACGAGTTTATTCCGAGAGAGGAGCAGAAAAAGGCGGGCGTGCTCAAGGCTGTCTACGACCGCCATATGGTCGACTATCACAAGCCGGAGATAGACGAGGACGATATAAACAAGCTCGTCGATATGATAGGCGAGTCGAAAAAGCCTATGCTCATCTGCGGCGGCGGCGTGGTAAGAGGACGCGCGCATGAGGAGTTCAACAGATTTGCCAATCTCGTAGACGCGCCAACGGCTGTAACCGTCATGGGCGGCGGCGGCATGAACGGCAGAAATCCTCTGGTGACAGGCATGATAGGAATGCACGGCTCGCAGGCTTCGAATATTGGCGTGAATGAATGCGATCTTCTGATAGCTGTCGGTTGCAGGTTTTCGGACAGGGTTGCCCTGGACCCGGAGAGCTTCGCCAGCAGAGCGAAGATAGTACATATCGACATAGACAGATCCGAGATAAACAAGAACGTACAGACTGATCATCATATAGTCGGCGACGCCAAGGCTGTGCTCAGCAAGCTGAACGAAAGGCTCAGCCAACAAAGTCATGTGGAGTGGAAGGACTTTGTTTTCTCATACCCGACAGAGGCGGAGTATGAGGATGGCGGCGACGCGCTGAATCCCAAACAGCTCTGCGGCACGATAGCGAAGCTCCTGCCGGAGGACACCATGGTCGCCACGGACGTGGGACAGCACCAGATGTGGGCTATTCAGCATTTCCACTTTGAATACCCGGGACAGCTCCTGACGTCGGGCGGATTTGGCACAATGGGCTTCGGTCTAGGCGCCGCGATAGGTGCTAAGGTGGGAAATCCGAATAAGACCGTGATACATATTGCGGGCGACGGAAGTTTCCGCATGAACTGCAACGAGCTATCCACGGTGGAGCATTACGGCTTGCCGATAATCACATTCATTTTCAACAATCGGACGCTCGGCATGGTCAGACAGTGGCAGAACCTTATCTACAAAGGGAATATCTCCGAGACGGATATGGACAGAGGCCCCGACTTCGTAAAGCTCGCGGAGGCTTATGGGCTGAAAGGGCGCAGAGTCAGCAATCAGAAGGATTTGGCGGCGGCTATCGAGGACGCTCTCGCCTCGGGCTCGGGATATATAATCGACTGCGTGCTGGATATAGATGAGATGGTGAGACCTATGGTGGGCGGCGGTTCCCACATTACGGACTTTATGAGGACATAGGGGGCGCATATGGAAAAAATGGAATTCGCCAAGAGGCAGACCTTGGCTATACTTGTGGATAACGAGCCGGGAGTGCTCTCGCAGATCGCGAGGCTTTTCTCTCGAAAAGGGTATAATATCGAGGCGTTTGCCGCGGGGCAGACGGAAAACCCGGGGATTACGCGAATCACGATTGACGTATTGGCTGACGAACCCCATACGGAGCTCCTGTGCAGCCAGCTCAACAAGCTATATCCGGTTCATTCGGTGAAATGGCTGAACGCGGAGAGCTCTATCTATAGGGAGCTCATGCTGATTAAGGTGAGGGTCTCGGGCAGCGAGCAGAGGAATGACGTCATACAGCTTGCGAATATTTTCAGGGCGCAGATAATCGACGTTTCCCTCGAAACCCTGACTCTCGGCTTGGCGGGAGATGCGGAGAAGCTTTCCGCAATGGAAAAGATATTGAGTGAATTTGAAACACTTGAGATAGCGCGGACGGGCGTGGTCGCCATAGAGCGCGGAGCGGCTACCATAAATGATGAATCAAAGGAAAGGGGAGAATTTAATTATGGCAAAAATGTATTATGAGAAGGACTGCAATCTTGATGTACTAAAGGGGAAGAAAATAGCGGTTATAGGATATGGGTCGCAGGGACATGCCCATGCCATGAATCTCAGGGATTCGGG
This sequence comes from Mogibacterium sp., assembly GCA_017515425.1. Classification (GTDB taxonomy): domain Bacteria; phylum Bacillota; class Clostridia; order Peptostreptococcales; family Anaerovoracaceae; genus Crickella. Next base: position 5,357 of record JAFWFU010000008.1, read on the forward strand.
CTGTGATGTAATAGTGGGACTCAGAGAGGGCGGCAAGTCCTGGGCTGTGGCTGAGAAGGACGGCTTCGAGGTATTTGCCGTTGCGGAGGCTGCCAAGAAGGCGGATATAGTCATCATGCTCATAAATGATGAGGTGCAGGCAGGCGTATATGAAAGTGAAATCGCGCCGAACCTCGAGGCGGGCAATGCTCTGGCGTTTGCTCACGGATTCAATATCCGTTACGGGCAGATCGTGCCGCCTGCGGACGTCGACGTATTCATGGCGGCTCCAAAGGGACCGGGGCATACGGTAAGAAGCCAATATGTAGCAGGCAAGGGCGTGCCATGCCTCATAGCTGTGGAGCAGAATGTGACAGGGAATGCCTATGACATCGCCCTCGCATATATAGCGGGAATCGGCGGAGCCAGAGCCGGCATACTCGAGACCACATTCAGAGAGGAGACGGAGACCGACCTCTTTGGAGAGCAGACGGTGCTATGCGGCGGAGTGGTAGACCTCATGCAATGCGGATTTGAAGTTCTGGTTGAGGAAGGATATTCTCCGGAGAATGCGTATTTTGAATGCATACATGAGCTCAAACTCATCATAGACCTCGTGAACAAGGCGGGTGTTTCAGGCATGAATTTCTCCGTATCTGATACTGCGGAATACGGTGAATATGTGTCGGGACCGCGTGTTCTGCCGCATGACGAAATCAAGGCGAATATGAGGAAGGTGCTCTCAGATATTAAGGACGACTCCTTCGCCGCCAGGTGGATAGAGGAGAATAAGAATGGACGCCCGCTCTTTAATAAGAAGAGAGAGGAGCTTTCGGCACATCAGATGGAAGTCGTGGGAAGAGAGCTCAGAGAGCAAATGCTCTGGAAGAACGACAACGATTTGGATAGTGCGTCTAACTAAAAAGAGGAAAAGATGAAATCGGATAATGCGAAGAAGGGTATCGACCGCGCGCCGAACAGGTCATTGATGTATGCGGCAGGTCTTACCGAAGAGGAGCTGAGCCGCCCTTTAATCGGGGTGGTGAGCTCATACAACGAAATAGTCCCCGGACATATTCATTTGGATAAAATCGCCGAGGCTGTCAAGGCAGGCATAAGAGCGGCGGGCGGAACGCCCCTTATGTTCCCTGCCATTGCGGTATGCGACGGCATAGCCATGGGGCATATAGGCATGAAGTATTCTCTCGTTACGAGAGAGCTGATTGCCGACTCCACGGAGTGCATGGCTGTCGCACACCAGCTTGACGGTCTTGTAATGGTGCCTAACTGCGACAAGAATGTGCCCGGGCTTTTAATGGCGGCGGCAAGGATAAATGTGCCTACGATATTCTGCGCCGGCGGGCCAATGCTCGCGGGGCGTTTGCCGGACGGCAAACGCATCTGCCTCTCAGACATCTTCGAGGCAGTCGGCGCATACCATGCAGGCACGCTTGATGACGCAGGAATGAAGGACTATGTGGAGCAGACCTGCCCCTCTTGCGGTTCGTGTTCAGGCATGTATACGGCTAATTCCATGAACTGTCTGACAGAGGCGATAGGAATGGCGCTCCGCGGAAACGGCACAATCCCCGCCCCTTATTCGGCTAGGATAAGACTAGCCAAGGAAACGGGAATGAAGATAATGGAGCTCGTGGAGAAGGATATAAAGCCGCGCGATATTATGACAGAGGCGGCATTCCACAACGCCGAGGCGGTGGATATGGCTCTCGGCTGTTCTACGAATACCATGCTTCATCTGCCTGCCATAGCGCATGAGGCGGGCGTCAGCCTGGATTTTGCCACGGCGAACGAAATAAGCGCGGTAACGCCAAACCTCTGCCATTTAGCGCCTGCGGGAGATACCTATATGGAAAACCTCGACGCCGCGGGTGGCGTATATGCTGTGATGAACGAGCTGGCGAAGGCGGATCTCCTGGATTTGTCGGTTATGACCGTCAGCGGCAAGAGCATGGGAGAGAATATCAGCGGCGCCGCGAACCTTGATCCCGAAACAATCAGACCTTTGGACAATCCATATATGAGGACGGGTGGAATAGCTGTCCTCAAGGGCAACCTCGCGCCTGACGGCTGTGTGGTAAAACAGGCGGCAGTCAAAGAGGAAATGCTGAGGCATGAAGGGCCGGCAAGGGTATTTGACTCGGAAGAGGACACTATCAGGGTGATTTACGAGGGCGGCATTAAAGCCGGAGATGTAGTCGTAATTCGCTATGAAGGTCCTAGGGGCGGACCCGGCATGAGGGAGATGTTAAACCCAACTTCCGCTATTGCGGGCATGGGGCTTGACGATTCCGTTGCCCTCATAACCGACGGAAGGTTTTCCGGGGCGACGCGCGGTGCGTCGATAGGGCATGTGAGCCCTGAGGCTGCGTCGGGCGGAAATATCGCACTCGTGCAGGACGGAGACATCATAGCCATAGATATACCGAATAGGAGTATAGAGCTGAAAGTCAGCGAAGAGGAGCTTGAAGCGAGGCGCGCTGAATGGGTATGCCTCGAGCCGAAGGTTAAGACGGGCTATCTCACGCGCTATGCGAAACTCGTGAGCTCGGCGGACAAAGGCGCAATCTTAGAGTAAGCCGGCGATAAAGTAGGCGATACTAAATATAATAATAAGGAAAGCAGATGGATAGGGTAAGGATTTTTGACACTACACTGCGCGACGGAGAGCAGTCTCCGGGTTGCAGTATGAATTTAAGAGAGAAAATAGAAGTAGCCCGTTGCCTCGAAAAAATGCATGTAGACATCATAGAGGCGGGATTTGCAATAGCCTCTCCGGGCGACTTCGAATCCGTAAAGACGATAGCGGAGACTATCAGGGGTTGCACTATAGCGTCTCTTGCGCGCTCCACGGAGAAGGATATAGAGACGGCATGGGAGGCTGTAAAGGGTGCGGCGGATCCGCGCATTCATGTATTTATAGCGACGTCGTCGCTTCATATGGAATACAAGCTAAAGAAGAGCCCCGAGGAAGTCTTGGAGCAGGCTGGCGCAATGGTGGCTTTCGCCAAAAAGCGCTGTTCCAATATAGAGTTCTCGGCGGAGGATGCGACGAGGAGCGATCCCGAATTTCTCAAGAAGGTCGTGGAAGTCGCTATCGCAAGCGGAGCTACGACAATCAATATCCCCGACACCGTCGGCTATACGACGCCCGAGGAGATGAGGACGCTCATTGAGGATATAAGGGGGAATGTAAAGGGCGCGGAGGACGTTGTCTTTTCAGTTCACTGTCATAATGACCTCGGCATGGCTACGGCGAACGCTTTGGCGGGAGTGCTCGGCGGGGCGCGTCAGGTGGAATGCACTATAAACGGGCTCGGGGAGAGAGCGGGTAACACATCTCTTGAAGAGATAGTCATGGCGATCAAGACCAGACAGGATCTCGCAGAACTCACCACGGGCATAGACACCACGCAGATTCACAGAGCAAGTCAGACGGTCTACAATATAATCGGGCAGACCGCGCCGCTGAACAAACCGATCGTCGGGAGAAATGCTTTCGCTCACGAGTCCGGCATTCATCAGCATGGAGTGCTCGCGAACAAAAAGACCTACGAGATTATGACTCCTGAGTCGGTCGGCATAAAAGCCAATAATATGGTGCTCGGCAAGCATTCGGGGCGCCATGCTGTCGGACAGAGGCTCGAGGAGCTCGGCTTTACGCTCAGCCAGGAAGAGCTCGACAGATGTTTTGAGGAGTTCAAGCTCGTCTGCGACAAGAAAAAGGAAATCAAGGACGCCGACCTCGAAGCCATTGTTACTCATAATACCAATATAGTATTTGAGGAAGAAGAGGCGGGCTATAAGCTCGATTGGTTCCAGATGTCCACGTCAAATTTCACGACGGCGACCTGCACGATAAGTCTCGAAAAAGACGGGGAGAAAATGGAAGATGTGGCTCTCGGGGACGGGCCTATCGACGCGGCATACAATGCCATTGATGAGATTATCCAGCCGTCCGAACACAGCTTTGACATCTTCAATATCCACTCTATATCGGAGGGCAAGGACACACTCGGAGACGTGACGGTGAAGGTGAATGCTTATGACAGGACGTTCACGGGCAGGGGGCTTTCCACCGATATAATGGAAGCCAGCATAAATGCTTATCTGAAAGCGCTGAACCGCATGATAAGCTACGAGAAGAAAATGGAGAATGCGCCGGACAGCGGCAAGACGCGCATAAAGGCGACCGAAGCTGTGAATGGTGAATAGCAGATATAATCAATAAGCGAAGGGCAAATCTGAGCTTTGATTGATAAATATAAATACGGGTGGGAACCCAAATTGTAAATGACGATAGAAAAGGAAAGCCTATGGGAATGACTATGACAGAGAAAATCCTCGCGGCACATGCCGGACTTCCGAGCGTGCAGGCGGGTGATTTAATCGAAGCGAAGCTGGATATAGTGCTCGGAAACGATGTAACCACGCCGGTTGCGATAGGGGTTTTCGAGAAGGCGGGATTTGACAAGGTATTTGACAAGGACAAAATCGTAATCGCCTTGGATCACTATACGCCATGCAAGGATATTAAGTCGGCGGAGCTCTGCGTGACGGCGAGGGAGTTCGCCAGGAAGCATGACATCACGCACCTCTATGATGTAGGAGAGGTCGGAATCGAACATGCGCTATTGCCCGAGCAGGGACTCGTGGGGCCGGGAGACTGCATTATAGGCGCGGATTCCCACACCTGCACCTACGGCGCGCTCGGAGCCTTTTCGACGGGCGTCGGCTCTACGGATATGGCGGCGGGAATGGCGTCAGGTCTTAATTGGTTTAAGGTGCCGCCCGCAATCAAGGTGGAATTGACGGGGATATTACAGCCCCATGTGTCGGGAAAGGACGTCATTCTTCATCTTATCGGAATGATAGGCGTGGACGGCGCGCTCTACAAATCCCTCGAATTTACGGGAGAAGGCGTTGCAGAGCTTTCCATGGACGATAGATTTACCATAGCAAATATGGCTATAGAGGCAGGCGGCAAGAACGGTATATTCCCTGTGGACGAGATAACCGAGGAATATGTGAGGGGGAGATTTAAAAGAGAGCCGAAGATATATGAGGCTGACCCCGACGCGGAGTATGAGGAGACCGTGAGAATAAATCTTTCGGAGCTAAAGCCTACGGTGGCTATGCCGCATTTGCCGTCAAATACAAAGACGGCGGAAGAGGTCGCGGGGCTTCCCATTCAGCAGGTGGTTATAGGTTCGTGCACGAACGGACGCATGGGCGATATGAGAGCCGCGGCTGATATATTAAAAGGAAGGAAGGTCGCGAAGGACGTCAGATGTATCGTGATTCCCGCGACTCAACAGATATATATGGACTGCCTTGAGGAAGGCTTGCTAAAGATATTCATAGAGGCGGGCTGTGCCGTATCTGCGCCGACCTGCGGGCCCTGCCTCGGGGGTCATATGGGGGTAATGGCTGAGGGAGAAAGAGCCGTTTCCACCACCAATAGGAATTTCATAGGGCGCATGGGGCATACGGGCTCGGAAGTGATACTCGCAAGCCCTGCGGTGGCGGCGGCATCAGCAATAGCCGGCTGTGTGGCGCTGCCGGACTAGGACGACACGAGGATTAGAACGACAAGGGATTGCGCAATACTAAAACGAGACCAAGACTAAGACTAGACAGATACCAGGATAAGAGAGGTAGTATATGAGAGGAAAGGTTTGGAAATACGGCAATAATATAGACACCGACGTCATCATTCCAGCCAGATATTTGAACGACCCCGACCCCAAAGCCTTGGCGTCGCATTGCATGTGCGATATAGACGAAGGCTTTGCCGAGGAGGTGAAAGAGGGAGACATCATGGTGGGCGGCAGTAATTTCGGCTGTGGTTCATCAAGAGAGCACGCACCCGTGGCTATTCAGGCAAGCGGAATATCATGCGTCATAGCGGCGAGCTTTGCGCGCATTTTTTACAGGAATGCGATAAATATCGGATTCCCCATACTCGAATGCCCCGAGGCTTCCGAGGCAATCAAAGCGGGAGATGTCGTTTTGGTAGACACCAAGACGGGCGTAATCACGGATGAGACCACGGGAGAGAGCTTCTGCGCGAAGCCCTTCCCCGAATTTATCGAAAATATAATCGAAAAGGGCGGGCTTCTGCCTTATCTAAAGGAGAAAACAAAGTGAAATACAATATAGCGGCAGTTCCGGGTGACGGCATAGGACCTGAGATAGTGGCAAGCGCTATAGAGGTTTTGAAAAAAGTCGGGGAGAAATTCGGACATGAATTCAATATAAAGGAGTATGACGCGGGCGGCTGTGCCATAGATAAATACGGAATTCCTCTGCCAAAGGAGACGACAGAGGGCTGCCTGGCGTCTGACAGCGTTCTGCTCGGCGCGGTAGGCGGGCAAAAATGGGATGATATTCCCAATCATCTGAGACCGGAGAAGGCTCTTCTCGCGCTCCGTAAAGAGCTCGGGCTCTATACCAATCTCAGACCTGCGAAGATACAGCCGGCTCTTGCTGACGCCTGCGTCCTAAGACCGGATATTGCGGCAAAGGGCTTCGATATTATGATTGTGCGCGAGCTCACGGGCGGGATTTACTTCGGCGAGCGCGGCAGGAACGAAAAGGGAGATGCCGCCTTCGATACCGAAAGCTATAGCGCGTATGAGATAGAAAGAAATGCGAGGAATGCCTTCGAGATAGCGAGGAAGAGGAAGTCCCATGTTACGAGCGTGGAGAAGTCCAACGTCCTTGAGACTTCAAGGCTTTGGAAGGAGACCGTACACAAGCTGCACGAGAGCGAATATCCTGATGTGAAGCTCGATGATATGTATGTGGACAATGCGGCAATGCAGCTCGTAAGAGACCCTTCCTTCTTCGACGTAATGCTCACTTCAAATATGTTCGGAGACATACTCTCGGACGAGGCATCGCAGGTGACGGGATCCATTGGACTGCTCGCTTCCGCCTCTCTCGGAGACAGCAAGAGGGGAATGTACGAGCCCATTCACGGCTCTGCGCCTGATATAGCGGGGAAGGACTTAGCCAATCCCATAGCCACAATACTATCGGCGGCTATGATGTTCAGATATTCATTCGACCTCGCGGCTGAGGCTGACTGCATAGAAAATGCTGTGAATAAAGTCCTCGAGGCGGGCTGGCGCACGAAGGATATAGCGGCTCAAGGGGCTGAGAATTGGCTTAGAGGCAGCGAGATGACGCAAAAAATACTCGCGGAGATATAAGGCTGCAGCAATAGGAAAAACATATAAAAATACAAAGGCTGGAGAGAAAGGATCGATTCAAAATGTCAAAGGTCAAAGGATTGTCGCTTGACAAGGTATATCAGGCGGCGTTCACGCTAAAGGAAGTTGCACGAATGACGGATTTGATTTATTCGCCGCATTTCAGCGGGAAAAATCAGGTCTATTTCAAGATTGAAAGCTTGCAGGTGACGGGAAGCTTTAAGCTCAGGGGCGCGTATTTCAAGATAAGCCGCCTCTCCGCCGAAGAGAAAAAGGCGGGGATAGTGGCTTGCAGTGCGGGCAACCACGCGCAGGGAGTGTCGCTCGCGGCAGAGCGCATGGGGATAAAGGCTACTATCTGTATGCCCGACGGAGCACCTATCAGCAAGGTGGAAGCCACTAAGTCATACGGGGCAAATGTCAGCTTGGTAAAGGGCACTTACGACGACGCCTATGCCTATGCGAAGAAGCTCTGCGAGGAAGAGAATGCGACCTTCATTCACCCATTCGACGACCCCGATGTTATAGCAGGGCAGGGCACGATAGGGCTTGAGATATTAGAGCAGCTTGAGGACGTGGACGCGATAGTGGTGCCTGTCGGCGGCGGCGGACTCATCTCCGGCGTGGCATATGCGGCTAAGAAGCTGAAACCGAGCATTAAGATCTACGGCGTTCAGGCGAAAGAGGCAGCGAGCATGGCGGACAGCCTTAAAAATGACGAACAGATTACCCTGCCCACCGTCAACACCTTTGCGGACGGTATCGCCGTAAAGCACCCGGGAGATCTGACCTTCGATCTGATAAAAAAATATGTGGACGGTGTATATACCGTGTCGGAGGACGAGATAGCCGCGGCTATTCTCGCGCTGATAGAGAAGCAGAAGCTGATTGCAGAGGGAGCGGGGGCAGTCGCTGTGGCGGCGGTGATGTTCGACAAGATTCCGCTTGAGGGCAAGAATGTGGTGGCTCTCGTATCGGGCGGCAATATAGATGTAAATATCCTATCGAGGGTAATCACAAGAGGACTTGTGACGAGCGGCAGAAATGCCACTCTGCAAATCGCCCTTGAGGACAAGCCGGGGCAGCTCGTGGACGTTTCCAAGATAATCGCCTCATGCGGAGCCAATGTAATCGGAGTTCACTACGGGCATTCGGACGCGAATACGGCAGTCACAAGCTGTGTGCTGACTCTGGAAATAGAGACGAGAGACTTCGGGCAGATAGAGGATATTAGAAAGACGCTGACGGATAGGGGATTTAAGATAGTCTCGTAGAGAGAGGCTATCCCATAGTTTTCCACAGCTATATCCCATAGTTATATTTACGAAGAAAGAGGAGAAGAAATAAATGGACTATATATTTACCATAACGAAAACGAGGACGCCGAAGGCGAAGCCGGACGAGACTAAGCTGGGTTTCGGCAACTACTATACAGACCATATGTTTATCATGGATTACGACGAGGAAAGCGGCTGGCATGACGGGCGCATAGTGCCTTATGGGAATCTCAGCCTCGACCCTGCGGCATGTACGCTCCACTACGGGCAGATGACATTCGAGGGCATGAAGGCGTATAGAAATCCCGAGGGCGACATCTGTCTTTTCAGACCGGAGATGAACGCCAAGCGCATGAGGAATTCCAATAAGAGGCTCTGCATTCCCGAGATAGAGGAAGGGCTTTTTGTGGCGGCGGTCAAAGCCCTGGTCGATGTGGACAGGGATTGGGTTCCGAGCGTTCAGGGAACGTCGCTCTATATCCGCCCATTCATCATCTCGCCTGAGCCTAGCATGGCGGTTCACCCAGCGAGCCGTTATATCTTCGCAATCATTCTGACGCCCGTAGCAGCCTACTATGCGGGGAACGACAAGGAGCTCCACGGAAGCCGCATTTGGGTAGAGGAAGAATATATCCGTGCGGCAGTCGGCGGCACGGGATTTGCAAAATGCGGGGGCAATTACGCCTGCGCCATGATAGCGAGCGCCAATGCCAAGAAGCATGGCTGTGATGAAGTTCTATGGCTGGACGCCAAGGAACATAAATACGTCGAAGAGGTGGGGACATCAAACGCATTCTTCCTGATAGGCGACACTGTCGTAACTTCTTCGCTTACGGGTTCAATCCTTCCCGGCGTTACCCGCGACAGCACCTTGCAGCTTCTAAAGAAATGGGGATATAAGACCGAGGAGAGGTTGGTGGAAATCTCAGAAGTCCTCGAAGCCGCCGAGAACGGCAGTTTAAAAGAGGCTTGGGCGACGGGCACGGCTTGCGTTATATCGCCGATAGGAGTGCTGAACTACAGAGGAAAGGAATATTCCATAAACGGTGGAGAGGTCGGAGAGCTCAGCCAGAGGCTCTACGATTCAATATACGGTATGCAGACAGGCATATGCGAGCCCGAGATAGAAGGCTGGGTAGTGCCGGTGTAAAATACATGCCGGCAGAAAACGACTTGAAAAAGAGCTGAAAATATGTAATAATAAGAAAGTCAAAAAGAGCAAAGAAAAACAGGGAAAAGCCTTGACAACAGAAAGCGAGGAGCTTATGCTCAGACAGACAGACAGCTATAAGTAGGCTCATTTCTGTGTTCTTAAAGAGGAATAAAGAGGACTCGGCAGATGAAAATGCCGGGTCTTTTTGCGTGCAAAAAGACCCGGACGGCGGAAGGAAAAGAACATATATTCGCATGAATAGAACGCAATTCGCACAAATGGAATGTAACTCGTATAGATGAAATATAAGCATGTAAAACAACACGATATGACAGACTGCGCGGCGGCATGTCTTGCAATGATCTGTCTCTACTATAAAAAAGAAACGACTATCACGCGGCTTCGCGACATGATGGGAACAGATCTAAAAGGAACGAACCTTATCGGTCTTTCCAAATGCGCAGAGAAACTCGGCTTTGAAAATGCGTCGGTGAGAGTGGATAAAGAGGGATTTCAGAGCAAGTTCACCCTTCCCTGCATAGCCAATGTAATTACCAAGGAAGGGCTTAGCCACTTCGTAGTCGTATATAAGATAGGAAAAGATAAGGTCATAGTAGGAGATCCCGGAAAGGAAAGTACCGAAAGACAGAATATAGACGATTTTCTAAAACGCTTTACCGGAGCACTTTTAATACTAAGACCGACAGACGAGTTTAAGACGGGGAAGATAGAGGGAGAGGGCACATACAGAAGATTTGTGAAGCTTCTGCTCCCGCAGAAGAAGCTCTTCATCTTCGCAATACTCGCTTCCCTTATGATGACGGTGCTCGGGATAGTCTCGTCGCTGTTCAACAAGATAATCATGGACGAGGTTCTCCCATACGGACTTGAAAAACTTCTGCTCTCGACGCTGATTATCTTTACCATAGTCGGCTTTACTCAGATACTCATAGAGTTTTTAAGAAGCTGGATAATGCTCTACCTCTCGCAGAGGATAGATATTCCGCTAATGCTCGGATATTTCAAGCATATATATTCGCTTCCCATGAGGTTTTTCGCGACGAGAAAGACGGGAGACATCATAACGAGGTTCTCGGACGCGTTCACCATAAAGGATATATTCACGAATATTGCACTTACGCTAATTATGGACGTGTCCATGGCGGCTATAACGGGAGTAATCCTCTTTCGTATGAACGGCAAGCTGTTCGCGATAATTGCCCTTCTGACGCTTCTGTCCATAGTGCTGGTGTTCATATTCCGCCAGCCATATAAGAAGATAAACCAAGAGCAAATGCAGCAGGCGTCTATTCTGAACTCTCAGATAATAGAGGGGCTCGAAGCCGTCGAGATGATAAAAGGAAACGCCGTAGAGGAAAGGGAGCTATACGGCATAGAAAGAGAATACATTAGGTCTCTTAGGATAGCATTCAAAGAAGGCTGGCTGTCCATAATCCAAGGCTCCATATCATCCGTGATAAGCACTATAGGGAATCTGTTTATCATGTACTTCGGCATAAAGCAGGTGCTGACGGGAAATATATCGATAGGCGCTCTTATGGCATTTATGACATTATCCGGTTACTTCATGGAGCCTGTGGGCAATCTCGTAGGACTGCAGCTCGACATACAGGAAGCTCAGATATCCATGAAAAGGATAACCGAGATATTAGACTACGACAAGGAAGAGCCTGAGACGGATGAGGAAACGGAAAGAGAGTGCAACCTTAAAGGAGATATTAAGCTGGACAATATCTCTTTCAGATACGGCAATAGGAATCTCGCACTGGAGAATGTGAGCTTTACCATAGAGAAGGGCAAGAAGACGGCGCTGGTCGGAGCGAGCGGAAGCGGAAAGAGCACGATAGTAAAACTCCTTCTTAAATACTACGAAGCGGAGAGCGGACGCATAAGGATAGGCGGCAAGGATATAGCGGAAGTATCCGCCAAATACCTGAGAGAGAATATCTCGCTTGTGCCGCAGAACATACAGCTTTTCTCGAAGAGTATATATGAGAATGTGGCAATGGTGAAGCCCGAGGCTACTCAGAAAGAGGTGGCTAAGGCGCTCGCCATGGCGGACGCACAGGACTTTATACGAAAACAGCCCATGCAGGCATATACATATCTCGAAGAAGCGGGGCAGGGATTATCCGGCGGCGAGAGACAGAGACTCGCGCTTGCAAGGGCATTTCTCAAGGATGCAGACCTGTTCATTCTCGATGAGTCGACGAGCAATCTCGACTTCGGCACGGAGAACGTCATATTTGACACGATATATAACAAGCTAAGCGATAAGACGATGATTATAGTCGCACACAGACTCAGCACGATAAAGAATTGCGACAGAATCATCGTCCTTGAAGATGGCAAGGTAATCGAGCAGGGCACACATAACGAGCTTATATCTACGCAGGGCAGATACTACGAGCTATGGCAGCTGCAACAGGGAATAAAGACGGCTGATGATGCAGAATACACAGGCAAGCATTCAATGAAAGAGGAAGCAGAGCAAACAGAGTCAGAGATAAAGCCTGACGACATCATAACCTATACATAGGCATATATCCGAACGGACTGATGTCCACAAGGAATTATGTATAAAACGTTATTGCTTCATGGTACAATTCAGAAAGGAGATACATATTATGACTTATACTGGAGCAATGGTATTACCGAATAACGCGGTATTTATGAACAATGATGAGATGAGGTATGTAGAAGGAGGCAAGTATTATTCAAAGAAAACATGTAAAAAAGTATTTTCCTCAGTGGCTACTGTAATGGCGATTAGCCCGCTGTCTGTTGTTGCTGGAGCGTATACAGTAATGACTATCGCTAAAGTAATAATCCAATGCGCAGGTAAGGTAGGTGGTCTTTTGGGAATGGTTCTCAGCGGAATTGGTTCTTGGGCAGCATCTCAACTGTATCATATGGTAATGGGCTTGGCAAAAGGAGCTATAGGAAACGGTGTGGATATGACTTTTAACGTTAATATCAAAAAACAGCAATTCGGAGTATCTTATAAAGCTCGTTAGTTAAAGGGCATGATCTTCATGCCCTTTAAAGCTTTATCTTGATATAAAGGGGTTAGATATTATGATTCGCAGTATAAAAATAAAAAACTGGTATATCACAGGGAATATGTTTTTTTACTTTTTTTCCTTCATGGTCCTTTCGATGAATTCTTTCAACGCTACACTGCGAAGTGTTATTGGTGTATGTTTTTTCTTTCCAGTAATTATTCCTGCAGTTGGCAGTTTGTACTTGAATTGTCTGAAATTAAATAAATCCGAGTTGTTTGATAAAAAAATCTACTGGCTTGATAGTGCAGACCTATTATTAAAAATGGGAATACTGACTTCAATAATGGTGTTCCATGAACATATACAAAGTCACTTTATAGCGGCAATAATTATACTAACACTACTAAATACTTTAGACTTTGTTATAGGGTACTTTATATTACAGCATACAAAAATATATGATGCTTCATTAGATGAAGCATATCTGGAAATGCAAGCTGTGGCAGACAATGATTCGATTCCTAAAACATCGTGGTCGCAAATCGTATGTGGAACCATTTTTCTGGTTAGCATGGAGAACTCAGATCTGTCATTCAAGCTTATATGTACAATAGTCTTAGTTATTGCACTAATCGTATGCGATAGATATGAAGAGAAAAAGTTCAAGCATTGCAAAAAAAAACCGCTTACCATAGTACTGATTTGGTTGTTGAGAATAGTTGCTATTTCGTTAGCTTGGACTGGATGTCATATAATTATACCTATTTTGTTTTTTTCAGCTGGAAAAAGCATATTACTGAATGACCTAAATAAAGATAAATAGTGGAGAACTAGACGAGAATGTATAGGAAGATAGATATTCAGAAGAGCAAATCTCTACGTCTGGACAATGTTTTAATGAAGGATATTATTAATATAACGGAGGCAGATACAGGAGTTCAAGAAGAAGATGACTTCTCTCTTGGTTTTGAAGTCGAGAAGATGGATAACGAGATTAGAACTAAGGGCGCTAACCAGATAGGCCCCTTGATTCAGTATTCTGGAGCAAGCGGAGACGGGGACGCTTTAGCTATAAAAGTCACCCTAATGCTCCAAGCAGATAGGTATATTAATAACATCCGTGCGCCCTACCGTATGGAGTCCGTGGTGCAGGCTAAGAATTGTATGTACACGCGCTTTACCGGAGCAGAGGAAGATATACAGTATGCCTATCAGAAGATGCAGGTCACAGCATACGAGGAGAACATTAAACTCAAAGGCAGTAGCTATACAATATTTCTCGATTCGGACGACGAGGGGAATATAACGGCGGATATTTTCATGGAGATAGAAAAATGAGTGGAGATTACAAGGCGTTTTGCGGATATATAGTTCTTTCTATCATCTCATGGCTTTATTCATTCGTGATATATCGCAAAAATCGCTTGGTTTTACGAAAGAAAGAAAAGGCATTCATAATTATTTCGCTTGTACTGTTTACCGCTGCCATTATTTCTATTGTATTAAAGTGGGATCCGATGTGGGCATTTTTTGAAGGAGGCTTCATTTTTGTTTTAGCCCTCTGGTTTAACGCAAGTATCCGAAATAAGAGATAGAGATATTCAGACAATATGAAGATAATGACGGGAATATAACGGCTAACATTTTATGGAAACAGAGGTTTGATGAATAAAAAACATATAGTTACATTTGAAGAGCTGAGAGATAGCAAACTTTTGTATGAGAAGGATATGCCGGCGTTCGGGTATCTTTTTCTCATGCTCATTTTCGTCTTGCTCATTGCGGTCTCCGTGTGGGGCACTAAGACCACCAAGCCGTATATCGTAAAGGGAAGCGGCATTGTTGAAAGCCCGAACAAAAACTATGTGATGACGCCATTCACGGGAGAGATTACGGGGATCGCCATAGAGGAAGGCGACTATGTGAATAAGGGAGACAGGCTCTTTTCCGTAAAAAGCACGGATACGGATGTGCAGGGCAGGCAGATAGATAATCAGAAGCAGATATATGAAAAAGGTATCCGTCAATACAATAAACTCGTCAAGTCAATCAAGGACGATAGGAACTATTTCAGCGCCTCAGATACAGATGACAGCCTCTACTATAGCCGCTTTGAGGAGTATAAAAGTCAGATAAAACAGCAGACAGTAGATGTAAAGGCATATAAGGACTACGGCTATACGGATAAACAGATTAAAGACGAGATTGCAAAGAACGAGGCGAAGAAATCAGAGATATACTATAGTGCTATAAGAGAAGCAGAGACGGCAAGGGAGCAGCTTCAAACGGAGCTCAACGCGCTGAACGCTCAGTCGGACGCACTGAGCCGAGGCGCGGAGGACTATATAGTCAAAGCCTCTGCCAGCGGCACTATTCATATGATGTCAGACTATAAGGACGGAATGGTGGTGCAGACGGCGTCGCCTGTTGCCAGCATATCGACGGAAAATGATGAGTTCTATATAACAGCCAGCGTGGCGGCGTCAGACAGAAGCCGAATAAAAGAGGGCAATAAGGCGGATATAGAGGTATCGGGTCTGCAACAGAATATATATGGAACGATAAAGGGGAAAGTGGAGTCGATAGACAGCGACGTCAGCACGACAGAGGACGGCAAGGCGTTCTTCAAGGTCAAGGTGGAACCTGAGAAATACTACCTTATGAATAAGGAAGGCAATAAGATAAATCTCTCAGCAGGACTCCAAACGGAGATAAGGATAAGCTATGAAGAGATAACATATGCAAAATATCTCCTAGACGCACTAGGCTTGAAGGATTGAGGCGCAAGCAGATTTTGAGCTTAGAAAGAAAAAAGAAGAAAAAGTTGAATTGAGAAGAAAAGATCTGAGAAGGATATAACTGAAAAGGACATAGATTTGACAAGAAAAAGAGAGGCGGCAGAATTTAATAAACTTGGAAGGACAAAATCGAAAGCACATAGGATTGCGTGCATTCGTGCACACTATAACGCGCAAACTGACACACAAGCTCACAAGCAGACTTGCACGCGTAGTTGCACGAAATCTCAAGTCCCTATTCGCGCGCTCGTTCCGCTGTTTTTGGCGGCATTTATTATCGCCCTTGCCGTGCCAAGTGCATATTTGCCCGCATATGCTGTGCTCGCGACTTCAATGGATATAAACGAGTTCGAGTCTGAAATGGCGGTCGGCGCTACTCAGACTATCAGCGTAGTCCTCTATCCTGACGAGGCAGATGATGTAATAAATTATTCATCATCAAAGCCAACCGTGGCGACGATAAGTCCAAGCGGCAAAATAGAGGCGCTATCCGCGGGGACTACCAATATAACGGCGAGTGCAGGCAGTATAAGCAAGACTTTGAGCCTGACGGTCTCGGCTATAACCATGGACATAAATGACTTCGAGAAAAAGATGACCGTGGGGAGTTCGCAGACCATAAGCGTGACTCTTTATCCGAGCAGCGCAAAGGAAGAGATAAAATATTCATCTTCGAATACGGCGGTTGCGACGATAAGCCCGGGAGGCAAGATAGAGGCGAAGTCTGCAGGGACTACCAAGATAACGGTTAGCGCGGGCGGTGCTAAAAAGACTCTAAAACTGACGGTCAGCGTTGGCACTGACGGCATATCCCTAAACAGCACATATTTGACAATGCGGCGCGGGGAGAGCTTTAAGATAAAGGCTAAGATAAGCCCTGAGAACGCCGCGCGGAAGCTGACATATAAGAGTAACGACAGGTCTATAGCTAAGGTCAGCAAGAAGGGCGTTATAACGGCGGTAGGCGTCGGGAGCACTTCCATAATAGTCAGCAACGGAGATTTGAGCGCGGGGATAGACGTAATCGTAAACAGCTCTTCGTCAGGCGGCGGCTCTATGCAGTTCAGCTCAGATGACGAAGCTTTGGCGGACGAGGCTGATGATGAGTCTGCGGGCAGTACGAGCGGCAGTATAGACGCTGATACTCTCAAATCGCTCCAAAAGACGGGAAAGAGCCTGACTATAGAAAAGGGCGACTACAGCCTTGTGATAGACGGGGCATATATTTTAAACAGCGACAAGGCAATAGATGATGAGCTTCATATAGTAAAAAACGAGGACGGATATACATTCGCGGTCGGAAGCGACGGCTTTCTGCCGGGGGAGATAAGCATAAAGTTCAGCAATCAGGAAATGCGGGGCTGTAAATATGTATATCTTTTAGATAAGAGCACGGACAAATACCAGATGTTCGGAGAACTGACTGACGGAGAATTTAGAACAGATATTGCAGGCAGCTATAGGATAACCTATGAGAAGCTAAAGCTCGGCGGGGTGAATAAGCTGGTGGTGGCGATTGCCGCGGCGGCATTACTAGCCATTGCTGTAGCATATTGTTTAATCAGGAGATTTCTATAGACCCGCATAAGACATTCAGCAATCCAAAGGCGATTAACTGCGACTAAACAATGAACAATTACTGCGGGTTCGCAACACCTATAGGATTGAGATTTACAGGGCTGTGGGAATTGGGATTTTCATATTGTCTTTCGCTCTGCCTTTGGTTATATTATTAGTCGAGAGGGCGGCTGACGTTTTCAGTTCAGGAAAAGGAGTCAGCTCAAATCGTTTTGCAGGGAAGAGAGCTGCGCGGATTGTTTTTCAGGGAAGATAGCCTGTGGATTGTTTTATGGGAAATAACAGGGGGGAGACCGACTATGAAGTTGAAAAATATGCTTAAAAGGGTTTCGGCAGTATTTATAATCACGGCATTGCTTTTGAGCTGCTTTAGCATGGGTGCGGGAAGTACTTTCGCCAGGGCTGCTTCGAGCAAAATCAGTATCAGCCCTAAAAAGCTGAGCATGGAAAAGGGCGATAAGAAGAAGCTAAAGGTGAAGTATAAATCCGCCAAGCTGAAGAAAAAGACCGTAAAATGGAGCAGCAGCGACAAAAGCATTGCGACGGTCAGCAAGAAGGGTGTGGTGAAGGCTAAGAGCAGCGGCACCGTAACAATCACCGCGAAGGTGGGAAAGCATAAGGCGAAGGCGAGGGTTAGCGTAAAGAAAAAGGACGACGCATTTATAGATGTCTCGGACGCGTATAAATACCTCAATGACTTTAGGACTAAAGAGGGGGTATGGCAATGGAATGAGAAGAATAAGAGCAAGACCTTCTTCAACACGGCGGGAACGACCAAGCTGGAGCCTCTCAAGAGGGATGCTGCGCTTGAAAAAACCGCAGAGATAAGGGCGAAGGAGATAGTGAAGCTCTTCGACCATACGAGACCGAACGGAGATGACTGCTTCGGGGCATACCCGGAGGATCTGACCGCAATGGGTGAGAATATTGCGGCGGGATTTAACAGCGCACGCGATGTTACGGATGCGTGGATAGAAGAGAATGAGAAGTACGAAGGGCAGGGGCATAGAAGGAATATGCTTTCCAAGGATTTCACCCTTGTAGGAATTGCCGGATATAAGCATAATGGTGTGATTTATTGGGTTCAGTGCTTCGGAAGAAGATAGGTTTTCACTGGAGACAGTTTTTTTCAAAAAAACCTTGAAACGGCAGTCTCAGAGTGGTAAGATAACCAAGCTGTCGCAGAATTTCACGAAAGACGACTGAAAAGGCGGCAGATAGAGGTTTCATTATTATTTAGAAAGAGGTACCAACATGAAGGAAGGAATCCATCCTGAGTATAAGGAATGTAAAGTTACTTGCGCATGTGGTAATTCGTTTACAACTCAGTCCGATAAGGAAGAGATGAGAGTAGATATCTGCTCAGAATGCCACCCGTTCTTTACAGGTCAGCAGAAGTTTGCCAACCGCGGCGGCCGCGTAGAGAAGTTCAAGAACAAGTACGGACTGTAGATACTAAGCAGGACAGAACGCCGGAGCTTATGGGCTCCGGTTTTATGTTGCAACAAATGAAAAAAAGCGTTGATATACTACGCATATCAAATGGCGATAGCTCTTGACAAAGCTATCGCCATAAAGCAACGGTATAACCTAATTGCTAAAAACTAGCGGTGTGCAAATATCCAAAACAAATCTTGGAATTTGCAGATTATGGATTTCTATGATAGCATTCAGGAGGTGGAAAATGAATAGATTATTCAAAAGAACCATTGCAATCTGCTCAATTTTTTGTTTACTTACTGCGATATCTTTTGCAAATTTATCGGAAAATGCGTATGCAAAACGAAGTAAGATAGAATATATAGGAGGTGTTTTCTACAGAACTGTTGGAGGATATGCAGGCAATAATGCGCCGGGAGGCACTCGCTTTCCTACTGGTGGAGGATTTTATTGGTCAGACAAAGGTGGTCCTACAGCAAGTGTCTCGGTATCCCTCGGTGCAGGATTTGGCTCTGTATCAGTCGGCACAGAGCTCGGGAAAAAATCATCCTCAGGAGAATTCGTGACTGTTCCAAACAAAAAGGATTATTTCAAGTTGTATATTGAGAAAACGTTGGAGTGTAGAAAATATAAGGTTCTGGTGTGGAAGTGGAGCCCGAAGGAGAAGAAGTATTGCTGGGTTGAAACCAGTCGCAATGTCGAAAAAAGGGTATTTAGTAGAAGCCCATATGCGAAAAAAGTTGGATAGCAATGACAAAACAACTGAGGTGGAGTTATGAGAAAGATTTTTTCTCTATATATAGTGTTTGTTATAATAGCATGCATGCTTATTGCAGGATGCGCACAAAAAAATGAGAAAGACCTCTCCCTTATTGGGACTTATTCAACTACTACTCAGGAATCCGAAGATTGTTACTATGTTTGCGTTGCGGCTATAAATAAAGATGAGCCTGAGAACACCTACGCTGTTTGTGTATATAAGCAAAGTACAGAAGAATACTATATCGCTAAAGGCATATTGAATGAGGGTGTTCTTATAGTTTCTGATGATGAGGGGACGGAGGCGGTATTACATACTAATGACCAGCAGGTAAAAATGGAATATGATGAAGTTGAGTACACCTTAACACTGATAGATGAGGTGCCTACATTTATTAACAATGAAAAGGCCTCGGAATCTTTCGCAAAAATCACTCACTCCGAATAAAATAGGATGAAGCTGATAATTGCCATTTAAAGCACAAAATAGGCTGCCGATTTCAGCACATGGCTTTCAGCCTGCGGAGTTTCTTTCGCAGGCTGTTCTATTGCGATTGCAAATATGAAAAATCATTGAAGCAAATGGTACAACGATACATTGGATTTTATTTCAGATGATGACCTTTATAACTTTTATGTGATAAAATACACTGCGTAAATAATAAAAGACTTAGCGAGGTGATAGGTAAGATGTTTGACAAGCTCGACTTTATACAGGAGAAATATCAGGAGCTCGCGGAGAAGGTGGCTGACCCTGCCGTCATAGCGGATCAGAAGTCATTTCAAAGATTTATGAAGGAAATGTCTGAGCTGGAGCCTGTCGTCAAGGCATATGAGGACTATAGGAAGATGCAGGCGGAGCTTTCGGACGCGAAAGAGCTCATTGATATGGAAGATGATGAAGAGGTCAGGGAAATGGCGAAGGAAGAGGCGCGCGAGCTGGAAGCCAAGCTGGAGCAGGCTCAGGACGACATCAAGATTTTGTTGCTTCCGAAAGACCCTAACGACGATAAGAACGTAATCCTTGAAATCAGAGCGGGCACGGGCGGTGAGGAAGCCGCGCTCTTCGGGAACGACCTGCTGAGAATGTATCTTAGATATGCGGAGCGTCGCCGCTGGAAGGCGGAGATTATCGAAATCAGCGACACGGGCATCGGCGGTATCAAAGAAGCCGTGGTGATGATTAAGGGCAAGGGCGCATACTCAAGGCTGAAATTCGAGTCGGGTGTGCACCGCGTCCAGAGAGTGCCCGAGACGGAGTCGTCCGGGAGAATTCACACATCTGCCGCTACGGTCGCCGTGCTCCCCGAAGTAGATGATGTAGAGGTTGAGATCAACCCCAACGACGTAAAGGTGGACGTATACAGAGCGTCCGGCAACGGCGGTCAGTGCGTAAACACGACGGACTCAGCCGTGCGAATGACGCACCTTCCGACGGGCATAGTTGTAACCTGCCAGGACGAGAAATCGCAGATTCAGAATAGAGAAAAAGCCATGCGAGTGCTCAAGGCGAGGCTCTATGATAAAATGGTGCAGGAACAGAATGACAAGATTTCCGCAGACAGAAAGAGTCAGGTCGGGTCGGGGGACCGTTCCGAGAGAATCAGGACTTATAATTTCCCGCAGGGGCGCATGACGGATCACAGAATAAATCTGACGCTGTATAAGCTCGACCAATTCATGGACGGCGATATTGATGAGGCGATTGACGGACTTATCACAGCCGACCAGGCGGAAAAGATGAAGGATTTCGGATAAGGATAGAGACTTCGGATAAAGCGAAGTATTTCGAGTAAGAATAAAGACTTCGGATAAGACGAAACATTTTGGGGAAGATGAAGGACTTTGGATAGTATCGACATTCGGACGGAGGCGCGGAATGGAAAACAGCAAGCTCAAAGCTTTTATCGAATGTATCAATAAGGGGAGCGTTACCGCGGCGGCGGATTCGCTCGGCTATACTCCTTCTGCCGTGAGCCAGCTTTTGAGTTCGCTGGAAAGAGAGCTCGGACTAAAACTCTTGAACCGTTCGCAGAAGGGCGTCAGCCTGACCTCGGAGGGGAAGGAGCTGGAGCCTGTAATAAGGAAATGCCTGGCGGACGAAGATGAGATCATGCAGCTTGCAGCTGACCTCAAGGGAATGTCCGTGGGTACGCTCACCATAGCCTCATATCCGAGCGCGGCAATAACCTGGCTGCCCCGTATTATAAGGCATTTCAAAAAGGACTATCCGGGAATAAATATAAATATTGTAGAAAATATCAGATCCGATATATTTGAACACCTCGAGAACAATGCCGCGGATATGGCGATATTGGCATATTCGGAGCCAATGCCCTATGAGTGGATTCCTCTGACTCAGGTGGAGATGATAGCGGCGGTGTCGGAGGACAATCCTTATGCTCGCTCGGAGTCCTTCCCGATAAAGCAGTTCGAGAACTACGATTTTATAATGGGCTCGTGGGGAGACGAGAGAGAGATAATCGAAATCCTCGACAAACATGATGTAAAGCCGAATGTGAAATATACGACCTACGACATTCCTGTTACCATTGCATTAGTCAGAATGGGGCTCGGCGTCAGCATGGTGAACGCTCTTGGCGCTCAGTATTGGACGGGGCATTATTCGAAGCTGCCATTGGAGCCGCGCGAATTCATCACATTTGGAATTGCGATCCCTTCGCGCAAACGCCTATCCAAAGCAGCCGAGAAATTCCTCGCCTATGCCATGGAGGAATTTAATATAAAAAAAGAGTGATATGAGTGATACTAGTATTATTAGTAGTATTGGAAAAGAGCTATTTGAATGATATTAGCAGTATTGACAAAAAGTGATTGATGAAAACTCTGAGATTAAGCACAAGTGAAGAGGATATAAGGCGAGCCGGTGAGATTATAAAATCCGGCGGGCTTGTCGCCTTCCCGACGGAGACGGTCTACGGGCTGGGAGCTGACGCTCTAAGCGCCGAAGCCGTCCGTTCTGTTTATGAGGCAAAGGGGAGACCTTCGGACAACCCCATGATAGTCCATATAGCAGATATGAAGGAGATGGACGAGATTGTCAGCGGCGGGCTAATCAATATGTCCGCCAATGCAAAGGCTCTGGCGAGCCGCTTTTTCCCCGGCCCACTCACCATGGTGCTGCCTAAGAAGGCGGAAGTTCCTGATGTTACCACAGGGGGGCTTGATACAGTCGCAGTCAGAATGCCCGAAAGCCCCGTAGCGCAGGCTCTTATTAGAGCCGCAGGAGTTCCCGTCGCCGCGCCGAGCGCCAATACCTCGGGCAGACCGAGCCCGACTGTGGCGGAAGATGTCTTAGAGGATATGGACGGCAGGATAGACGCGGTCATAATGGGCGGGCAGTCTGATGTCGGTATTGAATCCACTGTGATAGACATGACGGAGGAGATTCCTGTCATTTTAAGACCCGGCATTATAACAAAGGAGCAGATTGAGAGCGTGCTGGGCTGCGAGGTGCTCTACGACAAGGCGCTGTTGAAAGGGCAGATAGCTGTAGGCGAAACAGAGGACAAACCAAAGAGCCTGGACGATACAGAGAGTGAAACAAAGAAAAATGGCGCGGGAGAGATTGAAGCACCGATAGACTGTGCAGAGGGTCTTGACTCCTTTGACGACAGGACGAACTCTAACTTTGCCCCGAGGTCACCGGGAATGAAGTACAAGCATTATTCCCCTAAGGCGAAGGTGCGCCTCATAGCGGGGGACGACGAAGCCTTCGCCGTCAAGGTACAAGAGCTGGAGGCAGAGGCTATGCGCGGAGGCTTGAAGTCGGCAGTTTTGGAGTACGGCAAGGACGCTGAGAAGGCGGCGCATAATCTCTTCGCAGACCTTCGCGAGCTCGACAGACAGGGCTATGACATCATCTTTATAAAAGCCCTAGACTCAGAGGGCGCGGGATTCAGCGTTATGAACCGTATGCTGAAAAGCGCAGGCTATGACATCATAAAATGTGAGGAACTATGATGTGAGCTGGTGAGAGGTGGCTGTGGAATAGTTGCGAAGTGGTTGTGAAGTAGTTGTGGAGTAGTTGGAGAGTTTCGGAATAGCTGCTTCTTGTCCGGCTGATGTGATGATGTTATTACAGCTGTCATAGAGAAAGGAAATCGCCAAGGAGCTGAAATAATGCGTAAATGTCGCTGTCAGGGACGAGACGAGGACGGACGGATATTTCGCCATAACCATTTATCAGGGAAAGGGCAGCAGGAGATCGCTCGGAGTGTCTGAAACCGTGGGAACTTCCTACGAATGTTTTTATTCCAGCGTCGGAAAAGCCCTGCTCGCATTCACAGAAAGAGCGTGAATCCTTAGCAAAATTGAATAACGAGAAAATTGTAGAAATGTTAGATGATTCGGGTTCGATTGAAGAGAACGGATTACATGCCGACAAGCTGGACTTAAAAGAGAAAAGAAGATTGATTGAAGGGACTGAAAATATTGATATAGCTAATTCGGATGTATATGTTATTGATAGAGAAATCGACAATAATGTGTCTGAAAAAACAGTAGTTGTAAAAGCTGCAAATAAAGGAAATGGATATATATCACATACAAAAGAAGGTAGAGTTACTATCACCTGCGTTTTGGGATATGAGAAAAGAACGATTGCAAATGTGCCTACAACGAGAGGGACATATTTTGGGGGTAAGGTTAATAGCGTGCAGAGCATGGTGCAAGTGACGGGTCTTACGGGAGTATATCATGATGCCGGTGCATATTTCCTCGCAAATGGCTCTTCAGGATTTTCTCCAGACTACAGGAAAACAAAGAGCTTTGATGTTGCAAAAATGAAAACGCTTCAAAAGCAGACGGCAAGAGTGTTTCGGAATATACATTGCTTAGCGTCGATTCTTTGGATATGAAGAATAAGAACGGCTATATCGGTATAATCCGACCAATGGACGAAATGTATAAAATAAAAGTTATGAACAGTTCGAAAACTTTTTCGACCACAGCGGCAGGCAAATACGCAAATGAAGGCGGCTATGGCGACGGTGCGATAGAGAGCTTTTCGGAATTTAATCACGACTGCAGTCTAAATGAGGAGTATCCGCTGTACGCTAATATAGTATCAGAAAATGGCGCAGGCACCGGCGCATATAGCGAGGACTTCCTTGATAATGCAAAATCCGCAACCGTGATAGTTGCAGAATTTAGGCAATAGGCTCAGGGACGTGGAGGGTTACGGCGAAGTTTGTGTGTAAACAGGCGGCTGAAATGCCGTCTGTTTTGTGTTAGAATATGGGAGGCTTTGTCGGGCGATTAGGAGAAGCCAAAGACAAAGGTGCTAATTAGATAGTATAAATTAGGAGGAAAATATGGGCAAGATAATGGTATTCGATCATCCGCTAATTCAGCATAAGGTGTCGATGATGAGAGACAAGAACACTAGCAGCAAGGAGTTCAGGGATTTGGCAAGAGAGGTTGCAATGCTCATGGCATTCGAGGTAACTCGCGATTTGCCGACGGAATCCGTGGATATTGAGACTCCCATATGCCCTGCGAGGGTGCAAATGCTGAAGGGTTTGGATGTGGCGATTATCCCTATTCTGAGAGCCGGTCTCGGATTTGTGGACGGTATGCTGGAGATTATCCCGAATGCTAAGGTCGGACACGTCGGTCTCTATAGAGACCCTGAGACGCATGAGCCGGTCGAATATTACTGCAAACTCCCCGAGGATATAGATAAAAGAAGGGTTATTATCGTAGACCCCATGCTCGCGACAGGAGGCTCCGCCGTGGCAGCCGTGGACTTCGTAAAGAGACAGGGTGCCAAGGATATTAGTCTGATGTTCCTTATCGCCGCGCCGGAAGGCATTGAGGCACTGACGACCAAGCACCCTGATGTGGATATATATATTGCGGCTAAGGACGAGAGGCTGAATGAGAATGCTTATATTGTGCCGGGGTTAGGGGATGCGGGAGATCGTATCTTCGGAACCAAGTAGCGGCTCGACAATTTGCGCATAGCTTTGTCAGGGCTGCAACGAATTCTCTTTGCCGCATGAAGAAAGAAGGTAAAAAATGAAAATCGTAGTATTGGACGGGTATACGGAAAACCCGGGGGACCTCTCGTGGGAGAGGCTGGAAGCTCTGGGCGAGCTTATAGTTTATGACCGCACATCATATGTGGAGTCGCCTTTGATTGCTGAGAGGATTGGGGACGCGGAGGTTATCGTGATAAACAAGACGCCTATCAGCAGGGCGACAATGGACGCTTGTCCAAATCTCAAGGCGATTTCCATATTGGCTACGGGCTATAATGTGGTGGACACGGAGGCTGCCAGGGAGAGGGGCATTGCGGTGATGAATGTGCCCGCCTATGGTACGGAGATAGTGGCTCAGTATGCGATTGGGCTGCTCCTGGAGATTTGCTCTCACTACGGACACCATGACAAAGAGGTCAAAGGCGGCAGATGGGAGAGGAATGACGATTGGTGTTTCTGGGACTTTCCCATGATAGAGCTGACGGGCAAGACTGCCGGAATTATAGGGCTTGGGCGCATAGGGAAGGCTGCTGCCAAGATACTCGGAGCCATGGGAATGAAGGTATTGGCTCATAATAGATCTGAGAGCGAGGACGGCAGAAGGGTCGCTGAATATGTGAGCCTTGACGAACTTTATTCACGCTCTGACGTGATATTCCTGCACTGTCCTTTGAATGCTGACACGGAAGGCATGATTAACAGGGAGAGCATAGCCAAGATGAAGGACGGTGTTATCATCATCAATAACAGCCGCGGAGGGCTCATCGCAGAGCAGGATTTGGCGGACGCTCTTAACGCGGGGAAGGTCTATGCCGCGGGGGTTGATGTTGCTTCTACGGAGCCTATTAAGGCGGATAATCCGCTGCTTAGTGCAAAGAATACTATAATCACGCCGCATATTTCGTGGGCGGCAAAGGAATCCCGCCTGAGAATTATGGACGTTACGGCGGAGAATATCGAGGCATATGCCGCGGGAAAGCCGATAAATGTGGTAAACGCCTAGGGTCTCAGTCGAGAGGCAGATATAGTGGATATGCGAACATGACAGATATGTCAGATATGACATATATAGGGAAAGAGGGAAAACTATACGAATAAAGCGACATGGAAAATCTAAGAAAAGACGCTGAGACTATAGCCAGGGCGGCGATAGCTGCGGTCATGCCTGATGAGGCTGTAAAGAGGGCGCTTGAAGGCATGGTGCGCCCTTCTGGTAGGCTGGTGCTGGTGGCTGTGGGAAAGGCTGCGTGGCAAATGGCTAAGGCGGCGACGAATGTCGTCAAACCGGACAGCGGCATTGTGATTACAAAATATGACCATGTTATGGGAGAACTGCCGAATATAGAATGCAGGGAAGCAGGGCATCCCATTCCTGATGTGAATTCTTTCGACGCAACGGCAAGAGCGCTGGATATTGTGGGCGGTCTTGGAGCGGGCGACTGCGTTCTCTTCCTTCTTTCGGGCGGAGGGAGCGCACTTTTTGAGTCTCCGCTTATCTCGGAAGAGGAACTTAAAGACATTACAAAGCAGCTTTTGGCAAGCGGCGCGGATATAGTTGAAATGAATACGGTGCGTAAGAGGCTGAGCGCGGTTAAGGGCGGGAGATTTGCCTTGGCTTGTAAACCCGCGCGGATTTACAGCATTGTTTTAAGCGATATTCTCGGAGACCCTTTGGATATGATAGCCAGCGGACCTGCCTGTCCTGATTCCTCTACATCTGAGGACGCATTCGCCATAGTGGAGAAATACGGGCTGAGGCTGTCCGATGAGGCATTGAGACTGCTAGGAGAGGAAACGCCGAAGGCTTTGGATAATGTGACTACCGTTATAAATGGGAGTGTTAGGGAGCTTTGCAGGGCGGCGGAACAGAAGTGCAGGGAGCTCGGGTATGAGACTGTATTTTTGAGCGATAGGATTTGCTGTGAAGCCGCCGATGCCGGCAGTTTTTTGGCTGCCATTGCGAGGTCTCATGCCGGAAAGGGGAGGAAGGCAGCCTTTGTTGCCGGCGGCGAGACCCTTGTGCACGTCAGGGGGACGGGTCTCGGCGGACGCAATCAGGAGATTGCGTTATCGGCGGCGACCCTGCTGGACGGGTTGAATGCGGCGGTGTTTTCGGTCGGCTCTGACGGCACTGATGGTCCGACGGACGCGGCAGGTGGCTATGCCGACGGCGAGACGCTGGGAAGATTGAAGGAGAAAGGCTTGGACGCAGAGAAATATCTCGCAAATAACGACGCCTATCACGCACTCAAAGCCGTAGATAGTCTCATCATCACCGAACCTACAGGCACGAATGTAAACGACCTTTCGGTTGTTTTGGTTGCGGAATAGAAGCTGATAAATTTAAAGGGATAGAAAAGGTAATTGATTCAGATTTACTTAAATGCAATAGAGACCTCAGAGCAGAAGTCGATATTTGAGATTATGTATTATGAATACAAAGATATCATGTTCGCAAAGGCTCGAAGTATACTAAGCGACACTCAGCTCGCAGAGGATGCCGTTCACACGGCATTTCTTCGCGTTGCGGAGAGTTTCGAAAAGATAGAGAACAAGCTCATTTCGACAAATCAGAGAGCTCTTATTATTTCCAATAAAAAAATCAAAGATTTTTGTCCCAATATCGGCGCATATTTGATTATAGTAGTAAGGAATGTCTGTTTTCGCATATTGAATGAGGATAAGCAGAAAAGGACTATATATACTGATAAAGACGATTTTATTGGAGCGCAGACGTCCGCAATATCCGGAGATGAAAACATTGAAGATTTATGCAGTAGCAACGAAACGATAGAAGCCATTGCTGATGCTATCAGGCAATTGGGCGATACATATAGAGATGCCCTACATTTGCACATAGTATTAGGCATGGACGCTTCGGAAATTGCAGAAGCTCTCAACTGCAGCTATGAGAATGCGAGGAAGAGAATACAAAGAGGCAGAAAGAAACTGCAAGAGTTATTAAGCAATGATTAGGAGAAGGCTTTGAGAAAAACATAATTCTTTTCCTTGCTGATACTGCAAATAGTTAATATTACAGGTATGACATCTTATCGGACTATATCGGTTCTGTGCTCCCTAAGCAACGGACTGCAATAATAACACGCATATGCCATCTTAAAAAAGTCAAGCACTAAGTGGACGTTGGGCGGTTCAGGAGAGATTAATCTAAAAGATGACGAAATCTTGTATAGAACTGAAAGAGCAAGTCCATATTAGAGATCAAACAACTTTTCTATACACGGTCATGATAATACGTGATTGACAGTGTATAGAAAAGTTTATGCTCTCGTTATTGAAGATAATGGCGGGTTCAAGCAGATTTATAACAACTAAAATATACAAAGGAGGAGCTCTGACAGGGGATGAATATTTCCCTTGTGAGTGGAGAGAAACATGATAACTGTTACAAAGAAACAAATAATAGCTGTATTTGCTGTAGAACTTCTATTGCTGATATGTATATGTCTTGATAATTATTACAAACAGGAATTCATATATCGTGGAAACTCAATCGCGTTTGATAAACTCTATATTTATTTACTACTGCCTTTAAGGCACGCTACTACAGCATGGTTGCTCTCTTTGCCGGCTTATCTGGTGGTGAAATCAGTTGGTGGCGAGAAAAAGCAGTTCCGATATAAGCACATAGCAATATTTTCAATGTCTATTATAGCCTTGATTATATCTTCAATGTTCTTTGTGAACCACAACAATGCCATAATCAAAGCATCTACAGTTTTAGGCGTGATAATAGGCGGCGTATTTATATGATAGTAAAGGTGGGTTCGGTAATGAAAAAAGGAGAGTTGCTTATTTATATAGCGAGCATACTAATCGGAATTGTCATGTTTGCAGTAGATGCGGAAGATACCGATAAAGTGGTTTTTTTAGGGCTAATGCTGTTCAGTGGCAATATTGCAACCTGTTTTTCGCCTTTCTTCATCAAAATGAAAACGATGTATAGTTCGGATAGTAAGGATGTCGCATATGAGCAAAATGAGAGGTGGCGCTTGGGCAGGCTCTTTAACTCTCACGAAAAGAGCGTATCTTTAACAAGCTCTGTAATTGCCGTAAACACGAATGCGCTGATTGAAACCATTATTACAGACTTGACTCATCCGAAAAAATGTTGAATAGCTTAGGATAAATAATTTAAAGAGAGGCGACGGGGACTGAGAAAAAATTAGGCAATGATGACGGAAAACAGCAATTTACAAAAAGCCTTGGTACAGGTTATGAATGAGGAATTATGGGATTTGGAGCAAAGGGCGAAGGCAATGCCTCATATCTTTTCTCGTGAATTTGAGGAGAAGATGCAGAGGCTTATGGAAGCTCGCAGAAAAGCCCGCGCCGCCGCGCAGACTGCCCCGGCTAAAGAGTTTAAGCCTGTGCGCGTAAGGCTGTTCGGACGCATGGTGCGCCGTTCGGTTGTCGTTATTCTGACGGCTGTTTTGGTTCTCGCAACGGCGGTAGTAGGAATTGCCATTGTCAAACCCGAGATAGTCCTCATGATCAAAGAACATATAACGCATTGGGAGATCACGCCGATACAGGAGAATGACGAGAGCGTGTCGAGTGAAATAGTACCGGTTAGGGTCAATCCCCCGGCAGGCTTCATATTGATTGGCGAGGAGCTTGACGGAATAGGCTATAGACGCAGTTTTAGAGATGAAAGAGGCATTGAAATAGAGTACTCTCAGAAGCTTCCGGAAGGACTAAGCATGGTGATTGATACGGAGGGAATATCCTCAGAAAAGACAAAGCTGAACGGGAGAGACGCCGCTATATTCAGACATGATGAAAATTCCACGACGATAGTGCTTGAAGATGGAGAATATGTCTTTATTGTTAGCGGAGATGACTATGAGGCGACCCTAGAGCTGGCAGAAAAAATAAGCTTACATTCATAACTGAACCCCATTAAGAGAACAGAAAATGCGCTTCATTTCTGAATAGAGATGCGGCTCATTTTTATATTTCAAAAATTTTTCAAAAACGTTCAAGTATTTTGTCCCAAATATCGAGAAAAAATAATTATATATATAGAAGCTGTTTTTATTATCAGAAAGGAGACCGATTATGAAAATCATAAAGGTATTATTCGTTACTGCTATCTTACTCGTCAGCATGACGACTACAAGCTTGGCTATGGTCGAGGAAATCGGGGAATTGACAGGATATGAACTGAAACATACTAACACGGAACGCGTAGCAGCAGATATTTCTGTGAGAAGCGGCAATGCCACTTGCAGCACGGAGGTAAAAGGCAAAACAGGCACAACCAAGATAACTGTTTCCATGGAACTTCAAAGGAAGGTGAAGGGCTCGTGGGTTACATTTAGGAGCTGGAGCTCATCAAAAAATGCCAGAGCCTTTACGTTAACCAAGTCGGAGACTGTCAGCCGTGGCACCTACAGGGTAAAAAGTGTCGTAAACGTGTATAAAGGTTCTAAAAGCGAGACTATTACCAAGTACAGCGGAACGGGCAGCTATTAAAATGATAAGTATAGCAAAGAAAGCTAATTTAGGAGGCAAGCCGAGTGTATTGGCAACAATCTTTATTCTGCTTGCAGTAATAACTATTTGCCTGATGAAGAGAGACTCAACAACTATCGAGCCGCCACCAGAACAGTGGTATCTTTCTGGGGACACCAAGTTTAACGTAAACATAGGGTGGCACGAAATGTGGAGAGAGTATAATTCAATTCCCAATAGGTACAAAAAAACCGTCAAAGTGGCTGTTATTGACACAGGTGTAGATGCAGACAATTCGGAGATAAGGGATTGTGTGATAGGGACAGAAAGAGACTCAAAGGATGAACTTGGTCATGGCACAAAAGTTGCAGGGATAATATGCGCAAGCCAGTATGAAGGACGCGTTATAGGTGTTTCCGATATAAAAAGAACTCGGATATTGCCAATAGCAATAATCACAAAAGATGGGAATTATTCTGATCAAGGGTGCGATGTTGAGAGCTTAACAGATGCCATAAGGCTTGCAGACTCCTCGGGCTGCAAGATATGTAATATAAGCTTGAATACAGATGATGACACACAATCTCTCAAGGACGTTATTTCTGAGTCAGCAATGCTCTTTGTAGTTTCAGCGGGAAACGGCAGTGGGAGAGGACGGAACATAGATAAAAAACCTTCCTATCCGGCATCATACAACTTTGACAATCTGATTACCGTTACAAACATTAAGTCCAATGGAAGACTAAACACTAACGCTAATTATGGGCAATGTGTTGATGTCGCAGCTCCGGGGACTGAAATATATAACATAGAGCTTGATAATAGATACGGCACAAGTACAGGCACATCTTTTGCAGTGCCAATAGTAACGGGGCTTGCTTCTATGCTTTATATTTGTGATGAGACAATGACAGCTGCTCAATGTAAGGATATTATTCTTCGTTCGGCAAGTCAGGAAAGGAGGTTAAATAACAAGATAGAAAATAATCGTGTAGTTAATTTGAGTGCGGCACTGAAATGTGTTGCGAATTGAAAGGATGAATATTATGAAAAACAAAATTATTTCACTAATCACAGCATTTACACTGATAATATCTGTAACAGCTTCTTCGTTTGCGACTGACGAAACTTTTCCGAAAAATGTTAATGGAGAAGAAATTCTAGATGAGGTAACAGAAGCCCTTATAGAAGGTGGCGATTATTCTGCAGAGCAGGAGGATGAGATTGCAGATGACGTAGAAACGCTTGATGGGCTAGGACTTAACGTAGAATGCATAGAAGAAGTAGAAGATAGAAACGGCGAATTGACATATATGTTTGCAATGTCTGATGAAATAACTGATGAAATTGTTGTAAATCAGAAAGGGGAAGCCATTGTAATGGATGTTTTTGAAGGCGATAAACATGATGAAGTGGTTGTCCGCGACGGCAGAGTGTTTTTGGATGGGAAAGAGATAATCATTGAAACTGAGGGGAATTATATTAAGACATCATGTGCAGAAGACAATTATTTGGTTGTCAGCGAAACAGGAGGCTCAGAATGGTATGCATCGTCAAATGCTCCGAGCAAATTAACAAAAGCAAAATATAAGGCATATTCATCTACTCCTAGATGGAAGACAGCGAATATATCATTAACAAAATCTCTTGTAAACATAACATATGGAGGGATTATCGCTATACTTTCATCTGCGATACCAGGAGCTTTTGGCATTACTGTTACGACAGGAATGTCTGGGTTTATAGGATTGGGCACATCTGCTTTTATGGAATTAGTAAATAAAGCTCCAGACTCAAAAGGTTTGTCTTGTAAAGATTGGATTGTGAGAGGTGAAACCAACAGTCGTTATATGAAAAAACGAACATATTGGTGGGCAAAGAAGTATTATGGCTGGGGTACAAAAGCAAAGTACGAAGCAAACGGGAAAAAAGCAAAAGCTGTTGATATCACAGAATATACCTATGGTATGGTAATATGAAGCCCTAATGATATAGCATAAAATATAGTAAAGGGGGATTTTGCAATGAAAAAAGGAGAGACACTTATTTACATAGCAAGCATACTGATCAGCTTTGTCATCCTTGCAGTAAATTCAGAAGATGCTGAAAAAGTGGGATTTTTAGGGCTAATGTTGTTCAGTGGCAATATTGCAACATATTTTTCGTCTTTCATCATCAAAAAGAAGAAAGCGGATAGTAATGATGTCGCATATGAGCAAGAAGAGAGATGGCACTTGGGTAGGCTTTTCGACTCCCGCGATAAGAGGGCATCTTTAACAAGTGCTGTAATTGCTGTTTGCTATGTGGTATTGACTGAGACTCTAGCGAAGAAGTGGCAAGTGAAAATTCTCTCTGCTGTCTTAATAATTGCCATAAACATGAATGCACTGGTTGAAACCTATATTTCAGACTTGACCTATTCGAAAAAAGTTGAAAATGTTTAGGAAAAAATGAAGAAAAAAATAATATGCTTAATCACTTCATCGTTCGCACTAGATTGCTGTGCGGAGCGGAAGCGCCACTTGCAGCACGGATGTGAAAGGCAAAACAGGCACAATCAAGATAACTGTTTCCATGGAACTTCAAAGGAAGGTGAAGGGCTCGTGGGTTACATTTAGGAGCTGGAGCTCATCAAAAAATGCCAGAACCTTTACGTTAACCAAGTCGGAGACTGTCAGCCGTGGCACCTACAGAGTGAAAAGTGTCGTAAACGTATACAAAGGCTCCAAAAGCGAGACTATTACGAAGTACAGCAGTACGGCAACAAACTGACTGATAAAGCAAAAAATCGACAAACCGGAATAAGAACATAAAGAAATCTTGACGTAGTGCTAACATGCGCTTAATAAGGCTTCTTTAGAATCAAAGTCGAAGGATTTGTTTTCATCATACAGGGATATACACGAAGATAATAACAGAAGAGAGACAACTCATTACAACTACAATGGAAAACAGAGGTTTTGGTATTCGCAAAACAGGGTAACTGCAATAATGATGCTTTACAAAGATGTTCTTATCGCAGCAGATCTTGTAAATAATAAAGAACTAGTAGAGACAAGGAGAAAAACAATGTCAAAAAGGAGATTTATTGTACTAATGATTAGTTTATCAGTCGTGCTTACTATGAACATGACTGCATTTGCGACGGAAAGTATGGCTGAAGAAAATCTTTTGCATAAAAATGCAAAAAGTTCAAAAAATGAAATCATAGAAGATCATTCTAATGATGCGAAGAAAGCTGTTGCACATTATTCATCTGATGATATCGCTACACTTATCTTAACCGTTACAGAAGGTGATAGTCAGGAACTTATTGATGTAAAACAAAAGAAAAGAGAATTTAAGGCCGATACAGAATCTTCAAGCATCAACTTACCAAAAAATCCGGAGGTTGGAGTTCGCATGGTAACAGAGTCATCGAAATTGATTGAGATAGCTTTTCCTGAGGAAGTTGTGAAAAACACGGATTGCGAATGTATAAATGACACGGTTGTTTACAACAGAGAGGAAAGTTCTGTTGTTGCCGCGGTACAAGCCATCTCAAGTCCTCAGGATGGGCTTGAATATTCGGGTATTAGACAATTTGTTGTAATTAAGGATAACAATGCACCTAAAGAGTATTCTTTCGATTTTCGTTTGCCGGAGGGAGGACGACTGGTGATGTCAGAGCATTTTAAAGATGGATATACGGAAGACAGAGGCTGTGCGTACGTTCTTGACGGTGATGGGAACATTCAATATATAATTGAATCGCCTTGGGCAACTGATTCCGAAGGAAATAACATCCAGACGAGATATCGAGTGGATGGCAAGACGCTCATTCAGACGGTTGATTTTAACGAAAAAAGTGCTTTCCCAATTGTTGCCGATCCCGCGTGCTATGAATATTGGAAAATAGAAGATACACAGAATGCAGGAACGCATTATGGAGAATGGGTTGAAGCTGTTAGAAAACAGTACAAAGGAAAAGGAGCCTCGTCTATTACAGCAAACATTTCTACAACTGTACAGAACTCGGTGTCTGGATCAATACAATTATCTGTAAAGAAGATACTAGAATCAGTCGGTATAAGTGCGTCAATTTCTAAGTCTTGGACAGTAAGTTCCTCTGACACAGAAACACTTACTGGGAGAAAAAAAGGGGTTTATGCACTTTATTACAGAAAGATGTACACGAAATATTATGTGATACAGAGGAAATATATAAGAAGTGACGGACAAAACATAAAAGGGAATACGACAAAAGTGGCTACGGTTTTAAAGTGCAAAAGAGCCGTTAATTGGAGCGATTTGAAAAAAATCGGATAACATGGGGGCATTATGAATAGGAACTGTGGAATTATATGTATTATCGCAACTATGTTGGTAGGCGCAATTGTCACCGCTCTTTTAGCGTTGCCTATGGCGATTGCTCAGCACGAAACGAGTACAGAAGCAAGAGATTTATGCGTTGCGCTGCTCGTTGCAAGCACTGCTTTATCTGCTTATCTAATGTTCAAACAAAAGAGTTGATGTTTCACATTAATGCAAATTTTTTCATTCCTAACACGAGTGCAAACGGCAATGATGACAGCACAGATATGAAAAAGCGTTCGGAAGGCAATTAATTGCAAATGAAGAAATAAAAAAAAGAGAAGAAACGTGTTATAGGAACAATGATAAAATTAGCCCACATAGTTATATGCATTATGGCGATTGCTGCAGAGATTATCCTTGCTAAAACGGCATTGTACATGAAGTTTCTGGGATTCAAATATTTTGCACATTTTGTGGTCTCGGATGATATAGCCGGTGCGATTATGGTGGTTGCAATAGCAATCACCAGCATATATCTGATTTGTTCTGTTTATTATGATTTTTTCGTTACTGACGGAAGAACAAGCAGAAATAATGATAGCTGTAACAATAAGAAACATTAAATTCTTTTAAGAAAAATGACAAGGCGGATTTAGCTATGTTAAAGAAAGTGTTTATAATTGTGATTTGTTTTGTAATGTTTATAAAAGCGTAAAAGTATTATTCATTACTGCTATCTTACTCGTCAGCATGACGACTGCAAGCTTGGCTATGGTCGAGGAAATCGGGGAATTGACAGGATATGAACTGAAATATACTAACACGGAACGCGTAGCAGCAGATATTTCTGTGAGAAGCGGCAATGCCACTTGCAGCACGGAGGTAAAAGGCAAAACAGGCA
>JAFWFU010000040.1 GCA_017515425.1 Mogibacterium sp.
TCAGCCTGACTCCTCTGCTCTGCTCTCGTCTGCTCCGGCGGCTTATCAAAAGCGGCAGATTGACAATCCACCGCCTTTAAGAGAATGAGGGCGAAAAACCTTCCTCATTTGATAACTAAAGCTCTACCTCTTTTCGAGGTGAGGTTCTACCTCTTGTCTAACAGAGGTTTACCCTCTTTTCGAGCTGAAATTCAATCCCTTTTCTAACTGAGGTTCAGCCTCCTCTCCATCAGGTATTTGCAGATGAAGAAATACCCTATTGATAGTCCTACCGACAAAACAGTTCCTATCACCATAATTATGTGGAAATCTACAATCGTGGGGATCTCGTCAGTTATTCTAGCAAAAAAGCTTGTTCCAACGAAGATATTGCCAATAATTGACTCGGCTGCCATAAGCCCAATATATGCGCCTATGGACGCGAGAACCACACGCTCTCTGACCTGATGACCGATTGTAATCGCCGCATATATAGCCAATATGCTCTTAACGCTGCTGAGCAGGCTCAGAATAATGAACTCTATTACGGCAGACGCCTCGCTCAGTCCAAGCATAGCCATCGCCTCTTTGAATTCCGCCCAATCAACGGAATAAATCATCTCTCTCAGCCCTCCCGAAAGCGCAAAGATAATGAAGCCCGAGACAAAGGCTGCTATTATGGAAATCGTCGACCAGACAAATGCGGAGATCGTTTTATTCGCAATATGCTGATTTATGCTTACCGGCAGAACAAGATTGAAATATGCCTCATCACCCAGCAGACTATTCGAGTATCTCTGAATAATCAGTATAGTCATCATAACAAATATAGCCACCGTAACCGCTATGTATAGCAGAATGGAAAGAACAAGTATAAACCCTCCATTTTCGAAGCCCCTCATGGATATGCCAAGGAAGGCTGATGCAACGCCCCAAGCTATGAATAGCGGCCCTAGTTTGCGTCCCACTGAGGGGATTTCATATTTCAGTAACTTCCCTAACATTTGAATACCTCCCTGAACAAACTATCTATGCTCGCAGATTTTTCTTCGCGAATCTCATCCGCAGCCCTGTGAAGCACTACCTTCCCTTCCTTTATAAATACGACGTCATCAAGCACCGATTCAATATCCGCTATCAGATGTGTTGATATTACAACCACCGCATCCTCATTATAATTGGATATTATCGTTCTGAGTATATAGTCGCGCGTCGCAGGGTCTACTCCGCCTATCGGCTCATCAAGCAGGTAAACGCTCGCCTTCCTAGCCATTATGAGGCATAGCTGCAATTTCTCCTTGGTTCCCTTGGACATCTTCTTCATTCTCTGCCTGCGATTTATACCGAGGTCGTCTATCATAGCTTCAGCCTTCATGCGGTCAAAATCCTCGAAGAAGTCCTCATACATATCCATTAGCTGATCTGACGTCATATAATCTGGGAGAGCATTCCTATCCGGCAGATATGCCACGATCTTCTTGGTCTCCACGCTCGGCTCCATGCCGTCTATGCTCACGCTTCCCTCGGTCGGCACCAAGAGCCCGTTCAGAATTTTTATCAATGTAGTCTTTCCTGAACCATTCGGTCCGAGTAGTCCCACTATCTGTCCTTTCTCAAGAGACAGCGTAACATCGTCTAAGGCTCTTAAATCGCCGAAGCTCTTTACAAGTCCATTTATTTCTATCCTTGCCATTCTCCGCCTCCTCTATCCTTCAATATCCTTCATCCATTTTTCAAAAGATTCTTTGATTTCCGCGTCGCTCATGCCTATCTTGCGTAGATTGTCCGTTAGCTCTTTGAAATATCTCTCCGCAAGTTTTGAATGTAGTTCCTTCAAGATTTTTTCCTCCTTCGTTACGAACCTTCCGCTTGTGCGTTCGGAGTAGACAAGTCCCACTCTCTCCAGCTCCGCCATGGCTCTTTGCATGGTATTCGGATTTACACCCGCTTCCATAGCCACGTCTCTCACGGAAGGCAGCTTCTCGCCTGGCGCATAAGCACCGCTGGCGATTCTCATAGTCACCTCATCTACTATCTGCGTGTAGATAGGTATGCCATTTTTGAATTTCCATTCCATATAGTCGTTCCCTTCTGTTTCATAAAACTAAATGCTGCCTTTGTTTTCAAAATCTTCAGATACTGACTCTGTTTACGCTTCATACTGATTTCTTTTAATACTGACTTCTTTGGCCGCAGTGTGCACCTTCCACAGCCCGAGATTCGAATCTCTAATTTGTATCGCTGTATTAGCTAATTAGTACAATAATACATCTCGCCTTCCCTGTCAATACTTTTTTCTAAAAAACTCAGCGAAAACTCAAAGAAAAAAGATATAACCGCCACAGCGGTTGAAATAACAACTGATATGGCGGTTTTCACTAACACTTTTTTCCTATAACCCTGACTTCTTTAATTGGGGAAGGTTGTTTGAAATTGTAACTGCACATTTGCAGTTGTAAGCGCAACAGACCTGCCAGGAGGTCGAAAACGTGCGTTAGCGACTTCAAAATGTGCATTTACGAAGTTGAAAATGCACGAGTGTAGAGAATAAATGCACGGAGA
>JAFWFU010000041.1 GCA_017515425.1 Mogibacterium sp.
AGGCGTAATCTCGAGCGAGAACCAGAGAGACCAAGTTCTCGGGCATATAACAAGGGAGCTGAAAGCAAGGAGCATGACGAGGGAAGAAGCGAAAAAAGAAACGCGCTTCTCGCCGCATTATGTATTTGTAATAGACGAGCCACGCCTCATTATAAATCACAGCATAATGGAGCACTTAAAGGAAGAGGGGTCTGACCTCGGATTTTCCTTAATATATACGACGCAGCTAGAAAACAATCTGCTTGAGAACGTAAAGACAATACTCGAGGTTGAGACGAAAGATATTGGGCGCGTAGTGATGAACGAAGGAGCGCTCGAACATAGAGCCCTAACCTTCTATGACTCAGATATAGACTATGAGACCTTCGCAAGAAGGCTAAAGCCCATAATCCATAACAAGGGCGTGACCACGCAGATACCTGAGGGCATAGGCTTTCTAGAACTATACGGCGCAAAGACGGCTGAGGATATAGATATTAAGGGGCTATGGACATCCAATGCGACGCATAAATCTCTGTCTGTACCGCTCGGAGTAAGAGGCAAAGGAGATATAGTCTATCTCGACCTTCACGAGAGGGCGCACGGACCGCACGGACTCGTCGCAGGTACAACGGGCTCGGGTAAGTCAGAGATACTGCAGTCATATATACTTTCACTTGCATGCAACTTCCACCCGCATGATGTGGGATTTCTTCTCATAGACTATAAAGGCGGCGGCATGGCAAATCTGTTTACAGACCTCCCCCACCTTCTCGGCACAATAACGAACCTCGACGGCTCGGAGAGCATGAGAGCACTCGCATCCATTAAGAGCGAACTGAAACGCCGTCAGGACGTGTTTAACAAAAATGGCGTGAATAACATAAATAAATATTCGCAGAAGTTTAAGTCGGGCGAAGCGAGTGAGCCCATGCCGCACCTCTTTCTTATCTCTGATGAGTTTGCCGAGCTTAAAAAAGAGCAGCCTGACTTTATGGCGGAGCTCGTATCTACGGCGAGAGTCGGAAGGAGCCTCGGCGTACATCTCATCTTAGCCACGCAAAAGCCGACGGGCGTAGTGGACGATCAGATATGGAGCAACTCGCGCTTTAAGCTCTGCCTTAAAGTGCAGGACGAGTCGGATTCAAGAGAGCTTCTAAAAAGCCCTGACGCTGCGAATATAACTCAGCCGGGACGAGCTTATCTACAGGTCGGAAACAATGAGATATATGAGCTCTTCCAATCCGCATACAGCGGCGGCGCATACGGCACAGAAGCAGAAGAGAATAATATAGACGAGAGGATATATGTATTAAACGAGCTCGGGCAGGGTCATCTAATAAACGCCGATTTATCTAAAGGCGGCTCTGACAGTCTGAATAAGGTGACTGAGCTTGACGCTGTTGTTAGACGCATAAAGGAAGTATATGAGGCTGAGCCTTGCGTTCCTGTCGAAAAGCCATGGCTTCCGCCGCTTTCATCCGAGCTGGTAAACGATAGGATACTGAGCTACAGCGCAGGCGCTCTGCCTGAGGCAAGCTTTGACCTTGGCATAATAGATATGCCGGACAGACAGTCTCAGGAAGTATATACCCACGACTTTTCAGAGTCCGGCAATATGGTCATCTTCGGGACGTCCAAGGTCGGGAAATCCACAGCGGCGACGAGCGCTATTCTTTCGCTTGCCGCAAAGAATACGCCGGACACTCTGAATATGTATATAGTGGACTTTGGAAATGCGGCGCTCTTTTCGCTCAAAGACCTTCCGCAAGTTGCGGACTATATATCCTTTGATGACGCGGAGAAGTTCAGAAAGCTCAGAAAACTACTCTCAGAGGAAATCTCCACAAGAAAGAGGAAGTTCGCTAAGTCTAATGTGACTACGCTTGAAATGTATAACGACGTCTCAGGCGAGGTTCTCCCTGCCATAGTTCTTGTTATAGATAACTATGACATTGTAAAAGAAATTGACTATGAGCTTGAGGACTATTTCGTTCAGCTTACAAGAGACGGACTCGGCGTGGGGATATATACCTTGGCTACTGCGACTAGGGGAAATGCCATGAAGTATGCTGTGCTCAATAACTTCGGCGCCCGTATATGTAACTTCCTATCTGATGACAGCGAGATAACATCACTCATAGGACGAAGCGAATACAAACTGTCCGACGTTAAGGGAAGAGCCTTAGTCCCAAGAGCAGAGGCTGTATATCTAATGCAGGAATACGCTGCCGCGCCAATCGCCGACCCTGCCGTATACCGCGATAAAATAAACGGGATTGTAAGCGAGATTTCCGCGAGAAGCACTTCACGCGCCCGCGCTATCCCAATGCTGCCGGACAAACTCGAATATTACGACCTCATCAGCAGAAAGAACGCCGAGGGCAGAGCGGAAGATATAGCGCTCGGACTCGACAGCGAAACAGTTGATGTTACATATCTTGAAAAATCCGGCATTGCGCTTGTCATTGGAGTCTCCGGCAGCGGCAAGACGGCATTGCTAAAGCAAGTTTGCGAGCAGATAGATATTGGTAAGCTTTACCTTGCCGACTCTAAGAATGCCGAACTTCATATGTTTAAAGACGAGCTAGGCGACAGATATATCTCAACAGCAGAAGACGACATAGAGGGCTTTGTTAAAAAGCTAGACTCAATGGCGTCAAAACGTGAGCAAAGATATCTGACAAGCGACAGGAGCAAGCCGCCGCGGCAGTTCTATGAGGAGCTTCCAAGAGAATATTTCTTAATTGATGATGTAAACAATCTGGCGGATATAGCCCAATCGCAGTTATCCATGCTCAGCGATGCTATGGATAAAGCAATCCGAACGGACGTTAGGATAATTGCAAGTGCAGACCCTAAGAAAGTGCCGGTAGTGGCGCTTGATGACTACACGAAGATGATAAAAAATGCTACATACGGAATTCTGCTTAGCACAGTAGAGCAGAGTATATTTAACGTAGGATATGTAAAAATGGAATTATCTGAAGACATAGCTGCAATTTATGATAATGGAAGCTTATCTAAAATAAAGATACCGAAAGCTGAGGGACTGATATGACAAAAGAAATATCTAAGGATGAAAAGAAAGAAATCATAGAGAATATTGAAGAAGAGATATCTGAATTAAACATAAACATCCGAAAGCTGAATGAAGAACTCGAAGATATACATAACCTTAAGAGCGAAGCCGACCAAACATATGACGAGATATTGGAATACTGGAAAGGAGAACCAGCTTTTAAGATGCTCAGCGAAGCGGATGATGAGAGACGAGAGCAATTCAGAATACTTATTCAAAACAGAGAAGATGAATTGCAAGAGGCTGAATCTAAGAAAAAGAGACTTATAGATAAAAAGGAAGATATTAGATAATTTAGGATTTGGGAGGAATAGGATAATGGGAAATCGAGTAATAAAAATAGACGCATCTGCTGTGAGTGTTCATACAATGAGACTTAATACAAAGAATAGCAATTTAAGAAGTAAAGCCTCAAACAGCTTTTTATTTGGAGGCAAGACAAACTTTACAGGGTACACAAAAGGCATAGCGTGTAGAAAAGATTTTGGAGATGTTATAATCACGTTGGTCAAAAAAATTGAACAAGACTGTAAGAATGTCAACTATGCTGCTGCTGAACTCAATGGAATGGATGCGGAAATATCTAAAAAGCTGGATGGCAAAGGATTATTTTTGAATATATAATTAGATAGGAAGAGAGGGACAGCAAATGTCGTTATATTTGAAGAAAAGCAGAATGCGCAGTACACTTCGACAGATAAAACAGGATGCAGCAGCTATAGCAAAAGCAGCAAACGAGATAAACAAAGAAATATTAGCTTTTTCTAATGATAAAAACCTTGATGGGGAGATGATTGAGTCAGCAAAAGAACGTTTTGGTGATGTTTATTATACTACTCTCTTGATGATTATCCAGGCTTGTGATTCACTAAAGACCGGCGCAGACAATTTGATAGGAAAGCTTGATGCGCCATTTCCAATAGATGGGAATAAAATGGATGTGAAAGAACTTATAAAGCAAAAGGAAAAACTGGAAAAGCAAGTAAGGTTATACAACGAAAGAAAAGAAGAGGGAGATCCGGGTGGTATATTTCAGACCTTAATTAACAAAGATACAGCTCTTATAAAACAATATGAGGAAACCATAAAGCAGATGTATGAAAGAAATACTGCTACAAGAACTTACTTCAATAGCAGCGAGAACTTAATAAAAAAACTTAAATCTGTGATAAATGGAATTGAAGTAGGCTATGTTAAGAACGAAAAAGGCGACCCAGTATTCACAAACACAAAGACAATAGGTGGTATAAACCTTACGCAAATAAAAAGAGATCTTGAATTTACATACGCAGATGACAAGATTATGAAAGCCAAGTTTGACCCTGTAAATATGGCAACAGGCTGTTATGTCTATGACAAAAACTTTCTGAAAACAGAGGGAGAGATTTCTCTTTCGTTTGAAGTACGCTACAATAGCACAGACCCCAATACACAATCACTCGGCAGAGGCTGGGGTCATAATCACGATATACGCTTAGAAGAAAAAGAAGATAAGATTGAGCTTAGATTAAGAGCAGAGAGAACGGAAGACTATCTGAAAAATGGAGACATAATTGTAAGTGCAGACGGCTTTTCAGGTAGAAGACTTGAGAAATCGGATAGCGAAGGCTGTTCATATATATATACAGACGAGGAGAGAAATAAATATCTTTTCAATGCAGACGGACAGTGTATTAAGATAACAGACGGTGAAGGCTTTGCTATCCATTACGGCTATGAAGATAAGAAACTTACTTCAGTAGATACGGACTTTGGTACAGGCTATAGGTTTAGATACGAGGAAGAAAGGCTTATAGAGGTGTCTGACCTTGCAGAGCGAAAAATTAAGTTCGAATATGAAGATGAAAAACTAACTTCAATTATCGACGAGTGTGGCGAAGAATACAGATATGAGTATGATGACTTTGACAAAATGTGCAAGGTCATAAATGCAAGAGGCACAGTAAATCTCTTGAATACATATGACGGTCTTGGTCGTGTCCTAAAACAGGAATTTCCTGATGATGGAAAGACTCGCTTTGAGTATCTGGAAGATAAAGGAACGATAAAGGTTATTTCACAGGATGGAACATCATCAGAATATGAGCATGATGAAAAGTACAGAAGTACGGAAGAAAGATACAGAAAAGGCAGTGAGAAATATGCATATGATGATGCAAATAACAAGATAAGCGAAACAGATAAAAACGGAAACGAAACAAAATACGAATACGACGACATAGGAAACTGCATAGCAGAGATAACTGCACTCGGAGACAGATATGAATACGAGTATGACGAAGATGGTAGAGAAGTAAAATTTTCTCTAAACGGAAATACGCTAAAAGCTTTCGAGTATAACGAAAAGGGCAGACTTATATCTGAAATAGATGCGCTTGGAAGGAGCGTTATGTCTGACTATGACGATAGAAATCTATTAAAAACAATTACCCTTGAGGATGGAACAATTATTCGCTATGAATATGACTTACAAGGGAATATCTCAAAGCTCATTGATGAAAATGGAAACGAATGGAAATATCGCTACGATAAACTAAACCGCGTAACGGAAGCTATTGACGGCAACGGTAATCAGGAATCATTTGAGTATAACAATAGAAACGAAATAACAAGGACGACAAACGCTGCCGGAGACAGCAGAATATATGAGTACAACGAGTCAGGAAAGCTTACACATTGCATAGACTTTGACGGCAATGAAGAATTTGCCGAGTATAACGAACTTAATAAGATATCCAAGTACACGGATAAAGACGGTTTTGTTACCCTCTTCGAGTATGACAAAATGTGGAATTTGTCAAAGACAGTCGATGCCGAAGGCGGAGTAAATCTGTTTACCTATGACGGAGAAGGCAGAGTAATAAGCGTAACAGACGCTAATTTCAACACGAGAGAATATTCAAGAGATGCAAATGGAAATGTCATAAGAGAATCAGACGAAGACGGAAACTACACCAAATACGAATATGATGCTCTAAACAGAATGACGACTGTAATATATAAGGACGGCACGGAAGAGCATACAGAGTATGACGCACTCGGAAACGAGATTAAATTTACAGATGCCGCGGGTAATGAGTGGCAGAGCGAATACAACCTTGAAGGAGAATTACTAAAAGAAATAAATCCTGAAAATCTAGAGACCATATATGAGTATGACCTGAGAGGCAGACTTATAAAAGAACAGACAGATGACATTGTTATATCTTATGAATATGACAGAGCGGGAAATCTTACAAAGATTACATATGCTGACGGCACAATCGACGAGCGCGCATATGATGCGAACGGGAACATG
Source organism: Mogibacterium sp. (assembly GCA_017515425.1). Taxonomy (GTDB): domain Bacteria; phylum Bacillota; class Clostridia; order Peptostreptococcales; family Anaerovoracaceae; genus Crickella. The sequence goes on from JAFWFU010000041.1 coordinate 6,360, forward strand.
ACAGCAAGAGCCATAGGCGGTGTAAACTTCGCATTTGAATATGACAGTCTTGATAGGATGACCGCCGTTATACGAGAAGATGAATACATCAAAACTTTTGAGTACGATAAGGTCGGGAACAGAGTAGCTGTAACCGACGCGCTCGGCAATACCACAAGATATATCCGATCAAAGGCAGGAGACATCTTGACGGCCATAGACCCACTTGGTAACGAGACGCATTACAGCTATGACAAATGCCACAGACTCATCGGCATAGACCAGGGAGAGGGCAGGGTAACGACATATACAAGAGACGCTGTCGGAAACGTGCTGATAGTAACAGACGCACTCGGAAACACCGAAAAATATGAGTACGACTGCAATAACCAAGTAATCGCCAAAACGGATATGGATGGCAACAGAACCACCATTAAACGCAATATATACGGTGACGTTGCTAAGATTAAGTATGCAGATTCTACAGAAGTAGAGTATTCCTATGACTCACTCAGAAGATTAAAAGAGGTAAAAGACTCGCTCGGAGTAACAACTATCGAGCGTGACATACTCGGACGTGAGACGAAGATAACAGACCACAAAGGCAGAGCCGTCTCATACAGCTACGACAGACTCGGAAACCGTACAAGCATATGCTATGCAAACGGTAAAGTCGTAAATTATTCGTATGGTAAAGACAAGCTAGAAAGCATAATATCGGGAGACAGCAAGACAGAACTCATATACGACGCAACCGGAAGACTGAGTTTAAAAAAGAACGGATTAGGAGAGACCGCATATACATACAACAAGCTGGGATTGCCTGATAGTCTCACAATCACAGAGGGCGGAAATGTCATAGACAGCTTCAAATACAGCTATAACGCGAACGGAGATATTTCACGCGTAGAGCAGATTAGGCAAGGACTACCAGAAGAAAGCGGTAACTATGATTACAGCTATGACGCTCTGGGCAGATTAGCAGAGGTAAATAAAAACGGAGAAACCATAAGAGCATACACATACGATGCCTTTGGTAACAGACTCAGCAAGACCGAATTTGGCAGGACTACAAAATACGCATATAACGCGGCAAATCAGCTTATATCCATGGCAGATGGAGAAATTGAGACCATATTTGCATATGATAAGCGAGGAAACATAGTACAAAAAACTGCTGGAAATGCTATATCTACATTCAAATACAGCGCGGCGGGTAGGCTTGCGTCAGCAACAAACAGCGACGGTCTTTCTGCACGCTATGCATACAATGGTCTCGGCTTCAGAGTATCTAAGACATCAGGAAATGAGAACATCGACTATATCCTAGACCAAACGATAATGTATAACAACTTACTGGAAGAGGTAAGCAAAGACACATCAAGAGAGTATATTTGGCAAGACGATACACTCATAGAAGAAAGCGGTAAGACTGTATATACTGACAGAATAGGCACGGCAATCAGAGTAGGCGGCACATCATACGCCTATGATGAATTTGGTGTGCCGCTTTGTGATGTAAAAGGTATGGGCTTTATAGGCTATATGCAGGATGAAATAACGGGCACATTCTTCGCCCAAGCCAGAGAGTATACGCCTGAAACCGGACGCTTCGCAGGACGCGATATTCTCAAAGGAGATGCAGCAATTCCAAGAAGTCTAAACGAATATACATACTGCCATAATAATCCTATGGGATTTGTAGATTTCAACGGAATGGATGAGGCCAGACCTCTTTTCTCTGAGGGGGCAAAAGAGAGAGGTATACAAACCTTGGAATCCATAGGAGTATCGGAAGTAGTAAATCAAATAGAATTACTCCTTGATCGCGAATTGAAAAAAAGAAAAATCGACAAAGATTATAATAAAAATGTATCAGATATAGAAAAGAAGAAGGTGAGACTTAGAGAAAGGGATTACTCAAAAAAGGTAAAGCACCAAAAGCTGACCGAGCTGCAAAGAAAGCTGCAAAAATATGGCAAAGAAAAAATTGAAAAAATAGAAGAAATTAATTCGAAATATAAAAATGATGCTCTGAAAAAGCCTAAAAAAATTACCAAGAGTGTTGTAAAGGGAATTGCCAAGGCCAGTATAGTCGGAGGCCTAATTGATGCAGGAATAGGAATGATTGATGATTATCGTGATGGTGCATCAACGACCAAAATGCTGAGCAATGCCAAAGTTAACTTCGCCTTTGGGTTTGCAGAGGGAGCGGTAGTAGCTGTATCTTTTGCGGTAAACCCTGTTGCGGGTGCATTTGCGCTTTTAGGTGTAATTATTTATGAGATGGCATTTGATCATAGAGATACTGCTAAAAAAGCAGAAAACAGCTTAGAGTAAGAGGAGAGCATTATGAATGAGAGAAATAATATTGGCGCATTTATTTCATATCACAATATTATCAGACCAGTGGAGTTTACGCTTTTTGGATTGGTGTTTGCACCATGTATGATGATGCTGTTCTCTCTTCTTTTTCTAATTAGTCCGCCGAAGATACTAGAAGCATCTTTATCACATTACATAGGATTTGCGGGAGAAGTATTATCTATAACTATGTTGTCAGTAGGCATATTTATCAGAAAAAGACTTCTTGAAAACAAAGATGTGCAACAAGGAAAAACCTTGTACCTTGCTCAAATATATCTATATGTATATTGTGTATTGTGTGGGATAATGTTTTTTTTCGTAAGTATGGTGACTTTTAATGGAATGAAGCTATTACCGATTTCAATAGGTACAGTGGCTTTATTAACCGGAATAACGATTGTATGCACATATGCTTTTATTAAAAAAAGCATTAGAAATGGAAAATACTTTGATAAAAATAATGTAAACGAAAAGATGATAGCATTCTCCACCTCGACAGCATGTATAGCACTATGTATGCTGGCTCTTCATATTATGAAAAGATTACTTAATGGCTTCGGCCTTATTATAATATGTATCATACTGATAGAAGCGGTATCTGCATTAGCATTTATATACTACCTAAAACTAAAATATGCAAAAAAATATGACCTTGAAGAGTATTTACCTGTTAAACCATTGCCGAACGCATATACAAATTGGCAATAGAGTACATATTAAAGCAGACGATGATATACATACTAATCAGAGTAGAGCTTTTGATCCAAGAAAGCCGTTCATGGATGCTGACAACAGTCTGGAATAGGTGAATGCTATGAATAATATAGAACAAGAAAAGATAGGCGCATTCATCGCCCAGCATAGCATCATAAGATATGTAACACTGACAACACATGTATTTTGGTTCTTTCCAGTGGTTATTGGCGTATTGTTTTATTTCCCCCTGTTTTTAACACCTGTAATTGTGGGGGAAACAAATTATGCGGATCCAATAGGTCGAGTTGTAGTAATAGCCTTACTGATTGCGGGTATAATACTCAGGCTACTTTTGGTTAAGTTGGATGAAAGAGAACCCGGAAAGAGTATGTATCTGACAGAATTGTTAACAAACATGTATGTAGCTTTCGCGGCCTTGCTTATGTGGTTTAAATTTACCGAACTTATGTATGGACTGCGTGACAGCTTAATTCAGATAAGTATTCTAATTGTAACGACTCTTATGAGTCTGGCATGTACTCATTACATTGTTAGAGATTGGATTAAAAAAGGAAAATTCATAGATTATGAAGGGAAGATAGGAAAGAAGATAGCCCACTCCACAACGGGCAGAGGATTGATTGTTTACATTGTGATAGCAGCGATTTTAAGAAGTATAGCCTCACTGAATTTTGTGGTAATTGTAGCTGCCGGTATTGTACTATACGGCCCTAACATGGCAATGCTGTACTACCTAAAACTCAGATATGCCAAGAAATACGGCCTAGAAGAATATCTCCCCGATAGACCTCTTCTGAGCGAATACACAGGTGAAGAGTAATCTTATCGTATAGCGTGACTGCGCTCGTCTGGGTGGGCTGTGGATTTAAGATAGCAAATCTCAGGGCGGGCGCAAACGAGCGCGATTTAACAATCATTAGGAGGCAAGCAAAAACTCCACAATAAGTTGACACTATCCATGGTGGTTTTAAGTGTTGACAATTTGGGGAAAGGGTGCTAGTCTTTAGCGGTGAAGGGAAATGTCAGAAATACAATGAACAGAGAAAACAATTTCCAAATCGTTTATAACTATAGCTTTAGAGGCTACGCGGAGGCTTATTACGGCGTCCGCTGTTATAATGTCCTGAGAACCTGACGATTTGCAAATTGCTTAAAGAATGCTAATAAATCAGTCGTGTTCGAAAGGACACGGCTATTTTTTATAAAAACTAGTCAAGGAGAGTAGGAAAATGGAGCTTGGAGAAATTCGCAAAAGGATAAGCAGCATTGATAAGGAAATGGCGGAGCTATTCGTCAAGAGAATGGAAGCAGTCAAGGAAGTTGCCGAGTATAAAGGTGAGCGAGGGCTTCCCGTCGAGGATTATGAGAGGGAAATGTCGCTCATAACAGATATGAGCTCTAAGATAGAAGACGAGAAAATTCGAATGACCTATGTCAGATTTCTTCAAAACACTATGGAGCTGAGTAAGCAGTTGCAATATCGTATGCTGAACGGACTTCGAATAGCCTGCACAGGCGAAGAGGGCACAGCGGGACATCATGCTGCCACTATGAGGTTTAGCGACGAAAACCTCTGTTCCTTCTCGAGCTTCGAGAAGGCATACAGGGCTGCCGAGACGGGAGAATGCGATTTGGCTGTGCTGCCTATGGAAAACAGCTATGACGGGGAGATCGGACAGGTATATGACCTTATCTTTTCAGGCTCTCTATTTGTAAATGATGTATTTGCCGTAGAGTACAATGGGAGCACGACGAGGTATGCGGTGCTCTCGCGTATCGAGAATGATTTTTCGTCGAAATCAAAGAAAAAGGGAGAGGCCTTCCTCGTGATGTTCACCGTAAAGGACGAGATAGGCGGGCTGGCAAAGGCTGTGAATATTATCAGCGCCTACGGCTTCAATATGAGGGTCATGCGCTCAAGACCTATGAAGGATTTGCCGTGGAGTTACTATATCTACGCGGAACTCATAGGTGATTGCAGCCGAGAGAGTGCTAAACGCATAAGCAGGGCTTTGGAATCCTCATGCCCGACGGTGAAGATTGTGGGGCATTTTGTGGAGAACCCGAAAGACTTCGCCACATCTGCATGAAAAACGCAGGGAGCATAACCGAAGGTTGCGAAAGGATAGAAAATGGGCATAAGGATAAATCTGGCAGACAGAAGCTATGACATTATATCGAAAACGGCTGCATTGAAAAGGCGGGGGAGCTCCTCGACCTTGACAGACGCTGCTTTTTAATCACGGACGAAAAGGTTCCGCGAGAATATATCGAAACGGTCGCCGAGCAATGCAGAGAAAAGCATATATTTATATTGCCGGTCGGCGAAAGCTCTAAGAGCATGGGAATGCTGGAGCGAATTCTGATGTCCATGCTCCAGGCGGGATTTACCCGCAGGGACTGCGTAATAGCGGTTGGAGGCGGCGTGCCCGGAGATATTGGGGGATTTGCGGCGGCGACATATATGCGCGGGATTGATTTCTACAATATTCCGACCACTCTTTTATCGCAGGCGGACAGCTCAATCGGGGGAAAAACGGCGGTTAACCTCGGCGGAGTGAAAAATATCGCAGGGGCATTTTGGCAGCCGAGGAAGGTGCTGATTGACCCCGTGACCCTGAATACTCTTGATGAAAGACAGATAGCTGCGGGAATGGCAGAGATAGTCAAGGCTGGGCTTATAGCCGACGCGGAGCTATTCAGATGTGTTGAAGAGAATTGCAAATCGGAAATGGATATGGCGAAGGTCATAGAAGCGGCTTTGAAGGTCAAGAAGGCGGTCGTTGAAGAGGACGAGCGCGAAGGTGATTTGCGGAGAATTCTGAACTTCGGGCATACGATAGGGCATGGCATTGAAAGCGTGACGGGAATGCTGCATGGAGAATGCGTTGCCATGGGAATGATACCCATGTGCTCGGCAGAGGTTAGGCGGAGGCTTGTACGCGTGCTGGAGCCTTTGGGGCTTCCTGTATCGGCGGACTGTGATTCCGAGGCGGTATTCGAGGCTGTTATGCATGATAAGAAAATAGTGGACGGCGAGGTCATGGCGGTTTATGTTTCTGAGCCGGGGACTGCGAAAATCGTAAAACTTACGGCTGAGAACATAAGAGATATGATAGATAGTATTTGTCATACGGCGTAAAGCAATTATACAGAGAAGAGCCCTTTCACAGCGTAGTGACATTATACATAGAAGAACTTTCACACGGCGCAGAGCCAAATTACAGAAAGGCATTGATTATGAAAAATTCATTCGGAAGCAGCGTTATTATCACTCTATTCGGGGAAAGCCACGGAGCAGCTATCGGGGCTGTAATAGACGGGATTGCTCCGGGTATTAGAGTTGGAGAGGAATTCATCAGTCATCAGCTTGAGCTGAGAAAACCCTATGGAAGTATATCAACACCTCGGCGCGAAGCCGACGAATTTCAAATTATCAGCGGCGTATTCGAAGGACGAACTACAGGAACGCCGATTTGCATAATGATACCCAATACCAATCAGAATAGCAGGGATTACAAGTCTGAGAGAAACCTTGCGAGACCGGGTCATGCCGACTACACCGCACATCTGAAATACCAGGGATATGAGGATTATAGAGGCGGCGGTCATTTTTCAGGAAGGATAACGGCGGCTTTGGTCGCCGCGGGTGCTGTCTGCATTTCCGCACTCAGGGAGAAAGGCATTTCTATCGGAACGCATATAGCCCGCCTGGGTGGTATAAGCGACCGAGGCTTTGGCATAAATGATGAAGATCTGGCTTCGGATATTGCATATCTGAACGAAAGGAAATTCGCCGCTCTTGACGAGCAAAAGGCAGAAGCTATGCAGAATGCGATCAGAGAGGCGGCGGCGGACGGCGACAGTATAGGCGGCATTCTTGAAACTGCGGTAATAGGGCTGCCTGCCGGAACAGGCGAGCCGTGGTTTGACACATTGGAAGGCGTAATATCGCATGGGATTTTTTCCATTCCGGGTATTAAAGGCGTTCAGTTCGGGGGAGGCTTCGACCTTGCAGACGAGAGGGGCAGTGTCTATAACGACGAGCTGCGTATGCAGGAAGACAGAGTGGTAAGCCTCACAAATAATAATGGCGGAATAAACGGGGGAATATCAAACGGTATGCCGATTATATTCCGAAGCGCTGTAAAGCCCACGCCTTCAATACATAAGGAGCAGAAAACGATAGACCTTATAAGGAGGGAGGACGCGATAATAAAGGTCGGAGGAAGGCATGACCCAGCGATTATACATAGAGCTAGAGTCGTCGTTGACTCAATGACCGCCCTCGCAATAGCCGACCAATTAGCGCAGAGATTCGGAACTGATTGGCTGAGAGCTGAATAAAAAGAAGAAAAAATTGAGATATAGCCGAAGAAGAGGCAGAATGAACAGAGAAATAGTTGGAGAAAAACAACTGAAAGAAAGTCGGAGAAGTAGAAATGAAATGCGCTTTGATAGGAGAAAAGCTGGGACATAGCTTTTCAAAGGAGATACATGAGGCTTTAGGCAAATATGAATATGAGCATATCGAGCTGACCCCTGATGAGGTCGAGCCCTTTATTTCCAAGCGCGAATTTAACGGCCTAAATATAACCATTCCGTATAAACAGAGCGTAATGCCACTCCTAGATGAGATAAGTGAAACGGCAAGGGAGATAGGCGCGGTAAACACCATAGTCAATAGGAATGGGAGACTGATCGGTTACAACACGGACTACGGCGGTATGAAACTGCTGATAGAAAGAACGGGAATCAACCTCAGTGGGAAAAAGGTATTCATAGCAGGGACGGGCGGAACTAGCAGCACGGCGGCAAAGATCTGTCAAAATCTGGGAGCCTCAGAGGTTGTTATCGCCAGCCGAAGCGGAAGAAACGGTGCGCTTAGATATGAGGACTCATATAGAATGCATGGCGACGCGGCGCTTCTAATCAATACGACGCCCGCGGGGATGCACCCCGATACGGATAGCGTTCCGATAATGCTCGACTGCTTTACTCAGGCGGAAGGCGTGGTGGACGTAATCTACAATCCGATGCAAACGAGGCTCATAAGGGAAGCAAGAGAAAAAGGCATTAGGGCGGAAAATGGGCTCTATATGCTGGTAGCACAGGCGGTATTGGCGTCGAAGCTTTTTACCGGAGAAAGTACGGACGAGATAGAGACAGTCGCGGCGACAAAGGCGGAAGCCGCTGCGGAGACGAAGACAGCCGCTGAGAGGAACACTGTCGCGGCGACAGCGGTGCCTACAGAGGAAATACAAAAAACGATAGAAGGAATATACAAGGAACTTATAAAGAAGAAACGCAGCATAGTGCTGACGGGTATGCCGAGAAGCGGCAAGTCAACGCTCGGCAAAATGCTTGCGGAGAAGCTCGGCAGAGAGCTCGTGGAAACAGATGAAGAAATAGTCGCTGAGGCGGGAATGCCGATAGCGCAGATTTTCTCGAAATACGGCGAAGAGCATTTCCGCGATATTGAGAGTAGGATTATAAAGAAAGTATCGCAGAGGAGCGGGCTAGTCATATCGACGGGCGGCGGAGCGGTTCTCAGAAAGGAAAATGTCGATTCGCTTCGAATGAACGGCATAATAGTATTTCTCGACAGATCGCTTGAGAAACTCCTGCCTTCGAGAAGCAGACCTCTCGCCGACACGGCAGAGAAGATAAGAAGGCTCTACGAAGAGAGACTTCCCATATACATCAAAACAGCAGATGTGAGGGTCAAAATTGAGGGAACAGAGGAGCAATCATTAGAGAGGATAATGGGGGTGCTGGAGTGAAAATCACAATATTTCCATATGACTGCAAAGGAAAGAGGGTTTCCGCACCGCCTTCTAAAAGCCAGGCGCATAGGGCGCTCATCTGCTCGGGACTTGCAGAAGGGAAGAGCCATATCAGCAATATAGCCATGTCTGACGACATACTTGCGACCATAGACTGTCTGCGTGCTCTCGGCGCAGAGATAGAATGCGATACCGAGAATATGACGGCAGAGGTCAGCGGCGCAGGCTCTTATACAGGCGCAGAGCTCCTCATGCCATGCAGAGAAAGCGGGAGCACGCTCAGATTTATGATTCCTATATGCGCGGTTTCAGGGGCGGCCGCTACACTTACGGGAAGCCCCAGGCTAATGGAAAGACCGATTTCGATATATGAGAAAATCCTGAATGAACAGGGCGTCATCATTGAAAAAACGGAGACGAGCCTTAGGATAGAGGGAACTCTCAAAGGTGGAGAATTCCATATCCCGGGGAATATAAGCAGTCAGTTCGTGAGCGGTCTGCTCTTCGCCCTTCCCTTATGCGGAGAGGACAGCATACTGAGGATTACCGAAGTTGTGGAGAGCAAGCCTTATATAGACATGACGATAGAGGCGCTGAGGGAACACGGCGTGCGCGTTGACAGGCAGGGAGATTCTGTTTTGGAAATTCCCGGCAGACAGAGATATAAGCCTGCGGATATAAAGATTGAAGGTGATTGGTCGAATGCGGCAAATCTGATAGCCATAGGCGCGACCGTCGAAGGGCTGAAAAGTGAAAGCTCGCAGGGCGATAGATTCTGCATAGAGATGTTTCACCTGCTGGACGAGGGAACTGCCACTCTCGACATATCCGACTGTCCCGATCTAGCCCCGATTCTCATGGCATATGCAGCCCTGCGCCATGGTTGCATATTACATGGCACAAAGAGGCTTAGATATAAGGAATCCGACAGGGGAGAAGCCATGCGGACGGAGCTTGCAAAGGCGGGTGTCAGAGTGTTGATAGATGATGACAGCATAAAGGTGGGCTGCGGCGTGGAGACTCCGGCGGAGAGCTTCTACGGGCATAATGATCACCGTATAGTTATGGCTATGTCCGCTATATGTTTAAGAACAGGAGGGTCAATCGAGGGAGCCGAGGCGGTTAGAAAGAGCTTTCCAGACTATTTCGACAGACTCGCTGAGATGGGCGTAACCATGAAAAGGGATATTTGTTAAGGAAAATATTATATGGATAAGGAGACTCAAACTATATGAATATGGAATTTAAGCGCAAACTGCCGCTTCCCTCAGAGGTTAAGGAGATGTTCCCCCTGACGGGAAGAGTGAAGGAAAATGTGAAGGAGAGAAGAGACGAGATAAAGGATATTTTTTCAGGAAGGAGCGATAAAATCGCCATGGTGATAGGGCCATGCTCTGCGGATAACGAAAAGAGCGTGCTGGACTATATCACAAGGCTCTCTTCCGTTCAGGAGAAGGTAAAGGAAAAGATAATAATAATTCCGCGAATTTTCACCAACAAGCCGCGTACCAACGGCGCAGGATATAAGGGTTTTGTCCACCAGCCTGATCCCAACGCAAGCCCGGATTTATTCAGGGGAATCATTTTCACTCGAGAACTTCACATCAAGGCGGTCAACGAGACGGGATTTGTATGCGCTGATGAGCTGCTTTATCCGGAGAATTATAAATATTTGGACGATCTCCTCGGATATGTCGCGATTGGAGCGAGGAGCGTAGAGGATCAGCAGCATAGGCTGACGGCGAGCGCGACCGACTGCCCTGTTGGTATGAAGAATCCGACGAGCGGGGATCTCTCCGTAATGATGAACGCGATAATGGCGGCTCAGAGTGAACACGACTTCATTTATCGCGGCTGGGAAGGTCATTCCTATGGCAATCCCCATGCACATGCGATACTGAGGGGCTATGTCAACAGGCAGGGCGTGGTACACCCCAACTACCACTATGAAACATTGTTGCACCTTTCGGAGCTTTACGAAAAGAGCGGGCTTTCCAATCCGGGAGTGATAATTGACTGCAATCACGCCAACAGCGGCAAAGACCCCTTCCAACAGCCGCGAATTATGAAAGATGTACTGCTGTCATGCAGATACAGCGAGGACGTGAAGAAATTGGTAAAGGGATATATGGTCGAAAGCTATATCGAGGACGGCAATCAGGCTGTGGACGGCGGCGTTTACGGCAAGAGCATAACGGACGCCTGCCTCGGCTGGGAAAAGACCGAGAGAATGATACTTGAGATTTCGGAGATAATGGCATGAAGATAGGATACCAGGGCGCAAGGGGCGCTTTCAGCGAGGCGGCGGTCAAAATACTTTTCAGAGGCAGCGAATATGAGGTAACGGGATATAGGGATTTCCTCTCCCTTTTCGGAGATGTGGAAAAAGGACTTCTCGACTATGCTGTAATTCCTGTAGAAAACACCACTACAGGAATTATTGCGAGGACATACGACCATTTGCAGAGCTATGACATACATATAGTGGGAGAGGCAGTCGTGCCAATAAGGGAATGCCTTATAGCAAACCCGGGAGCGGCAATCGGGGACATAAGGGAAGTATACAGTCACCCCGAGGCACTCGCGCAGTGTCGGGAGCTCTTCGAGCAATATCCGCATATGAGACCCCACGCGCATGAGGACACAGCCTTAAGCGTCTGCTATATAAGAGACTCGGGAGACAAGACAAAGGCGGCTCTGGCGAGCGAGGTGGCTGCGGAAACTTATGGAATGAATATACTGCTTCCCAATGTTCAGGACAGCAATGTGAATATGACGAGATTTCTCGCCGTAACAGCGAGGAGAGAATATCCCAGGGACGCGGATAAGATAAGCATAAGAATGGTTACCGCCCATACACCGGGATCACTCTTCAATGCACTCGGGATATTTGCAGCCCTGAATATAAATGTGCTCAAGCTGGAGAGCCGCCCGATTTTCGGAAGGGTATTCGAATACTGCTTCTATTTGGATTTTAGCGGCAACCTGGACGACCCAGATGTCAAGGAAGCTATCAGGCGGCTTGAATATGACTGCGTCGAACTGAATGTATTCGGCAACTACAAGGCGTCGAAGGAGTATATATAAGGAAAAAACTTGCGCGAGAATATAAGAAAAATATGAGCAAAAAGATTATTGAAGATAAAAAGAACTTATATATAGATATTTAAAAGAAGGAGAAGGTATAGTTTATGATTGTTATTTTGAAGCATGGAGTGACGGACGATAAGAGGGATCAACTGATAAGATGGTTCAATTCTCAGGGGCTGGGAGTTGATGTTTCCAGCGGAGAATATCAGACTATCTTGGGGCTTATCGGAGATGTTTTAAATCTCGACACGGATATGATAGAAAGCCTTGATATAGTGCAGGGCATAAGGAGAGTGACGGAGCCGTTTAAGAGGAGCAACCGCAAATTTCAGCCGGAGGACACTGTCGTTTCGGTGGCTGATGTTCTGATAGGCGGGGGGAATTTCGCGATAATCGCAGGGCCCTCATCAATGGAGAGCGAGGAGCAGGCAGTAAAGACCGCGAAGGCGGTGCAGGCGGCAGGTGCGGATATTCTTATCGGCGGAGCGATAAATCCGAAAACCACGTCCTATACGATACAGGAGCAAAACTATCGGGAGCTGGACTATCTGATAGCGGCAAAGCGCGAGACAGGAATGCCCATTGCCAAGGAAGTCATATCGGTAGAGGATATGCCAAGATATGAAAATGTGGATATTCTCGTGCTCAGAGAACGCAATATGGTTAATTATCCTCTCCTTGCGGAGCTTGGAACTTCCGATAAACCGGTCATAATCGAGAGGTCTGTTTCGGCGACTTTAGAGGAATTTCTAATGGCTATCGAATATATAATGACAGGCGGGAACAAAAATATAGTTTTGTGTGAAAGAGGGATTCGTACATTTGCGGACTATACCAAATCAACGCTGGATATTTCAGCCATTCCGCTGCTCAAGGAAATGAGCCATCTTCCGGTCATAGCCGACACCTGCCACAGCACGGGACTTGGGCGCCTCGGGCTGCCAATAGCGCGTGCAGCATGTGCAGCAGGAGCGGACGGAATTATGATAAATGTTCATAACGACCCGTCCCACGCCGGTTTCAGCGGCGCCTCGGCAGTTTCCGTGGAAACCTTTGAGAAAATTGCTTCTGATGTAAAGTCGATACGAAAGGTGCTGGCGCAATGATAATAGGAGTTGTTGGACTTGGACTTATAGGCGGGTCGTTCGCGAAGGCTTACCATGCAGAGGGTCACAAGGTTTATGCGTGGAATAGGAGCAAGAAAACGCTGGGCTTTGCGCTGATAAGCGGAGACATTGACGAGGAGCTGACAGAGGAGAATGTGTCGGAATGCGATTTGGTCGTCATCTGCCTCTACCCCCAAGCGTCTATCGAATGGATTCGCTCTATGGCGCCTCATTTCGGGGAAAAGCCCGTAGTGATAGATGCCTGCGGCACGAAGCGCGATATATGCGAGACTTGCTTCAAGATAGCCGAAGAGCACGGATTTACCTTCGTCGGGGGTCACCCCATGGGCGGAACCAAATATTCGGGCTTCAAATATGCCAAAGAGGATATGTTTCGCGGAAAGCCCATGCTCATAGTGCCGCCGAGATATGACGATATAGAATTGTATTCGAAGATAAAGGAGCTCCTCAGTCCGCTGAACCTTGGTAAACTTTCCATAACCACGGCGGAAAACCACGACAGAATGATCGCCTTCACCTCGCAGCTCTCGCATATCGTGGCGAGCGCATATATTAAAAGTCCGACGGCAGAGAACCGTCAGGGATTTTCGGGTGGAACTTATAAGGATATGACGAGGGTGGCATTTTTGAATGCCCCCATGTGGGCGGAGATATTCATCACCAATAAGGACTATCTGCTGGATGAACTCGACAGCCTGATTGACAATTTAGGTAAATACCGGGAAGCTATCAGCGAGGAAAACGTCGAGGAGCTGACAGAGCTACTCGCAGACGGAACGCGCAGAAAAGAGCGCCTGGGATAAATGCACATATGATCAAAATAAATTAGAAGTCGACGAGGATTCAAGGAGAACCATATATCAGGCTGAGATATGAGCTGTCCTTGAATTTTTGGCAGAAATTGTTTAAAATTCAATGAAGCTAAAGGGAAGCGATAACGTATCAATAATGCGGATATTGCTTTAGTTTATGAGCGGAGCAAGCGGGCGCGCTCGTGCCTTCTTGACGTTGTGAAAAACGGACGAAAGATAGAAGAAGATAGAAAATGAGTGTTAAAAAGAGAACCAGCACAGCAATGTTCATACTTGCGGATATATTGATAGCCATAGTCAGCGCTGTCATGCCTTTCGTGTTCAGATTTGGCATATCCTATGTGGGCGCGCAGGTCTATTATTTGGATTTGGCGATAACATGGCTTCCGCTGGACGCAGTCATTCTTATAACGGTAAACACCTATCTCCGTCTGTATAAAAGAGTATGGACCTATGCCAGCGTCAGCGAGATGTATGACTGCACCAAATCCGCGGTCATCACGGAAGCAATCTATATGGCATATAAGGTGCTCTTCGGAATCAATATGTTCCGAAGCTATTATCCCTTCAACTTCTTCATTCTGATGATTCTCCTGATAGTATCGAGAATGTCCATAAGATTTCTGAGAGGTATCGAAAAGCGCAGACACAAGCAGGGAGACACGCATAATGTTATGATTATCGGCGGCGGCGGTGCTGCGTCCATGCTCATAAAGGAATATCAGCTCAGCAATAGAAGGATTAAGGTCTCCTGCATTTTGGACGACAATCCTGAGAAAAAGGGGAAAATGCTGAACGACGTTCCGATTATAGGTGGGCGCGAGGAGATAGTCTCCGCTGCGGACAGATATGGAATTGACGAGATTGTAATTGCAATTCCTTCGGCAGATCCCTCGGATATACGCGAGCTGATTGCTCTTTGCCAGCAGACCGAGGCGAAGGTCAGGAGGCTGCCCGCCATAGCGACGACTCTTACAGAGTCGCTCAGTTCGTCCGTCAGAGATGTCAACTATGAGGATTTGCTCGGAAGAGACTCTGTAATAATCAGAAATCCCGAGCTGCACGACTTCGTCCACGACAAGACGGTCATGGTTACGGGCGGCGGCGGTTCGATAGGCTCTGAGCTTTGCAGGCAGATAGCCGCTAACAAGCCCAAGGAACTCATCATCATAGATATTTATGAGAACTCCACCTACGAATTAGAGGTGGAGCTCGAAAGATACTATCCCGAGACCAAGCTGGAGATTCTGATTGCGTCCGTGAGGGATTTTGACAGGCTCGACACGATATTTGCCAAATATAGACCCGACGTGGTCTATCATGCGGCAGCGCATAAGCATGTCCCTCTCATGGAGACCTCGCCCAACGAGGCTATAAAAAACAACTGTCTCGGCACTCTGAATTTGGCGAAATTGGCGGACAAATACGATGTCAATCGCTTCGTAATGATTTCGACGGACAAGGCTGTGCGCCCGACGAATGTAATGGGCGCAACCAAGAGAATCTGCGAGATGATAGTTCAGACCTATAATAACAGGTCTGATACGGAATTCGTCGCGGTCAGATTCGGGAATGTGCTCGGCAGCAACGGCTCTGTGATACCGCTGTTCCTCAAGCAGATAGAGGAAGGCGGGCCCGTGACCCTCACGCATAGGGAGATTACCAGATATTTTATGACTATTCCCGAGGCGGTATCGCTGGTGCTCACGGCGGGGCTCATGGCTAAGGGGGGCGAGATATTCGTCCTCGATATGGGAGAGCCCGTAAAGATATATGAGCTCGCGAGCAATCTTATTAAGATGAAGGGATATGTGCCCGAAGAGGACATCAAGATAGAGGTGGTCGGACTGAGACCCGGAGAGAAGCTCTATGAGGAGCTTTTAATGGACGAAGAGGGTTTGCAGGAAACCGCCAATAAGAAAATCCATATCGGCAAGCCCATAGAGCTCGATGAAGAGGCTTTCCTCGCCAAGCTCGACAGGCTTATCGAAAAAGCCGAGGACAATATGGCAGAAATTCGAAAAGATATTAAGGAAATCTGCCCAACATATCAGCCGAGGAATATATAGGAATAGAGGGTGATTCAATGTTTAACAAGGACGTTAAGATTAAACCTTTTGACAATAAGCTCTGGCTCGCCTCACCTACTATGCACGGTGATGAACTGAGGTATATGCAGGAAGCCTACGAAACAAATTGGATGTCTACGGTCGGGGCTAATATAAATGAGATAGAACGCATAACCTGCGAGAAGATTGGCTGCGGGGACGCGGTCGCTCTCTCGTCAGGCACGGCGGCACTCCACCTTGCAGTCAAGCTTGCAGGGGAGAGGCTTTACGGACAGCCTGCCGCAGGGAGGGGAACCCTTGAGGGTCGCAGGGTGTTCTGCTCGGATATGACCTTTGACGCCACGGTCAATCCCGTAGCATATGAAGGCGGAGAGCTGGTATTCATAGATACGGAATACGATACCTGGAATATGGATCCCGCAGCCCTCGAAAAAGCCTTCGAGATATATCCGGAAGTCAGGCTTGTGGTATTTGCACATCTTTACGGCACGCCGGCGAAGATTGATAAGATTAGGGCTATATGCGACAGGCATGGAGCGCTTATCGTTGAGGACGCTGCGGAGTCGCTCGGGGCAAGCTATAAGGGCAAGCAGACAGGCGCATTCGGAGACTATAATGCGATTTCCTTTAACGGCAACAAAATTATCACGGGCTCCTCGGGCGGAATGCTGCTGACTGACGACAAGGACGCTGCCAACAAAGCCCGCAAATGGAGCACTCAGAGCAGAGAGGACGCGGATTGGTATCAGCATGAGGAGCTCGGCTATAACTATAGAATGAGCAATGTAATCGCCGGCGTAGTCAGGGGGCAATATCCTCATCTTGAAGAGCATATCGCGGCGAAAAAAGCGATATATGAGAGATATAGGGAAGGGCTCAGGGATTTGCCCTTGCAGATGAACCCCTTGGACGGGGAGAATTCCGAACCGAACTATTGGCTTAGCTGCGCGATAGTCGACAAAGAGGCTATGTGCAGACAGGTGAGAGGGGAAAAGGACGCGCTTTATACGCCTGAAAAGGGAAAGAGCTGCCCGACGGAAATCCTCGAAGCCATCTCGCTTCTGAACGCTGAGGGCAGACCTATTTGGAAGCCCATGCATATGCAGCCGATATACAGAATGAACGCCTTTATAACCGCAAACGGCAATGGTCGTGCGCGCAGCAACGCCTATATAGAGGAGACGGGCTTGACGGACGTGGGCACGGATATTTTTGAACGAGGACTATGCCTGCCAAGCGACAACAAGATGACGGAAGAACAGCAGAATGCGATTATTGAAATAATCCATATGTGCTTTGAATAAAAAGATATGAAGCATATTCCAAAAGCACCGTATGAGAAATATATAAAACGACCTCTCGACTTCGTGCTGGCGACGGCGGCATTTGCGGCATTGTCGCCCGTGCTCGGAGCGACGGCTCTTGCCGTTAAGAAAAAGCTGGGAAGCCCCGTGCTATTCTTTCAGGAAAGACCGGGACGGATTGATTCGAGGACGGGAGAGGAAAAGATCTTCAAGCTATATAAATTCCGCACCATGACAGATGAGCGCGGCGAGGACGGAGAGCTTCTCCCTGACGAGGAGAGGATGACCAAATTTGGGAGATTTCTCAGATCGACATCACTCGACGAGCTCCCCGAGCTTCTGAATATCATCAAGGGCGATATGGCAATAGTAGGGCCAAGACCCCTGCTCGTAAGATATTTGCCGAGATACAGCGCGCACCAGCGCAGGAGGCACGAGGTAAGGCCGGGGCTCACGGGTTTGGCGCAGGTGCATGGGCGCAATGCGGTGAGCTGGGAAGATAAATTTGATTGGGACGTAAAATACGCAGACAATGTTTCCTTTATCGGCGATTTGCGGATAGTGCTCGGAACTGTCAAGACGGTGCTGGCGCGAGAGGGTATAAGCTCTGAGACCAGCGCAACAATGGAAGAGTTCATGGGAAGCGGCGAGGAGCCGAAAAACTAGATTCAACAGGAGTTAGATTTGAAAGACCTTATAATAATCGGAGCAAGCGGATTTGGCAGAGAAGTGGCATGGCTGGTGGAGAGGATAAACCGCCAGGAACAGGCTTGGAATCTGCTCGGCTTTATGGACGATAACGATTCAATGCAGCATGAGAGCGTCGACGGATATGAAGTCATTGGAAAGACTGATGACGCAGATAAATATCCCGATGCGTATTTTGTATGCGCTGTCGGGGCGTCCAAGATTAGAGAACGCATAATTGAGAAGATAAAGAGTCAACGCCCGGGCGCCAAATTCGCGACTCTTATTGACCCCTCGGTTGAGATGTCGGAGCTTGTAAGCATAGGCGAGGGCTCTATTATATGCGCGCATACAATCATCACCGTAAATATAGAGATTGGAAGCCATGTAATAATCAATCTCGACTGCACGGTCGGGCATGACGCGGTGCTTGAGGACTTTGTGACGCTGTATCCGAGCGTAAATGTATCAGGCGCAACGAGGCTGTGCAAAGGATCTGAGCTCGGCACGGGAACGCAGATTATTCAAGGGAAAGCGATAGGCTCTAATGCAATAGTGGGAGCGGGCTCTGTTGTCGTGAAGGATATTCCCGATAACTGCACGGCGGTGGGAATACCCGCGAAGCCGATAAAATTTTCGGAATAGGGAGATTCATTCAATGAATATAAAAAAGGTGACGGTAATAGGAGTGACGGGAACAATGGGCGCTAATGTAACTGGCATTTTTGCTTCCTTTGGAAATGCCGAGGTCTACTGCGTCGGAAGGGATATTGAAAAGGTAAAAGCCACCATCCCGAGGATTGCCTCGTCCGTCAAGGCGGGCAGCATTGCGGCGCGTCTGATCCCTGCCGATTACTCCATGCTGGACGAATGCGTAAGCAAATCAGACTTGGTGTTTGAGAGCGTCACCGAAAATATCGACGTAAAATCGGAAATCGCAAAGCAGGTCTCGGACAGTCTCAGAGGCGACGCGATTTCCTGCACGGGCACATCAGGGCTGTCGATAACGAGCCTTGCGGAATGTTATCCGGAGGAGCAGAGAACGAGGTTCTTCGGGGTGCATATGTTCAACCCCCCTTATAGCCTGCCCCTCTGCGAATTCATGCGCACGGAATATTCTGATGACTCTATAGCGGCTGAGCTCAAATCATATCTGAGCGACCGACTCCTCAGAACCGTTGTAGAGGTCAAAGACGCTCCGGCGTTTCTCGGAAACCGCATAGGCTTTCAAATGATAAATGAGGCGCTTCAATATGCCGAAAGATATAAGGATAATGGCGGAATTGACTATATTGACGCGATACTAGGCTCGTTCACGGGAAGGACGATGCCACCTCTCACCACATCGGACTTTGTCGGACTCGACATCCACAAGGCAATCGTAGACAATCTGCGCAGCAATACATCTGACTATGCAAACGACACTTTTGCCCTTCCTGACTATGTGCAGGCTCTCATCTCAGAGAATAAGCTTGGCAGAAAGAGCGGAGCGGGGCTGTATCAGACCGTAAAATACAGCAACGGGCTAAAGAGGCGAACCGTATATGATATAAGCACGGGCATTTACAGGGATATAATCCCCCACGCCTTCCCCTTCGCCAATCAGATGAAAAAGAACATTGCAGAGGGCGACTATACGGAAGCTTTCAGACAGCTTGTGAGCAATCGCTCTCTAGAGGCGGAGATATGCATTGGATTTCTCCTGAGATATATGGTCTATTCGCTCTACTGCGCCAAGGAAGTCGCGTTCACCTGCGAGGCGGCGGACGATGTAATGGCTGCGGGCTTTAGCTGGTGCCCGCCTCTTGCAATGTATAAGGCACTCAGCAGCGTGGCTGATGTCAAGAGTCTCATTAAAGAGAGAATTCCCGAAATCGCGGAGAAGGTGGATATGGACGAATTGCTCAAGGACTTGAAGCCGTCTAAATACGACTATAGGCGTTATTTCAAGTCGGGAAGGTAGGAATTGATGAGCAAGGTATATATATTAGGCGGAGCGCAGACGGATTTTGAACGTAATTGGACTAAAGAGGGCAAGAATATGGTGGCGCTGCTCAGAGAGGCGGTTGCCGACGGCTTGCAGCAATGCAATATAGATTTTGACGAAATAGAGGCGCTCAACAAGGAAAACAGGATTGCGGCTTTTGTCGGCAATTTTATTGCGGAGAAATATACGGAGCAGGGACATCTCGGGGCTTTCTTGACAGAGGTAAATCCTGCATTCTATGGCGTTCCTTCCGCACGCTACGAGGCGGCATGTGCCTCGGGCTCAGTTGCGCTTGACGCGGCGCAGACGAAGATAATGGCGGGGGAATACGACCTCGCTGTCGTGCTCGGCTGGGAGCTGATGAAAACGGTGGACTCCGCAACAGGCGGGCAGTTCCTCGGGCGAGCTTCTTATTATGATAAGGAGAGCAAGGGCGTGGACTTCCCCTTCCCAAAGCTATTCGGGAGATTGGCGGATGAGACGATTGCGAAATACTCGCTCGACGAGGGCAGATATATGGAAGCCCTGTCGAAAATAGCCGTGATAAATTATGCAAATGCAAAGCGAAACCCATTGGCTCAGACCAGAAGCTGGTTTATGAGCGAAGAGCAGGCGAGGCAGAGGGGGACGGAGACAAATCCTCTCGTCGGCGGCAGGCTTGCGGTATCGGACTGCTCACAGGTGACTGACGGAGCGGCGCTCGTGGTGCTCGCCTCCGAAAAATACGTCAAGGAAAAGGGAATAAAGGACAAGCCAATCATAAAGGGCTATGGACATAGAAACGCACCTCTCCTCTTCGATAAGAAAATAGAGGAGAGCGCAGGCTCGGAATACATACTTCCGTGGACGAGGCAGGCTGTATTGGATTCCTATAGGAGAAGCGGTCTTACCGTCAGTGATATTGATATATTCGAGACGCATGACTGCTTCACTTCCTCTGAATACGCTGCGATTTCGGCATTCGGGCTGACAGAGCCCGGCAGGGAATATGAAGCAGTCGAGAGCGGACTGATAGATTTTGACGGAGGAAAGCCAATCAACCCAAGCGGCGGGCTTATCGGCTGCGGTCACCCCGTGGGAGCTTCGGGAGTCAGAATGATATTGGATTTATATAAACAGGTCTCGGGAGAGGCGGGCAGATACCAGGTAGAAGGCGCGAAGAATGCCATGCTGCTTAATATCGGGGGATCTGCCACGACGAACTATGTTTTCATAGTCGGAAGAGAATAGAGGCATTGCAGGCATGAATATTCTGTTCTTATCACTACTTGGCTTCGACTCCATTGAGGAGAGAAGCATATATACGGATTTGCTTCGAGAGTTTTCGAAGCGAGGGCATAGGGTATATGTGATTTCCCCTGTGGAAAAACGCATGGGGACGGACACCCATATAATAGAGGAAGAGAATGCTACGATACTGAGACTCAGAATAGGCAATACTCAAAAGACGGGCATAATCGAGAAGGGCATATCCACCGTGATGATTGAGCCAACCTTCAAGAACGCCATAGAGAAGTATTTTGCAAATGTGAAATTCGACCTCGTATTATACTCGACACCGCCGATTACGCTCGTTTCGGCTATTGAATATGTGAAGAAAAGAGACGGCGCGCGGACGTACCTCCTTCTGAAAGATATATTCCCGCAGAATGCCGTGGATATGGGAATGCTCAGCACATCAGGCATTAAAGGGCTGCTGCACGGACATTTTCGCAGACAGGAGAGGAAACTCTACGAAATATCTGACCGCATAGGCTGCATGAGCCAGGCAAATCTCGAATACCTGCTCGCGCATAATGAGGAAGTCAGGGACAGGGATAATCGTGACAGGAAGCTCGGCGGTAAAGGTATCGTGGAAGTCTGCCCCAACAGCGTCGAGGTGATTGACAAGAGCGTCGACGGGGAGACGTGGCAGAGGATAAGAGAGAAATACGGCATACCGACGGATAAGACGGTATTCATATACGGGGGAAACCTCGGGAAGCCGCAGGGCATACCATTTCTGATTGAATGTCTCAGAAAATGCCGAGATATAGAGAACGTCTTTTTCCTGATTATCGGAGACGGCACGGAGTATGGGCTATTGGAAGACTATGCGTCGGGCTTGGCTCAGGAAAATCTCCGTCTGATGAAACGCCTTCCCAAAGAGGACTATGATACCTTGGTGGGCGCATGTGATGTCGGAATGATATTCTTGGACTATAGATTTACTATTCCGAATTTTCCGAGCCGCCTGCTCTCCTATATGCAGGCGAGGCTGCCGATATTGGCGGTGACAGACCCCAATACCGATATAGGGAAGGTCATCACGGACGGCGAATTAGGCTGGCATTGCGAGAGCAACGACGCCGAGGCTGTGGCGGATAAGATTAAGAGGATTAGGAAAGAGGACAGGAGAAGCAAAGGGAACAAGGCATTTGACTATCTTAGCGAAGAATATTCAGCTTCGGGAGGATATGAGATAATAACGAGGAGTTTAGAGAAGTTATAAGGAGTTTTGATGAAAGAATATTCGATAAATGAGCCTATCATAAAAAGAGAGATTGAAAGACCGTACCAGATATGCACCTGCTGCGTCATGGATACATCTGATGATGATATAAGCTTTGACGAGAAGGGCGTATGTATGCGCTGCAACGAATACAAGGAGCGTATCGAACCTGAGTGGAAGCACGGGAGAGGTCACGAAAAAGAGCTCGGCAAACTGATAAGCGACATCAAGAGAAAAGGCGAGGGCAAGGACTACGACTGCATTTTGGGGCTCAGCGGCGGACTCGACAGCTCCTATATGCTTCATCTCGCCGTCAGGGAATGGGGGCTTCGCCCCTTCGTTTTCCATATTGACGCGGGCTGGAATCTGCCCGTCGCGGAGGAAAATATACGAAAGATAACGGATAAGCTCGGCGTGGAGCTTCATATAGAAAAGATGGATTGGCAGGAGATGAAGGAAATGCAGCTTGCGTGGTTCAGAACGGGGCTTGAGTCCCTGGACGCGCCGCAGGATCACGCCTTTATTGCGCTGATAGACAGGTTTTCGCGCGAGCTCGGAGTCAAATATATTCTGAACGGCTATAATATTTCCACGGAGATAATCGCCGACCCCGCATCATGGGGCAAGGGTGCTGGACCTACGGGCGACGGCACTTATATGAGAGATGTAATCAAAAAGCATTGCTCCGTTCCGATTAAGAATTATACATTTACAAACGGATTTAAGCATAAGTTTTGGATTCCATACGTCCTGGGTGTCAAGACGGTAAAGCCGCTGAACTATGTGCCCTTCACGAGAGAGGAAATGATAAAGACCCTCGTAGATGAATACGGCTATATTCCATACGGACAGAAGCATTTTGAGGATCTTCTGACGAAATTCCTCGAGGCATGGTGGATGCCTACGAGGTTCGGGCATGATATTAGAAGGGCGCAGCTCTCTAGCCTTGTGGTAACGGGGCAGATGACTAGGGAAGAGGCTCTGGCGATTTTGGAAAATCCGCCTGCAAGCGAAGAGGAATGCGCGGAGATGTTCCGCGAGATTGCGAAGAGGCTGGAGATTTCCGAGGAAGAG
Source organism: Mogibacterium sp. (assembly GCA_017515425.1). Taxonomy (GTDB): domain Bacteria; phylum Bacillota; class Clostridia; order Peptostreptococcales; family Anaerovoracaceae; genus Crickella. The sequence continues at coordinate 29,850 of JAFWFU010000041.1, forward strand.
CTGAGAGAATATCACGAAATGGGCGAATGCACCGAAAAATTCAGAAGCCAGGAGAAGCTATACAACTTCGGTATCAGGCTGTACGAGAAATTGGGAATTGAGAAGAGAATAAGAAAATGAGAATACTGCATTTATGCTTGGCATGTTTCTATATTGACGGATACAACTATCAGGAAAACGTCCTACCTCGGATTTCCAAGGAGAACGGGCATGATGTTATGATAATCGCGTCCACGGAGACTTATATAGACAATGCTGAGCTTGGATATATAGAGCCCAGGGAATATATAACGGAATTCGGCGTTCCGATTAAACGCCTGCCCTATAAGCATATATTGTCCGACAAGGTATCGCAGAAGCTGAGGAAATATATAGGGCTCTATGAGGAGATTGAGAAATTCAGACCGGATATAATCTATTCGCACGACATCAGCTTCGCCTCTGTCGACGAGGTGGCTGAGTATGTGAAAAACCACAGAGAAGTCGTATTCCTTGCGGATACTCATTCTGCGGACTATAACAGCGGGCAGAATTGGGTTTCGCTGAACATACTGCATAGAGCTTTTTACAAGAGGCATATCTTGAAGGCTCTGCCCTATATCAAAAAATACTACTATATAGGTCCGGCGGAGAGGGATTTCTCGATTGAGAATTACGGAATACCGGAATCTCTTATGGAATTTCTGCCGCTCGGCGGGATAATTCCTGATGAAGAGGACTATAAAAGAAAGAGAGGAGAATATAGGGCGAAGCTGAATATAAATGATGAGCTGCTGCTGGTGCATAGCGGGAAGCTCTCTGCGGAGAAGAAAACGGCGGAGCTTCTGAGGGCGTTCAAAGCTGCCGAAAATCTGAATGCGCGGATGGTAATCATAGGAAGCATTCCGGACGAGACGAAGAGCGAGATATTCGAGCTGATAGAGAGCGATGAAAGGATAGAATATCTCGGCTGGCAAGCCCCTGAATACCTCTTGGGCTGCCTCTGCGCCGCAGACCTGTACTGTCAGCCGGGGAGCCCGTCAGCAACTCTGCAAAACGCGATTTGCTGCGGCAGCGCTATAATGGCACAGCCAATGGAAGCATATAGAATGCTGGACAAGGGAAATTTCTTCTGGGTGGAGAATGAAGAGGGGATTTCCGAGGTATTATCATCAATCAGCGAAAACCCCAAGCAGCTCGAAGATGCGAAGAAGGCATCTGTGAAATGCGCCAGGGAATTTCTCGACTATCGGGAAATGGAGAGAAAGATAGTATCTGAGGGAAATGGACACAGGGCATGATGAGGAAGATACAATATTATTGGAGCAAACTAATAAAAAAGCTGCCGGGACCCGCAATTAAAAACAGCATAATTCCCGCAAGCAGCAAGATAGAAGCGCGCAGCACCGTGATGGACTGCGCCATGGGCGAATACTCCTATGCGGGCTATGGCTGCACTCTTTTGAATTGCAGCATTGGTAATTTCTGCTCTATTGCAGACAGCGTGCATATCGGTCTCGGAAACGATCACCCCATGAAATGGGTATCAACTTCGCCCGCCTTCTATTACGGCAGAGACAGTATTCCCAAGGATATGGCTGCGAAGGAATTTAATCACGAGCCTGAAAGGACAACCATAGGGCATGATGTGTGGATAGGCATGGGCGTCTATATAAAGGAAGGCGTGAATATCGGAACGGGAGCTGTTATAGGCATGGGAAGCATAGTGACGGCGGACGTGCCGCCTTACGCCATTGTAGCGGGAGTCCCCGCAAGAGTGATCGGATATAGATTTGACGAGGAGACCGTCAGCAGATTGCTGGAGTCAAAATGGTGGGACGCTCCCAAGAGCATATTGAAGAAATACGCAGAGCATATTGATGATGTGGACGAGTTTATTGCAAGGATAAAGGAAGCTGAGTGAAGAGCATAATAAGCAGTTATAAAAATGTAATCAAAGATTTCTCCCTTAATATTCTCGCTTCATTTGTCATTACGGCTGTTACGCAGATAATAGTCTACCCATGGCTGGCACGCGGGTATGAGGCGGCATTATATGGCGTGATACTCACGATAATGGGCGTGGGGAATACGATAGTGAGCACTGTAGGCGGCAGCGTCAGCAATACGAGGCTTTTAATGGAAAGCGAATATGAGGAAAAACATGAGGCAGGGGATTTTCTCCCTATTTTGCTTTTTTTGGAACTGCTCGCCGCGGTATTATTCTATGTGTATATCAGAATTACCGACACCTATATAGGGCGTGAGACCGTCGCCATGCTCATTCTTTATCTCGTTCTCGGAAACGCCAGAGGCTACGGAGTGGTGGCATACAGGCTGGAACTGAACTTCAAGAGGAACCTCATTTGCAGCATTGCCGTGGCAGTTGGGAATATCGCGGGAGTCGCGATAATATACAAAAGCGGTTATTCCTCGCTATGGCCTCTCATCTTCCTGCTGGGAGAGCTTTTCGGCATAATAGTGATTCTGTCAAATTCGCATATCTTTAGAGAGAGGTTTGCGATTACGCAGATAATGAGCAAAACCGCGTGGAAAACGGCAATTCTCTTGATTACCACGCTCATGGCGAATATCCTGATTTATTTGGATAGAATGCTGCTGCTGCCTATCCTCGGGGGAGAGGCTGTGGCGACCTATACGACGGCAGCATTTTTCGGGAAATGCCTCGGGCTTTTGCTGACGCCTATGGCGGGCGTTCTATTGAGTTATTTCGCCCAAAGCGATTATAATATGACGAAGAGCAAATATCGGAAGATAAATATTTCCGTTATAGGCTTTGCCGCCGTCTTTTTTGCGATAACCCTAATCGCCTCAAGATGGATTACGGGACTGCTTTATCCGACCCTCATAGAAGGGGCGGCGCCATTTCTGCTGATAGCTAATCTGACTATGATTATCGCCTCGGTAGGGAATATGACGCAGGCAGCCGTGCTTAAATATGCGCCGACAGGATTTCAAATCGTGATACAGTCCGCCTATTGCGTTGTTTATCTCGGAGGCGGCTATTACGGTTCTATTCAAGGCGGGCTATGGGGCTTTTCGATAGCGGCATTGATAGCTGCGGGCTTTAGATTTTGCCTGCTCTATGTGATAGGAGAAAAATATATTGAAGACTAAAAGGCACGGACGGGTCTATTTAATTATGGATATACTCGGCAGGCTGGACTTTGCATATCCGCTGCTGATTAAATTGCTGTTTGAAAATATTTATATTGTAAAGTATCATTACTATTGGAGCTATTTAGGAACAACCTATAACCCCAATTACGAAAAAGCGGTAATATCCTGGGTCGTAGCAATTATATTTGCTATTATGGTAAAAATATGCGCGAGGACTAAGCTTTCCGCACTCTTCGGAGTGCTCGTAAATATTTCCGCAATTCCGAGTCTCTCGATATATTGGCTTAAAAATCAAAGCAGCGAGGCTTTTTGGCTGATTGTTCTGTATTGGAGTATATGGTGGTTCTGCACTTTTGTATTGTCCTCCGCAGACAAGAAGAAGGACGGCTGGAACTGCCAAGGACAGAGACAGTCATTCATTCCTGACATTAACAATACGATAGTATTGATTGTATATATATGGACGGTCGTCACGACCTTATATCTTTCAATGCGTTATGGCGGGCTGCGACTCTTCATAGACCTGGGAGATGTTTATACCTATAGGCTGTCGGGCGTAAGCATGAGCTCGATAGAAGGCTATATATTTGCATGGAATACGAATGCCCTGCTCCCGATATTATTCGGTGTGCATTATTTGCAGGATAGGAAAATCTTATTCTGCAGCGATATGGTGCTCATGCTGCTCAGCTACGGAATATTCGGGAATAAGTCCATGCTTATGACTATACCGCTCGTGTTCGGAGTCATCATATTGCATAGAATGGATATGATGAAGCATTTCGGCAGCATGATTGGTGTATTCATCGCAGTATATGTCGTAGCTTCATTCTTCGTGCCGAGCCAGATGTTTGTGGCACTCGGAGACAGAATACTCGACGGACCGGCGGCGGGGCATTATAATTACTATGATTTTTTCAGCAATCATGGCAATCCGCTGCTCTATCTGAGAGAAAGCATACTCAGAGCCTTTGCGAATTCCCCTTATGAACAGGGGATTACGAGGATTATCGGAAGCAGCGCAAAATACTATTCGGGTGCGTATAACAATATGAACAACGGGCTCTTTTCCATGGCATATGCTAATTTTGGAATTGCGGGCGTGATAGTGCAGCCGATAATAATAGTGGTAACATTTCATCTCTTCTGCAAACTGCTTGAGGACTATGATGATGTTATGATATATATACTTGCTCTGATTCATGCGCTGTTTCTTATCAGCACGTCGTATTTTTCATGGCTCATTACGGGTGGGCTTGTGATAGACGCGCTGGTATTATTCGCGATTAGAAGGTATGACTTTCTCAGGCTGTATTCAAAGAGGGTCAGGCTTCGCATATAGAATGCAGGCGGCAGGCTGAGAAAACAGAGACAGGTGAAATGCAGACAGAAGCGAGAACGGAAAACAATATATGAATAGAGGGAATAATAAAAAGCAAATAATATAAAGCAATATATAAAGGAAGGAAAGCGGGAGGTAAGAAATGAGCTTTAACAACATATATAAGGATTTAATCGCAGGGAAAGAAAAGCTGGCGCTCGTCGGGCTCGGCTATGTCGGAATGCCGATAGCGGTGGAGTTTGCGAAACATATCAAGGTAATCGGCTTCGACGTAAACGAAAAGCGCATAGAGGAGTATAAGAACGGAATCGACTCTACCAATGAGGTGGGCGAAGCCATAAAGAATACGACGGTGGAATTCACTGCCGACCCGAAGAAGCTTAAGGAAGCGAAATTTATCATAGTCGCTGTGCCGACACCCGTAAAAGAGGACAACAGCCCCGATCTCGGACCTGTCAGGGGCGCGTCAAAGACGATAGGACAGAATATAACCGAAGGAACTATCGTTGTATTTGAGTCGACCGTATATCCGGGCGTAACAGAGGACATCTGCGTTCCGATTATCGAAAAGGAATCAGGACTCAAATGCGGCAAGGATTGGAAGATTGGATATTCACCCGAGAGGATTAACCCGGGCGACAGAGTTCATACTTTGACCAATATCAAGAAGGTCGTATCCGGCATGGACGAGGAGTCGGCAAACGAGATAAAGAAGGTCTACGACATAGTGATCAAAGCCGGAACCTTCCCCGTTTCGACCATAAAGACCGCCGAGGCTGTAAAGGTCGTGGAGAACAGCCAGAGAGACATCAATATCGCATTTATGAACGAGATAGCCATAATTTGCGACAAGATGGGAATTGACACAGACGAGGTTCTCGCCGGAATGAATACGAAGTGGAATGCACTTGGATTTAAGCCGGGTCTTGTGGGCGGACATTGCATAGGAGTTGACCCCTACTATCTGACGAATGCGGCGGAGAAGCTCGGCTATCACAGTCAGATTATCCTAAACGGCAGGCAGGTCAACGACAGCATGGGTGCATTCGTCGCCGACGCTGCGATTAAGGAGATGATTGAGGCGGGCATGGCGCCTAAGAAGGCGACGGTCGTCATTCTCGGGCTGACCTTCAAGGAGAACTGCCCCGATACGAGGAATAGCAAGGTCGTGGACATCATTCACAGGCTCAAGGAATTTGATATTGAGCCTATCGTTTCGGATAGCTGGGCTGACGCAGAGGTTGCGAAGAAGGAATACGGGGTGGATCTGACTCCTTATGAGGAAATCCCCAAGGCGGACTGCGTGATAATCGCGGTCGGACATAGCGACTATAGATCCATGTCTACCATGCAGCTCAAGGAATTGTTCAAGGACGAACTCGCAGATGAGGACAAAGTGCTTATAGATGTAAAGAGCCTCTATAGAATGGACGAGCTAGAGGCGTCGGGAATGAGATTTTGGAGACTTTAAGAGAGTAAGGAAGAATGAGACTTTCAGAAGAGCTATGTAAAATAGGAATAGAGGCTGAGTGCATTAACGAAAAGGATTTCAGTTCTCTCGGGCTTGCGGGCTATAACGCAGGCGAGGGCGCATGCACATTCCTCGCAGCCGCCAAATATGTGACGGGACTTTCGGAGGGAATCAGCATGATTCTGACATCTGAGGAAGTCTATGAGGAGCTCAGCCGTGAGGGAAAGCTCGGGGACGGCTATGGGATTTGCATTGTCGAAAATCCTAGGCTCGCCTATTTTACGCTCCACAATGCGCTCTCTGACTCTGACGAATATAATAGACCGCGCTTCGAGACGAGGATTGCGGAAAGCGCGAAGATAAGCCCACTCGCATATATAGCCCCCTATAATGTTGAAATCGGCGAGAACACTGTGATAGAGGAGTTCGTGTCGATAAAGGGAAACACTATAATAGGGGACGACTGCGTGATTAGAGCAGGGACGGTCGTCGGCGGAGAAGGCTTTGAGATTAAGAATACAGGAACAGGATTGCTCACCGTAACGCATATAGGCGGGGTGAAGCTTGGAAACAATGTGGAAATACAGCAAAATGCCAATGTGGACAAGGCTATATATCCTTGGGACGACACCATAGTTGACAGCCATGTTAGAATAAACAGCCTCGTGCAGATTGCCCACGGGGTTAAAATAGGGGCATTTACGGAGATAGCCGCGAGTGCGAGCATACAGGGCAGGGTCAGGATAGGAAAAGATGTTTGGATAGGACCTGGCAGCGTGATAAGAAACGGCATTTCCGTCGGCGAGAAATCCAGGGTCAATATGGGGGCTGTCGTCACGCTCAGCGTTCCTGAGGGCTCGGCGGTGAGCGGCAATTTCGCGCGAAGTCACGAAAGCCTCATAGATGAGATGAAACAATATAAAGAAGTATAGGAAAAGGACAAGGAGCAGCAAATGGAATTCAGAGATCTAAAGAAGCAATACGAGGTTCTGAAAAAGGATATAGACAGCGCAATGATTGATGTTGCCGCGTCGGGAAAATATATCAACGGACCTTGGGTAAAGGAGCTCGAAGCTCAGCTCGCGGACTATGTGGGCGTAAAGCATTGCATTTCCTGTGCTAACGGAACGGATGCGCTGTCCATAGCAATGATGGCATGGGGCATTCGAGAGGGCGACGCGGTATTCGTTCCCGATTTTACATTTTTCTCCTCGGGAGAAATCGTATCTCTCGCGGGTGCGACACCGATATTCGTCGACGTGGATATGGACACATTCAATATCAGCACGGAATCTCTCGAGAAGGAGATAGTCCAGGTGAAGGAAGAGGGGCTGCTGACTCCTAAGGCGGTGGTCGCGGTCGACCTATTCGGTCTTCCGGCTGACTTTGCTTCGCTAAGAGCCATTGCTGACAAATACGATATAAAGATACTTGAGGACGGAGCGCAGGGTTTCGGCGGCGAGATTGAAGGGCGCAAGGCTTGCAGCTTCGGCGATATATCGACGACTTCCTTCTTCCCTGCAAAGCCGCTCGGCTGCTATGGCGACGGGGGAGCGGTATTTACCGATGATGACGAAATCGCAGCCTTGGCGGATTCTATCAGAGTCCACGGCAAGGGCAGCATGAAGTATGACAATGTGAGGATAGGTCTTAATTCAAGGCTGGACACCTTGCAGGCTGCCATTTTGCAGGTCAAGCTAAAGGCGTTTTCTGACTACGAGCTTGACGATGTGAACAAGGTTGCTGATAAATATAACGAATATCTGAGGGAAGCCCTCGGAGACAGGGTTGTGCTGCCCTTCATACCGGAAGGCTTCCTCTCATCATGGGCACAGTATACCATTCAGCTAAAGGATAGGGCTGAGAGGGACGCTGTTCAGGCGGCGCTCAAAGAAAAGGGGATTCCGTCCATGATTTATTATCCCAAGCCAATGCATAAACAGGAAGCATTCGGCATAGAGGGAGAGTATAAATTCGATTGCAGCAATACGGAGAAGCTCTGCGACAGAGTGCTCTCGCTTCCTATGCACCCGCATATGAGTGATGAAGAGGTGAAAGAGGTCGCAGAGGCTCTGGCAGAGATACTTCTATAGCTTGCCGAAAAGAGGAGAAGAAGATATGAAATACGCTTTAATAGGCTGTGGACGCATTGCAACAAACCATATAAAGGCAGTCATAGGCAATAATCTTGAATTTGTTGCCGCCTGCGACCTTCTGCCGGAGGCTATAGAGAGACTGCTGGCAGAGCATGGGCTCGAAAAGGAGAGCAGCATAGCAAGATATACCGATTATAAGGAAATGCTGGAAAAACATTCCGATGTAGATATTGTGGCAATCGCGACCGACAGCGGTGTTCATGCGGAAATAGCCCTTTGGTGTATCGACCACGGCTTTAATATAATCGTAGAGAAGCCCATGACCATGTCCATGGCGGACGCCGAGGAAGTCATCAGGCGCAGCCGCGAAAAGGGCGTAAAGGTGTCGGTCTGTCATCAGAACAGATTTAATGTCGCCGTACAGGAGATGAGGGCGGCTCTCGAAAACGGAAGATTTGGGAAGCTCTCCCACGGCTCTATAAATGTCAGGTGGAACCGCGGCAGGCAGTATTACGACCAGGCGGCTTGGAGAGGTAAATGGGCGTCCGACGGAGGCTGTCTCTTCAATCAATGCATTCACGGCATAGATCTTCTCCGCTGGATGATGGGAGACGAGGTCGAAGAGGTCTACGGCGTTACAAAACAGCAATTCCACGACTACCTGGAATGCGAGGATATAGGAATGGCTGTCGTCAAATTCGCAAACGGAGCGGTCGGAACTATCGAGGGCACGGTCAACGTATATCCTAGGAATTTAGAGGAGACCCTCTATCTCTTCGGAGAAAAGGGAAGCGTTAAAATCGGGGGTACCTCGACAAACAATATAGACGTCTGGGACTTCGCGGACGAAGGCGAGGCAGACGATAAAATCAAAGGCTTGCAGGAAGAGACCAGCAATGTCTACGGTAACGGGCATACAAGCCTCTATGCGGATGTCATAGACGCTATCGAAAACGACAGAGAGCCGTATATCAACGCGGTCGCTGGCAGAAATGCGGTGGAGATGATACTCGCGATTTATCAGTCGGCGGCGACGGGCAAACCCGTAAAACTGCCTCTTAAAGAAGTAAAGAGCACGGATTTCACAGGTCTTTTCGGATAAGGCCTGCTCTGCTGTTTGCGCCTTTGCAGCTTAGGAATTACGAAAGGCGAATTGTTACAGAATGGATATAGATATAAACGTAGAGAAGATAAGGGAACTTCGCAGATGTACGAAATGCATTCTGCCCTCGACAATGCCCTTTATTGAGTTTGACTCGGAGGGCGTCTGTAATTATTGTGGAAAATATAAGAAGATTTCCCTTAAACCTATAGAGGAACTTAAGAATATCGCTGAGAGCATTCGCAAAACGGACGGCTCTCAGGACTGCATTGTCATGTTCAGCGGGGGAAGGGACTCGAGCTATCTTTTGCATTATGTCGTGAAGGAGCTTGAGCTCAACCCTCTTGTGTTTACATATGATTGGGGAATGAGCACGCCTCTTGGAGAGAGAAATGCGGAGAAGATGTGCGAAGCCCTGGGCGTTGAACGAATCGTGATCGACAAGGACAAAGAGGAGAAGAGAAAGCATATAGCAAGGAACGTAAAGGCGTGGTGCAGAAAGCCGGAGCTGGGAATGATTCCCCTGTTCACCGCAGGCGATAAGGCTTTTTTTGCGGAAGTCAACCGTCTGTCGAAGGAGAGGAATATCAGCACGGTATTTATCGGGACTAATCCGCTGGAAAAGACGGACTTCAAAACGGGATTTTGCGGCGTGCGCCCGAATTTTGACGCCGAGCAGATTCATCATCTAAAGCGGAAGGGGAAGCTCAAACTCATTTCCTATTATCTGAAACAGTTTGCGGGAAACCCCGCGTATATAAACAGATCTCTGCTCGACACCGTCAAGGCGTTCTTTTCTTTTTATGATATAAAGCAAGAACAGATAGACATATATCAATATGTCAGGTGGGACGAAAAGACCGTAAATGATACGCTGATAAATCTCTACGGCTGGGAGCTTGACGAGGAGACTCCTACCACATGGAGAATAGGCGACGGTACAGCCGCTTTCTACAATTATATATATTATTCGGCGGCGGGATTTACCGAGAACGATACATTGCGAAGCAATCAGATAAGAGAAGGGGATATAAGCCGAGAGGAAGCCTTGGAAAAGGTGGAGATTGAAAACCGAATAAGACCGAAATCCCTTGATTGGTATTTCAAATCAATCAATGTCGACAAGGACAAGGCGCTTGAGGCGGCGAGACATATTCCCAAGCTTTACGACTGATGACTAAGATAAAGATAAAGAAAGCAAGATACTGAGGACTCTCTATGCTAAATGGAAAAACAATAGCGGTAACCGTACCGGCATACAATGAAGAAAATCAAATCGGAATGGTAATTGAATCAATGCCGGATTTTGTCGACCGCATTGTCGTGGTAAATGACGGATCGCGCGATAATACCGCCGAGGTGGTGAAGGATTATATAAAGAAAGATAAAGTCCAAGACCCTCTTGTCATAGCCAGGAAATCATTGATCCTCGAAGAGACCATATACAATAGGGCGGATATAGCTCTCAATAAGATGAGGGAAGGGGAAGAGAGCAAATACCCGAAGAATGAGATTTATAACGACAATGAGACGGATCGCATAGTGCTCATCACTCAGGAAAACTCTGGAGTAGGAGCGGCTATAGCATTGGGCTATAAATGGTGCAGAGACCATGAAATCGACTGTACCGCTGTTATGGCAGGCGACGGGCAGATGGACCCGAGCGAGCTCGAGGGGATCGTTTCGCCCGTGGTGGAGCGTGGAATAGATTATGTAAAGGGGAATAGGCTCTCGCACCCAGCGGCGAAGATTGTCGTCCCGCAGATCAGATATTTCGGCAACAATGTCCTCAGCCTGATGACGAAGATAGCGTCGGGATATTGGTCGGTCTCCGATACTCAGACGGGATATACCGCGATTTCTCTGGCCGCACTAAATAAGATAGACCTCTATGACATCTATCCTTCCTATGGGTGCCCGAACGATATTCTCGTTAAACTCAATATTGCAAGCTGCACACTCCTCGAGGTGCCGATAAAGCCCGTCTACAATGTGGGAGAGCAGTCCAAGATGAAGATTTTTAAGGTCATACCCAAAATATCATGGCTTTTGATCAAATGTTTCTTCAAGAGGCTATGGCATAAATACCTCTTGGACAGCTTCCACCCTTTATTCCTGATGTATATTCTCGGCATAATGATGGGAATTATAAATATCCCATTCTTTGTCAAGCTGGTTATTGATGTATTGATAAAAGGCGGGACAGTCACAATAGGCTGGTATATCACATTCCTTCTGCTCACGCTCTTTTCATTTCAGAGCGTCAGCTTCGGCATGTGGATGGATATGCAGGACAATCATAAATTGGAGAAAACCGGAAGATGAGAATTGCCGTAAGCATAGAACACCCTGCCTGGGCTCATCAGTTCAGACATATAATTGAAAAGAACAATAAGGACGGGGAGAGTCTTGTCATAGCTGTCGACAAGGACGGCGATTTAAGGCTGCTCGACGCATTCGGAATCAAATATCTGAAACTTGCCAATTCTACGGGAAGAAATATAGTGGAAAAGGGATGGCTGTTTTTGAAGCTCTGCTTTTCCTATACAAAGGCTGTGAAGTGTTTTAATGCCGATATACTGATTGGGAGAGCCTCTCCCATGATGGCGGTCGCTGCGAGGCTGACGGGGAAGCCGCATATTATCTTCGAGGATACTGAGGTATCAAAGTTTTCGCTCAGAATTTGCAAATGGCTGTCCTCAAGGATAATCACGCCCGAGAAATTTTTTTTGGATTTGGGGAAGAAACAGGAGCGCCTTCCTATCTATAAGGAGCTGTTCTATCTGCATGATGAAGAGTTCGCGCCGAATAGGGAGAGCATTGAGCGATATGGAATTGATACGACCGAGCCATATATAACAGTTCGTTTCATCTCGTGGAATGCGAGCCACGACTTCGGTATCAAAGGGCTTTCGGATAGGGAGAAGGTCGAATTCGTCGAGGAATTGTCTGCGCTTGGCAGGGTCTATATATCCTCGGAGAAGGAGCTTCCAGCCGAGCTTGAGAAATACAAAATAAATCTGCCCTTCGAGATGATTCATCAAATGCTCTACTATGCGACAGTCGTAATCAGCGAGGGCGCGAGCATGGCGAGCGAGGCGGCTATACTCGGGACACACGCCTTCTATCTGAACGAGATAGCCTCTGGGACGACGGAGGAACAAGAGGAGAAATATCATCTCCTGAGAGCACTGCACGACCCGAAAACGCGCTATCAGATCGCATTGAATGAGACGAGGGAACTGATGAAGGATCCCGATATTTGGCAGAAGGGGAAAGAGCAGAGGGAGAAAATCCTCACGGAGCTTCCAGACCCGAATGATATTTTCTGGGAGAGAATGAGAGCCCTCTGCGCGGAAGCATAGGGAAAAGTATAGACAGGATAAAAAGCATTATCCTTGGTAATAGCATGAGTTTGAAAGAAATTTCAGCAAATAAAATCCTGCGCGGCATTATAGTATTCACTGTATATGTGATAGTCGTTGTAGTCCTTATCCGCTATATATCGGAAAACACGGAGATGACGGAGCGAATACTGAACGCACCGCGGGTGTATATGATTATAGGAATTGTCACGATGGCGGCAAGCCTCTTTCTGAGCGCGCTCCTTGATGTCACCTGCGCGGACACCTATGGCATTAAGCTGCAAGTCAAGGACGCGGCGGTGTTTTCCATCGTGGCAACAGCTATTAACCTCGTAATACCATTTCAAATGGGCAGCATGTTAAAGGCTGTATATTATAAGAAGAAAATGGAGCTGAGCTATTCGAGATATATCTCGATAATGTCGGGAACCGTGGTGATTAAACTCGCAGTCACCTTCCTCTTCCTGACGCTGAGCCTGCTAATCTCGACATTTAAATGGAATACGGGAATGAAGATTGTCGGAATCGCCTTTCTTCTCTTCCTTGGGTCGGTGGCGGGAGTCCTCATGCTCGTCTTTCTACAGGAAAAGATACTGATTATCCTTCCCTTCAAGAAATACACATATCCGATTATGAGGGGATTTTTCGATATTCTGAGCGACAAAAAGACCATGGCTCTTTGCAGCCTGAATAATTTTGCATATATGATCCTCGGCGGCATAAGACTGTCAAGCATTTTCGCCTGCCTCGGGCTTCCGGCTGGGATTGTAAACGGAATGCTCTATTGGAGCCTATGCAATGTGTCCTCTGCCGTGCCAATCCTGCCGGGGAATATCGGAATCAGCGAGGCTTTTGTGGGGCTTACGAATATGCTCTTCAATGAGGATTTTAATGCGGGAGTATCAGTCGTTCTGGTAAACAGAATTTACTATTACCTCGTAGCCATTGCCGGCGCTTTAATTCTTGCTGTTCCGGCGTGGATAATGTACGATAGAGCTTCAAGGGATAAAACAGAGGCTCAGAAAACCTAAAAGCGGAAGGCATGAAACTTAAACCATAAGGGAGCAGCCGAATGGCAATAGCATTGTATTTCACAAGAGTTGTAATAATAGGACTCGCGATAGGAGTATGCTTTGTTCGGCTTCGCTTGTTTAAGAAAATGTCGCTCAATCAGACGCTTTTAATAGGGATAGCTTCAACGCCCATGCTCGTCAGCCTCTTCGACTATCTGCTCGGATTTATTCTTGTAGGCGCGTGGAGCCTGCTCTTCTATCTGCTGCCGATAGTCTTTTCCATAATTATAGTCGCTGCAAATAAGAATTATAAGCTGCTGGCTAAAGCCTGCAGCGAAGCGAAAAAATATATCAATGAATACGGCGAGGGGAAGGAATCGGGACGTATAGGCAGCAGGGTGAGGGACGTCGCCTATCTTGCGGCATTGCTGATCTTCATAGGGACTTACGGCGTGCAGAGCGTATTCCTGATAGAAAGACCCGTGTTGGACCCTGACAGGGCGCATTATGAGCTGGAAGCGAGATATTTCCTCGAGGACAAGGACTCGCTTGCGGTAGACAATTACAGAGATGAAAAATACGGTTCATCACTAGAGGATGACCATGGAGATCTATGGGTCATATGCCTGGCGGATGCCTATATCGCAACGGATGTTGCGGGCAGCGAGGAGACTCTGATATGTGTAAACAGCAGCCTTCTATGGACGTATTTCTGCTTTTTGCTACTCCTGTTTCTGACAGCGTCATTTACCTCTAAGACCTATCGGGCAGGGATTGCGGCAATACTGCTGTTCAATATATATCACAGCACCATGGATATAATTTTCGGCACGCGTGACGCATTCAGATTTGTGGGACTCTTGCTGCTGCTGCTCTACGCTATAAATCAATATGAAGACATCAGCAGCGGAAGGGCGAAATGGTATGAATATGCTTTTATGGCTCTGTTCTGCTATCTCTCCATGGAAGGGCATGAGGGCAATGTATATTTAATGCTCGGAATGTTCCTGGTATTCGCGCTAATCCTTCTATTTATGAGGACGAAGTTCAAGGATTTGGTGATTTGCGGATTTTCGGTTTTGGCAGGGACTCTGCTCGGTATCAAGGAGACGATAACCCTATTCCTTACGACGGGAAATCTTCAAAGCAGTACGCTTCTGCCGTTTCACGATACGCCTGTAATCGATCAGATTGCAGAGCTCAACGCGGGCAGAGCGGATATAGAGGCGATATGGGCTTCATACTCAATCCCCGTAAGGCTGATGATGTTATTGGGCGTGATAGGCTTGGTGTCAATGCTCGTCTATTCGATTTGGAAGAGAAAGAGAACCACGCTCATCATAACTCTTCTGATATGCGGGCTGCTGCTCCCGATGACGGGCGCAATGGATTGGATTGGCTATGACGTATCGCTTTGGTTCTTCGAGCAAATGCGATATAGAATGACCTTTCTAATGCTTTTGGCAATCAGCGGAGCATGGGTTTTGACGAGAAGTATTAAGTCGAGACATATACTAGCGATTTTTGCAAGGATTCCATTCGCAGCCGCCTTTATAGCTGTAATGTTCTTCTTCCTACAAGTCGAACAGCTGAGAATGGTGGACTATGGCGAGCTGTATTTGGATTACTGCATTAAAAGGGGAGCATATTATGAAGATATAGCGGATAGAGCGGCGAGGGCGACGCATGGAAGCGTATTTACACAGGACCAGGCTTTGCTTTTCTATCTTCACGGAAACCCCAAGCTGTTGTATCATATAAATGCCGAAGATTTGATACAGGCAAAGACGGAAGAAGAGATAAAAGCGGCGATTGAAAAGCTGAATATAGGGGCTATAGTATTGCCACCTAACGGGCTTTCATACCATGACTACGCGCTCCTCCCTTTTTGGGAATATATAATCAGTGATGAAAGCTTCGGGCAGATTGATATGAAGTGGATAGACAGAGAGGTAATAATTTTCTACCAGGAGGGAACGAGAGAGGTATGAGTAAATTCAACGGAGCAACCTTGATGATAACGGGCGGTACGGGCAGCTTTGGTAATACCGTTCTTAAACATTTTTTGACGTCGGATATAGGGCAGATTAGGATATTCTCCCGCGACGAGAAAAAACAGGACGATATGCGCCATGAACTGCAAGCGCGCTTCCCAGAACATGCGAAGAAGGTCAAATTCTTCGTAGGGGACGTTCGAGACCCGCGATCGGTAGAGGACGCCATGCCGGGCGTCGACTATATCTTCCATGCCGCGGCATTAAAACAGGTTCCTTCCTGTGAATTCTTCCCAATGCAGGCTGTAAAGACCAATATCGAGGGAACGGATAATGTCCTCCATGCGGCTATTGACGCGGGGGTGAAGAGGGTCGTCTGCCTCAGCACGGATAAGGCGGCTTATCCGATAAACGCCATGGGAATAAGCAAGGCTATGATGGAACATGTCATAACGGCGAATGCCAGAGTTGCCGCGGACAGGGGCGGCACCGTGATAAGCTGCACGAGGTACGGCAATGTAATGTGCAGCAGGGGCTCTGTGATACCTCTTTTCATAGATCAGATTAAGGAAGGAAATCCTATCACGATAACAAATCCGGCTATGACGAGATTTCTGATGAATTTAGACGAGGCTGTGGAGCTCGTCAGATTCGCGTTTGAGAATGCCAATCCGGGAGATCTTTTCATTCAGAAGGCTGACGCTTCGACTATAGGCGATCTTGCGAAAGGCGTGCAGCAGCTCTTCGGCGATACGGGCACGAATATCATAGGTACGAGGCATGGAGAAAAGCTCTACGAAACCTTGATGACGAGAGAGGAGAGGCTCAGAGCCGAGGATATGGGCGACTATTTCAGAGTCGCCGCCGATAACAGAGACCTCAACTACGACAAATATTTTGTAGAGGGAAGGGTGGAGACAGAGGCTGACGAAGCCTATACGTCGCATAATACGAAGCTACTAGATGTAGAGGGCGTCGTGGAGAAGATACTTACAACGGACTATGTTCAAGAGGAATTGAAAGGGATCAGACATTTCTAAATGGGTGAGACTATGGCTAATTGGAAGGATAATGGGAAGCTGAAACTGCTGATAATCGTCGGCACGAGACCGGAGATTATCAGGCTTGCGGCTGTAATCAAGAAATGCCGCAGGTATTTTGATACCATTCTCGCGCATACGGGACAGAACTACGACTATACGCTCAACGGCATATTCTTCGAGGATTTAGAACTCGACGCCCCCGATATATATATGGAAGCGGTGGGGAGCGACCTCGGGGAAACCATGGGAAATATTATCGCCAAGAGCTATCAGCTCATGGTGGAGATCAAGCCCGACGCCGTCCTCATGCTCGGCGACACGAATAGCTGCCTCAGCGTTATAGGTGCGAAGAGGCTGCATATCCCAATCTTTCATATGGAAGCGGGAAATCGCTGCAAGGACGAATGCCTTCCGGAAGAGACCAATCGCAGGATAGTCGACATCATCAGTGATGTCAATCTGGCATATAGCGAGCATGCACGCAGATACCTCGCGGACTGCGGCTTGCCAAAGGAGAGGACATATGTCACGGGTTCGCCCATGGCGGAGGTGCTCCGAGCGAACTTAGATAAGATAGAGGGGTCGGATATTCACGAGAGACTCGGACTCGAGAAGGGCAAATATATACTCCTCTCGGCTCATAGAGAAGAGAATATCGACACCGAGAAGAACTTCCTCTCGCTCTTCAATGCCATAAACAAAATGGCGGATAAATACGATATGCCGATACTCTATAGCTGTCACCCGCGCTCGAGAAATCGGCTTGAACAGATGAGCAGGGACGGGAGATTTAAGCTCGACGATAGAGTCATACAGCATGAACCCTTGGGATTTCACGACTACAACTGCCTGCAAATGAACGCCTATGCGGTGGTGAGCGACAGCGGGACTCTGCCTGAGGAGTCGAGCTTTTTCACATCTATTGGAAAGCCATTCCCCGCGGTCTGCATAAGGACGTCCACCGAAAGACCGGAGGCTCTCGACAAGGGCTGCTTCATACTTTCGGGAATTGATGAGAGGGGGCTGCTCCAGGCGGTTGACACGGCGGTCGAAATGGTGAAGAACGGCGACAACGGCGTGCCCGTGCCCGACTATATCGACGAGAATGTATCAGACAAGGTGGTCAAGATAATTCAGTCCTACGTCGGCGTGGTGAATAAAATGGTATGGCGCAAGGAGCTTTGAGAATGAATATACTTATAACCGGTGCGAAGGGCTTCGTGGGGAGAAACCTCGTCGAAAATCTAAAGACCCTCAGAGACGGAAGGAACAAAACGAGACCTTCCCTGCAAATTGGAGAGATATTTGAATACGATCTCGGCTCTTCGCCTGAGGAGCTCGATATATACTGCCGCGAGGCGGACTTCGTCTTTAACCTCGCGGGAGTGAACAGACCCAAGGATCCCGAGGAGTTCAAGGCGGGGAATTTCGGCTTCGCCTCGACCCTGCTCGATATGCTGAAAAAGCATGGCAACAAATGCCCCGTCATGCTCTCATCATCAGTGCAGGCGACCCTCGCGGGACGGTTTGGAACATCAGAATACGGGCTCTCCAAGAAGGCGGGCGAGGATCTCTTCTTCAAATATGCGAAGGAGAGCGGAGCGAAGGTGCTGGTATACAGATTTCCAAATCTCGCGGGTAAATGGTGCAGACCTAATTATAATTCCGCGGTTGCGACATTCTGTAATAATATCGCGAACGATCTGCCGATAACGGTAAACGACCCGAGCGTCGAGCTCGAACTGCTCTTCATAGATGATTTGATAGAAGAGATGTACGACGCTCTTGAGGGAAAGGAACACCACTGCGAATACCCCGCCGCAGGCGAAATAATAGACGGCAGGGAATACGACGGACTGACGCCCCTTTGGACAGATGAGGGAAGATACTGCGGCGCGCTGAATACCCATAAGGCGACGCTGGGATATATAGTGGAATGCCTCGAGAGGTTTCACGATCAGCCAACAAGCCTTGTAATGCCGACTATACCGAAGGGCTCGTTTGAGAAGAAGCTCTATTCAATGTATCTGAGCTATCTGCCTGAGGAGAAGGTGGCGTTTGACCTCAAGATGAATGAGGACGAGAGGGGCTCTTTCACGGAGCTTCTAAGAACGGCGGACTGCGGGCAGTTCTCGGTGAATATCTCCAAGCCGGGGATTACGAAGGGTCAGCATTGGCATAATAGCAAATGGGAGTTCTTCATAGTCGTAAGCGGACATGGGCTCATTCAGGAGCGCAAAATCGGGATAAATCCCGAGACCGAGCAGCCATACGAGCCAATCGAATTTGAAGTCAGCGGGGATAAGGTTCAAGCTGTGCATATGCTGCCCGGCTATACGCATAATATCATCAACCTCAGCGAGACTGAAAACCTCGTGACGCTGATGTGGGCGAACGAGACCTTCGACGCAAAGAGACCCGATACATTTTATGAAGAAGTCTGATTTAAGAAAACACATAATAAACATATTGCTGTGGTAGAATGCACAGACGCATTATTTGAGCATAAGAGGATTTTTAAACCATGAATAATAGGAATTATCAGCAGCAAATAATTGAAATAGATTTGAGGGAAGTCTTTTGGAGGCTTCTGTCACAGTGGAAGGCTCTCCTTCTCGTGGCTGTTCTGATGGCTGCCTTGGTCTGCGCAGCCAAATACTCCTCAGATACGAAGGCATATAATGCCATCATTGACGCACAGACAGAGGAGACTAAGATAGAAGAGCTCTCCGCAGAGGAGAGAATAGAGAATATGCTGAGCGATTTTTCCGTCAGCGAGCGCGAGACGGTGGAATATGTTGTGCATGAAAAAGAATGGCTCGCGAAGCAGAGGGAATATGCGAATAAATCCGTCCTAATGCATACGGACCCGACAAATCAGAGGGTGCTCAAGCAGATATATGATTTGGATATGGAAAACAGCGACGACTATCCCGTGCTGATTCGCAGCTTCTACGCCTTTGCGAGAGGGGACGAATGCGCGGGGCGCATTAAGGAATATATCGAACCCGGCGCGGAGAACAAATATATCAGCGAACTTTTCTATAGCTATGACAGCAAGAAAGAAATCGAACCAGAGCTGAAAGGGAAGGGCGCGGCATTGGAGCTCAATTTGGTGCTCCCAGAGGACGCCGACGCCGATGCAGTATCCGCTGCGCTTAGCGCCGCCGTCACCGAATACGGCAGAAGTATGGCTTCCCACTATCCGCATTCCATAGCCCTTGCGGAGCAGAAGGTCGTATACGTCTATCATACGGATAATACCTATAAATATACGAAAACCTTTAACGATATAAACTATTTCGAAACCGCCATAAAGACTGCCGAGGGTACATTATCAGCCAAGCAGCAGGAAGCAGTTGACACGATACTGAGTATCAAGGCAGAGCAGGAGAGCGGCAATATCGGTGAAGGTGCCGCCGCCGAGGGCAGTGCAGATGATGTTGAAGAGGCAGAGGCAGCCTTGCCCGCTGCGCCAGTGCTCAGCAAAAAGCACTCCCTGCTCGGATTTATGCTCGGACTGTTCATATATGCTGCCGCCTATGTTCTCATGCTGATAATAAAAGGAAATGTCAGCTCGTCGGCGAATGCCGCGGCTCATACGGGGGCAAGGCTCCTCGGTGAAGTATATTATGAGGAAAGCCCTAAGGGGCTGATGAAGCTTTTTCGCAGCAGGCTGGTGGACAAATACCGCTATAGAGGAAAGACTGATGTAGAAATACAGATTGATAAGATAAGCGAGACCGTGGACGCGATTTGCGAACACAGCGGAGCGAAGGCTATAAGCCTGCTGAACGCATACGGGGATTGCGACATCATTGAAAAGCTCGCCGAGGCATTTTCTGCGAAGGGCATAGCTGTTGATATAGTTGATGTTGCTGGCGACTTCGACGAAAAGACCTTCCTCGAGGAAGGAAATGCGGTGCTGGCAGTTGGTGGAGATACGAAACTGTCCAAGCTGAGCCAGCTGATGTCGCTCTCTGCAGACTATGAGAGGAGCGTTCTCGGCAGCGTATATCTCGGCAGCTATTAGAAGCCGCGTTTTAAGCAGTTCATATCTTGGCAGATATTAAGACGCCGAGCGAATCAAAGACCGATAGGCAAGGACAATCAAAAGAGGGCAACCATAGCATTGATTGAAATAGTTTTTAAGACTTATTGCAATTTAATAAATCTGATTAAGAGAGTCTCAGACGCAATGAGTGGCAGGCTGAAAAGCACGCTCTTTGATGTATCTGTTTTGGTGATGACATTCATCTGCACGATACATTATTTTAATGACAGGCTCGAAAGCCTGCTGCATAGCGGCACGAATATGGTATTCAGACTCAGCCCTATTATTTTTCTCATTATCCTCATCTGCTGCATTGAAGAGAAGGCGGACCATGAGAAGATTAAGATTAACAAAATCTTTTGGGCGGGCTGGTTCCTCTGCTTCATCACCATTTTCGTGATGTCCTTCATCAATCCTGTTAAGAAGCTTTATTTCCTGTGGAGCTTGCTGAGCCTCACAATTCTACCCATGATAATGATAGTGCTCTCTCAGAGCAAATCATATTTCAAATGGTCTGTTAAGATTGCGAGAAATGTGGTTACTATTTCATATATCTTTGTAGTGATGAATTTAGCGATTACCCCCTTTGTCGCAAATGACTTGGTGGGTGTTGAGACTATAGACTATAACTATTTGGGACTCTGCGTGAATCCGAACGGAAACGGAATGATATGCACGACCTTTTTTACCGCCGCGCTATACCTTCTTCTGGTGGAAGATAGGGAAGGCTGGTGGAATTTGGTATCCATGGGATTTAGCGCAGCCATAGTCCTCATATCGGGCTGCCGCACGGCTCAGATAGTAATGCTGGCGGAGCTTATAATTGCAGCCTCGGTTTACAAGGTACACAGCAAAGAGCATAAGAGGAAATGGAAAGCCTCTCATATTGCAATAGCTTGCATATTGGTGGCTATGCTAAGCGCTGCCTTGGCTCAGGCTTTGATATACCTGGATAAAATGGACGTCAACGCCTATGCGCTGTCTGAACCCGAACTATCCGACTACGACGATACGATACTATGGGTCTATGAGAATGAAACGCGGATAAAGATAAATGATTTGTCGAGCGGCAGACTCTTGATTTGGAAGGCGTATTCGAGAAACCTCAGTCTTTTTGGGAAGGGCAAGACGAATGCACCCCTTATGCCTGAGGTAACGGCGAGCCGGTGGGCGCATAATAATGCATTAGATATATGGTATATATCGGGGGTCTTTGCATTTCTTGGGTATATTATATGGCTGGCGGCGGTCACAGCCTTCGCCTTTAAATGCCTGTCCACGAAAGGGCAATATAGAAAGGAATATCTGCTCACGATATTGGCGTTCGCCGCCTACTTCATACAGGCTATGCTGGAGATTACCCTATATCCTATGAGCGTGGGCTTTTTCTTCATGCTCAGCATGGCACTTGGAACGGCAGCCTTCAAGCCGCAAGATGAGCAGCAGATTTTGACAGGGGAATGAAACAATGGAGCATATTTACGATATTAGCGTAATAATACCGGTTTACAATATAGAGGAATATTTGGAAGAGAGCCTGCAATGCCTGTTCAGACAGGGAGATGTGAGGCTCCAGGTTATTATGATAGATGACGGCTCTACCGATAACAGCGGAGAGATTGCGGAGAGATATAGCAGGGAATACGAAGGCTTTGAATGTTATCATGTGGAAAACGGCGGCTCAGGGCGTGCGAGAAATATCGGAAAGACGTATGCGAAGGGCAAATATATCGCCTATCTCGATTCGGACGATATGTTCGCTGACGGTGCGCTCGAGATGATGTTCAAACGCGCGGAGGCGGACGGCAGCGATCTTGTGGTATGCAATTCCTGTCATTTCGATTCTGCGGGCTGCTTCGACTCCAAGCTGCATAAAAAGGTATTCAGAGATTTTGAGAGATTTAGTCATATCCGAAGAAATCCCAATTTGATATACGATACGACTAATTGGGATAAGCTCATTCGCAGGGACTTTTACGAGAGGCACGATTTCAAATGGCCCGAGGGGATTTTGTATCAGGACATTCCTTTGGCAATGCAGCTCCACTATTATGCCAATCAGGTCTCAATGATTTACGATATGGGCTATTATTGGCGCGTCCGCGAGGGAGAAACGAAGTCGACCACACAGAATACAACCAAAATCAGAAACCTCAGAGACAGGATTAAGGCACTCGACCTGGTTGATGAATTCTTCGATGAATGCTCTGCGGAGAGCTCAATCAGAGAGGCTAAGGCTTTCAAAGCCATAGGCACGGATATGCTGCTCTTTATAAACAAGCTGCATTATATGGATAGGGAGACCGCCGAGGAATTCGCTCAGAAAATAAGAGAGTATTTAGAGCGAGCCGTCGACGACAAAATGTATTCGAGGCTTAGACCTATAGACAGGCAAAAATACAGATATTTGAAAGCTCAGGATTTGGACGCTCTGATAAGGCTGCTGAATTATGAGGACTATAAAAAGGCAGCCGTGACTGAAAGGGACGGCAGATTTTACGCCGAGCTTCCAAAGGATATATTCGGTGAGGAAGGTGGAGACTGCGACATTACGGAAGAGCTGAAAAATGCAGAGCCGAAGCAAAGAGTTAAAGCGGTTAAAATGCGCGGAGATCTGATAGAGATAGATGCGCAGTTTTATACCGAAAGGGTAAATATTCGAAATGCCGAGGAGCAGCAGATAAGGGCTTTCCTATACTGCGATACTACGGGTGCGGAGACGGAGCTGAAATGCGTCCCCTCAGACGCCCAAGATCTGACGGAAAGAGAAAAGAGCAAGGCAGAAGAGGGCGGCATAGCTGGCGGCGCATATTATAATTATGACGGCACAGGGGCTCTCATCAGCATAGATATGAGCGACGCCTCGATGCTGGATAAGCATATAGGCAGGAACTTCATCTTCGTTGAGGTGGAGAACAGACTAGGGCGCAGCAGAACAGCCCTATACCCTGGCGCGAAGGTCAGAGGACAGTATTTCGGACGGACGAAGATTTCGGACGACAAGGCTATAAGCATAGCTCGCATACTGCCGGGAATCATGGCTGTCGACATATGCGAAAACCCCGTCCTGGCAGGTGAAGTGTCTGCGGAGAATGACAGGCTCGTCATCAGGCTGAATGCTCCCGTAGACGGCATAAGCGTTAAAGATGACGATATATATATTCAAAATGACGGCATAGGCAGTCGAAACGACGATATTAGCGTTCAGAGTGACGGCGCAGACACCCAAAAGGAATTGAGTTCGGAGGGGCTTGAGATCGTTCAAGCCGAGGACGGCAGCTTTTATCTCGACAGAGGAAGTCTTGGAGAGTCAGCCGGTTATCTCTGCTATACGAAAAAGGACGGAAAGAACCGCGGCAGGGTCTATTCAAGGGAAAAGCACGAAAGGATAGTCTTTTCGGGAGAGAAGGGCTTAGTCCTCAGCAATATTGACGGAAAGGGACTTCGCCTTCTGTCCGAGAGCGTATTTGCTGCGGTCTCAAAAGTCGTGGTAGACGGCAGCTCCTTTGATATGGAGACGGAGATATTTACCTGTGATGAGGAAGCAGTCGAGGCGAACAGAGCCGAGCTCTTCATACGCAGCGCAGGCTCTGACACGCCTAAAATCACGGACTCGGATATTATTATAATCGCGGATTCGTATATAGAGCGCGCGGAGGACGGCAGCGCGAAGGGCAGATTTGATATAGATATGGGCGAAGCTGCGGGCTTGCAGGATATGAGGAGCGAGATATTTGTCAGGCTCATGGAAGGCGATAAGGAGATTTGCCGCTCAAAACTGTTCTGCCCCGTGCCATGTAATAATAAGAGCATTGAATATGGAGATATGACTGTAAAGCTGAGGAGAAACGAGAGCCTCGTGCTTGAATGTATCATCAAGGGCGAAGGGGCTCAGGCGAACAGCGGCATGACGAATAGAGAGGTCTCGACGGACGGCATTGGAAAGGGTATGAAGAAAAGCAGGGACATAATAAATGATAAGACGCTGAGCTTTTTGGTTAGGGCTCATGCGGATAGGAGCTCATTTAAGAAAGAGATAAAGACGACTGCGGCAAATCTCGCCAAATTCATCAGTGAATATCCGAAGGCGGAATGCGTGATAGTCTGCGACGTGGAAGAGGATAAGGGCAAGGCGGCGAAGGCGATCGGGAAAGAGATTATTGATAAAAAGGACGTCTCTTTCAGATTTGCCCTGGCGGCGGATATAGACGCCGAGACACTCGGAGAATATATAATGCTGCTCGAACAAGGCGACGAGCTCGGCATTAAGGCGTTTCGCCGCGAGATTAAGCGTATAGAAAAGGCTGGATATGAAATCTCTGCATTCAGCCCTGTGAAGAAGAATGTAAAGATAGAGGACGCTATGTGCGAGGACAATCATTGGTCGTCGATATTCGTCCCGCCTTTTGATGAACTGACCGACCCGCATGGCGCGCTGATTAAGAGAAGTATTGCAGGCAGCCTGAGAGATATGACTGCGGGGGACTATCGCAGCACGGAGGCTATCCTCAGAGCCGTGATGACGGCAGAGGGATTTTTGAGGATAGGGGATTTACGCGCCCTAAAGACCAATCACCCCGAAGCTGTTGACTATAAGGTAGATGATGACTCCATAGAAAGACTTAGAGAGGAGTCTGTCAAAAGATTTGGCAGGGTCGAGGAATATCTGCAATTTATGATACTCTCGCTGCTCGGCAGGCAGACGGGAAGCGGCAGCCTCGACACCATACGCAGACATATTCAGCATATAGACAACAAGCTGATAGCGGTATTCGACGAGCAGTATCTAATGCGAAATATTTGGCTGCTCGGATTAAAATACGGGAAGGAAATCCTTAAGGAAGCGAATATCAACGACAATGGCGACATCGTATTTGATGACAGCCATATATGTGAGCTGAGGAGACTAAGATTCAGCATAGAGGTGACGGAGATAGAAAAAGGCGTGCTGACCTTCGAGGGCAGGACGGATCTGCATATGCTGAAAGACAGCTACAAGGTATATCTGCTATCCTCAGAGGGCGAGAGAATTCCCGTGGAATTGTCGAACTTCCCGCCTTATGATGTGAACGATCCGGAGGGCGGCATTCTCTACCACGGAGAGGTCTTTAAGGTTTCCCTTCCTCTGAAATACGGCGAGTCATTCAGATTTTATCTCGAAGAGGAAGGCGGCAAAAGATTCATGCTGCTTCCGACCTTCTCGACGTATTCGCATTTCGCATTCAGGATTAAAAAGCTCACGGCTTCCATTGGAGGCTACAATATCAGGTATCAGGACGGGAATTTCCATGTCAGAAAGAGCACGAAGAGGCTTCGCATGGCTGACGAGATAGACTATATGAAGTATCTTATCTCGGTAGGGAGACCGCTGATAGCCGCTTATCGCATACTCTATTATCTCGACAAATTCTTCTCGAGAAAGCCCGTGTGGATTGTTGCGGATAGACCTCATATTGCGAACGACAACGGGGAGCATATGTTCAGATATTTGCAGACGACGGAGGCTGCGAAGAAGAATAATATCTACTTCCTGATAAGAGAGGACAGCCAGGACTATGAGAGGCTCCGCAAGACGGGCAAGGTGCTCAAATACGGAAGCCATAAGCATAAGATTAAATTCCTGAGAGCCCGCGTCATACTCTGCGCGGCGGCAAACGACCTCGCGATTAACGCCATGGGTAAGAGCCGTAAATTCTACAGGGATCTCTACGACTATAATTTCATATACCTGAGGCATGGGGTTTCGCATAACGACCAAAGCAGTTGGATTCACAAGCTGAGAAAGAATATCAGCCTGCTCGTCGCCACTTGCAGACCCGAATACGAAGGTATTTTGAACGGCTACTACGGATATACGGAGAAGGAAGTCCGGCTAACGGGGCTGCCGAGGTATGACAATCTCTACGACGAGAGCAAGAAGGAGATATTGATACTGCCGACATGGAGAAAGAATTTGCAGGGAGACGTTGAATACAGGTCGTCCGAGAGAGACTATTCGGTGGACTTCGCCGACTCCGACTATTGCAAATTCTACAACGGGCTTATCAACAACGAGAGGCTGCTGTCGGTCATGGAGGAATACGGATATACGGGCAAATTCTATCTCCACCCCGTATTCGAGAGGCAGTATAAGGACTTCAAATCGAGCAGTCTGATAAAGGTCGGGAAGGGAGTTGCGGACTATCAGGAGCTGTTCAGGCGCAGCGCGATAATGGTTACGGACTATTCGAGCGTGGCGTTCGACTTCGCCTACCTCAAGAAGCCCGTGATTTACTCGCAGTTTGATGAAGAGGATTTCTACAGACATCATGCGTGGGGCAAAGGATATTTCACATATCGAAGGGACGCATTCGGACCTATTACGACCACGGTGGAAGAGACCGTAGATGAACTCATTTACTATATTAAGAATGATTGCAGAATGAAGGACGAGTATAGAGAGAAGGTGGAAAACTTCTTCGCATATACCGACAGGAATAATTGCAAACGAGTATATGATGCCGTCATGGAGCTTGAAAATGAAAGACGCTAAAATGATATTCCAACCATGTGACATATTAAAAGAGACCGAGATATTCGCGACCGTGGAGTCGGTGTCGGCAGGGCGCGGAACGCTCAGACTTGGCGTGCTCTGCCCACCCTCGGATATTGAGTGGAAGCAGCTCGTAATCGGATATACCTATAAGATAGAGAGCGACAGAGAGGACTACTTAGTAGAGCCCGTATCAGTCAGTGAGAACGGCTTCGGCATATTGCTGGAATTTGTGATTGACGCGGAGGCTTTTCCCTTCAAGCCCACGAATTGGACTGTACGCATTGCAGGAGACAAGGACGGCGAGAAATATGCAGCCCGCATACAGTATACGCAGTTCAGACTCACGCCGGAAGAGCTATTGGCAGGGCAGTACAGGTGCACAGACAGCAAGGGTCATCTTCTGTATGCGCATAGAGTAAGGGGCAGCTATCTCGGGCTCAGATACCGCGAGATGACGCCTTATGATGATATGAAGATTAAAAAGCGCGAGGTAAAGGCGCAGGCGCTTGCGAAGAAGAATAAGAAGGAGCTAGAGAGAAAGGACATCTGTCTCATCTATGAGAAGAAATGCGCCAAGGCTCAGGACAATGCCTATTATCTTTTCAAATACTGCATGGATAACGATATGGAGAGCTATCTCGGCAAATCCATCTACTATGTAATCACAGAGGACTCGCCCGACAGGAAGAAGCTGGAGCCTTATGCGAATAATCTGATTATATTCGGCAGCACAAAGCATATGGAATATATGCTGGCGAGCACACTCCTCATAAGCGCGGACTCGAAAAGCCACGGCTATATATGGCAGTATGACCGTTCAATCATAGGTAACAAAATGGGAGAGAAGAGATTTATATTCCTCGGTCATGGCGTGCTGGCGCTTAAAAAACTGAATGATAGCTTCCCCGCAGAGCGCATGAATGCTGTTCTGACGACGGTCACATCAGACGCCGAGGCGGATATAGTCATCAGAGAGCTCGGTTATACGAAGAGTCAGGCTGTCGTAACAGGATATGCGAGGTTCGACGCCCTCGAGGATAAATCTCAGGACTATAGGGAGATACTCATAATGCCGACGCATAGGAAATGGCTCTTCGGCGTTGACAGAACGACCTTCATGGAGAGCGAATACTATAGGCGGTATATGGAGCTGATAAATTCGCCGGAGCTGACAGCCCTTCTCAGGGAGAACGATCTGACGGCTAATTTCTATCTCCACCCGTCGATATGCGAGCATTTTGACGCCTTCTCCTCATCTGATGATAGGGTGAAATTGGTGCCTATGGGCTCTGTTCCTCTGGACGATTTGCTGATGAAGTGCAGGCTCTTAGTCTCGGACTATTCGTCCGTATGCTGGGATCTCTACTATATGGGAAAGCCCGCAGTTTTCTATCAGTATGATGTGCCAGAATATATGGATACATGGGGCAGCTATATCGATCTTGAGAAAGACACACCGGGCCCCAGAGCAGAGGAGCTCGGCGAACTGATTGAGCATATAAGAGGCAGCATAGAGCGCGGCTTCAAACTCGACGACTATTGGGCTTCGAAAAGAGAGCAGCATTTCAGATATATAGACAGGGACAACTGCAAACGCATTTGTGAAGTAATAAAGGAAAGGGGTCTCTAATGCTCTTTTCATCGAATATATTTCTTTTCTTTTTTCTGCCGGCGGTGCTGTTCATATACTATGTTTTCTTCGGGAAGAGCAGAGCATTTCAGAACGCTTTCCTCTTCTTTTCGAGCCTGTTTTTCTATGCCTGGGGAGAGCCGAAATTCGTGCTCGTTATGGCAGGCTCGATAGTGATGAATTGGCTTATCGGCTATATGATAGGAAGGGACGAGAAGAGAGCGACCCGCGCCAAGACTGCGCTTGCCATAGGCGTTGCGGCAAACCTATTAGTCATATTCGTTTTCAAATATCTGATGTTTACCATGGGGAATATCAATCTCCTCTTCGGTATCGACCTCTCCATACCCGTCATAGAGCTGCCGATAGGAATATCCTTCTTCACATTCCAATCCATGTCATATCTGGTGGACGTGTATAGGAATGACGGAAGAATGCAGAGAAACCTCATAAATGTCGGACTCTATATAGCCTTCTTCCCGCAGCTGATTGCAGGACCTATCGTGAGATATAATTCCATTGACGAGCAGATAGGCACAAGGCAGGAGTCCGTGCAGCTTTTCTCCGAGGGAGTGGAGAGATTTATAATAGGATTGGCGAAGAAAGTCATCATAGCCAATACCATGGCTACTGTCGCCGACTTCGCATTCGACAACCCCGAGGGGCTATCCGCCCTTTTGGCATGGCTCGGTGCGGCGGCATATACAATGCAGATATATTTCGATTTCAGCGGATATTCAGATATGGCGATAGGTCTGGGGCGAATGTTCGGATTTGAGCTCGAGGAGAACTTCAACTATCCATATATCTCCAAGTCAATCACGGAATTTTGGCGCAGATGGCATATGTCGCTAGGCACATGGTTCAGAGACTATCTCTATATCCCGTTGGGCGGCAACCGCACGAAGAGCAAGGCGAGGCATATATTTAATATCTTCGTCGTATGGCTTTGCACGGGAATTTGGCATGGAGCGAATTGGACCTTTATCGGCTGGGGGCTGATGTATTTCGTTCTGCTGATATTTGAAAAGAATACGGGCTATGATGTGGCGGACAAAGAGGGCAGACATCATCTGATAAAGCATATCTATACCATGCTCTTTGTCATCTTCGGGTGGGTGCTGTTCAGAGCGGAGAGCATTTCGGCGGCGGCTGAATATATGAAAGCCATGGCAGGCATGGGCTGCCCGCTCATAAACGACGGATTTCTTGAGTATTTCAGGCAGAGCGCAGTCTATCTGATAATGGCGATTATCGGCTCTACTCCTCTCGTCAGCCGAATACTGAAAAAACGTGACGCGAATACAGGGGCGGGAAAAGTTCTCACTGTGGTGACGGCACTATATTTAATCGGAATATTTATCGTATCGGTGTCCTTTATAGTGAAGGATACATATAATCCGTTCATATATTTCAATTTCTAATAAGGCGAAGAAGCATATCAGACGATTAGAAAATGCGAAGGAGCATATCAGATATAGCAGTATGAAAAAGATTTTTCAGATTATCACGGCTTGCATATTCATCTTCCTGATGACGGCGACGGGTGCGGCGACCCTCTATAATTCGCGTGCGGTCATTAAGGGATTTGCCAAGGAGAGGCCCAAGGACGGCTATCGCACAGCCGTAGAGGGAATGATACTAGATAATTTTGCCGAAAAGACGGAGTGGATAAATATAAACGGACTCTTCCACCGCCTCATGGGGACTACGATAGTAAGGGATAATGACTATATAGTCTATAAGCTCTCAAACGGGCAGATAATATATGATTTGCCTAAGCGCGATATGACTAAACATGCAGCCCGCGTCAAGGCTCTTGATGAGGCAGTCCGCGATATGGGTATTGAATTTATGTATGTCCAGCTTCCTTTCAAGGCGAAGGACGACAGCTATATGCCGCTCGGCACGCATGGCAACGGCAATGAGAATGCAGACCAAATGGTAAGCCTGCTGAGAGAGCAGGGCGTCAATACCCTAGATATACGAGAGCTCTTCGAGGAACAGGGCAGGGATTGGACGGAGCAGTTCTACAATACCGACCACCATTGGAGAGAAACCACGGCTTTTTGGGCTGCCGGAGAGATAATGAAGAAGATGAAAAACGATATGGGGGTTGACTATAGCGAAGAGTATTATGACGAGGATAGCTACGAGCTGATTCGCTACGACAATTATATGCTCGGTGCGGTCGGGCGCAGGACGGGCAAATTCTACGCGGGGCTCGACGACTTCGTCCTCTTCAAACCCAAATACGACACGGATTTCGTATTCAAGGCGAGGGGGAATAAAAAGAAGGACAGTCTGGAGCGAAGCGGCAGTTTTTACGACACCATGTATATATGGGAGAATTTAGAGAAGAGGGCGGATTTCGACAGGAATACATATAGCACATATACGGGCAAGAATTTCTCGCGGATAGATATTACTAATAAGAAGGCGAACAATGGACTCCGCATTCTGATAGTAAGAGAGTCGTTCACCTGCGCTCTGCTGCCCTTTATAGCGGTGAACGCCGAGCATGTTACGACGGTCGATTTGAGGCATTATAAGGACAAGAGCATTCCGGAGCTCTGCGAGGAAGTCAAGCCGGATATAGTATTAGTCAATTATAATCCGAGCGCATTCGGCAAGGAGCAATTCAACTTCTTTAACGAAATATGATATACTTTTAGCCATGATTAAGATAATAAAACTGATAATTGAAGAACATAGGGAATTTCGCAGTCAGATAATGATGCTCGCGAAATCCGATCTTATCGCAACATATAGAGGAGCCGCACTCGGCTGGGCGTGGGCGTTCGTAAAGCCGATCATTCATCTGGCAGTATTTTGGTTTGCCTTTACGGTAGGGCTTAGGCATGGTAAGCCTGTCAACGGGTTTCCATACCTGCTTTGGCTTATGGCGGGATTTCTGCCTTGGTTCTATATGCGCGATATGATTACGGGCGGTGCAAGCTGCATTCGAAAATACAAGCATTTGGTGACGAAGATAAAATTCCCGATTTCCATAATCCCTACATTTACCAGCATTTCCAATTTTGCGGTTCATATAGCGATAACGACCGTAACCATAATAGTATTCTGCCTATTTGGGAAATTCCCGGATATATACTATCTGCAGATACCATTCTATATGCTGCTGATGTTCGTATTCTATGAGGCATGGAGTCTCTTTGCAGGAATGCTCTCGTCTGTGAGCGTGGACTTCCTGAACTTGGTTAAATCCTTTGTGCAGGCGCTCTTTTGGATGTCGGGAGTCATATACAATGTGGACAAGATTCACAATCCGACGGTGCGTGTGATACTCAAATTCAACCCGATTACGGTAATTTCGGGCGGATACAGAAAGGCGTTCATCTATAAGGAATGGTTCTGGGAGGACAAGGTGGAGCTCTTGGGCTATACCACGACATTTACGGTGGTATTCCTCTTGGCTCTTTGGGCTTATAGCAAACTGAGGAAAGAAATCCCCGACGTGCTGTAGGACGGCAGTTTAATACGGCGGACAGATCGCTGATGTGATGACATCGCAGGATAGCGCCGAAACAGCGGCGGACAAACTAAGAAAATCGAGAATGACCATGGCAAAGAAAAAGAAAGAAGCACCTGTAGTAGTAAGATTTACGAATGTTTCAAAAGAATACAAGCTGTATAAGACAGACAGAGCGAGATTTAAGTCTTTGTTTTCCAAGAAAATTCCGTATAAGACGAAAAAGGCGGTCAACAATCTCTCCTTTGAGCTACACCGGGGAGAGGGGCTCGCACTTATCGGAAGAAACGGAGCGGGCAAATCCACCATACTCAAGATGATAACGGGCGTATCATTTCCCACGGAGGGAGAGATATTCGTGGACGGCACGATAAGCGCGCTGCTAGAGCTCAGCTCGGGATTTGACAGAGAGGCTTCCGGCATGGAAAATATCCGGCTCAAATGCAGCCTTATGGGAATGTCTGATGAGGAGATAGACAAGGTCATACCCGAGATAGTGGAATTCGCGGATTTGGGAGAGTATATAGACCAGCCGCTCCGCTCATATTCAAGTGGTATGAAGGCGAGACTCGGGTTTGCGATAAGCGTCAATTCCAATCCCGATATACTGATAGTAGACGAGGCGCTCAGCGTCGGAGACAAGCAGTTCCGAAAGAAATGCACCAAGAAGGTGCAGGAGATAATGAACGACTCGAAGGTTACGCTCCTCTTCGTTACGCATTCGCTCCAGACCGCACAGGATTTTTGCGACAGGGGCATAGTGCTCGAGAAGGGCACCAAGCTTTTCGAGGGCGACATCGAGGAAGCGATTGAATTCTACGACTCGAGAATGTAGGCGAGAGTGAGGACAAGTTATATTCGTCGGATAAAGGTGAGGAAAGAAAGGAAGAGGTTGTGAAGATGACAGGAAAGAAAAGATTGTATAGGGCGGTCTTGATCGCCACCATGATTTGGAGCATGACAGCCGTATTTGCCGCTGCTACGGAAGTTTTTGCGGTGGAGATAGACCCCTGCACTGCGCTAGAGCTTCAGGATCAGCTCAGCAGACCCAAAACGGGCGTAGAGACAGTGAAGCTCGGAGCGGGAACATGGAATATAGACAGGCAGGTGAAGATACCGGCAGGAATTATCCTTGATTTGAACGGGCAGACTCTTAACGGCACGACAGGCTCCTTCGTTTTGGACGGAGACTCAGCGTCCATTCAAAACGGAACGCTTCAATTCGGCGGCGGCATTATAGTGGCGGCAGCCGACAGCAACGGGTTTATAAAGGGCGTTACCATTAACGGAGCAGGCATTCAGGTAAAGGCGAATGCGGCGATAGGAGAGATAAGCGGCAATACAATTCTAAATGCCACAGAGGGAATTCGAGTGCTTGACAAGGGTAAGACAGGCAATATCGAGAAGAATATCATCAAAGGAACCAGCAGCCATGCGATAGTGGCGAGAGACAGCGGACGCATAGGAGATATATCCGGCAATACTCTGACAGACTGCAAAGGACATGGTATCAGTCTTTACAGAGGCACGCAGGTAGGAAAGATCACGCAAAACTACCTCGAGAATATAGGCGGCGCCAACGACTACGACACGGGAGACTATGCGATTACGATCAATGCCAGCGGTGAGGAAGAGACCTTTGCAGCGGAGATTACGCATAATACAATCATAAACGCACGCTATGCCAGCATAGTCGTTTATTCCGAGAAGAAGGGGAGCAATTCGGCGGCGTCAAGGCATAAAGGCTATATAATCGGAGATATCGCCTATAACACCATAACAGGCTCGGGAACTATTAAGAAGGACGTGGATTGGATTAAGGGCGATAAATTGGAATGTCAGGGTGCCATATATGTGGCTTCCTACGCTGATGTGCGCGGAGACATACATGACAATATGATTAAATCATCCTATGATGATGGCATAGATATCAGAGGCGGAGGTACTGTTAATAATATTTACAACAATAAGATAAACAGCACCTCAAACGCCGGCATAGCGGTCAAGGACAAGTCTAACGTAAAAGGCAATATCTACAATAATACCGTAGACTCGTCCAAGGTATATGGCATATTCGTCAATACAAATTCAGAAGTTGCAGGTTCTGTGCATAACAATGAGATCACGGATCCGGGACAGAATGGAGTATTCGTTACGAATAGCGCGACCATGAATGTGCTAAAGGAAAATACCATCACAGGAGCCGGTCTCTACGGCGTTATCGCGGGAGCCAAAGGGCGTATTAACGAGATCAGCGCAAATGTGATAAGCACTAAAAACGCAAAGAAGGGAATGGGCATATTATCAAATACCGGATGCTATATCAAAACCATCAATGCTAATAGGATTAGCGGCAAATACAATAGCGGAATCCGCATAAAGAGCCCGACGGGCAAGGTGAAGGTCACCAAGAATACCATAAAATGCAGCAATCCTAAAAAGATATGGTCGACGGGCATATCGGTCGAAGGCTGCAAGAAAAAGACCATTACCATTACGGCCAACAAGATTAAAGGTAATAAAAACGGCACAGGAATCAGAGTTTCTACCAGCGCAGCCAAGATAAAGAAGAATAAAATATCAAAATGCAAGAATGCAAAGAGCATTACAAAAGGCAAGTATAAGGTGGTTCAATAGATATAATGGCGCATCAGCTCAAACTGCCGCGAGAGGAGTCGAAAAATAATAGGATATATAATCAAGCCACCAGACAGCCTATCAAGGAGAAATCTTTTCTGCTCGAGGCAGGGCAGGGCAAGAATGTCAACGGCAATATATTTGCCCTGCTTGATTATATAAGACAAGATAGCAGATTTGATGATTACGAAATCAGACTCGCGCTTTTGGGAGAAAAAAAAGAGGAGTGGGAGCTAAAGGCGCAGAAATACGGCATTGAAAATATAATAATAACGGAGTTTGGGAGCCCTGATTATCTCAGGGCTCTTGGAATTTCTAAATATCTTATAACCGACAATTCATTCCCTGCATATTTCTACAAGAAACCTGAACAGGTATATCTCAACACATGGCATGGCACGCCTATCAAGGCGCTCGGGCGAAGGGATATAGCCAATGCTATTTCGCTTGCAAATGTGCAGGCGAATATGGCAAAGGCGGACTATCTGCTCTATCCAAATCGCTTCACCAAGGATATTATGATGAGCGACTATATGATTGAGAGGGTTTTCAAGCATAAGACGGTGATAATCGACTATCCGAGGAACGACGCGCTTTACAGAAAGAGATTTGCGGACGAGATAAGGGAGCGATACGGACTCGAAGGCAAACGGGCTATCGCATATATGCCAACATGGAGAGGCGCGGGCAGAGATATTGACGCAAAGGAGCAGGTGGAGAGGGAAGAGGCTGTGATAAGAGATATCGCAGGGGCTCTTTCCGAAGATGAAGTCCTTTTCGTCAATCTGCATTTCCTGATCGGCAATCAAATCGACTTCTCGAAGTTCACCAATGTATATGGTTTCCCTGCCGAATACGAGACATATGACTTTTTAGCAGTATGTGATACCCTCATAACCGACTATTCCAGCGTCGCGATAGACTTTGCGGGCACGGGGAAGGTTATTATCCTATATATATATGACTACGAGCAGTATAGACAGGATAAAAAATTCTATATCGAGCCTTCCGAGCTGCCATTCCCCAAGGCTTATACCCTTGAGGAGTTAAGAGATAGGCTGGACGAGAAGGGCACGCCATACGATTTGGGCGAGATGTTTAGGAGCAGGGCGCAGGGCTGCGCTGCGGAGAAGGTCATAGCTCTGATTTGTAGCGGGCATGAGGCAGGGCTAGAAATCGAGGACTATGCAGAGCGCGGCGAATATGCCGATATAGCATATTTCGAGAATATAAACAGAGAGGAGAGTCGTGAGCTGATAGAAGAACTTATGGTAAAGAAGCAGTCGGCTGCTGCGACGGCGGCAGCGAGTGCTCAGGCGTTATCGAGCGCGGAGCCCTCGCTCATAATGTTTCAGAATGCGCTCCGCCCCGAGACGATAGAATATCTCAAGGAGATAGGCGAGAAGGTCGACTATATCAGGATTTCCGGTCATCTTTATTGCAGCAATTTTGAGCTGAAACTGCTCAGGCTGTTCAGAAAATTTGGGATATTCAGAAGGGCGGCAGATAAGATATACCGCCGGGAAGGCATGAGGCAGATAGGGCAGTTCGGATTTGCCGAGTTTAAAACCGTGCAATGCGGCAATAGGGACAGGCTGGAGATTATCTCGAGGCTGAAAGATTGAAAAGCTGAAAAGCTGAAACCCAGGCAATAGCTAAAAATATTAAAGCTATATATTATTGCCGCGAGATAAAGTATAATCTACGCAGCAGATATATTATAAAAACAATGATAGGTTGTCACTTGGAAATTAAACGGAAGGTTACTGAAGGTTAGGAAAGGAAGGAGCCGTGATGAAATTCAAACACAAAGTATTGGCACTTATGCTGACAGCAGCCATGCTGGTAGTATCCATGCCTCTTACTTCATTTGCGGGTGGTAAAGCAGATAGCAAGATAGCAGAAAAGCCAAAATACGGAACAAGCGGGATAAGCATAAAGACGACATATCCGGAGGGAAGTGTCGAGTTCAAGCCGCAAAGCGAAGAGACGGATATTCTGTTCGACATTGAGAATTTGTATTATGACGAAGAGGAAGGCGACTGGAGCACAGACGATTACTTTGAAGATGAGGACAAAATAGTCCTGACTATAGGCAAAGGAAGCGGCGCAAAGTCATACGAGTATTCATTTGATTGGGATTTGGGCTGGACTTCCGAAAACGCAGAGGCACCGGAGATAGGCAGCGTCTGGATGGCAACAAAGGATGATGTGGAGAGCATGTCAGCAGGCAACAGTTTTGCTTATAATGTTTATGTAGGCATTCATGGATCTGAAGGCTGGGAAGTATATATCAGCGGCAATTACAGCGGAGAAAAAAGATGGGTCATTACCAATAACTACGACACCTTTTTTCTGGTGAGCGGATCCGCAAAAATGGAAGTAAAAACGGATTATGAGGGAAGTTCAGCTGTCTCCTATCAATGGTATAGATATGATTATGACCTTGAAGATTGGGTGATTATCCCCGGAGAAACAAAGAAAATATGTGTAGCTTCGGAGACGGGAGAATATCTTTGTGAGGTTGAGATCGACGGACTGATCCTAAATGCCAACTATGAGGTGAGTTTTGATTATTATACCGTTTTGGTAGGTAATCTGTATTACGAGTTGAATAGTGAAAGGGAGCAAGACCAGGCAGGTGTCTGGAGCTACAAAGAGGAGCCGCAGGGAAGCTTAACGATAGCGGATAAAGTTACGCTAAAGAACGGCAAAACATACACGGTAACGCAAGTTCACGCTCTATACGACATGCAAAAGGTTACACAGATAACGATTCCGGCAACCGTGACTGAGATTGAAGACAAAACAATCGGATACTATGGCTATAACGAATTTGACGAGCCGGCATATAACAAAGTCCCGGGCTTTACGATTTTCGGAACGACAGGGACTGCGGCGCAAAGATACGCGGCAGAGAACGGGTTTGCATTCCGCGATTTGCAGGCAGAAGCGGCAGCGGCAGCGGCGGCGGCTGAGCTTGCGAGGCTGCAAAGCATTACGACAATCACCGTAAACACCAAGACAGTGAATGCGGCTGCTATCAAAAAAGCGATAGCCGACGCGGGCGGCTCTTCGCAGTATATTACGAAGATAGTCCTCGGCAAGAAGGTTAAAAAGATTAGCAAGAAAGCCTTTGCAGGAGTCAGCAATGTCACTTCGCTTGAGATCAAGACTAAGAAGCTCAAAGCCAAATCAGTAACGGACTGCCTCAAAGGCTCAAAGATTAAATCCGTCAAGGTAAATGTCGGCGCAAAGAAGGCAAACAAAAAGGCGAAGAAGAGCTATAAGAAAATCTTTACGAAAAAGATTGCGGGAAAGAAGGTTAAAATCAAATAAGCCATATGCTATAATTAGGGTCGGGGCTAAGAAGCAGCTATTTCTCTTTTAATTCAAGGGAGGTTACAGATGAAGAAAAGATTATTTACCAAAGCTCTCATCCTCGTGATGATTATGTCATTGGCGGTTCCTATGCCTGTTTTCGCCGCGAAGAAATCAAAAGGGGGGAAACTGCCTAAAAATATTACATATTACAGATATAATCATGGCAGATGGGAGAAATCAAGCAAGACGTCATATACCTATGACAAGAAGAATTATCCGGCTGAAATAAGTGATACGAGCTATGGAAGTTATTTTATGGGCATTCCTTTTTCAGCTTCGACAAGAGAGTTTAAAGCTAAATACAAATACAAAGGTAAGACGCCTAAGTCCATGACACTGAAAAACGCGTCAGGAAAGGTAGAAGAGAAGCGCAAGTATGACAAAAAGGGCAATCTAACGAGCCGATCGTGGACAGAAAATAGCTCATCACGAATCGGTGTAGAAGTTGACGGTACTGAAGTAGGTGCTTATGAAAATATTACGCTCAGTTCAAGTTCAAATAAGATAAAATATAACAAGAAGGGACTTGCAACTTCAGTATCATGGTCAAACGCAGAATCTTTTACCCATGGGACGGACTATAAGGAGAATACGAGCGATAATTCTTCGGGCAGTTATTCGATCTTGCTAACTCAGAAAAAAGGAGTACCGAGCTATGTGGAGGATACTAACGTTACGAGATCCTCTTCAGAGACATGGTGGAGTTATGCGAATAATGCTTTTAAGACGATTACAAGGTATAATTATGCTGACGGAACTTGGTCCTGGACAGGTAGCGATGGTACGAGTTCTTCGGGCAAATCTGACATCCTGTGGAGAGGTTATTCAAAATACAA
Source organism: Mogibacterium sp. (assembly GCA_017515425.1). Taxonomy (GTDB): domain Bacteria; phylum Bacillota; class Clostridia; order Peptostreptococcales; family Anaerovoracaceae; genus Crickella. The sequence goes on from JAFWFU010000041.1 coordinate 68,965, forward strand.
CAAAAATGGCTTCTTGATTGAGGCAGGAGAAATCAGAATTGACACCGCAACGGGAGCAAGGGTAGTTTTCCCGAGATATAGGGTTACTTATAAGATGAAAAAAGGGCTTGTAACTCAGGCGACTTTATATGAAGTTGATACAGATGCAAACAGCGGTATTTTTATAAGACAAAATCCGCAAGGACAGTTTAGGTTCAAATATGACAAGAAGCTGAAGGTGAGCAAGGAAAGATACTTCAATATGGTTAATTCTCAAATAGGACATCACGGATACATCTTCAATTGGTATTAAACCACGCCTGACACCTGACGCATTCCGCCATTCTGACAAAGGAGGCAGCGTCACAAATTAAACCACAAGAACGGGATGTCGCAGCAGCGACAACCCGTTTTTGTAGTATGACGGGCATGCCGTCAATCCGCGAACGAGGCAGGACGCTATAAAAAAACTTTTCAGGATTTAGAATTTACAGACGATTTCATGTTCCGCAAAGTTATGTATAATAACGAGGAACTATGCAAAAATATTATAGAACTTCTGCTTGATGTAGATATAGATCATATAGTCTACAAAGACCAAGAACACAGCATTACGGCGACAACGGATTCAAAGAGCGTTAGACTAGATGTGGATAATCTTGCGAGCGTAGCGAGTGGAAGGATCTTTATCGTCGATAGACGGAAAAGCTTCCCAGAATGACATTTTTTACCCCTCAAGCGCAGAATGTGATTATTGCGGCAATCGACACTTTTTTAACAAAAATTCCGCGCGCTGAAACGCAGCAATTGCAAGGCATTGACTAGGTTTCCAGCAAAATCAAAATGGGGGGGGGGGGGGGTACTACCGGAAAAATCAATTTTAAATACAGCGCAGATTGCTAGACTAAGGAACAGCATGAGCGCTGTGTTTTTTGTTATGTCATTCTGAGCTGAGCGTGACGGTGTATGCCATTCTGAAGAGTTTGCCGCAAGGCAGGCAACGAAGAATCTTACTGCACAAGACGCAGCCCGTGATTGCACACTAATCAGTAGTTACAGAAGGTTGATGAAAGGAGAACGGACATTATGAAAGAAAAAACCTTCACGAAAGGAAGCAGTAGAATAGCCTTCATAGTATCGCTATTCATAATGCTGGCGGCATTCGCCATGCTTATGCCTCTCAAGGCACATGCTGCGGATATTGCCGTCGGCACATTCGATAATATTGATTGGAGAATTACCGAAAGCGGTACGCTTGAACTCGGTAAGACAGGTGAAACACAGACGCTGACAGCAAAAACCATTTCAAGAGGAGCAAACGGAACGGATCCGTGGCCATGGCTCGAACACAAAGCTGTTGTCAATCGTGTAGACGTCAGGGGAGAGATTCAGCTTAAGAGCAATATTGCTTTTATGTTTGACGGAATGAGAGAAATAGCGCAGTTTAGCGATATTTCCAATATTAAAACAGATGAGGCTACTCAAATGGCATATATGTTCCGTGGCTGCAAGAAGCTTACAAGCCTGGATTTGAAGAGCTTTAAGACAGAGAAAGTTGCTTCCTTTGACTCTATGTTTGATGGCTGTGAGGCGCTTACATCTCTCGATATTTCAAGTTTTAACACGGAGAAATCCACAAATATGTGGGCGATGTTCAGAGGCTGCCAAAATCTGAAATCACTAGATATAACACATTTTAAAACGGATAAAGTCACAAGAATGTCGGGTATGTTTGCCGACTGCTACAGCCTCGAGGGAATAGACTTATCAAAACTGAATACAAGCTCTTGCTCCAGTCTTTACGGCATGTTCAGCGGCTGTAAAGCCTTAAAGACGATTGACCTCAGCACGATTGATACCAGCCCAGCGTCGTCACTTGCGGGAATGTTTAACGACTGCAAATCGCTCACAAATATAGAAATACCTGATGGATTTGTTCATTCGGGGATTACAGATGTTAAAGACATGTTCAAAGGCACATATCTTGAGTCCATAGATGTAAGCAATTTCGACACATCCGGTGCTGCAAATATGAGCGGAATGTTTGCAAACAATCCTTATCTTACCGAGGTGAAGGGTCTCGATAAACTGAACACAAGCAATGCAGAGAATATGAGTAATATGTTCAAAGACTGCACGAAGCTTGAACAGGACGCAATGCTTGAGCTCAATATGGACAAGGTTGACGACGCAAAGGGCATGTTTGCGAATGCGAATGCTCTTAGAGATACTCTGAAAAAACAGATGGGAGCAGAGTATATGGACTTCTTCCCTGCTGAACTCAAGGAAAAGGTAAAAGAAGCTGTAGATAAGATTGACGCGGTATTTGCTGAGGGCTCAGAAGCGACTGCTGATGACATCAAAGCTATGATAGCTTCCGCTAAAACAGCAATAGCTGCTGCGGATATAGCGATTCCGGCGGCGGCAGATGCGGCTAAGACAGCAGCAGAAGCAGCTCTGAAAAAGGCGCAGGACGAGGCAGCAAAAGACCCTAAGTCCGAAGAGGCTAAGAAGGCGGCAGACGCAGCGGAAGAGGCAGCAAAGACAGCGGAAGGACTTGCTGAGGCGTCAAAGAGCATTACAGATGAGGCAGTAAGAAAAGCCGAGCAGGCGGGAGATTCTGTAGCTACAGAGCTTGCCAAGATGAAACAGGCAGAGGCTGCTAAGAAGGTAGAAGAAGCCAAGAAGATAAGTGCAGCCGTCAAGGAAGTGGTTAAACAGGTCAATAATCCTTCTGTAACCACGCCGCCGACTGTAGAGGAGCCAAAGGTAGGAGAGCAGTTCGTTGTTGCCGACAATACATATGAGGTTCTCACAGTTCCTGCAAGCGGAAACTGCTCAGCAACACTTGTTAAGGCTAATAATGCTAAGACTGTAGTAGTACCTGATACGGTAGCCTACAAGAACAGAACCTTTGAAGTAAACGAGATCAACACCAAGGCGTTCTATAAGAACACCAAGAAGGTTACGCTCGGTGCTAATGTTGACACAATCGACAAGCAGGCATTCAAGGGCAGCAAGGTTAAGACTGTTATCCTCAAGACTAAGGATCTGACGAAGAAGGGCGTAAAGGGCTCGCTCAAGGGTTCCAAGGTTACGACTATTAAGGTAAAAGTCGGCGCTAAGAAGGCAAATCAGAAGTTTGTCAAGAAGTATAAGAAGATCTTCACGAAGAAGATTGCCGGCAAGAAGGTGACAGTGAAGTAAGGATGACAAAATGATACTTCTGTCATTCTGACATATGAAATTCTCAGAACGACAGAAAACAACAAAATGCTAACAGTGGGTTCTGAAAAGAATCCGAGTTATAACCGTTCTGTAACTGAACAAGCAAAAGGAGAGGCGACAAACCTCTCCTTTTGCAGCTTGCGACGATTTATTGCGTTTTCTTTGGGCTCATGTGTGGTAGAATATAGGTGCGATATGAGCAAGAAGAAAAGAAGAGTAACAATAATCAGCAGAGAGAGCGACGAGAAGAGCATAGATATTTCCATGCTTGAGGAAGAGCTGCGCATAAGAGGCATAGATGTCTCGGTGCTGTGCAAGCTCTTCACCAAAGAGAAATCGCTCAAGGCTCTCGGATATATAGCCCATGTAATAAGGCAGGAGCTTGAGATACTCAGATCCGACGTCGTAATCCTTGACACTTATTGCATAGCTGCCAGCATGTTCCCACATCGCAAAAGCACAAAAATAGTGCAGATGTGGCATGCTTTGGCTGCGATAAAGAAATTCGGCTGGCAGAATATAGGAGCTGCCGGCGGTACGTCCGAGCGAACAGCGAGGCTGATGAAAATGCACCACGGCTACGACTATGTGCTTTCGCCGAGCGAGATTACCGCAGAGCATTTCTGCGAGGCGTTTAGGGTCTCAGAGGATAAGATAGTCAGGCTCGGGCTGCCGAGGATAGACTATATAAAGAGCGTGACACAGGGCAGCAGACAGGCAGAGACGGCGAAAATGTTGTATTCGAGATACCCAGAGCTGTACCGTCATTCCGAAAAAAAAACAATTCTCTATGCGCCGACTTTCCGCAGAGGTGAGGACGTGAAGCTGCAAAGCCTCATAGAAACGATAGATTTGGACAGATACAATTTAGTCGTTAAAATGCACCCGGTATATGGGGAGCGAGAAAAAAAGATCCTTCGACTCGCTGCGCTCCCTCAAAATGACAAAAATGGCATTGTGCTTGCTCAGAAAGATAGAGAGCGCGGAGCCCAATGCGAAGCTGCAATCTTTTATGATATAGAATTCTCGTCATATGATTGGCTTTCGGTTGCCGATATAATAATCAGCGACTATTCCGCCTTCGTGGTAGAGGCTGCGCTTGCGGAAAAGCCGCTCTATATCTACGCCTATGACTTAGATGAGTATGAGAAGAGTACAGGGCTCAATATGAATTTTGGAAACGAAGAGATTGCGAAATATACATTCCAAGACGCAGAGGAGCTCGCCAAGTCGCTCGATATGGACTACGACTTCGCAGCGCTCAGGAGCTTCAAGTCGAAATACGTAGATATAGATACGGAGAATTGCACGGGAGCGCTGGCGGATTTTATAGAAGATCTGCTTATCTGAAAAGAGGGGCACAATAGGGAAAAGATAGACGACGACTATACGACAGACAGACATGCAGGCAATCAACATGCAACTGACAAATATATGACAGGTTTACAGACCGACACCAACACACAGCAGACCGTATGCGGGCAACTGACATTCGAGCGGATTCATGCAAACAACGCAACAAGAAATATGGGTATAGGAAAGAGTTTTAAGAAACTAGTATTTGACATAGCGAAGAAGAACAAAGCATTCCGAATTGCTTTCAGAAGCAGTCGGGATGCCGTTTACCGTGCCAAGATGACCCTCGACGAACCTTTTGCGGGGATTGACGACAAGCTCGTATATTTTCAGACCTTCTCGGGGCGAAGCTACGGAGACTCCCCGAAGGCATTGTACGAATATATGCTAAACGCGGAGGAATACAGCGACTACCGCTTTGTCTGGTGCTTCAAAGAGCCGGAGAAATACGATTTTCTGCTCCGAAATGAGAGGACGGGCATAGTCAGATTCAGGACGCGAGAGGATAACAAAGCCCTGCGCAGGGCAAAATATTGGATTAGCAATTACAGAATGCTCAATTATCAGTTCCCGAGGAAGGGGCAGATATATCTGCAATGCTGGCATGGGACTCCGCTCAAGAGGCTCGGCTACGACATTCAGGAAGGCGACAATGTGATGAATTCGCTCTCCGAGGTCAGAGAAAAATACAGGAGCGACGCGAAGAAGTTCTCCCATATACTTTCGCCATCTCCATTCGCCACGGAGAAATTTGCCTCCGCGTGGAATTTGTCGGAGACAGGGCAGTCGGACAAGATAATCGAAGAAGGGTACCCGAGAAACGACAGGCTCGTGAACGTAACAGATGAAGAGACCTCCGCGCTGAGACAGGAGCTGGGAATAGGCGATAAAAAAGCCATTCTCTACGCGCCGACGTGGAGAGACAATCAGCATACGAGCGGAGAGGGCTATACCTATAAGACGGAGATTGATTTTGATATGCTTAGGCGTGAGCTCGGGGACGAGTATATGATACTCTTCCGAGCGCATTATCTCGTGGCGAATAGCTTCGACTTTGCCCGTTACGAGGGTTTCGTCCGCGATGTGTCTGGCTATGAGGATATAAACGACCTCTATATCGCCTCGGATATGCTTGTCACCGACTATTCCAGCGTGTTTTTCGACTATGCCAATCTGCGCAAACCCATAATCTTCTATATGTACGACCTCAAGGAATACGCCGGGGAAATCAGAGGTTTCTATCTGTCCTTGGACGAACTCCCGGGGGCAATCGCAGAGGAAGAGGACGCGCTGATAGAAGAGATCCGCGCTGCAGAGAGCTGGCAGGTGAATGAGGCTTACGAGGAATTTCACAGACGCTTCAACCCAAAGGACGACGGGAAGGCGTCGGAGCGTGTATTAAAGAAGATAATATGCTTGACAGGATAGTGAGATTACTGCAAAAAACCAGCAATATAGAGCGCAGCACATATATTTGGAATGCTGTGAGCGCCACTTTGCTGGCTATACAGGCGCCCGTCATCTTGGCGGTTATGACCAGAACCAACGGTGATATAGACGCCGGGATTTTTTCTATTGCGATAGCGATAGCCAATCTTATGATGTATGTCGGTCAGTACGGCATACGAAGATTTCAAGCCTCGGACGTCAGAGAGCAGTTTAGCTTTGAAGAGTATCACGGAATGCGTATTATCACCTGCATAGCGCTCATAGTGATGAGCCTTCTGTACTGCGCTTACGGGTGGCTGGAAAAGGGATATTCGAATACAAAATTTGCCGCCATATTCATGGTATGTATGCTTAAAATGATACAGGCGTATTCGGATGTATTTCACGGCAATATGCAGCAGAAGGGACGGTTTGATGTTGCGGCAAAGGCGACTTCTGCTAGATATGCCGCGGAGATAGCGATATTCTGCGCCGCATTGATATTGACCAGGCATTTGTTTTGGTCTGCCCTGATATGCGTAGCGGCTTCTGCCGTCTTGATGTTTATTCTCTCCGTGAATACGGGAAGGCATTACTGTGATTCGATGAAGCCAAGCTTTAGAGTCCCCGCTATCAAAGAGCTTTTCATAGCGGGATTCCCTCTTTTTATAAGCATGTTTTTGAACACCTATGTCGGCAATGCGCCTAAATATGCCATAGATACATATCTCAACGACAGTATGCAGGCTGTTTTCGGTTTCATATTCATGCCCGCCTTTGTGGTGCAAATAGCGGCGCAGTTCATCTTCAACCCCGTAATCACCTCTTACGCGCATATGTGGAGCGCACATAGCGAGGAATCCTTCAAAGCATTTAATAAGAGAATAACAAAGATGTGCGCCGTCATCTTCGGGCTGACCGTTCTAGGGCTCGTAGTTGCCGCGACTATAGGCATACCTGTGCTGTCGTTTATTTTTGCGGTCGATCTTTCGCCTTATAAAACGGATTTATGCATTATAATGCTGGGCGGCGGGCTCCTGGCATATGCCACATATTTCAGCACTGTGATAGCCATAATCAGAGCACAGCGGAGCTTGATAATATGTTATGGGATAGTTTCAATCATGGCATTGACGCTTTCGGGGATATTCGTTGACGGACGCGGAATCAGAGGCGCGACATGTATGTATGTCCTGCTAATGGGAGTGCTGGCAATATCGCTGCTTGCCGCTATGTACGCGAATATTCGCCGAGAGAAAATAAAAGCGGAGTAATCACAATACTTCAAAAAGTTTCCACCAAAATCAAAACTGGGCGGGGTACTGCCGTATAAAGCAAAACAAAGATGTTGCGTGCATTGATAGATTGGTAACAGTAAAGCAGATTACGACTGTGTGCCATTCTGAAGAGAAAACCAATCAACTGACGACGAGCTCCGTAGCCGTGACATATACTCTTGTAATGCTAAGGTAGAAAGGACATCGGTAATGAGGAAAATATTTTACACTTTGTTTGTACTTGTGATGGCGCCAATCATGATGCTGTCGTTTACCGTCAATGTAAATGCAAATGAGCAGTGGGAACAGACCGGGAGCGGTACTGTCTATTATGCGGTATTTCCGTCAGGGTATTACACCGGAAGTACTCTTTACGGCAAATACAACGGCAAAAGGATTGAGGCTTATCAAAATTCAGAGACAAAAAAAGAAGTTGCCACGACTCAGTCGGGCTGGATCTACTGGCATTGGACATTTAACAATCAGGCTCTTCCTAATGATAATTATAATGTATTCATAAGTGATCATAAGGGATGGGACGAAGGCAGGAATTATATTTACTTTTCAGACTTTGAATCATCTGCAAACTTTCCTGAGCAGGACAAATATGGCAATAAAGACAAGACACCGGGAGTGTGTTTCTATCACTGGAGAAACATAGTGTCTGACGGTAGCTGGTGGTGGTTCCGTATTCCCGTATATAAGCAAACATATACTGAATACAAAAAAGTTCAGTCCCAGAACAATCCGACAGGCGACGACTCTTCATTAAATAATAATAGTTCAGTTAATCAGCCGCCGGCGGAAGGGGCTCAGCAATCCGGAGGAGCACTTAGTGATGCGACCGTGACGCATGTAGATATTCCTGACTGTGTATATAACGGAAAAAACAGAAAACCTAAAGTAAGTGTGGTATGCAACGGGAAAATATTGGTAGAGGGCGTTGACTTTTCAGTCGAATACAAAAATTGCAAGAAGATAGGAAAAGCAACAGTTATAATCAAGGGATGTGGCAACTATTCCGGCACAATAAAGAGACATTATAAAATAGTTCCTAATGGGACTTCAATCAAGAAATGTCAGATAGATAAGAAGAAATGCACGATCAAATGGAAGAAAAAGAGTAAGAATTGCAATGGCTATATCATCAGATATTCAACAGACCCTAGCTTCGCGAGCTGTAAAAAGAAGGTTGTAAAAGGAAAGAATAAAACAAAATGCACCATCAAAGGAATTGCCGCGGGGACTACATACTATATACAAATATGCTCCTACAAGAAAATTGGCAAGAAGAAATACTGCTCCGGCTGGTCGAACTGTAAAACCGTGACTACCAAAAAGCAGAAGAAAAATGTGACTTTCAGCACTTCCGAACTGCGCTCAACGGTATATACCGATGTAGTGAAGAAAGGTAGTACGGCATATTGCGTTGGTTCCTCGGGACTGTACAAGGTAAAGCTTAAAAAAGGCAGGGTGAAGTCAGTAAAGAGAATGATAAAATTTGATAGGTATGAAAAAGCGTGGTACATTAACAAGAAGGGCAAGTATATATACTTGCAGTGGTACGGAATGGCACCAGGTGGAAGCTTGGGAAGAATCAACATAAAAACCGGTAAAAAGAATTACTACGGATGGACTTATGAATCAAACGGCTTTGTAATTGTCGGAAATAGGATATATTACGATACACATCATGACGCAGAGTATAAAAATGGAAGACTGATAAAAGATCATTATTGGGAATGCACATCAGAAACTCTTAATGGCAAAGATAAAAAATCTGAGGATATAAAGCTATCAGTAAAATGGAAGAAAAGTAATGTCAAAAAGTATAGAGTGATAACAAAGGACGATGGAGACTACAAAAAAGACTACATCAAAACTCCGAAAGGCACTTTCTATCTTGGTAAGGTCGAATATGCATACTAACTGAAGTTATGTGATTTCAGTTAGTGCGGAGATTCATTGACATAAATCTGAGCAGGTAGTTCATTCTACTTCAATGTGAATGTTATCAAGAGCCTCATGGAGCAGTTCCACCGCTTCGTCGAGGCTCTTTCCTTTGGTTATCACATGCCCTATTCGGTGAGGACCGACTTTGAAAGCGTGAACGGGATCTCCAACCTCATAGTCGAACTGCACCTCGCAAAGATCCGGAGTTGCAGCATTTCTATCTTCCTGAGACTTTATCACCCCATCTTTATCTGACATGAGCAGCATACTTGCATTGGGAGTGCCGCTTTGAGTTTCGTCTGTCTCATTACAGGAGCTGAAATCCACTTTTTCTCCTATCGCAACTCTTATAATCTTCTCGTAATAATCGAAGCCGTAGTAAATTGATACGAGCTCTGCGAGGCAGGTGGCTCCGGATCTCCCGCCTATTTCCAATACATAGGTCTGCCCGTCTCTGAGGATAAAGTCCGCATTGATAGCGCAGTTGTTAAGCTGCATTGCTCTTGTGGCGGCGATGAGCTGCTCCTTGCAGTCCTTTATTATTTCCGGATCCAAGTCGTATGGAGCGAAATGCCCGACAGGAACACCCGTATCGCCTTTAAATACATAGTCTCCATGTGGAAGTATGAATTCAAGCTTGCCGTCCTGGACGAATGCCTGAGCCCCGAACTCTTCACCTTCAATACATTCCTCGACTATGAAATAGTCGGAGCGGGTGTTTTCCAGCACATTATTACGAGCTCTTTCAAATTCAGACTCGGTTCTGACCTTGACGATTCCCCTGCTGCCGGAAGAGTCCACGGATTTGAACATGACAGGAAGGGCGAGATCGGAGATAATATTCGCATAATTCTCATCGCTGAAATTGACCCTTCTGAACTTGGCGCTCCTGACGCCGTGCTTTTCGTAGCATTGCTTCATAAGCAGCTTATCAGTAGCCACCTCTGCCGCTTCAAAGGAAAGACCTCGAAGCCCCAATGCGTCGCATACCTTGCCTATAGTAATTACGGCGACGTCGGTTCCGGCGGTTACGATTCCGTCCACTTCCTCGCGCCTGGCTATGCTCAGGATTTTGCGATAGTCGGTCGTGTTCTCGTAATACACCTTGTCCGCGATTTCAAATCCGGGGTAGTTCCCCTGAATGCTGGCGACTATGGTATAAATTCCGAGCTGCTTGGCTGCTTTAATCAGCGGCACCTGATATATTCCGGCGCCTAGTATCAATAGTTTCTTCATTGCTTATGCCTCCTGCAATAAATCACTTGAATTGACGAAACCGTCAGTCTTTTCATCTTGTCAAGTTATCCAATCTGTCTTTCTTGTCCGTGCTGAAAGATTTGACCACCTTGATTATATTGGCAATATCAACGACATCAAGATTATCAATGACTATTTCTGTTTGCTCGTCCGCCTTTGATAGCATTCCCGCACGACATATTGCGGATTGTTGGACATGCTCTGGAACATTCTGCCGAGGTATTCACCGATTAAACCGAGAAAGAGCATTATGAGTCCGCTGAAGAAGCATATGCTTACCATCATTGAATACCAGCCTACCGCGCTCGTCGGCGCAAATATCTTCTTGAGGATTATGGCGATCGCCCCTAGAATGCCGAGGACGGCGAAGAAAACACCGGCTCTGGTAGCGATTCTCAGAGGAACTATGGAATAGCCCATTATATTCGACCAGAGGCTGAGGAGCTTCCCGAAGGTATAGCCCGACTGTCCGTGTTCGCGGTTAAAATGCTCTACGGGAACGCTGGCTATATTGCGAGTCGTCCTTAGAAATAGCCCCTGCAAATGCGTATAGTGGCTCTTGTACTGAATGACATAGTCTCTGACGAATTTCTTAATAATCCAGAAACTCGAGGTTTTCAAATCCTTAGGCTTACCTATCAATATGCGAACTGAGGTGTAGTTGACCCAGCTGCCGAAATTGCGGAAGCCTGAATGATGTTTGTCGGGATAGTGTCCGTATACAATATCATAGCCCTTCTCAAAAGCCTCGAAGAGCTTGGGAAGCTGAGAAGGGTGAGTCTGCAAATCATCATCCATGGCGATCAGGACGTCCCCCTGTGCGTAATTAAGACCTGCCATAACGGCATTATGCTGACCGGTATTATGCGCCAGCTCTATCACTTTTACATATTCAAAATCATCAGCCAAGCCGCGCAGAACGGATAAAGTTTCGCCGTCGTCGGGCGAGCAGTCGTCTACCAGCACAAATTCAAACGGCGTTTTCCCGAGAGACTCCATCATGGACGCAGTCCCCCTGACAACCTCGCCTATCGTCATGGCAGATTTATAGCAGGGAATTATTATCGAATACAGCATATTACTCTCACTTAGACATTATAGGTTGTTATCTAATACGTAAAAATTTTATTACACATGAGAAGGATAATCAACCTTGACGGTGCTTTCCTCGTCAATATAATTATTCACATGAAGGACGTGAGAAACAAGCACAACTGGATAAAATCGATCTGTATCAACGGCGTGATAGCGGTGACGATACTGCTGTTTACCCAGATGGTATATGAAACAAACGACGACTATTCAATATCCCTGAGAATTCTCGAAGGATATTCAGATGTGTTTTTTGTCAATTATTATCTTGTATCAGCCCTATCTGCTGTGCAGCGAGCATTTCCGCCCATAAATGTACATGTAGTTGTAATGATTGCGGCTTCTTTTATTTCCTTTGTGTGCATTTTGAAACTTGTCATGGATAAGAGCCATAGCCGCATAATTGACGCGGTTTCGGTTTCGGTCATAGCGCTATTTTCTTTTGATCACTATTGCACGATACAGTTTACGAAAACGGCAGGGCTAGTTGTCTGCACGGCGACTGTAGTTTTGCTTGATGCTTTTTTTCGGAAAAGAGGAATGCTCTATTATGCACTTGGAATATGTCTTCTCTACTACGGAGCGGCATTAAGAATAGACGGGGTAATAGTGATATTAGCATTTGCCGGACTGTATTGCCTCAAAAATTTTGTCGGAGGCAAGGAGCATTTAAGGAGTCTAATTAACACTAGACGAGCTATTGTATTCCTCGTATTGATTGCGGTGATGGCAGGCTGTTATATCCCAGAGCTTGCGTCGCGCAGGATGAACAGTAGAAATGAAGCCCTTTTGAATTATAATGAATACAATTATTATCGCAGCGAACTAGTGGATTACGCTAAACTCAGCGACTATGAAGAGCATAGAGATGAATATAAAGAGGCGGGGTTTTCAAAAAATGATATTTATTTAATAAAGAAATGGTTTTTTGACTATGACGGAGCGGCAAGCAAGGAGAATATGAAGACTCTGTTGGACATAGTGGGACAAAAGACTGAAAAGCAAGAAAGTCTAGATACCGCCTTTAGAGATTTTCTAAGGGCTACAAAAAGGAGCATTGAGTCGCAAGGGCTCAATGCGATTCATCTGACAATCATTGCGCTGCTGGCAGTGGTATCGCTTATTTTATCAAACCTGAGAGGAAGGGTATATATAATAAGCGTAGCTCTGATGAATATTTCACTACATATTTATCTTTTCTATATAAATAGACCCGTGTATAGAGCGATATATGTCGTTGATGTTTGTACGGTGCTATGGTTCCTTTATGCGTTGTCCGAAACAGGCGACCTTAAAAATGCGAAAAATGCGATATATAAATCCTTATATGTGATTGCTATCGCAGCGCCTCTTTTGCTTACTGTGCCTGCATACCAAAACACAGCAGATACATTTCAAAAGGTTGAAAAAAACATAATGCCCAAGGAACTAGCGGAATTCCTGATGAAAAATCAGCAGCAGGCTTTCATTACCGCCACAAGAGAAAAGAGGGGGAACCCGTCACAGCTTACGCCATGGAAAGCTCCGAATGCCGAGCTGGAAAGGAATTACATAGGCACAGGCAGTTGGGGCACACTGTCGCCTTATATGCTTAACAAATTGGCAAACTATGGAATGGACAATCCTATCGTGGATATTATAGACAATCCAAAGGCTTTCTTCGTCGGGAACAAATACACAAAGCGCATAATAAAGTATTACAACAAATGGTATGCAGATGATGACAGGCATATAGAATTTCGCGAATATGATGAGGTGGCGGGTATCAAAATCTGGCAGGTGATTTCAGTCGAGAATTAGCCGCGGCAAGTTCAGAGACCAATTTTGAACAAGTCTTTTCTTATCTTGCACACCTTACAGCCTTTTCGTTAACTTTCAGTCTTTCGGAATTCACTTAATTCAATGGTTAGGCTTGCGTATTTGCTAATTCAAATATATAATGAGTTACGATTTGTGCTAAGCATATGAAGGGATAATTATTATGAAGAAAAGCAGAAGAAAAGTCGCGATAATATTGCTGCTGACATTGATATTTACATCTTTAGAACTGATGGGCGTTTCAGCAGAAGATGAGGGTGTCGTAAAGGTAGCTCCGCCCGAAGTGTCGAAGCTAAAAGCTAATAGCGGGTATCAGTCGATTACCCTTACTTGGAAAGCTTCCCAAGGTGCGGAAGGATATGTTGTATATATGAAGGGCAGCGAAGGCTTTAGCGAGATTAAAGTGCTCCCCAATATAGAAACCGAGTACAGAGTTCCGGATTTGAAAAAATACAAGACATACACATTCCGTGTAACAGCCTTTGTAAGTGACGCGACGGCGCCGGGAGGTAGGCTTGAGTCGAAACCTGTTAAAGTGAAAGGACAGGCGGTCAGAGAAATGACCTATAAACTCCAGCTTAAGGCACCTGCTACATTGTACTCTCATAGTGGAAAGAGAAAAAAACTCAATCTTAAGAGTGGACAGGAAATAGAAGCAACTCATTTCTCTACTGGGCAGTATGTTTTCTACAAAGATGGTAGAAGGTATCATATAAATAGCATAAGAGTAAGGGTTCTTAAAGGCGTGTATACGCAGGAAAAGAACTATAGTATATTCGAAGCTGAGAACTTTATAAATGAGATGAAAGTCAGCAGTAAAACTAAAGTGCTGATTTGGGTTAATACATACACACAGCATGTCTATTATTTTGAGGGATCTAAGGGCAAATGGGAATGCACAGATGATTGGGAATGCTGCACGGGAAGACCTCAAACACCGACGCCTACAGGCGCAACGGGATTGAAAAAGATTTGGACAAAGGTGAGAGTGAGACATAATGTACCTTGGTGGTCTCCTTTCTCGTCATATAATTCAATGCACGGACTTGCCGGAAGCAGAAAGATACTTGGAAAGCCTGCATCTGGAGGCTGTGTAAGAAATCCTGACGATAAGGCGAAGAAGGTATACGAGAACGCAAAAGTCGGAACGAGAGTCGTTATTCATTAAGAATGAAATCTGCGATGTGGGTGCCGTGGTAAATAATATATGTTACGGCGCATGAAGGGCGACAGAAATAGAGAGTCGGAGCACATAAATAGGGGTCTTTCAACCCCTATTCTAGTCTCTCGAGAAACTGAGGCAAAACGCCGATTATTTACAGATGCAGCTATACGCAGGCGAGACTTATTTCTTTGTCTGTTTTAATACCAATGCAGCAGAATCTTCGACATCCAAATCCTTAAACATCAAAGAGCCATCGGAAACAAAGAATAAATTCCAATAAATCAATCCGTCGGCATCCTTAATAATTATGCCAGTATCGACTGCAGTCCACTTTCCTTTAAGCTTTTCACCCGTGATGTTGCCACTCCATGTATGGTCGTCGTTTATCTTGAGCTTAACATTGCCATACATGTACTCAGCTTTTTCGGATTTAGTCTCCCATGTGCCATAAAAATCCTCCTCCTTATGAGAAATCGTAATCAGGGTTGCGTCTTCCTCTTCGTTGATAAAAGAAGGGTCATCATAATCGCTTTCTTCTCTGCTGAGTTGTGGATTGTTATCTGATGATAAACCTTCTTCATCATTGCTCTTGCTGCAGGCAACCATGCTGAAACTTGCAATAAGTACGAGTATTGCAAGAATGGAAAGTAGCATTCTATTTTTTTTCATAATCGTTCTCCTAAATCTATATTGTTGTTACATATTGCTATTCATTGTATCATATATTGTATAATAATCATATTCTGCCTAATCAATTAAATATCGACATGAAGGATAGAATCAATAACAAAAACAGCAATAAGAATAAAGAAGTTTTTAATCTGAAAATTTACAGGACAGACATAGCCTATGCAGGTGTGGTATCTTTCATCTTTATTACCTGCATTGAGCTGTTCTACAGAATGATAGTGAAATACAATAGGGGCTATCCGTCTGATATGCGCTATTATGCTGGAGAGGCTGCGACAAAGACGGAGATGGATCCACGGCTTTTAGATATGATTTCCAGAGCTCTGCATAGCATAAATGGCAGTACGCTGGAATTCAATCTCTTCCTCGCGGCGCTTATCCCTGCGATTATCATCATGAATTATTTTGTGATTAGATTTCTCACCGCAAACAATGCGATAAAAGAGCAGCCCCCAAGATACGCCTTGCAGGCGGCTTCAATATTGGCGCTGTTTACAGGCCCTGTATTTATACCGGTTCTTCACGAATATTATTATATCCATTCCGTTGCGGCATTTGCGTGGCATAATCCGACGCAGCATGCGATGACACTGTTTTCGCTGGCGGGAACCCTCGCTTTTCTAAAGATGATTGATATCTACCGAAAAGAGCAGACTGTCTCTGTCAGATATTGGATAGCCACCATGATACTAATGCTCTTGTCCGCGGCGTCGAAACCGTCGTTTGTGATTGAGCTAGTTCCCAGCGTGATGATTCTATTCGGCATATTCCTGTTCGATACAGGCAAGGGGAACGTCGGGCAGAGGTTTATACAGCTTTTTAAAATGGGCGCTTCAATCATTCCGGCAGGGCTGTATATAATATGGCTCAGCACTGTAGACTTTGGAAATACCAACGGTATGGAAGGTTCGATAGATGTCGTCTTTGGTCTGTCCAAATCGTTTACTCAAGAGAATTTGTTTAATATCTTCATATTTGGCATGCCGTTTTCTATCTTGGTGCTTGCCGCTAATTACAAGAGGCTGAAAGAAAGCAAGTATTTTCTGTCGATTATGGTATTTGTAATGGGCGTTGCTCAGTGGGTATTCCTTGAGGAGTCCGGTTATAGAGCCAGACATGGCAATTTCGACTGGGGGCGGATGTACGGGACTTACTTCCTTGCGCTGGTATCCCTAAGCCTGCTGATAGAAAATATATATCGCCCGGATAGCATATTCCCGAACAACAAACGGGCGCGGAGGATATATCTGATAATCGCGATTGTGATTTTGGCATTGTCGGTATTATCTCAGCTTAATTATTTCGGATATGTGCTGAGCGGCCGCAAGTATATGAGATAATATTTTATGGCATTTTCATGCACCAAATAGTATAATCACAGGCAGACAAAATACTGAATAGAATAAGAATGCTGAAAAGATTTGTTTCAAAATTTAATCTTAGATATTTTTTAATTTGCGATGCTTTATTAGTTCTTCTAACATTCGGGCTAATTATTGCGTCTGCAAAGCCAGCACCGATACGTTTCCTTGCTGTCACGGGCAGCAGCTACAACTCGGTTAGTTTGTCGTGGGAAGCTTCGGACGACGCTGGGGCATATAAGGTATATAGATCGACGGACGGCGAGTCTTTTAAATATGTCGGTACTGCCACGGGAAACGAGTACGAGGACAGCAAACTCAGGACGGGAACGACTTATTATTATCTTGTCTCTGCGCGCAAGGGTCTGCGTCAGAGCGATATAGAGAAGAAGAAGGCGGTCAAAATCACACCAGAGTTGGAAATGCCGGAGCTTAAGGCGGATATATCCAAGGGTGTGGTGGAGCTTGAGTACACGAAGGTGGACGGAGCGATAGCGTACGAGATAATAAGGGACGGGGAGAATATCGGACAGGTAGAGACCACGACTTTCACAGATGACAAGGCGGAGCCGAACACGCCTCACAATTACGAAGTAAAGGCGATAAGATATGCAAAGCAACCGGTCTACAGCAAGAGCAGCGAAAAAGTAAAGGTGAAGCTGCGCTCTGCGCCGGCTCTCGAGATAAAGATACGTGATGACGATCTGCGCTTCGATTGGGACGAATCTAAACACTATGATAATTTCAAATTCTTCAATGGATCAGAGCTGCTAATGGAGTCTGATGATACCGAATACACCCTAGATGAGTTCGAGCTGGACAAGGTCTACGATATCCGTTTGGTGGCATATTCGTCTGAGAACGATTATCAAAGCCCGCCGATGACGAAAAGATTCAAGGTGATAGAGGAGGATATGACCACTGAGGCGGCGATAGAGGCTGCTTGCGAATGGGGCGTTGATATCGCAAATGATGATTCCTTCTCTTACGGGACGGGTTCTACCGCGCATAGATGCGGCTGCTATTTCTGCGGCACTAATATAAAGAGAAAAGGAAAGAGATACGAGAAGACTTATTGCTGCAATCCTTTCGTACATGCCTGCTATGCACATGGGGCTGGAGATCCGCAAATGCTCAAAACCTGCCAGAGAGGCGGAGCTGCGGGAATGAATTCGAGCGACTATACGCGCTATGGCACATGGAAGAATGTTGGGAAGCCGTCAATTAGCAATTTGCAAAGAGGTGACGTATTAGTCAGACCGGATCATGTAATGCTGTATCTCGGAGACGGAGATATTGTTCATGCCGCAGCCGAGACTTGGGGTCCCGATGGGATTAAGGTAGGAAGGGCGCAGCCTTTCTATGGTAAGGTTCAATTTGTCGTAAGATATACCGGTACGGGACGCGGCACGATGTATAGCATCAAAGACGTCGACGAGAATGGAAATATTATAGAAGACGAAGCGGCAGAGAGTGACGATACAGACAAAGAGGAGTCTGAATAGGGATAGATTGGGAATGAACGCCTGCGATTTAGCGATAAATCTACATAGTGTAGGACGAGAGACAAGAAACAGTTTAAGCTAGGAGTTGGATAAATGCTTATATCATTCGTAATACCATGTTATTACTCGAAAAATGTAATCCGAAGAGAAGTTGAAGACGTGATGAAAGAGTTCGACCTGCGTGAGGGCTATGAATGCGAGTTCATACTTGTCAACGACGGCTCGACGGATGGCACCTATGACGTTATCCGTGCCATGAGCGAGGAATATCCGAACGTCAAGGGAATAAATTTTATTAGAGGCTTCGGTCAGCATAATGCACAGATATGCGGAATGCGATATGCCAAAGGTGACTATGTAATGGGCATTGATGATGATATGCAAAATCATCCATCACAGGTATTTAAATTGATAGAAAAAATTCAAGAAGGCTATGATATAACCTACGGCATTTACAACAACAAATACAAAAACGGTTATATCAAACAACTGACCAGTAGATTTAACAATTATACGTCGGGGAAACTAATCGGAATGCCGAAAGAGATAACGGCATCAAGCTTTTGGATAATAACGCAGCAGGTCAACCAAGAAGCCATAAAATACACCAGCTATAATATTATATTGGATGGGCTGTTTTATCAAATATCGCATAACATCGGACAGGTTGAGGTAGAGCATTTTGCTAGGGCTGAGGGCAAATCGGGATATACATTCAGCAAATTGGTAAAGATGTGGCTACGCTATTGGAACTATTCCGTCATTCCACTCAGGACGGCATTCCTAATAGGGATGTTTTCTTCTGTATTTGGACTAGCCTTCACCATATGGGCGGTCATAAAGAAGATGGTCGATCCGATGCTTCCAATGGGGTGGGCATCCACCATATGCTTGATGACTTTGCTCTTCGGAGCGGTGCTTATGGTACTCGGCATAGTCGGAGAATATCTGGGCAAGGCAATCCTGATATTAAACGACACACCACAGTTTATTATCAGGGAAAAGACCTTTGAGGAGGAAGACTAGGCATATTATGCCAAACGCTACGGAACGAAAAACACGCATTAAGCATCTCATCTATCTGCACCTTTGTATATTGCTTTTTTCCATGACCGAGGTGGTGGGGAAATTTGCCGCTTTGGAGTATAAGAGCCTTGGACTGAGCAGTATAAAGGTGTATTTTCTCATTTTTTTGATGCTCTGCGTCTGCCTGCTATACGCTTTCTTTTGGCAGCGGATAATAAAGCATTTCGACCTTCATATCGCGTATGCGAATAGGGCGATGTATTTGGTGTGGAGTCAGATATGGGCGACCGCTGTCTTTTCGGAGAATATAACGCCTAAGAATATATTGGGAATGCTCGTCGTCATGCTCGGGGTAGTCCTCGTTTCGTTTGGTGAGCATGAGAACGGCGAAGGAGGTACGGACTGATGCATCCATATATGCTGATTTTGTTTGCGACGACATTCTTCACCGCCTTTTCGCAGGTGCTGATGAAACAGAGCGCGCAGCAGGAACATAAGAATATCATAAGCGAGTATATGAATTGGAGAGTCATTCTGGCGTATGGAATCGCCTTTTCCGTGCTGCTGGTTAACACCTATGCGTATACCGAAGTCGAGATTAAATACGCTTCGATAATCGATTCGTTCAGCTATGTAAACGTCATGCTCTTCTCATATCTTTTGCTGAAAGAAAAGTTTACAGGAAAACAGCTGCTCGGCAATCTGATTATCATAGCGGGGATATTGATTTACACCCTGTAGGAAGAGCGCGAACGGCATCAAAAGATGCTGTGCGCGTGAGTGGCAACACGACTGAGAACAGGACGAAGAGTTCTATCAACACGAGGGACATAAGAGAATGGAGAACCTAAAGGGCGTGAAAAAGGAATACGGAGGATATCTCGAATTCGGAGATATGCGCGGCAGCGAGTATTACACAGGAATGTATAAGCTCAACCTCGCAAGGACGTCTTTGATTTGGCTGCTAAGCCATATTCCGCATAATAGAGTCTTTCTTCCTTTATTCATATGCGACACCGTCAACGAGACAGCTGAGGCGGCAGGGTATAGGTTGGTATCATACAGAATGGATGAAAACCTCCGTCCGGTGTGGGGCGAAAAGGGTGCGCCCGAAGAGGATGATATTTTTTACCTCGTGAACTACAACGGACTTCTCACAGAGGCTGATATTGTCAGATACCGAGAGACGTTTAATACCGTAATCGTTGATAATGCTCAAGCATTTTTTAGCGAACCAATTGCGGGGGTTCATACAATTTATTCTCTAAGAAAATTCATAGGTGTTACTGATGGTGCATATGTTGCCAGCGATATTGAAGGGACGACAGACAGTCTCCCCATGGATAAGTCGACAGAAAGGGCTAAATACCTTGTGGGAAGACTTGAAGGCTTTGCGAATGATTATTATGCCGAGTCTAAATCTGCGGAGGTAGGATATAGCGGCGAGACACCCAAACAAATGTCACGCTTTACCCAAATGATACTGAAAGGCACGGACTACGAGTATATTAAGAATAAGAGGAGAGAGAATTACGCAGCTTTGAATGCGCTTTTAAAAAGCGATAATCCATTCACCAAGGCGACGCCTGAGTGCCCATATCTATACCCCTACTATCACGAAGATGGCATGAGCCTCAGAAAATACTTGGTTGAAAATAAGATATATGTGCCGACTTTGTGGGACTTCCTCCTTGATGAAAAGTACGAGGGGACGCTCGAATATGAATGGGCATCAAATATTACATGGCTGCCCATAGATCAAAGATATGATGAAAGCGATATGCAAAGCATCGCGGATGTAGTTAGAAACTACTAACTTGCCCCTTCCCGCTATATTGTTATATACTTGTTCGGGTATGATAGGAGAAGTCGAAAGGAGATAACTAAGTGAAAAAAGTTGCTATGCTTCAATCCAACTACATCCCTTGGAAAGGCGTCTTTGACCTGATAAACCGAGTGGATGTTTTTGTTTTTTATGATGATGTGCAATATACTAAGAAAGATTGGAGAAGCCGAAATAAAATCCCGACCAAGAACGGAGAACTATGGCTCACTGTTCCGGTAAAAACAAAGGGGAAGTTCAATCAGCTTATCTGCGAGGCGGAAATCGACGCCGCATCTGATTGGCAGGCAAAGCATAAGAGAACGCTGACACTCAATTACTCTAAAGCACCTTTCTTTTCAGACTATAGTGGCTTGCTGGACGACTTCTACACTGAGCATCAATGGACAAATCTCTCAGAAATGAATCGCTATATGACGGAAAAACTCGCCCGAAGGCTCGGCATTGCGACTGAATTCATAAACGGCGCAGAGTTAAACTGTCCCGGCGGAAAGGACGGAGAGAAGGTTATAAATATCTGCGAGAAGCTCGGCTGTGATTGGTTTATAAACGGTCCTTCCTCCAAGGACTTCATGGATCAGTCAAAATTCGATGCGGCAGGCATTGAGCTACATTATATGGACTATGCCTACCCAAAATACAATCAGCATATCTACCCTTTCGACCATTATGTGAGCATATTTGACCTTCTTTTCAACGAGGGTCCGAATGCGCCGCATTATATATGGGGATGGAAAGAGGTTCCGAATACGGAAGTGGATGTTTTATTATGAAGATATACTGCACTTGGCATTTGAGGATTGAAAATGATGTCGTTTATCGCGAAAGAATTCAAGAATATAATGACGCTTTATTATCTCGCGAAGCTGGATAAAAAAGTGCCCGAAAATCATAAGAAGATTAAAGCGCGGCAGGATAGGCTCGTCAGAAAGACGATGAAGAATGCCTATGAGCGCGTTCCTTATTATCGCGCCATTTTCGAGAAAAACGGACTGACACCCTCAGACTTCCAAACAGCAGAGGATCTTGTGAAGTTCCCCGTGATGACGAGAAAAGAGCTGCGCGAATGGATGCAGGCGGAGTTTAATTCGCGTCCTGAGGAGAAGGAGGATTGGGAGATTTTCAGCACCAGCGGATCGTCGGGCGTGCCGCTTAAATTCGCGCTTACACACCGCGAGGCTGCCTGCATGAATGCTAATTGGATTAGAGTGCTGATGTTCGCAGGCTACAAGCCCTTTACGGGTAAAATGCTATCATTTCTTACCACGCATTCCAAGGTTGATCCGAAAAAGGGGGACTCTTGGATTCAGAAGCTTGGCATTATGAGGCGAAGGATAGTGCCTGAGCACCACTATGTAGGAGAGGGTATGAGAGACCTCATAGAGCTTGTGAACGACTATAAGCCTGACTGCCTCTGCTTCCGCAAGAATGTGCTGGTGAGAATGGCTCTCTATGCAAAGAATCACAATATGAAAATTCACCAGCCCAAGGTCTATACGCCGGTGAGCGAAATGGTCGACGAGATAACAAAGAAGCTTCTCCTCGAAACCTTCGGCGAGGGGCTCATGGACGCCTATGGCTGCAACGAGACCGGAAGCTGCGCGGTGAGGCTGCCGGGAAGCGATAGATTTTATATTTACTCGGACACGCATGTTATCAACCTCATAGATGAAGAGGGTAATCTCGCAGATGAGGGAAGGGTAATAGGCACGACGCTCTATAAGAAGGACTTTCCGATTATCAATTACGAGATTGGAGATACGGCGACGTCCGAGACTATTGACGGCGTCAGATATATCAAGACTATCAGGGGTCGCACCAATGATATGGTAAAGCATGCGGACGGGGCGGACACCTCCGCGACTGAGCTGATGAAGATTCCCAATGGCATAACGGGGATAGCGCAGTTTAGATATGTGCAGACGGAGATTGATGAAATACATATACTTCTCGTGCAAGACCCCGGGGATAATTCTCATACCAGGGAAGATATAGAGGCTTTCTATGAACGAAAAGTAGAGGAATTATACGGAAGGCGTGAGTATAAGCTCGTATTTGAATGGATGGACGAAATCCCGCCGGACGAAAACGGTAAAATGCGCTGCTTCATCTGTAGGGTGTGAGGAATTGAAACAGAGTAGAAACAGTCAGCCTCTAGCAAAAGCATTCTTATCCAACACATTTGTGCAGTACACGATTATATTCTGCATATATGTCGTTGGAATTTTTGCTATGCTGATCTTAACCCACCGATCCTTTATGCAGTTCCACGACGCCTACAAACAGGGCGCGTTCAGGCTGATTGAAATGAGAAATCAACTGGACAATATCATATCCGGTCGGGGCTTTTCCTTCTGGTCTTGGTATGAGGGCACGGGACTTGACGAGCCTCTTGAAATATTCGTAGACCCATTCTCTTTCATAGGCTCGCTGTTTCCAATCAGATACCTCGAACTCGGATTTACAGCAGCCGCACTCCTCAGAATGTATTTCGGCGGAATCGCCTTCCTTCTGCTTGGCAGGGAAACGGGACTTACCAAAAGACAGAATATAGTGGGCGCGACCCTCTATGTTTTTTCTGCCTGCTTTATAGGGCTGGCTCTCAGGCAGAGCGAATTCCTGGTGAGCGCCTATCTCTTTCCACTTTTAGTCTTGGGCGCAGAGAGGATATACAAGGAAAAGAAGCCGATTCTTTTCATCTTGGTTGTCGCATACTATATGCTCATATCCTCATATCTGGCATATATGTCCGCGATAGTCATCATTGTCTATATATGCCTCAGGTATTTTGCATACAAAGAGGCGTTCGCCGCCTTAGACTATATTAAAAATCTGGCGGGTTTTATCGCATACGGGCTGATAGGAATAATGTTATCTGCCTGTGGCTCTATATTCTCAATTCTCGCGACTCTCAGGGCGTCTACTGACAGCACATTTCAGACCGAGGGATTATTCTTTAATGCAAAGCATTATTTTAGGCTTGGCAAAATCCTTCTCGGGACGGGCTCGACCTACGACTATCTCGATATAGGGCTTCCGATACTTGTTATCCTTCTAATTCCCATAGCCATACGCGGATGCACGAGAAAGTCTACGAATACCATTATGACGATTCTACTGCTCTCCATGCTCTTCCTGCCATTTTTCGGCAGTATGTTTAACGGCTTTAGCTATGTGACTTTCAGGTGGTCTTATATGCTCGTCTTTTTTGCGGTTTGGAGTGCCGCCGAGCAGCTAGATAAAGATAAGCTGTCTGCGAAGGGGGCTGTTTCTCTGCTCCTGACGGGATTAACCATTGCCGCCATATGGACAGCCGGACTGCATTTAATCGGGAAGATTTCATTGGATAGGGAAGAGCTGATCTTTGTCGTGATTCAGCTTGCAGCAGGGGCATTCATCATAGCTCTGCTGATATGGCTTAGAGGGAAACCTTCATTTGACAGAATTGCCGCGAGCGCGCTGATTGCCATTAGCTTCATTTCTCTGTCTGCGGGCTGGGCGGTTGGATTTAGAAGCAATATAGACAGCTTCGCGAGGAATTCTTCGGTTTACAACAATTTACAGAAGTCTACGATTAGGGTCAGCAATCAGATAGAGGACAGCGGGTTTTACAGAGTGGACTCCGTCGACAGGATTTCCAGCCATGCGGAGATGAAATTCCCCTCGAACGAGAATATATGGTGGAAGTCAAACAATCTCTTCATTTATAACAGCATGATACCTAAGACCCTCACTGAGTTTAATGTCGAACTCGGCAATAGCTATGGCTATGCGAGGCGAGTCTATATGATCTCGAACGGAAATAGAATGGGGCTCGACTTCCTTTACGGAGCGAGGTATTTCCTCGGAAATGACGCGAAGAAAGAGGGGTATGAGGATTCGGACTATTATGCGGGCTATGGATTTGAAAAAAAGGGCGAGATCGACGGGGTTACCGTCTTTAAGAATAAATATGATGTCGGACTCGGATTTGCCCTTGATAAAGTGATTTTGAAAAGCGAATTTGACAAGCTCGGCAGATTGGAAAAGGAACAGGCGCTGCTTCAGGCTGCGGTAGTGCCTGACGAAGAGGCGGAAAAATGCGAGGGGCTTAGCTTCGTCAAGGCGAGCGAGCTTGATCTCGACATTCTTGAACTGCCCTATGAGTTGACTGATTTGGACGGAATAAGGGTCGAGGACGGAAGGCTGATTGCAGACAAAGAGGACGCCTCATTTGTTATGAATGTCAAGGACGTTCCCGAATGCCAATTAGTAATATCCTTTGATAATCTTCTTCTAAATTCAAAGGACGGCATAGACGGGGCGGCGTACGAGATATATGCGGACGACGGAAGAATAAAAAGATATGTCCACAATCATAAGAGCAGGCAGGGCGTGGACGGCTTGAAAAACCACGATATAAATATGGGCTGGCTGAAAGGTGATGACTCGATAAAGATCACCCTGTCGGAAGAGGGCGTTTATACCTTCGATAAAATATATGCGTCTGCAATGAGCGTGGAGAACTACGATAAATACGCGGGTGAATGCATAGGCAGAAAGCTCAGCGTTGATGACTATGATGATAAAAAGGTCGAAGGGCGTCTGACAACGGATAAAGACGGAGTCCTCTTCCTATCGATAACCGCCTCTGATAATTGGGATATATATATTGATGAAGAAAAGGCTGAAAAAATAGAGGGGCTGGACACGGCTTTCGTGGGCGCGAGAATCCCAAAAGGCGAGCATAGCATTGAGCTGAAATATAATAATAAATCCGTCAGATATGGGAGCATTGTTTCTCTGATAGGGGTATTGCTGATGATAGCTATATCATTGAAGGGTAGAAAAACGACGGCATAATAAATAGCGAAGGAGCGTCTTAGAGTCCGAAATGGTGTAATAGTATATTTAGGAATGACAACAAAATACGTCGTCTAAAAGGCTCCTATCCCGCGATTTTGTATATATCAATATCTTTGTTTGTATAGCAAAGCTTATAGTCTTTATTTGCAAGGTCAGGGGCCTTTGTGAAACGCTTCGAGACGACCACATAGTCCACGCCGAGCTCTCTGGCGAGATCTCCCCTTTGCTCGTTTTCCACATCATAAAGCTGTCTGTTAGTTTTTATCATCTCAAGCCTGAGCTCGGATTCCCTGTCAGGAATATTATAGCCCGAGCCCGAAATATAGGTGAATCTATTGGAATATACGGCATATAGGAAAAACCTATTGTCCCAGCGATTGTCGACGTCGTATTCATCTAAAGGCACGCTGTAGTATCTATCTGTCGCAAGCAGCGCGTCCTCATCGGTGTTTTCCATAAGCCAACGCATTGCCTCGTACTCGTCATCACTAATGCTGAGGTATTTATTATGCTTTGCTTTTGCATTTGAGGCTTTAACGGCTCCCCTGTAACTTCTGCCCATATAGTTTGTTATGGATATGGTGGTGGCAATAAGGCATACTGCCATAAGTGCAAGGGTGGCGTTCAGCGCAAACTTAGCTGCCTTTGACCTGTCCCTTTTCGCTTCGAGATCCTCTATAAACCAGAATGCGACTATCGGTGATAAGAATGCGGTAACGAGTCCGAAATACACCTGACTATGCCCCGAATAGTTCATAATCATCAGAAGGACGAATCCAACCGCAGACGCCGCATATACCAATACCCGCGGAGGATTGAACTCCTTACGACCGAATACTACCAATATCAATTCTCTTATATATCCGACGCAGAAGGGGACGAAGTAGATCGTGAAGAAAAATACCATGAATACGAGAAGAACCACGGCAAGCCTCGGCGCAGCGCCCATTCCTATCGCTTTCAGTCCTTCGACGAGCGGCTTCTTCCAAAACGCGATGTCTACGATTTTAGCGACTGCAAATATGGACTCCCCCGACGCATTTGACACGCCCTTGCCTCTTAGTACGCCCATATATACCAACAGGAAGGACGCTGTGAGGGGCAGCATTGGAGCAAGCAGCTTCGGCGATATTTTCCCTAATATCATGCCAAGCATAAATGTGCCCCAGGAAGACGCGATAATTACGGCTCCCATAGGGCCCTTGATTCCCGTCGTGAGCATTAGCATGAGAATTAGCAGGCAAAGATAGCTCCACCTGTTAGAAGCCTTCGCCTCGAAGGACTCATACCATTTCTTAAAGACAACAATGCTTACCAGGCTTGCCGCAATGCCATAGCCTGCCGAGTTGTCGTTTTCGAGGGCAAATTTAAGAGCAAGCGAGGTGGATTCGTCCCTCGTAATATAGATATTTGACAGGAGGAGCAGCAGGCTGTATGCTCCGGCTCGCTTCGGAACGGATGACATCTCCTTGAAGAAGCTGTATACAGATATACAAAAGGCATATGTAGTCAGAAAAGGTCCGAAGGAGAGCATCATAAAATCCGAGGTCATTCCGAAAAGCCTGACAGGTATGGAAAGCAGTATTTCAGTAAAAATATGGTAATTGATGACTCTTCCCGCCACCCAAGGGCTTATCATTGGATAGTCATGCGAAAGGGCATTTATCAGTCCAAGATGATAGGCTTTGTCGGAATTCATCATGGTGAGCTTCGCAATCTCAGGCGAAAGATACCTGAACTGCACATTAAGGGCGCAGTATAACATCACGAGAGTGACGAAGAGGCAAAGCAGCGGAGACAGCCGACTAAATCTAAACCCACGTCTTTTTAGAGGATTGTCCTTGCTTCGAATCAGCTCAAGGCAATACAGGCATGAGAGGATAGGCCCCGATATATATAAAAGGAAATCCGTTGGAAGCACATCATTTATGAAATATACTAATACTTCGAATCCCCAGCCGATAAAGAGGCTTACCGCAAGCGTCACCGAAATATGCTTTTGTCCTAGCCCTGCCCTTTTAAGAAGATACAGTCCGGGGAATTGAACGTAGAAAAAAAAGAATGAAAAAGCTAGGAGAAAATCCGAAGCAGATATTTTGTATACAGTAATACCGATTACGCCCAGAATGGGAAAGACTAAGGCGCATAATAATCTTACGGCATTAGATAGCACGTCATTGTTCAGGCAATTATTCAGACCATTATTCAGAGGATTTTTAGGATTGCTACTCATACTATTCTTTCTATTCTTGTCTATTAGTATCTTTAATATCTTGTAGTAACTATATATTATGTTCAGTGTATTCGTTTATGCTCTAATATTACAGAGATAGCCCTGACAATTCAATCGCTTTTACGCCATCGAAGAGCAAGGCGCTGCTCCAAATAAGACCTTAAAAGATGTATAGGAATATTGCTCCGGCTTGGCGCAGATTTTATAATTTCGGACATAGTGAGTGATAATTAGAAGGATTAAAGCTGAATGCGTTTCAGCTAACAAGGGGATTCTGAAAATGATTAGGATTAAAACAAGACATAGAATATTAAACATACTCGTGATTGCCATGCTGGTTACAACGACCTTCAACTTCGTCTCGACTAAGTCAGAGGCTGCGAGCGGAATTGACGCAAGCGGCGTTGTCAAATGCAAGGACGGAGCAATTCTGAGATCCAAGGCTTCCACCAAAGGCGAACGCCGTGCAGTACTTAAATATGGAACTCCTCTTATCATCAGGAAGGAAGTGTTTACCAGCGAGTCAAAGAATGGGGCTACAAAAAAATGGTATAGAGTCACTTCGACCAAAGGCAGTGGATTTATCAGATCTGACTTAGTCAAAATAAAAACTTACGGCAGTGCCACGGCTAAATCTAATAATATTGTCATCTACCGCAAAGGTGCTGGAAACAAGATGAAGAAGGTAGGGCAGCTAAAGAAAAATTCCTCCTTTATTGCAGTCATGGAGGCAAAGGCGAAAGGTTCCACTACTCCATGGTATAAAGTAAAGGTTAATCTTAAATATTGTTATGTCAAAGGCTCAGGAATCAGTCTGTCGAATATACAGTCAGGAGCTCAGCCCTTGCCAGAGGAACCCGAAGAAGAGGAAATCGTGCAATCGCCTGCATCCGCCGCGGTTGCAAGTGGAGCTTGCACATGGGCTATTGCGATAGCCAATGACAATTCGTTCCACTATGGTAATGGTAAACATGCTCACCACAATGGCTGCTATTTCTGCGGAACGCAGCCTAAGTCAAAGCAGAAACATGTAGTTCAGTGGGAAAAGACTTACTGCTGTAATCCATTCGTACATGCGGCATACGCCCATGGCGGCGGCGATGCCACGATGCTGAGCATGTGTCAAAACGGCAGGAGCTATGACTGGGATACGATTAAGAAGTCCTCGTTGTTCATAGCGCTCGGGCATCCAGACAAGTCGACGCTTCTTCCCGGTGACGTTCTATGCTGGGACGGTCATATGGCAATGTATATCGGAAATGGTCAATATGTAGACGCTGGAATCGAAGACAAGGGAGATCCCGACAGTCAGGTATGGGATGATTCCATAGCAGTAAGAACATTGACCGACAAAGCGTATAAGAGCTTTAAAAAAGTTTACCGCTATGTGGGAGCGAACTAATATACGCTGGAGAACTAAAAAAAGTGAAACGTAAATTTAGCGGAAACGCGGAAACACAGAAACGTAGAAACGTGATAAAAGGAAGCAAGGCGGCCACTCCGACATAGGAGAAAGGCGCCTTGCTTTAATATTGCTGTGCAACAGAAGTTTTCCGTGCTAAGGCTTACTCTGCGGAAAAGAGAGATTCTTCCAAGAATTCTTTTATTTTTGGGATATCGTTAGTCAATGTATCATAGATTATTCCAAGATCGACATTACCATAGTCGTGAACGATACGATTGCGCAGTCCATATATGTCTGTCCAAGGGATTTCCTTGTTAAGAGTCTTGAAAGCATCAGAGATATTCCTGGCATCTTCTGAAATTTGCACCAGGCGCAGCATCATAGAGTCAAGAAGTACAGGAGTGGCTTCCAATTCTTCTTGGCTGATGTCCTGCATATGCTCTAAAATGAAATCCGCGTTATCCTTCATTTTCTGCAGATAATACCTATTGCCCTTGAACATAAATCTTTTCTCCATGTTTTAGAATTTCGTCCAGAAGTTCGAGATTGTCTTTGAGCTGATTTAGGGTTATTAAATCGACCTTCTTTTTCAACTTACTGCGTAGTTTCTCAGCAAGTCCATAAAAATGCAGACCACTGACATCAGTAGACACTAAGAGATCAACGTCGCTTGTCTCGGTGGCGGTTCCTTTAGAATAAGAACCGAATAGATAGCAATAGTATACGGGATACTCCTTAAAAATTTCCGAGCAAATTGAAACGATGTCTTCATGTCGCAGAATGCCGTGAGCCTCATCTATGAATAGCAATTCTTCTAGCTTTTGGAGGATATATTCATATTTGATAGTCCCAATCTTCTCTGAGTGGTTCTCATATTCCTTAAATGTTCTCAGAGGAATTCCAACTAATTTGGAAGCCTCTAGTTGCGTGAGCCTGCCGGATTTTCGCAAATCTTTAATAGTTGTATTCATTCAAGTCACCTCAGTGTCAGTATATGCAGACTGCACCTTAATGTCAACTAAAAGTGCCATTTCTGCACTCCCTATATTATAAAAGGGCAAGAATGACACCTTGGCATCGGTTATTGCCAAAACGGGCAGTCATAATATAAAATTAGTCGATTATGAAAAGACTGCGGTGAGAAAGTGAGTAGTAGTGATTATGAAAAAGGTTCTGGTAACAGGGGCGGCGGGATTTATAGGCAGCAATTTTGTTTTCCATATGCTGGAGGCACATCAGGATTATGAAATTGTAGGTTTGGATGCGCTGACCTATGCGGGAAATCTCGAGACCTTGGCGCCTGTAATGGACAATCCGCGATTCAAATTCGCAAAGGCGGACATCACGGATGCGGAGGATATTGACAGGCTCTTTGATGAAGAGGCTTTTGATACTGTCGTCAATTTTGCTGCGGCGTCACATGTTGACAGATCTATAGAGGATCCGGGGCTTTTCCTCAGGACTAATATACTCGGAACGCAGGTGCTGATGGATGCGTCCATTAAATATGGAGTTAAGAGGTTTCATCAGGTGGGTACGGACGAGGTGTATGGGGATCTGCCGCTCGACAGACCCGACCTCTTCTTTGTCGAGACGATGCCGCTCACGGCATCGAGCCCTTACTCTGCGAGTAAGGCTGCGGCAGATCTGCTGGTGCTGGCGTACCATAGGACATACGGGCTGCCTGTCACTATCAGCAGATGTTCCAATAACTACGGACCCTATCAGTTTCCGGAGAAGCTGATTCCGCTTATGATAGCGAACGCTCAGGCGGACAAGCCTCTGCCGGTCTATGGCGAGGGGCTGAATGTGAGGGATTGGCTTTATGTTGAGGATCATTGCAGAGCCATAGACCTCATACTCGAAAACGGCAGAGTCGGAGAGGTATATAATATAGGAGGGCATAACGAGAAGGCGAATATAGAGGTTGTAAAGATTATTCTTCGAGAGCTCGGGAAGCCTGAGAGCCTGATTACCTATGTGACGGATAGGAAGGGGCACGACCAGCGCTATGCGATTGACCCGAGCAAGATTCATGAGGAACTCGGCTGGCTGCCGGAGACGAAGTTCGAAGACGGAATAAAAAAGACCATAAAATGGTATCTGGATAACGAGGATTGGTGGAAGCGCATAGTTAGCGGCGAGTACCAGCAATACTATGAAAAGATGTATGGGAACAGATAAAAGAGGACACTATATGATTAGTTTTAATATCCCGCCTTATGCGGGTAAGGAAAAAGAATATATTGCACAGGCTATAGAGAACCGCAAGATTTGCGGCGACGGAGAATTTACCAGGAAATGCAATGCCTTGATAGAGGAGAGGACGAAAACGGCGAAGGCTCTCCTCGTAACCTCAGGCTCCACAGCCCTCGATATGGCGGCGGTGCTCTCGAATATTGAGCCGGGCGATGAGGTGATTCTCCCGTCCTATACCTTCGTGTCCACGGCAAATGCCTTTGTGCTTAGAGGCGCGAATCTCGTTTTTGTTGACATCAGACCCGATACGCAGAATATCGACGAGAAGCTCATAGAAGAGGCTGTCACGGAGCGCACCAGGGTAATCGCGCCTGTTCACTATGCGGGAGTCGGCTGCGAAATGGACACCATAATGGATATAGCGAAACGTCACAATCTGATAGTGGTAGAGGATGCCGCTCAGGGAGTCATGTCCGCATATAAGGGCAGGGGGCTTGGCAGTATTGGCGACTATGGCTGCTATAGCTTCCACGAGACCAAGAATTACAGCATGGGCGAGGGCGGAGCTCTTCTAATCAACGACGAGGCGAAGGTCGACAGGGCGGAGATTATCAGAGAGAAAGGCACGGATAGAAGCAGATTTCTCAAGGGCATGGTGGATAAATACACATGGGTCGATATGGGCTCTTCCTATCTGCCGAGCGAACTGAATGCGGCTTATCTCTATGCTCAAATGGAAATGGCTGATGATATAAACGAAAACAGGATGGCAAGCTGGAATTCCTATTACGAGCAGTTATCCGAACTTGCCGGAAAAGGAAGGATAGAGCTGCCTGTTATCCCTGAGGAATGTGAGCATAACGCGCATATGTTCTATATCAAGGCGAAGGATATAGAGGAGAGGACTAAGCTGATAGCCTATCTGAATGAAAACGGCATTCAGGCGGTATTCCACTATGTGCCGCTCCACAGCGCACCGGCTGGATCTAGGTTCGGAAGGTTTCACGGTGAGGACAGATATACGACGGACACCTTCGAGAAACTGCTGAGGCTGCCAATGTACTATGGGCTCAGGGCTGACGAGGTGAGCTATATCTCGGATAAGATTAAAGAGTTTTACGCAAAGAACTAAAATGAAGCAGGCTAAGCTGATACCGTCAATGGGGATTATTCCCTCATCATTAGATACAAGGCTCGAAGGCGATACGATTATCGCGGAGGGGCTTTGTATTACAAAGATCAGGGGAAGCCGCGAGAGATTTGACACCGATAAGGTAAAAATCGATATTCCCGTTCAGGAAAATGCGATAGATATTTCCTTCAAATCGCGCTATGGGAGGAAGCTCCCGGGCGGTGCAGCCCTCAACAGATTTAAGCTTGAGATTGACATAAAAAAGGCTGAGGATTGGGATATTCAGAACAAGCTCCTGATAAATTACGACGGAAGGGGCGAAAACAGAATATCCTATTCGATATTCGACAGGAAGCGCGGCAGGAACCACAATAGCCGCATTTTCATAAAAGACGGGCTCGCCATGTATTTCAGGCAAAACGTCAACAATTCCATATTCTTCACTATAAGGGACGCGAACCAATACGACACGGAGGAAGGACAGGCGCGAATCGAGAGAGCCTATAAAAACTCGAAGCAGCATAGGGATAAGGATATAGTGCTCATGTACGAGAAGAACTGCGCGAGATACGAGGAAAGCGCCTCTGTGCTGTACGAGAAGCTGATAGACGAAGGCTTTGACAATGTCTATTATATAGTCGATACGGGCATTCCCGCGGTTCAGGGCATGGACGAGAGATATAGGCAGAATCTTATTGAAAAGGACAGCGACAGGCATTTGGAATACTTCTTCGCCTGCGATAAATTCATTTCGACTGAGACTATCGACCACGCTCTCCAGCTCAGGATTGCGAACAAGAGGGTTCAGGATAAGATTACCGGCAAGGGGCTCAGCTATGTCTTTCTCCAGCACGGCGTCATGTATATGGTGTCGCTGAATTCAGCACTTCGCGTCGGATTCAGGCAGAAGAAGGGCTATAAGCTGCATAGAACTGTGGTTTCCTCCGAGGCGGAAGCGCAGCATTTTATGGACCTAGCCGGAATGAAGCGTGGCAACCTATATATAACGGGGCTTGCGAAATTCGATAAAAGCTATAGAAATGAGGGCGCGGACAAAATCGTTATAATGCCTACATGGAGACGCTGGGAGACCAACCAGGCGAAGCACGACATCAGGCAGAGCGGCTATTACAAAATGATAGAGAGAATGTATAATGCCGTTCCAGGCGAACTAAAGGATAAGGTAGTCATCTTGCCGCACCCGCTTATGGCGGAGAGATTTGAGGGAGAAAAGGACGGAATCGGCGGACATCTGAGACTGACGGATAGCTATGATGTGACGCTCAGGGACTGCGACTTGCTCATAACTGACTATTCGTCTATCGCCTATGACGCTTTTTACAGGGGAGCCAATACAATCTTCTGCTGGGAAGAAAAGGATGAATGCATGAGGCATTACGGCGAGGAAACTCATCTGATGTTAAACGAGGACAACGCTTTCGGCAGGGTTTGCATGAATGAGGCTGAGCTTAGGACTGCCATTTCCGAGACCTATGGCAGAGCGCAGAGCGAGAAAGACAGGGAAAGATATGATAAAATAGTGGAGTTTAGCGACGGGCGAAATTCCGAGAGGATAATAGAGTGTTTGAAAAGAGACAAAATGATATAAGAAGGACGAAAAGAGCAGCTTATCTCGTATTATTGATGCTACTACTGATAATACTGATGTCAGTTCATACTCAGGATTCTTTCGCCGAAGACCGAATCTCCGCTGACATAGGCTGCAAGCAGGTAGCATCGGAGGAGGCTAGGTCGAAAGAGACTAGAACGGAAGAGGCAAAGACGGAAGAAACTAAATCCGAAGAGATTAAGTCAGAAGCGACTTCGGAGTCTGCACAGGAAAGCGAGGTGGATCCTGAGGCGGAGGCGATAGAAAAATACGGATACTATAAGGGCGTTAATGCCAAAAATATTCCGGTATTCACCTATCACAAGGTTGTAGATAAAGATAGAGGAAGAAGCAGCCTCGTCATCACGAAGAAGGCTCTTAGCAGGCAGCTAAAATACCTTTATGATAACGACTATAGAACTATAAACTGCGAGGAGTTTTATCTCTGGTATAAAAAGAAAATCAAGCTGCCACCCAAAACCGTGATGATTACCTTTGACGACGGACATAGAGGTGTAGTTGAATACGCTCTCCCTCTCCTAAAGAAATACGATTTGAAAGCGACGACATTTATCATAGGTGCAAGCACATACAATAGTAAGGAGAACTCAATATCATATAAGCAGTGGCGCAAACTGAAGGACACTCAGACAAATCTTGAGTTTCAGAGTCACACATACGCCCTGCATAGGAGAGACAAGGTTAATTCTTCGTACACGAGGATCAAAAAAGATGCTCTACGCCAAAAGAAGGTTTATGGATTTGAGTATTTGGCATATCCGTTCGGAATAAATACGGCGGCTATGAGAAAGGCATATGCTGATACAGGTATAAAACTAGCATTTGCGTATGGAAGCGAGGGTTACGCCACTAGAAAGCAGAATATATATCAAATAAAAAGGGTAAAAGTATATGGTTCCTCTTTTGACAGCTTTAAAAAATGGTTAAAATAATAATAGGATAAACAAGTAAGAAAAAGCAAATAATATAAATTAAGATAATTAAGACTATTAAGAAAGAGAGACGACTCATGAAAATCAATCTAAATCAAGACTGTGTAAAGGATTTAATAAGCAATGCAGAGCTTGCTGCTGCAATCGAAATAGCTGCTGAGCTTCGTGAGGATAAAGAGGCTTTCACGGGTTGGGTCAACTGCCCGCAGAATATGCCTGCTGAATGGTTGGACGAGATGAAGAGGGTCGCGGACGACATCAGAGGCGAATGCGATAAGCTTATCGTTATCGGTATCGGCGGCTCATACCTCGGTACAGCCGCTGTGCTGGACGCTCTCGGCGGGAGCAAAAAGGGATGTCCCGAACTGCTCTATGCCGGCAACAATATGAGTGGATATTATCTCGCGGATTTCAAATCCGTCATTGAGGAGAATGAGGTATGCCTCTGCGTCGTATCGAAATCCGGCGGCACCATGGAGAGTCGCCTTGCATTCAGCGTCCTCAAGGATTGGCTGTATGAGAAGTACGGCAGGGAAGAGACCGCCCGCAGAATAGTCGCGATTACCGATCCCGCCAAGGGAATACTCAGGGAGGAGTCTGATAAAGAGGGCTATGTCACATTTGAAATCCCCGGGAATATCGGCGGAAGATATTCGGCTTTCACGCCGGGCATTATGTTTCCGTTGGCGGTTGCCGGAGTGGATATTGACGCATTCGTGCAGGGTGCGAAGGATATTTCTCTGAGCGAGGAATTTTGGAATGAAGGACTGAAATACGCTGTTGCCAGACATGCCCTATATGAATCAGGAAAGATAATCGAGGTCTTTGAATACTATGATCCTTCGCTCAGACTCATTGGCGAATGGTGCAAACAGCTCTTCGGCGAGAGTGAAGGGAAGGAAGGCAAGGGAATCTTCCCCACCTCGCTGACGTTCTCGACAGACCTTCATTCAATGGGGCAATTCCTTCAGGAAGGAAATCAGGTATTCTTCGAGACTATATTCAATGTGCTCAAGAGGGATAAGGACGTAATAGTTCCAAGCTCTGCCGGAAGCGAGCTTGCAGGCAGATCCCTGAACGATATAAACGCTATGGCTGTAAAGGGCGTAATGGCAGCCCATGCCAAGGCGAATATCCCAATGATTAAGATAGATATTGAGGATATAAGCGAATACTCGCTCGGGCAGCTCCTCTATTTCCTGATGATTAGCGCCGCCGTTACGGGCAAGCTTATGGGAATAGACCCCTTCAATCAGCCGGGCGTCGAGGACTACAAACAGGAGATTAGAAACCTGCTCGGGCAGTAGACAAAAAGAGTAGCAGTCCAAGCAGGCATAGGCTGAGAAATACTAATACCATGCTTTTATTCTTTATATTTATATAAGGAAAAGGACAGCGCGGCTCATTACGCATAGAATATAAGCTGAAATGATATAGTGATATAGTGAAGGACATAGATAAAGAACAGAGAGTTTGATACAGGAATGAAAGTTATAGCAAAAAGCAGGATGATATTGGTATTGCTTCTGTCGGCGATTATGCTTTTCCCGACGGAGGCTGTTGTATTTGCCGAAACGACAAATGCGCCGGCGAGGGGAGCAGAAAAAACCACGCTAGGTGTGAATACAAGCGAGGCAGGCAGAGAAGCAAACGCAGACTTAGGCTCAGGGTTAAAATCAGGAACAAACGCGGATAAGAACGGTGACATCGACGCGGGCGATACTGCAAATAAGGAAGCCGACACCGATACGAACGCAGGCACCAATACAGGTGCAGACCCGAATGCAAACGCAGACACAGGCACCAACACCAACACCGATTCAAACGCGAACGCAGATACGAACACCGACGCCGATTCTGACGCCGATACCGACACAAATGACGAAGGCTTAATCCCTCCGAGGGCGACTCCTCATTCAATCTCGGGCGAGGTCGCGGATCTCGGAATCATTGATGTGGCAAAGGGACCCATGGGAAATACTGCGGAGCTGATGTGGGGCTCCTATGAGGGCGCGTCATATTACAAGGTTTATTCGCCTGAGTATAACTCAGGGGCGGAGCAGAAAGTTTCCGCTATGGAAGGAATCAGACCGAGCGTATTCATTCCCAATCTGAATGCGGGCACTGAATATAATTTTAAGATTGAAGCCTATGACGAGACTGACCTCAAGATTGCCGAGGGTGCGATAGCATTCAAGACCTATAGCATAATCTTCAACGAATCCGCATTCAGGGTATTGACCGACAGATATGCGAGCGCGACGAAGCTGAGATACAATCTAAGGAAAAAGCTGAAAGAGGATCACGACGGTTATTCGGTAACGCAGGGAGCCTGCACGGACGGCACCTATGCCTACTATATGATGACCTCTTCGACCACACAGAACGGCAAGATTGTCAAGATGAGGATAAGCGACAACAAGCTGATTGCGACCTCGCCTAAGGTGCTCAAAACACATCATGCAAACGGCATGACCTACGACAGCAAGCGCGACCGGCTCGTCGCCGTGGGATTTAAAAAATGGAGACATCAGCTCACCTTTATAGACCCTGTTACGCTCAAACAGAAGGGCAAGGGCACGCTGAACTATCCATATACGGATATGGAAGCCGTCAGCAATGGCTATAGTCAAAACGGAATTGCAGCTATTGCCTATATAGAAAAGTACGATATATATCTGACCCGCGTCAGAGGAGATATAAATAATGCTGCATTAAATGATATAATGATATTCGACGCCGATACGCTGAATATGATTGGATATGTTCGCACGCAGATAACAGCAGCCTATCCCGAGACTTATCAGTCCATGGACGCGGATGAGAAATATGTGTATTTCCTGCTGAGTGAGGGTAAGGGTCAGCCGAATAATATAATATTGGCGCTCGATTGAAATGCTGAGAACCTCCTGCCTGTAATAAACGGTGAAAAGCCATATATCCAAAATATATGGTCTTGCGGAAACGACGGAAGCGGCAGGGCTGACGCAGTCATCAGAATCGGAACACCTCACGAGGCGGAAGGGCTCTACCATACGACCGACAGTGCGGGGAACAACCATTTCTATGTATCGGAATACTATGGAAGGTGGAAATACAAGAAAGTCACCAAGAAGGTAAAATACAAAAAGAAGTGGAAAAAGGTCAAGAAGAGAGTAAAGGTAAACGGGAAGTGGAAGACCAAGAAGGTCTGGAAATACAAGACGGCGTATAAGAAAAAGAAGGTAAAAGTCAAGGACTATTGGGCGAGAGATAACTATGTATACGACATAGGAATAATCTAAGAAGGAAGAATGATAGCAAGCAATTATGCATTCAGTAAAATAATAGAGGCACTTGCCATAAGTGGTGTGGTCGCATTCGCAGCTACGCCACTTAGCATTCGTCTTGCGCATATAATCGGGGTTATAGACAAGCCTAAGGACGGCAGGAGAATGCACAAGGCTCCGACGCCGAGGTTTGGCGGCATGGCGATTTTCCTCGGTTCAATGGCGGCACTCATCATTCCGGCGGGCATGAATGACAAAATCAAGATAGCCATGCTGGGAGGCATTTTGATGTACTGCCTCGGGGTGGCTGACGATATACTGAATATCAAGCCTATTACCAAATTTATCGGGCAGGTGATGACTGCCAGCATAGTCTATGCGCTCGGCGTAAGGATTACATTTATAAGCAATTATTTCGGCTCCAAGGTGGTTGACGCGAACGCCAATCTCATATTGAGCGAGGGAACAGCCTATCTCATCACCGTGCTGTGGATTGTCGGTATCACGAACGCGGTAAATCTCATGGACGGGCTGGACGGGCTCGCCGCGGGCTCCGTGGCAATCATGTCCCTCTCGCTGGCATATGTGGCATATATACATGGGGTCAGGATAGGCTCAATGCCTGTCTGCATAGCGCTCGTGGCTGTCGCGGGGGGCTGCCTCGGCTTCTTGCCTTATAATTTCTCCCCTGCCAAAACCTTTATGGGCGACGGGGGCGCGCTCTACCTCGGATATATGATAGCCATTCTCTCCGTGATTTCGCCTCTCAAACAGGCGACCGTCGTGGGTGCTTTGGTGCCAATGCTGACCTTGGCTGTGCCGATTTTCGACACTCTCCTCGCCATGCTGAGGCGCACGCTAAAGCATGAATCCATTATGAACGCGGACAAGGGACATCTTCATCATCACCTTATGGCTGCGGGATTCGGGCAGAGGAGATCCGTGCTCATAATGTACGGCATTGTCGGTATCATGGGAGTCGCCTCGGTGCTCATAAGCAGAGACTTATACAAGGACGCTTTTTTCCTCGGCATGATAGCCCTGCTCTATCTATGCATAATCGTGGTGCCGAGGAGACCTAAGAAAAATATAAAGAATATCATCACTCAGGATGTTGATGAAATCGAAAAGGAAACATTTGTCGAATATCTGAATTATGAGAGAAGTCGCAGAAAAAAGGAAAGAGAAGAAAAAAGAGAAGAAATCGAGAAGCACGACTCAGGGAAAACACGGAAAAAGAACTAATCCCTATAGAAAAGGACTGCTTCCGAGGAAGAACGGCTACGCCCTGCTATTGATAATCATGGCTGTCGTAGCGGTCTTTTTTATTCTCTCGCTGATACTGACCGACAGCCTTCCGACCGATCTCACCATGGCAGCTTTGGCTATAATGCTGCTGACTCTCATTCTCGCGGACTTCACATTTACGCGAAGGAGCAAAGGCGCAAGGATCACGGGGATCGCCATAGCCCTGATATTCATTCTGCTATTCGGCTCTGTCACTTATTATCTCGGCTCGGCGTATGCAATGATGTCAAAGATCAGCGTGGACTCAGAGGACGGAAGCGTCGGTGCAGAGGTTACGGAAAAAGCCTTCAATGTATATATAACGGGAATCGACCAATGGGCTGGCGACAAGGGGCTCGACCTCGAGAGAAGCGACGTGAATATGATTGTCAGCGTCAATCCCGTAACGAAGAAGGTTCTGCTTACATCAATCCCGAGAGACACCTATGTAATGCTCCATACGGCTCAGCAGATGGATAAGCTGACGCATAGCGGTGTATATGGCGTTGACGAGACTCTGAATACCGTCAGGGATTGGCTCGGCGTGGATCTCGATTATTATCTGAAGCTGAATTTCACGGGCGCGAGAGATGTGATAAATGCGATAGGCGGGATAGAATTCTACAATCCGACGGAGTTCAAGAGCAGCATTAAGGGATATAAATATGAAAAAGGGAATATCAAGCTGAACGGAAAACAGGCGCTCTATTATGCCCGCGAGAGAAAGGCTTTCGAAGGGAAGGACTATCTGCGCGTCGAGAACCAGCAGCGCGTGATGAAGGCAATCCTGAATAAAATGCTCTCGTCAAAGACCATACTGCTTCACTTCGGTGAGATTATGGAAGCAACGTCTAAGAATGTGGAGACCGATATGCCAGCAACCGCAATGCAGGCATTGGTGAAAATGCAGATGTCGGATTTGAGCAAATGGGATATAGACACGCAGAAAATAGAGGGCGAAGAGGGTCAGGACTATGTGGCGTCGCTCACGCAGAAATACAAATTCGATATATACAGACCATATCCGGAGTCCGAGGAGAAATGCAAAAAGAAGATACATGATATAGAAAATCCTTCGGAAGAGGAGCTTGCGGAGGCTATGGAAAGGAGAGAACAGAGCTTCTTCCTGAACCTTATCAATCATTTGAAGGGCGGCGGAGAAGATGAAGAGGAAGGAGAGGAATTTGACGTAAAGGAGAATATCGGCTATTAGGGAAGGGTGTCAATAATTGTCAACCTCTTGCAAATCAAGCTTTTCAAGCGTCTCCCCTTATGATAGAATGTTGAGGCATGATGTCGTAAATAAGGCTCAAAGGAGACGTTTTATCATGGATAAAAAAATAATTGCAAGATTACTGCTGATTACGCTTATGGCATGGATGATTCCTGTCTATAACGTAAACGCTTTGGATAGGACAGCCGCCGCGGGCAAGGCGATCGCTAAGGATAATGCGACTGCTGCGGATAAGACGGCTGAGGGCAAAGTGGCTTCGGACAAGGCGGCTTCGGATTCAGCCGACGAGATAGAGGTTGCCGACAACCAAGTCGTCGTTCTCTACGAGGACGGAGAGCTGCCGAGCGAGGCGACAAAGGCTAAGACCGAATCGGCACAGGATAAAATCTTTGAGAAGGCACAGGAAGAGATACTCGAAGAAATCATAGACGGCGATTTCAGCGTGGACAGCACCATAGTCCTAGAGAGCGAGGACGAGGCTTCCGAGAACGTGATGGTTGGCGTAGTATCTTCCGAGGAATACGATGCCGAGGAGCTGGCTGAAAAATTACAGGAAAGTGACAGCATTAAATACGCAGAGCCTAACTATATATTCAAGGCGTCAGCGATTCCCGCGTGGAGCGATGTCTACGGGCAGGACTCCTGGCAGATTGGCGACAATGGTATCAATGCTGATGATATAAGCGACTTTGCGACTGCCGGCAGCGGCGGAGAGACCATAATCGCCGTAATGGACACGGGAATAGACTATAAACATGAGGAACTGAAAGACCGTATGTGGACTGAGCCCGACGGCTTCCCTCTGAACAATAAAAAGAGACATGGAATAGACCTCGTCGTGAACGACCGCGACCCCATGGACGAGAACGGACACGGCACGCATTGTGCGGGCATTATCGCGGCGGCTGCCGATAACAGCGAAGGCATTATCGGCATTGCGGGAAAGAGAGAGGATATAAAGCTTCTCGCAGTCAGAATCTTAGACGAGAGCGGTTCGGGCACGCTCGAATCCATAGTCTCGGGATTTAAATATCTGATAAGAGCCAAGAAGGCAGGCGCGAATATCAAGGCGGTCAACTGTTCCTTCGGTGCGGCGGTCACTTCGGATATTTTCGACGAGGCGGTCGAGCAGGCGGGACAGCTTGGCATACTCACAGTTGCGGCAGCGGGCAATGACGCTATGGATAACGACAAGACGGCTTCTTCGCCTGCGAACTGCAAATCCGACTATGTAATCGCTGTTGCGGCGACGGACGACAATGGCGAGCTCGCCTCATATTCCAACTACGGAAGGACTATGGTGGACGTGGCTGCGCCGGGCAGCAATATACTCTCCACGGTTTCCTATAACAACTTCGCGCCATTCCTTTACGACAGGGATAGGATAAAGGAGACGACTGCCGTATATGGCGAATTCACGGGAGCTGCTGTCACAACCGACGGCGAAGGAAAGCAGAGCGTGCTGCCTGCCCGTGGGACTGACTATAGCGGAAATGCGATTGACGCTGCTGATGTCGAGAGCTTCGGGGAGTCCCGTATGCTCAGCAATCTCAGCAAGGGAAGCGCGGGGACTATGGAGCTTTCCGTAATTTCCCCCTCTGCGCCTAATGCGGAGCCCTTCGTGATTGGAAACAACAAGGACACGCTCAGGTGGTCTATCAAGAATGCGAAGAGCGGCGACGAATATATATTGTATTTCCCGTACGAGAAACAGGCTGTAGGCAGCAGATACGACACATATTCTAATGCCGCGGTCAGAGCCAAAGTCGACAAGGACGGGGCAATGGGCTATATTGACGTTTGCGATATTATCGTGGACAAGGTGGACAAAAACGGAAATGCTCTGTGGAGAACTGCCTGCGACGAGGTTGAGGAGAGCTATGCCTATATTCCTGTCTCGGAGGATTGGAACAGCATTTGGCATTCTTCCGGCACAAACGACGCGCTCTATCCTTATAAGGAAGTCAGAGGCATTGACAATACAGCCACGGACGGAAGCGGCTACGGATTTGGTTTCGTATATGTCGCGAGCAGGGACGGAGATGTCGAAGTTGACATCAGTTCGATAGCCATTTCGCATACGAAAGCCGATGTGGAGAAATTCGGCAAATACGACGTATATTCGGGCACTTCAATGGCGACCCCGGCGGTTACGGGAGCGGTTGCGCTTATCGCGTCCATGAATCCCGATATGACGGCGGACGATATAAAGGCGACTCTCTTTGCCGCGACCAGGGACAGCGGAGCAGCCGGGAAATGGTCGACCAACGGCAGCGTGGATCTCGCAAATTACAGCCCGACCGAGGACGCGTCCAAGCCTGCGGTCAGCAGCGTAACGGCGGACTTTGCAGGGGGCAAGGTAGTCCTCAAGGGCAAGGGCTTCGGCAAAAATCCTACAGTAGATATTCATTATAATATCAGCGGCGAGGATAAGACGAATATCCCATGCACCGCATCTCAGGGCAGCATTACTATCGGAAATGCAGGCGCGGGTGGACTCGGAATTATCGGCAGCGATATT
The DNA here is from genome assembly GCA_017515425.1 of Mogibacterium sp. Taxonomy (GTDB): domain Bacteria; phylum Bacillota; class Clostridia; order Peptostreptococcales; family Anaerovoracaceae; genus Crickella. Next base: position 112,630 of record JAFWFU010000041.1, read on the forward strand.
ACATTTACGATAAAGAATGATAATGGCAAGGTCGGGCAGATTTCCAAATATGTCGTAAAAGGACTGAGGCAGTATGACGACGCCTTTGAAATGCCTATCGTGGAGGAGTTTATGTTCTTCGATTGGGCGAAGGACAGACCCGGAAAATCTGACGACGAATTCGAGGAATGGATTGAAGAGCCTGAGGAGCCCATGATGCCGTCAGGACTTCGCTATATACCCGGAGCAAATCAAATCCTCAAATATGCGTCGAACGGAACGATTCACTCGGCTGAATATGACGAGGAGTTTAAGATTTGGCGCGTGGTGCAGAGGGGGAGTGATTTGAGAACCTTCCTCTCGGAATATGCAAAGGAAGCTGCTGAGAAGAATGACTATTGGGCGCCTGACCTCAAGGGTAATGAGAATTTCTTCGATTATCAACTGCTGGCGAATCCCGCCTATATGGGAGAGGAAGTATATGAGCTTATCCGAGTGACGATTGACGGAAGCAGGGAGGCAGTCCTGCTGCTGGGGCTTGATGTCAATGACGGCAGGGACGAATGGACTGTCTACTATGACTCCCTCACGGGGCTTGGCAATGCCGCCGCTGTTGATTTCACCAAATACGACAAGACCACCATCGTCGGCTACAAAGGCAAAATCTATATGATCGGCGGCGCAAAGGTCAATATCGAAGATGATATTGATTGGTGGGCGGCACTCTTCGGCGCGGTGGATATAGATGACAAGATCAGCGCGACTCCTTATAAGGAAGTGTATTCGTATGAGCCAAATATAAAGGGCGGCGTATGGACGAAGGAAGCGAGTCTGCCCGAGAGCAGAATGCTCGGCACGGCGATTTCCCATAACGGCAAGCTCTATTATCTGCTTGCGAGCAAGAATAGGGACGAGATGGACTATAGCGTTTTGAGGTTTGAAAACGGCGCCTGGAGCAATGCGGGCAAGATCAACGAAGCCATATTCACGGGATATAATATGAGTCTGACGGAGTTTGAATCGGGAATGTTTATTATCGGAATATCCGGCATAGGTATTCCATGCTCCGTCGGAATAGACGATAAGGGAATTCTCCTCGGCGGCATGTCATTTGACAGATCGGGAGATACGTTCAGATTTAATACGGGAACGGGCAAGATAGAGCCGCTCGAATACAGCCTCTGGGGAGATCTTGCGGATCGCGACGTGACGGGAGGCTCCGCGGACAATAAATTCTATGCGGAATATCTCAACGAAGTGACGCAGAAGGCGATTGCCAAGTCGATCCCCATTACATCAGGCTATGTAAAGCTCAATAAGACCGTTGTGGGAGAGGGCGAAGGCTCTGTAATCGGCGGCGGCAGCTATACTAGGGGCGAGTCGTCGAAAATAACAATCACCCCGGCAGACGGAAGCTATATATACTATGTAAAGAGCGAAGGGCTCAATCCGGATCTCAATAAGGAATACTTAAAGCCGACAGCCGACAGCAAGAAAGTGCATACCACGACTTTCAATGCGACGGCGGACGCCTCTCTTGAAGTCTATTTTGCCAAGGAGAGCACCAAGGTGATAATGCCTAAGACTTCCATGAAGAAGAGAGTGGGAATCAGGACGATAGAGGCATATACGGACGGCACCATATCCGATGTGGAGTGGAAGAGCAGCAATAATAAATATGCGAAGCCTATCGGGGACGGCATGATTAAGTTTAAAAAAGCGGGGGTGGGAAAGACCGTTACGCTGACGGCGACTTCCGTCGAGAACCCGAGTCTCCAAGCCACCTGCACGGTAGAGATACTGTCGAGAGAAAAGTCGAGCTTTACCGTTAAAGGAAAAAAGATTTCGACCAATTACAGCGTGATGATTGATAAGCTGTTGCCGAGATCCAAGACGCCAAAGAGATTCAAGGCGAAGGCTCAGGGCGGCGGCAAGGTCGAGCTCAGCTGGAAGAAGGCGAAGAAGGTCAACGGATATATCGTTTTCAGACAGAGCGGCAACGGCAGATTTTACCAGATTGGAGAGGTCGGCTCGAAGAAGAGAAGTTTTGTTGACAGAACTGCCGAAAAAGGTAAAATATACAAATATATGGTAGTCAGTTACAAAAATGTAAAAGACAGCGAATCCATAAGAATATCCCGACCGTCCAAGGTTAAAAGGGTCAGGGTAAGGTAATTCTTTCACACTATTCCAAGGGTATTCCGCAGGGTATTTGGGGAGTACGGAAATTGAAGGGAGGCATTCAATGAAGAAGTTATCGAAAGTTTTGATTTGCAGCTTGCTCTGCCTTGTGCTTACGGTGAGCATGAGCCTGACGACGACTAAAGCGGCGTATGCGAATACACAGACATTCAGTCTGGCAGGCACGTCGTCCTCGGATGTGCATACTATTACATATACAGCACCGTCCAAAGGTTATCTGACGATTACCGCCGCGGGCGTCGGTTATTCCGGCGACCCTACATCCGCATCCGTTAAGGTAAATGGATTTAAGGATTGGGAATATCTCTCTCCTTATACAAATAATAATACAACATTTGTAGGTGTAAAGAAGGGGACATACACGATACAGCTCAAGGGTTCACAGAAGATTAACGCCACAGTCTCCTTCACGAAGGTAAAAAAGACCGCCGACAAACCATCAAAAAATAAGGCTGCGACGATAAAGAAGAAAAAGGCGAATAAAGGATTGGTAGTAGTCGACAAGAAGAAGCCCCAATGGTTTAAGATAAAGAACCCCAAGAATCAGAAGATGACACTTGTCCTTGACTCTACAAAGATGTCATACGGAAATTCATTCAGCAGTCTCAAAATAACAGTGGTATTTCCTAACGGCAAGACAGACTGGACATACTTCTATCCCGGCTCGACAAAGAAAATAAGAGTAAGCTACGGACCTATCGGCAGTAAGAAAGCCATGAAGGGAACATACTATATCAAGGTTCAAAGCCAAAAGGGCGCCAACGGATACTATACTCTGAAATGGAAATAGGCGTAAGCAGGGAGACATTTGAAGCGGTCTGCGGGACTTGATACAGCATATCAATAATCCGCAGGCTGTTTTCATAAGATGAAATTTGCGAGGCAAATTGCGAGACGGATATTTAAGAGGTTCGCGATAAAAACTGAGGCAAATATCTTGACAAAAAAGTTGATTTTTGAATGAGGAGAGTTGTATAATACCTAGGCGCGTCGATAGGGGCGCGCCTACCTACTGCGCAGGGGGAGCCTGCGCCGATTATGACCACAGGAGGTGTCAAGATGAGAGATTATGAACTTCTATTCGTGCTTGATTCTACCTTGGACGAAGAGCAGAAAGCCGCTCTGATTGAGACTGTTAAGTCTGTAATCAACAACGGCGGAGAAGCCGGTGAGCCTGATGTATGGGGCGACAGAAAACTCGCTTACAACATCAATAAGAAGAGCACAGGTTACTATGTAGTTCTGCCGTTCAAGGCTGATGCCGAGCTTCCTAAGGAGCTTGACAGAAGGCTTAGAATCAATGAAAACGTAATGAGACATATCATCGTCAGCCAGGACGAAGAGTAGCAGAAAGGAAGGTCCGGATATGAATAGCGTGGTACTTATCGGTAGACTTGCGAGAGATCCGGAGCTCTCCTACACGCCTAACACGCAGACTGCGATTACCCGTTTCACGCTCGCCGTCGACAGACCGAGGAGACAGGGAGAAGATCAGGGTGCGGATTTCATCCGTATCACGGTGTTTGGCAGACAGGCAGAGACCTGCGACCGCTATCTGTCCAAAGGCAGACAGGCTGCGGTTCTGGGCAGGATCCAGACAGGAAGCTACAAAAACAGAGAAGGTGTCACAGTGTATACCACCGAAGTTATTGCAGACAGAGTTGAGTTCCTCGGTGGCGGACAGGGCGCACCGCGCACGACTTTCGCAGGCGGTATGGACAGCCCGTCAATGCCGCAGGCTATGGCTATGGAAAGCTCGCCTGCAGAGGATACACAGAGCACCGCATTCAGCACACCGCAGAGTGATTTCGGCGGATTTGACGATATGCCGGACTCATTCCAAGCCGCTGAGGATGATATTCCGTTTTAGAAAGGAAAGGCACGATAATGGAAAGAAATAGCAGACCAAGGCGCATGAATACAGGCATGAGAAGACGCAAAGTTTGCCAATTCTGCGCAGATAAAGACAAGAAAATCGACTATAAGGACGCTGAGACTCTCGGCAAATACATCACTGAGAGAGGAAAGATCCTTCCGAGAAGAGTAACAGGCACATGTGCAATGCACCAGAGAGCCGTTGCTAAGGCTATAAAGAGAGCCAGAGTAGTCGCGCTGCTGCCGTTTGACGCGGATCAGTAGAGAGAAAAGAAAAGAGCCGGTCCGTTAGGGACCGGTTTTGGCTTAAAAAGGATAGATGTCGGAACAGGAAAGAGAAGAATTAAAACGCACAGATGTGCAGCATGCACCGCATAGGCTCAGGGACAGCAAGGAAGATCTGAAAAAAAGACCGCCCAGGAGGCTTGTGCGAAATATCAGAGAGGTGTCGCGCAGAAGGCAGCGCAGGCGCCTTATTGTAATCCTCGGGATTTTTTTCTTTGCCTGTTTCGTCATGGGAGTGGTCATTTACGACCACTATAGGACTTACCCGGCGATTATGGAGAGGGACAGCATATATGCGACGGACAGAGGCTCAGACTATATTGCCCTGGCTTGGAATAAGGTGCGCAATGCTGCCAAATACAAGGTATATGTCAAGGAGCATTTCCAGAAGGAAGCCGAGTTAAAGACCAGAGAGATACAGATAGACGACAGCTGGATGGAATATGACTCGGACACTGAGAGCATAAAGGTGGAAGGACTTGAGGAAGGCTCTTCGTATTCCTTCGTCATTCGACCCGACAGTGAGGTCGCCGAAGGGCTCTATACGACAGTCAGGAATTTCAGAACCAAGAAGAGCCAATCCATAGAGCTGACGCAGAAAGTCACCAAGCTGACTTGCAGCAAGCCCTTCAAACTAGCTGCGACGGCGGAGACCGAGCTCGTATACGAATCGGACAATCCCGAAGTCGCGGAGGTTTTAGACAGCGGAGAGATAAATATCATTGGCAAGGGGAATGCCGAGATAAGGGTTCACGCGAAGGAGACCGACGAATATGAGCAAAACAGTGCAGTCGTGGAGCTCCAGGTGCTCGACGCCACTCCCGTCAGAGCCGGCGGAGCCAAAGCTCGGAATATCTATCATCTCGACTCCGAGAACTGCGAGGTGGTGAAGAAGATTACGGGCTCTGGCGGTGCGGTCATTCCGCAGAGCTTCGGCTATACGGGAGACCAATATATCGTCGCCTTCGGCATGGGCAGCCCAAATAGGATTATCAGCTTTGACGTGAAGGGGAAGGGCAAGGAAGTGTCAGTGCCTAAGGTTTCAATGGGGCACCCCAACGGCTTTGCCTATGCAGATGAGAATAAGACCTGCTACTGCGTAAAGGGCTGGACTAGCCGCGCCGTCACATACAAACCGGAGACGGGCGAATACGGAGTGATGAATTTCGCCTACGGCTGTTCGGGCGTTGCGTATGACAGGAAGGAGAAGCTCCTATATACGAGTTCGCGAACCTTAATGGCGGCGTATAGCATAAGCGACGGCTATAGCGTCGTGAATACGGCGGGCGTTGTGAGTCATTCGGGATCTCTCGAGACGCAGGATATAGGCGGACATGGAGGTATAATGCTCCGCTGTCTGTCGCCGAGCGGCAACAAGCATGGGACTAATTATATAGACCTTTATGATATGAGAAACAGCACCTACCTCGGGACTCTCTCTTGCGATTTGAGTGAGGTCGAAAGTGCTGTCGTAAACAAGGACGGGTTCCTCGAAATTCTCGCCAATAACAGCGGTTCGCCCGACTATATCTGGCGAACGGACATCAATATAGAGACATTGGCTGAGGGGATTAAAGAACCGGAATAAAGGGAAGGAAGGCATATATGCAGACAAGGGTCAATAGGATAGTCCCGACCCTCTTTATACTCGGCAGATACCTGTTCTTTCCTTCGCTGTAGTCAAAATTCAAAAGTTCTGTTGCTTCAAAAATCTCGTTCATATCTGCATTATATGCGCACGGGAGATGCCGGGCTACAAACCTTAACAGTCAGTAATCTTACAAATTATATAGAATAGGGAAGTTATTAGTTATTATAAGAAATTAGGATATATAGGAAGATTTCAGTTTTCATTTTCACAAGATTTCAGCTTCCTTTCACATAAACTGCGGGGCGGCTGATATAATCATGCCATTATGAGAGATATTATATTTACATTTACTACATGGGTCGCGAGACTGCATGAGAGCATTATCGGAATCAACGACGACGGTCAATACAATCTGAGCGACAAACAGCTCCATTTTTGGGTTATCGGGCTTTTCGGAATGGCGCTTATCCTGATAATCCAGCCAATATTCAAGGGGCTTGCGAAGAATGGATTTACACTCGTCATCACCTGGATTTATGTGTTTACGCTGGTGCTGGTCGTCACTTTTGCCATTGAAATAGGACAGTGGTATACGGGCACGGGGGTCATGGAGAGCGAGGATATAGCCTATGGCATAACGGGCTTTTTGGTGCTCTTTGTCATCTACGCCCTAATCCGCGCCACCTTCCTGACGATACGCAATATGCTTAAGAAGAAAGAAGCCGAAGAATCTTAACTGCGATTGCGACCTAATCACTGTGCAATCCACAGACTAGATATAGCATTATTCACGAAATAGTTGTAGAATAATAACGACAGTATTTCAATACACAATGTGAGGAGGGCATGAAATGGATAAATATGTATGTGACGTATGCGGTTATGTTTATGACCCAGAGGTAGGAGACCCTGACAACGGAGTAGAGCCCGGCACAGCATGGGAAGACGTACCCGAAGATTGGGTCTGCCCACTCTGCGGCGTCGGCAAGGATAATTTCAGCGCCGAATAACCGCCGATTATAAGCTCGCCAGCGAGGCTGGCGAATATTCTAAGAAGGTAGTTTGGAAAAGAGGCAGCAGGGCTGTCGGACAGGAGGTATAATATGAAGTTTTGTATAGATTGCGGAAAGGCAATAGAGGACGCGGTAGTTGCATGTCCGCATTGCGGAGCGTCGCAGGTAGAGGCTGCTCAGCCCGTGGCTGAGCCTGTAGTAGAGCCCGACCCTGTAATTGTCGAAGTACAGCCTACGGGGTATCAGGGAAGCGCAAATCCCGAGGATACGGGCAGTGTCCTTTGGGCGGTTCTCGGTGCGCTCATTCCTATCGTTGGACTCGTTCTCTATCTCGTATGGAAGGATAGCAAGCCGCTTTCTGCGAAGAGAGCAGGCATGGGAGCAATCATAGGCTTCTGCCTTGGTGTCGCAGGCATGGTGCTATGATATAGCATTCGTTCAATATGAGAACAAGGTGCATTCAGGACGACAGAGATGTCAACCTGAATGCACTTTTTTCGTCCCCAGCACAGCTTTTTGTCATTTTCGCAATGATTTTGAGCCGCAAACCCCGCTGATTGCAAGGCTTCGAGCAGGTTTCCGGCAAAATCAAAATGGGGGGGGGTATTACCGTTGATAACAATGGAAACCTCGGCACAGATTGCTAGAATTGCGAGTAGCATGAGCGCTGTGTTTTTTTGTTTGTCATTCTGAGCGGAGCGTAGCGGAGTCGAAGAATCTTACTGTAAAAAACGCAGTATGCAATTGCAGTTTATCAGTAGTTACAGAAGGTTGATGTGAAAGGAGAACGGAAATTATGAAAGAGAGAACCTTCACGAAGGGGACCAGCAGAATAGCGCTCATTACATTGCTATTCATAATGCTGGCGGCATTTGCAATGCTTATGCCGATGAAGGCACATGCTGCCAATATAAATGACGGCGGCACGTATGACGGCGTTGAATGGCGCATTACGGGCAACGGCACTCTCGAGCTCGGCAAGAGAGGAGAGACACAGACCCTCGCATCCAGAAGCAGAAATTATCAATCATGGCCGTGGGATGCCGACAGGGATAAAATCACCAAGGTCATAGTTTTGGACAAGATTACCGCTCAGGGGAGTCTCAAGCAGATGTTTTTTAATTGCAAGAAGATGACTGCAGTTGAGGATTTCGACTATGTGGACACATCGGCAGTAACGAGCTTTAATGAAATGTTCAATTACTGCGAGAAGCTTCAAAGCGTGGACGTATCAAAGATGAACACGGGAAGTGCGGGTAACACCTCATATATGTTCCATCAGTGTCCAAGTCTTGAAAGCCTTGATTGTTCAGGCTTTGATTTCAGCAATGTAACGAGCACACATAATATGTTCTGCGGATGTGTGAAGCTGACGACCGTTGGAGATACATCTAAATGGAAAGTCACAGACAAAATGACCACTATTAGACGTATGTTCTTTGACTGCAAGAAGCTGGGCAATATAGACGTCAGCGGCTGGAATACCTCAAAGATAACGGATATGGGTGGGGTGTTCTCAGGATGTGAGAGCATGACAAGCATAGATGTAACCAAATGGGATACATCCAGCGCAACTATGATGGACAGTATGTTTAAAGGCTGCACAGGCATAGAATCTCTTGATGTAAGCAATTTCAAAACAGCGAATGTAACATCCTTTGCTTTGATGTTTGACAGCGCCAAAAATCTTAAATCACTCAATGTTTCCGGCTTTGATACCTCAAATGCTACAAGTTTGGGTGGCATGTTCCGTAACTGCAACAGCTTGGAAACAGCAGATGTATCTGGATTCAAGACCGACAATGTTACGGATATGAGCAATTTGTTCAATGGCTGCTATAAACTGAAACCCATTGATGTTTCGGGCTTTAAGACAGGCAATGTAACGTTCATGAATAATATGTTCGCACACTGCAATGTAGCAGAGACTATTAATGTTTCAGGATTTGACACCAGCAACGTCACAAACATGTCAAATATGTTCAGAGACTGCGAGACTGTAAGCAAACTCGACGTTTCCAAGTTCAAGACAGATAAAGTCGAGGACATGAGCTATATGTTCCTTGGCTGCAAGAACCTTGAATCACTCGACGTGAGCAAGTTCAAGACAGGCAATGTCGAGAACATGGCAAATATGTTCAACAACTGCGTGAAGCTCACAAATCTTGATGTTTCGAGTTTTGACACAGGCAATGTTCAATATATGAACGCGATGTTCGCCAATCTGCCCGAGGTTAAAGCGCTCGACCTTTCAGGATTCAACACGGCTAAGGTTGAGAATATGAGCTCCATGTTTTCCGGCAATACAAGGCTCGAGGATCTCAAGTTCGGAGATGACTTTAAGACAGACAATGTAAAAGATACAGCTAATATGTTCAAAGGCTGCGAGGCACTGACTAAGCTCGACCTCTCAGGCTTCAACACAGGTAATGTTGAAAACTTCCAGGCGATGTTTGAAAACTGCACAGCACTTACAGACCTCAGCGTCCTCGGACTTGATACGAGCAAGGCGACAGACGTAAGAAGAATGTATGACGGCTGCGACGCACTTCTCGCAGAGGCGCTTGAAGTCCTTGACGGCGGAAACCTCGACGAGTATTCATCGCTCACAAAGGTAAAAGTAGAGAAGGCTATCGACCAGCTCTAAGGCGC
>JAFWFU010000042.1 GCA_017515425.1 Mogibacterium sp.
CATGTTTGAATCCTCCTTTGTTACAAGATGCGGTTGGTAGCCACATCAATAGTAGCATTGGAGGTTTTCTTCTTGAAGCTAAAGCTTTCCACTCTCACCGGCAGAGCCGGTGGTTTTTGTCACGCTGAAGCTACAATAAAACGGGGATGTTCGCAAAAGCCACATCCCCTCAAGTCAAAAATATAGCATTATTAAGCCGGTTGATTCAACTGAATGTAAACGTTATTAATCCGCCCCAAACTTTACGGTGAACAGGAAGGCATATGGTATTTTTGCTTCCTTTATTGATGCAACTGTGTGCTCGTAGGTTTCACTGCATCCCGGATAACTTAAGTCGGCCTCATCGTCAAGGCTGACATAATATACGCCTATTGGTATTTCTTTTCCATCTTTGACTTTGACACCATCGTTCGGCAATCCTCCTCCGGCAACCGAGTCAACGAACTCATCCTCGTGCGGTCTTTCTTCCAGTTCCGAGAGGATATCTATTTCAGTGCTTAGGCTTGAAAATTCACTACTCAGCGCAAGCCTCACCGAAGAATTATTATGATCCGGAACCAGAGTTATGAGCCCCTCTCCGGGTTCTCCTTCCGTCATATGTCGTAAATCGCCGTAGTCGGTTTCAATCTCTTTTCCGTCTACAAACTTATGAATGCCGATCTCAGCATATGTATATTTATCATCGACTTTATACTCATAGATGATGGGAAAACCATCTGTCAAAGATTTGGTCACCACCGACACTCTGGTGTTTGAAGCGTAAGGTTTCACGTAATTCGTAGCGAAAAAGCCCTCACTGCTCATAAACCAAAAGAGCAGGCATCCAAGCACAACTGCAATCAAACTCACAAGCAAGACTATCTTTTTTAACCTGCCGCTTCTTTTGCTGCCATCCTGTGCAACGCCGAGCAGGTTTTTCTCTGAGCGCTCAACTACATCTACAAGCTCAATGTCTTCACCTGCGAAGAATTCATTAAGGCTAATTCCAAGCAGCTCGCATAGTTCTGTATAAACAGATACGTCGGGCAGGCAAAGGCCTCTCTCCCATTTCGACACAGCCTTTCTTGATTTGCCGACCTTCTCCGCTAATTGCTCTTGAGTGAGTTCTTTTTCTTTTCTCTTCTCTGCAATGTATCGTCCTATTTTTACTTGATCCATGTCACTCCTCGTCTCTATTGAAGTTTATGACTAGAACATACGATAATTCTTCTAAACAGTACAGCCCCCAGAGGTAGCATTTGCGAAAAATATTGCCTCATGACACTAGAGTGGATCAATTATTGCTAAATCCCATGTCGCTGCTTGACTCGTATAATGATACCATAGCAAATAAAAAAGTCACCTGCGATTATGTCCTGCAGCCGACCTTCATCACTCCTTATACCTCTGTTGAGTGGTAGCCCCATCATCTTGCCTTCCTCATTACAGATGATGGCTACCTCATCCTCCAACGGCATATACTCCTGTATAAGACCGCCTACTACCTCCCGCATGGCTTCGAGCTTATCTTCTATCTCGATCACCTCCGCTCGCTCGTCCACCCTGCAGACAATCACACGGATCTTATCTCTTTCATTTTCCGTCATAGTCCTACCTCACTTTCTTGCAATATAAAAAGCTCCGGCCGTCCTGCCGAAGCCCATGTAGTTATCCCTACAAATGAGAATTTATGTCTTAGACAATTATTTCCCATCCTGTATCTTTCTTTTTCTAAACCTGATATAAAAAACTATCATCAGCACAACATTTAGAATGAGCGTCACAATACTCGCTTCTATTTTATAATCTCCGCCAGATAAAACTGTATTTGAAGAAGCTGTCATTGTAAGGATGTGAGGATAATCATCTGCAAGACTCGCGCCTCCAAGAAATAGCGATCCTATTATATTCCATATTGCATGAGCCATAATTGGAGCAATCAATGTTCTCTCAGATTCATATAATGCCGTAGTAAATAAGCACATCGTAATCACATTGATTACCGGTATAATCCCCGCCTCAAATGCTCCTCCATGCATAAAGGTAAACAACGCTGTGGTCACTATTACCGCTGCAGGACGATTGTATTTTTGCTTTAGCAGTTGATAAATATATCCTCTTACCAGAAGTTCCTGCATAACTACGTTAATGAATGCCGAGATAATCCAGAGCCAAAGCATTGAAACATTGTTTTTCTCGACAATGGTCAGTTGCTTTGATAGTAGTAGAACACCTGAAGCAATTCCAATCCAGCATGATCCGACCACACTTCCGATCAAAGTTCCTTTTCCAATATTATCTTTTATCGGTATATTGATATTTTTCTTCTCAATAAGCAGAAACACGATAGTAAAAACAATAATTACAGCAAAAGGAATTAGTTCTGCGAAAAATCTCCACACTGCGGGATTGTCAACCGGAATGTCTATTATGCCCGAAAGAACAGCCCAGCCTACAAAAAATATCAGTATCTTCAATATAGTCAAAAATAGCCTCTTCAATAATCTGGTTCTCCTACATAAATCACTGTTGGGAATGACCCATTCCCAAGGGTTTTATAACTCGTTACTATTTGTTGTGTCATCATCCGCAAACCCTTGTAAATGTTAAATTTGCAGATGTTTTACTTTCCCTTATGATTTCCCTTGTGTTATATCATCCCATAGTGCTTTATAAGTACTGATAAGGGAAAAAACAAGGGAAAGATTATGAGATAACACAATACAAAATATTATGGGCAATCGGACTGTTGAAATGATTTTTATATTATTATTTATTCCGTCATAAACCCTATTTTTAATACTGAACATTGTTCGCCAAATATATTTTGCACACGCTTTTCTTCGATATCCTTCTTAACAGAAATCCCATGTTTTTTAGCAATAATACTAATATAATCTAATATCGTGTATCCTCCTTGTATACTGTTTTCTTCTAACGATAGAAACGAACTATTTTCTACAGGAATAAACATCCATTCCCCTTCTTTAGTGCACTTATAATACCGTTCAATACCAACATAGTTATCAACTCTTGGCGTGTTAGATATGGTACTCACCGTAAAAATAATTCGTTCTTCAGTGTTATTCAATGTTTGTATTAACTCTTCTAAACTTATGTATTCAGGAGCATCCTTTCCGTTTCTGTAACACAAAATCACAACTATACCTGAAATGTCAATCTTATATGGACTAATAGCATAGGGCAGATAAACACGATCCGTAAAATCAATTTTACTTTCAGAAATCTTAAGTAGTTGATTTTGAGCCCAATCATGCATTTCAAAAATATTATATACAGTATTTCTTCTAGCTGTTTCCGGATCCGAAATAAGGCATCCAATATATCCTCCAACATCAAACGGCTTATTAAATGTAGTTAATCCGCCAACCGTTTCTACCCCAAGGTAGCTTGTCTTCATTTGCCAAAGAGTATTTAACGCAAGGATTCCCTTAAATATCCCATCAATATATACTCTCTCTAATCGCATATAATTATTGTCTATATATTTGTTATAGATGTCTGTTTTGCGATAATCTGCATAAGAAATGGTTCTTAACCAGTCTGCTATTTCTTGTGTTTTTTCTTGGATCAAATGTATATTTTTATGTACTCTTCTATATTCTGTGCTCATATCTGAATAGTAAACATCTACATCTAACCCTGCAACCAGATTTGCGACCACAGCATAATAAGGGACTTCAAACGGCTCTTCTCTATTAGCATTCGGCTTAATCAGCTTTGTTGATTCCCATTTCTCCAAATCTTCATCTAATAAGAACATAACTTTTGTAGAATACTCTGTACTTTTACTGATGATATTATTAACAATTGGGCGCAAACATAATCCGTTGTTAAATTTGAGCTGTATGGCAGTATCTAGCCCCTTATTATACTTTCTTGTCTCTATAATAACTTCTTTAGCAACCATGAATACAGAGTAAAAGCCGATTCCAAACTCACCGATTGATTTAAAACCAGAGGAATTTAATCCAGGAAATTCAGATTTCATCAAGTCCGATTTCCAAAAGCTTTTGCCAAAGTTCAAAAGACATTCCTTAACCGTGGTTAAAGACATTCCTATTCCATTATCAATAATTTCTACCCATGTAGTTCCATCCTGATCTTTACTTATGACTACAATTATTTTACCTTCTATACCATTCTCATGTTTTTGCCTTGCCACAATAGCATCACGAGCATTTTGTATTAATTCCCTAAGTACTATTTCAAACTTATTCTCTTTTCCGTATAGCTTTTCTCCACCAATTGTCTTAATCAAATGCTCGACATCACCAATATGTACTTCAGTATCAGATGGTTTCCATCCCTTTGTTTTTCAATGAAGACTCCATCCCAACATTCAGTACACTCAAATTCGCCTATTTTAATCAACATGTTTAATCCACATCCCTACTATTTCACAAGCCATGAACCTTTCTTCTTAGATCCGATTCTTTCTATCACACCCTCGTCCAGCAATTCCTTCATCAACATTTGCACTGTTCTTCTGGACTTATCCATCATTTCTGACAACTCAACCTGCGTTAATGACGGATTTTCTTTAAGGAGCAGCAATATATATTCACGGTCTGTCATCTGTCTTTTCTGCGCTTTATTTTGCGCTTTATTTTGCGCTTTATCATAAGCATAGTTCAGATTCCAAAGCGTAAGGAAAAAATTATAACCATCCGTATAAAACACTGGCTTTAGTTCTTCCTTATATCGTTCCTCTGCCTCATATGCGTCAAGAATTTTCTTAAATCCACTGCCCCTTCGCTCCATAAGACGCATTCTCCCAAAAACATCCGCAAGAATCGGATTTCGCAATTTTGACGGTACATGTCTTATATCCAGCAACTGGACCTCTGAACCATCAAACATTCCTCCGGGATTAGTGATGACAATCCTATCATCATAAATATCTACCTGGCTGTGAGCTCCTGTCTGAAGATAACTTCTGTGGATAAGAGCATTAACCAATCCCTCTTCTAAAGCTCTTTCCGGATAGTCAGGTAACTCCACACGTTTATCATTGTCTTTGCGCCATCCTTTTTTTGTATTATTTTTAATAAAGGACATAGTACTGTCATAAAGCTCTATAAGTCCACCTGTATATTCAGCATCATCAAGTGCGTCCTGTGTAGAATTGGCTTTTTCAAGACCATTCCACCTTGTGCAAAAAATTCTTGAATGATGAATATTCCACTGATCCGCGAACAGAATCCCTGCATTAGTCATTTGTCCGTCTTCTTGCATAAGCTTAAAGCTTACAAGGTCATCATCAAGTGCCAATGAAAGACGCGTTGCTTTCAGGTATCTTTTCCTAAGTGACTCAAATGTAAGCTTCTCTCTTGGAATATCAGATGTCATTTCATCATATGATGTTCCCGTACTTTTTATAATGAATTCAGTAAGTTCAAACCCGGTAATCTCTTTTTTTACACTTCCGGTTCGGTAATAATATCTACCGTGCAGATTTAACGGAAGCTTTGATTTCTTTACTTCGATTTGAATATACTTCTTTTTATCTTTCGTTCTAAGGTTAACATCACATGTCATACCAAAGGCCGCAGTAATCTTGTTGGGAATATCCTCCAACAACTTTTTTACAATCTTTTCTTCTAATCCAAGGACGTTACCATTGTCATCAATACCAATATAAAGAGTTCCACCCTGTGCATTGGCATAACCACAGATCCATTCGAGATATTTATCCTGCCATGACTCTTTCCACTCGACAACCTGACTTTCATTTTCATCTATGATAAGGTCTATTTCTCGCATAATCGCACCTCATTTTCAAACTATTTTATAATATTATCATTTTTGCGCTTTAAAATCAATTCTAAAGCGCAAGAAAAATCGTTATATGCGCTTTAAAACATTTTTCATCTCAAACAAAAAGTATTGTCACTAAAATCATAGTAACCATTCGGCTTTATCGGGTTATATCTTTCTTCTTTTGCACCGGTGTTCTTTCTTCGTTCTGCCGCCTTGCTTCCTCCTGTGCTTCAGCAAGTTTTGCCCTGAGTGATACCCTTGTCTGTTCCGCATGTCCTGCGATCTTTCTTCCTATTTTCTTAGCCTTTTCGATTACCGATGTCAGCTTCTTCATCACTTTCTTTAGTGCCGGAAGAGTCTTTTCCGTATTGGGAATCTCCACATATACCTTCCCGTTGCTTGATCTGACCGGATGTTCCAGTGCTTTTTCAAAACCGATTATACTGTCATATTCATTTTTATCTGCCCCCAGGTCTTTCAATCCGTCCTTAAGCTCTTTCAATGCCGGGAGTTCTTTTTTCTCTAATTCCTCAAGCCATTTTTCCGTATCTTCTTCCGCGATCAGCTTTGCTTCCTGTATATTGATAATCTCGTTTTGTACCTGCTGTACCTGCTCATTCGCATCAATCACCGATCGATTTGCTGCTTCCTTTATCTCTTCTGCATGCTTTGCGATATCTATCGCTTCCTCAAAGGCGCTCTTGGCTTTTAATTCCGCTATGGTACGGTTTCCGCCGATAGTTGTACCGTTAAGTACTGGGAACAGTCCCTTTTGAGAGTGCTGATCCATGTATTCCTGTAGTACCCTGTGGAACACATTCATCTCAGTCATATTCATAAGTTCTTTGGCACAAACCTTAACCCTTGGTTCCTTGTCGGGATGCTTTTCGTTCCACTTTTTATCATCTACTATGGGAATGAAGAGTAAGTGCATATGTGGAGTAGTCTCGTCCATATGTACATATGCCGATATCACGTTCTTTTCCCCATATCTTTCTGATAAGAACTTGTAAGATAATTCAAAGAACTGTTTTATCTGTTCGTCCGTATAATATATCTCTTTTAACCTCGGTACCGTTTCTGTTGTAATCGTTCCATCCTTGTGATGAACTTCCTTTTCTTCATAGATGATATTCCCTTTTTCATCCTCCATTGGAGCATATGTAGGGAGTGTTACACACCAGCTTCCATTTAAGTTCATTTAAGCTCGTAGCTGTATCTTATAGTTGTCGATAACAAAGACAATTTTTCTTCATAAACAACCTTCACAATAACCTTCAACGAACCTATGGCAATTGGCCCTGCGTAACAGGAGGGCCTTTGTCATAGGCACGCCACTAGGAAAGGAGATGTCTAAGATAGTCGTTGTAGTCTTTGCCATATAGTGGCGGCTCATATGCCACATTGTATTTGTCCTTCAGCAGCCCTTCTATAGACCAAGCTGCTGCTTTACCCACATGGTCGTTATCGAGGTGTAGCGATATGCTCGTCAACTCCGGGTGATTGTCCAGCATGTTCTGTAGAGCTACAGGAATCCTTCTTTTCGCAGGATCCTTGTTAGGTTCATATACTCCACCGAGAGATAGCATCGGATCCAGGATCCATCTCCCTGTCTCTCTATGCATCAATGTCAAATATGAGAGCAGGTCAATTGGGCACTCAAACACGTGAAGCATATTTCCGGTTCCACTTGTTCTGAATGAGTATCTCTTATCCGAGCCGGCACAATCTCCCATCAGCTTGTAATCATTTGTTGATCTAAAGCATACATACCTAGCTACCCCAGCAGAGTCCATGTCGACGAAAATGCAATTATGATAAGGCAATGACTCATAGAGCACTCCACGTCTGATGCAAGCTTCAATAAGTTCCTTGTTAATTCCTCTTCCTGCGAGATACCTTATGACATCATCATTTGTCCTGGATTTCTCAGGCAAAAGCAATCTTTTTTCATTGTCTTTTAGGGACTTGTATTCCTTTTTTGTATAAAAAGCAGGAGCCGAAGCTCCCTCTGTCAGTATCTTCATTGCTTCCGTGAAGCTCATCCCTCTGACCTTCATCAGATAATCTAGTGCTGATGCTCCGCCAAAACCCCTGCTCCACCACATCCATTTGCCATTGGATATCTTAAGACTATCGTGCTCGCAAGTGCAATAGGTGTCTCCCCTAAGTCTCACTAGCTCCGTATTATATTCCATTTCCATACTCCTTAATTCGTACAATTATTTTTATGTGAACAAAAAGATATAATTACTGTGTCGAAGAAACAATTCTGCAACTACGACATTCCAATCAGCAATTCCAAGCTCTAAAAGGTTCTAGCTCAACCATTCTGACATTTTGCAATTTTCGGCAATTCCCTGTATCCCTTGAAATTTCTGGCTTTCAGCGTTTTGTAATCGACTTAGGGCGCACCACGCGAAAGAGATACTCACTTGGGTATCTCTTTTGCGTTGACGTATTTCTGAGGGTGAGAACCCCTGACCTTCTGATTGGGGATTTAGGGTTTGTATTCGGGTATATAATTTATTCATACCCGAAAAACCGCAGTCAAGGAGCACAGCCCGCGATAGCGGCGGCGAGGCCGTCCTTGACGGCGGGATTATCCCTCAGGGCGCAAGTCATTCCTCCATGCTCCTCAGCACGGCTTTCTGTAGTCTTATCATCAGTTCTGTATGCTCGGTTATAAGATCATATACTTCGTCCTCCGAC
The DNA here is from genome assembly GCA_017515425.1 of Mogibacterium sp. GTDB lineage: Bacteria > Bacillota > Clostridia > Peptostreptococcales > Anaerovoracaceae > Crickella. The sequence continues at coordinate 8,476 of JAFWFU010000042.1, forward strand.
AGCACAGATCGTTTCAGATTCTCCGGCAGATTCCCTTCTTCATCCGCCTCATAGTCATTCATCCACTGAACGCTGCCGTAATAATTAGCCAGCTCATAATAAATATCCTGAGCAGCTTCATATTTCTCAAGAGCGTTACCAAGCTCTTTCACAACTCGTTTGGATAATTCAAGATTCAGTTCCATTGCTTCTATTCTTTTTATCTGATTATTTTCACTCATCTTATCGAAGTCTCCCATATTGCATTTTTCTTGTATGTATTTCCTATCCTTTTTTTATATAAGAGCAGGCTGCTTGATTGTTTCTTTATTAAATACGGCTGATTATTTGATTATTACAAATTCACTATTTTGTCACTTTGGCGTCTATGTAAACAAGTCTTGAACCAACACTTGATTGTGAATGATGCTACTGTACTTGTTTTGTTTCACTCCATATGCAGAATCCGCTTGGGATGGAAAGACAGTATATGCTCCCAATCTTTTTTCAACCTATGATTGTCCTGATATGCTTCAACATACGGAAGTTCAAACTCTGCGTAAGGCATCATTTTAAGAACCGACGGTGTCTTCTTGATTAAAAAGCGGTCATCGTAAACACCACCAAAAACTTTGCCCTTAAAGTATAAAACGTATTCTCCCATCATGGCACGGTATGAAATATCATCCAACCCCGACAGAAGGTCCAACCCTTTTACCTCTTTTTATATAGAAGCAGCTCCGGGTCGGCACCTTCCGCTTCGTAAGTGCAAATCAGAATGAAATCCATATTCCCCAACACTCCGAAATACCGATTGTCACCAAGCTCCGATTCCAGCTGATTCCCCAGATATGTCACCTGATCATCTAGAAATTTCACATGCGTCCCGTTGGGAAGCCTGTATTCAAGGTTCACATATTTCCCAACAAGCGCATTTAGTTTATCCACCTTGGGCATACCCTCGATATGCAAGTCGTTAATCTCATCTATCAAATGCTGTTTGAACTCATCAAACTGTCCCTCATCTCTGAGTTCCTCGTGTCTCTTCCAATAATCCAGCATGGGAAGCTTTTGCTTCATATAAGCACGCGCCTGCTCTTCGGTGAAGTTCCCATTTACCATATGTCCCACGCAGACATCAATCAGCTCATCCATATCGCTATAAGTATAGGTCCCGTCGGCATAGCACCATTTACAATAATCCTCATTGATGGATCCGTCCTCGTTCCTGCTGAGGATCTCATCGTCCATCGGCATACCACAGCACTGACAAATCAGCTGTCTCGGTGACCCCAACAACGTATTGATTGAAACTCCGAAATACTCCGACAGCAACTTCAATGTTTCTGTATTCGGTACGGTCTCCCCTTTCTCCCAACGCGACACCGCCTGACGTGTTACGAATATCTTCTCCGCAAGTTCGTCCTGCGATAATCCCTTCTTCGTTCTGAGTTCGTACAGTACGTCTTTCGTATTCATCTTCACACCTCACCTCCTCGTATCTTTCTTTATAACATTCTAATACGAAGCTTCCTATTTGACACGCAACCCGCTGTTGCTCATGGTCTTTTCTGAATTCTATTGCAAACTTGAATCGGTCAGCATGTGCCTCGTTGGAAGAGTTGTCTACGACATCAATATATCCGGTTCAAACATCTGGTAGATGAGAATTTCCGACTGTGGGTGCTAAGCTTGATTGCTTCGCCTTGGGTTTCGTTCTGGTGCTATATATTATCCACTTCGTTAATGTCGGAAAAGCCTCTGCCCCATACGGTGGTAATCGGCATTACGGTTGCGAATACCTGCGGGTCGGTTTCTGCGATAAACTTCTTAATCTTTATGCTTTCGGAGGGTTTGCAGATAACCGTAAGCGTCCGTCTTTCCTCGTGGGTATATTCCCCGCGGGAGATATGCGAGGTGACTGCATGTCCCGTCTCTTTCATAATATATTCGGCTATGGTATCCGCCTTTTCCCTATCCCTGGCAATGATGTCAAGCTGTATGAATTTGCCGCTGTATCCTATCGTGATTGCTGAAACAACCCTCGCGGCGACGACCGCTGTAACTATCGCATATATCGCGATATTCGTATCGAATGCAAAGGCGGATATGGCTATTATGGCAACATCCATTGCCATCTGAATATCCCCCGTTCGGAGGTGGTTGAAGAGCTTATGCTTTATCACTCTTGCCAGGGTGTCCGTGCCGCCTGAGGAATATCCGCCTATATAGCCCACGCCCGTAGCAATTCCGTAAAAAATCCCTATGAGAATGGAAGCCAAAAACGGATCCGGCGACTTCAAAAATTCATAGTCTGTACGCTCGAAGATGAAGAGCATTATCGGATATGCGAAGCCGAGCGCAATAATACGCTTTACCTCAGCCTTTCCCATCATGAAATAGGCAACGGCGAGTATAACCATTGAGAGTGAATAATAAATCAGCGAATAGCTGAGCGACGGCAGAAAATGCGTTATGAGCCTGCAAACTCCCGGCAGACCGCCCGACGTCATACCATTCGGAATCATTACGAATATCTGAACAGATGAACCGAAAAACGCCGATACTATTACTATCAGCGCCTCTCTTGCAATTTCCCCAAGCTTCGCAACAGGTTTTTCTTGCATTGCCTTACTCCTTGAAAATGACCTCTATATGTCCCGTTTCATTCACTGTTTATCACGATATGGCATATATCGCGAGATTTGCAGCAAATATATTTTTTTACTGTCTTGTATTCGGAAATGATTTGAGCATTCGCGCTTTATCGCGGCCTATATCGCAGCCGGGATTGCTCAGATGACAGTTCTGTGAGCACCTGCCGCAATGGTCGGACCTCTTGGTGGCTATCGCCTTTTCCAGATAGTCGACCTTAAAGAGATTCGTCCTCTTGATGATATATCCTCTCTTCTTGAGCTCCTTGAAAAGCAGCTTCATAAAGCCCTATCTGCCGGTCTCGGATGCCAAATCCCTAAACCACGCAGCCCTCTCATCTGCATCAGGGAATGCCTCCCAGACGGATCTTCCTGGGATTTTCCACGTCCAATTCCCCTCAGGCACGCCCGGTACATTCATACGCGCTTCGCTTCCGAGCATAAATACATCTTGGATTTGCAGCATTGCGAGGCAGGCATTGCTCGCATATATCTCTTTTATTATGCGTTCGCATTCAGTCCTCAGCCTCGCCTCGCCTTCATGGCTAAGCTCAGCGTCGTCTGACGCCTCCGCAGCCGCACCTTCATGTTCCTTCCCCTCATCAGCTGGACTCCCCATATAGCCCCTGACAAATCCCATGAGGGTATCATTATCATGGGTTCCCGTATAGAACGCCCTCTTCCGCGCCGGCTCCGGCGTCAGCGCGAGCATCTCATGGGCAGTAAACTGCCAAATATCCATGCCGGGAAGTCCGCTCTGCCTGAGCAGACATTTTACTCCGTCGTCAAGATAGCCGAGATCCTCAGCCAAAATCTTCAGACTGAGTCCCTCTGCCTCCAGCATTTCGTCTATCGCCTTGAACAGACCGAGCCCCGGCCCATGCTGCCAATATCCCTCAGAAGGACTCCCGCCCTCAGGTATGGCAAAGTATTCGGAGAGCCCTCTGAAATGGTCGATTCTGAGCATATCAAATCTTTCAGCGCACTGTTTTATGCGCCGCATCCACCACCTGTGCCCCTCAGCTCTGCTCTTTTCCCAATCATACAGAGGATTGCCCCAATCCTGACCTTCGCCTGTGAACGCGTCCGGCGGCACTCCCGCATGAACGCTGAACCTGCCGTCATCTTCAAGTCTGAATACATCTCTATTAGCCCATACATCAGCGCTGTCGGCAGCCATGAACATGGGGAGGTCTCCCATAATGCTCACGCCCTTGCTATTCGCATATTCCTTGAGCTCTCTCCACTGTTTTTCAAATACATATTGCTCATATATCAGTTCATCCGTCCTAGCCCTCTGCTCGGGGCTGAATTTTTCGAACATATCCCGAGGATTTCCGAGCCTGTATTCGTCCTGCCATTCCAGCCATGACCTCAGCCCCTGCGACTCCTTGATTACGGTATATGCGGCATATTCCGTCAGCCAATCATCATTCTTGTTGATAAACTCCTGGAAATCCGCATTATCCGGCATCTCAGCCCGATTTATAAAGCGGGTATCTCCCGCAAAGGCGCTGTGGCTGCTGTATGGCGAGCCGCCCGTCCCCGGTGGATTGAGCGGAAGTATCTGCCAAATCTTAAATCCCGCGCTTGCGATAAAGTCCACGAAGTCCTTGGCGGGCTTCCCCATTAGGGGCTGCGGAAGCGAGCTCAGATGACATATAAGCCCTGCCGCCCTCTCAAAGCCTTCCGCCTCGGGCTTCCTATCCCTGAGACATATTATCTTTGCCGAGAGCCTCTCCATTCTTATCTCTTCGAGAATTCCGTCGGCAAATACGGGGAGCTCTTCCGTCTTTAGAAGCTCCAGCGCATATCCGCATTTGACCTCGTCGGACGCCCTCAGGCTCACGACGCTCTCACCATAGCTCCTATTGGCGAGGATGAGGATTTTCTCTCCATAGCCCTCTCGCACAAAGGCGAATACGTCCTCTGGTATGCCGCTTCTGCCGCTCAGAATGGTAAGACTGCCGTCCTTCAATGCGGGGTGCTCCTCATAGATAAGTCCGAGCATTCTATAGTGATAGCCGAGGTCGAGGTTCTCAAACCCCCATGGATAGCCGCTCCTATTGGCAGGGTCTGCTCCGCCCATCAGTCCGACCTCATCTCCGTAGTAGATACACGGCACTCCCGGCAGAGCGTATTGGAGGGTTGAAATCATTCTGACCTTCCTCACAGCCGACTCATAGTCCTCTTCACCCGCCATGGCAGTGATGATTCTATCCCTGTCATGCGTCCCTATGAGGTTCAGATTCGAGTAAAAACGCTCCCTTGGATAATTCTCCTGAAGGCTTCTTAGCTTCTCCGCGGCATGACTTGCCGAAATCGTATAGTTTATATAGTCGAGAAGAATTGCTCTCAGAGGATAGTTCATGCACCCGTGGAGCTCCTCTCCCAAGAGGTATTCCCTCCTCTCGTCATAGCTCGTCTTATTGCTGGCATCCTCCCATACCTCTCCAATGAGGAGCGCGCCCTCAGAGCTCTCGTCAATCCTTTTCCTGACTTCCCTTATAAACGAGTCAGGGAGCTCGTCCGCCACATCAAGCCGCCAGCCGTCCGCGCCCATTGAAAGCCAATGAGCCACCACGCCGTCCGCGCCGTTTATGAAGTTTCTATAGCCCTCGTCGTTTTCGTCCACCTCGGGCAAATCCCTTACGCCCCACCATGATTTATAGCCGATCTCCTCGTTCTCGTCGAATTTATACCAGCTCCTATATGGTGAATTTTCATTATTCCAAGCGCCATTTCCGTCCGCATTCGGATAATTCCCGTATTTGTCAAAATAGAGGCTGTCCGAACCCGTATGACTGAACACTCCGTCGAGTATGAGTCGAATGCCCTTCGCCCTCGCGCTCTTAACGAGCTGTCGAAAATCCTCGTCCGTCCCAAGAGCCGGGTCTATATGCATATAGTCCGCCGTATCATAGCGGTGATTAGACGTCGCCTCGAATATGGGGTTTAGATATATGACGCTCACGCCGAGCGATTTCAGATAGTCCAGCTTTTCCTCTATGCCTCTGAGACTTCCGCCGTACATAGGCCATTCTATCACCTTGCCGCTCTCGTCTCTCACATAATAAGCCTGACGGGTCCAATCCTCCTGAACAGTCCTTTTTATATCCGTCCGCCTCTCGTTTACGGATTTGTTCGCGTCTTCAATGCGCTCCTTCCAATCAGCGTCCCTGGCAAATCTATCAGGGAAAATCTGATATACTATGCCTTCCTTATACCAGCCTGGGCTATCGTCTTTCCTGTAAACCGTAATCTGATAGCAATTCGGGCTGTATTCATACAGGCAGCCTTCTCCGCCCATGCCCTCGTGGTTATTCCCGTAATACACGGTATAGCAGTCGCCCGAATCGTTATAAGCCTTTATCTCGAATGTATACCAGAGCAGACATCCCTCATCAGGAGCCGTGAATATGACGGAATAACGCCCGTTTCCTGTGTCATTCATATCATGGTAAGCCGGGGACAATTCCTCGCCGCGCCATACCATTAGCCTGACGCCTTCGATATTCGCCTCAGCGACATCAATAGAAAGAGAGACCGACGTTCCAACCTCTACAGCTCCAAACGGGTCTCTGAATGTTTTTATTCTTGAATTATGAAAAACTCTCATCTTGCTAATATGCAGCAGCGGAGCAGCAGGTCAGGGGCTTTCCTCACCCGCTTTATACTAAGCAAAGCACCAGCCAATCCCTCAAAAACCGCTCTCGCCGCTTCCTTTCTATTGTAATAACGAATCATATAGCTCGCGATACTTCGCGGCGGACTCTTCCCAGCCGTAGTTCATGCTCATGGCATTCGACACGAGCTTCTTCCATATCTTTGGTTCGTCGAACCAAAGATGAAGCGCGAGGTCTACCGCATTTCTGAGTCCGTTCACATCAAAATCCTTAAACGAGAATCCGTTGGCTTCCTCGCCTGCGTCCCAATATCCGTCCACAGTATCTCTGAGTCCGCCCGTCTCTCTCACTAAAGGCAGAGTTCCGTATCTCATGGAAATCATCTGAGCGAGGCCGCAGGGCTCGAACTCGGAAGGCATAAGGAATACGTCCGCACCCGCATAAAACCTTCTCGACATAGGCTCGTTGAATGTGATTCTCGCAGCGAAGCTATCCCCATTGTGGTATGCGAAATCGCCTATCGCATGTTCATAGACGGCATCTCCCGTTCCAAGAACAGCCACCTGCATATTGCGTTCTCTAAACTCAGGCAGGAGCGCGGAGATGAGATTGGCTCCCTTCTGCTGGGTCAGCCTGCTCACCATGGCGAAGAGCGGAATATCCAAATCCTCTTTCAGCCCGAGCTCCCTTTGAAGAGCCAGCTTGTTCTCCGCTTTCTTCTTGAACACGCTCTCGGCATTGTAATTCACGGGTATTGCCTTATCCGTCTCGGGATTATAGTCATTTCTGTCAATCCCGTTGATTATGCCTGAAAGCTTATACCTTCGTGAATTGAAAAGTCCCTCAAGCCTCTCTCCGAACTGTACCGTGCAGATCTCCTCGGCATAGGTCGGGCTTACCGTGGTGACCACGTCCGAATATATGACAGCGCCCTGCAAATAGTTGGTGGCGTCATCATGTATCATCTGCCCCTCCGCGGGCGTGCCCCTGAGCCCGAGCACGTCGCCTGTCACATATTTGTTATACTGCCCCTGGAATTTGAGGTTGTGAATTGTAAATACGGTCTTTATGGAGTCATACAGCGAGTCTCCGTTATAATGCTCCCTCAGATAAACGGGAATTAAAGCCGTATGCCAATCATTACAGTGAATGATGTCGGGGCTGAAAGTCTTGCTGATATATCTCACCGTCTCCAGGACAGCCTTTGAAAAGAATGCGACCCTCTCTCCGTCGTCGAATTCCCCATATATCTGCGACCTTCTGAAATAGTATTCGTTATCCAGGAAATAATACATGACGCCGCCCTTCCTGAGCGTGAAAAGCCCGCAGTACTGCGAACGCCAGCCCAGCCTTACCTCGTAGTTCGTCACATATTTCATCTTAGATCTGTATTTCTCATTTATGCTGCTCAGCAGAGGAAGAATGACCCTCGCGTCATAGTCCTCCGACTTTACATGAGCGGGAAGAGACCCGGCAACGTCGCCGAGCCCTCCCGTTTTAATAAATGGTGTTGCCTCAAATGCGGCAAATAAAACTTTCTTCTTTCTTGACATATAGCTTCCTCTAATCTGATTTGTCAATGCCGACTTTTCACATCTATTTGTCCATGTCGGCTGCTAAATCAATTTTTCTATATCGACTTGTTCTTTCCGATTACGACAGGCGCGTCCTTGGTTCCGTAAATCTTGACTCCTTCCGTAACGCTCGAATATTTGTCGGCTATTACATGATCCAAAACTGCTCCCTCTCCGACCGTGCCATGCATCATTATCACGCTGTTCTTAACGACGGCATTCTTGCCGATATTCACGCTTCGGAAAAGAATGCTGTTTTCCACCCTGCCTTCAATCCTGCACCCTGCCGAAACGAGCGAATTTCTAACGTCCGCGTCGGAGTGGTGGAAAACCGGCGCCTCGTCCTGAGCCTTCGTGAGTATCGGTCTTTCAGAATTGCAGAATACTTCATTTCTGATGTCATAGTCGGTCATATCCTGATTGACCTTGATAAAGTCGACCGGATTTTTAATCTTGCCCAAATAGCCCTTAAATTCGTAGGTATCTATATCCATAGTGTCCATATTGTTCTTCATAATTCGAATGACGTCCATATATTCGAGGATTTCAAACCAATTCATAAAGTCAATCATATATTCTCTGTCCACAATGAAGCAGTCCGCGAAGTAGTTCGCCCAGGCGAAGCCCTCTTCCTGAATGCTCTCGACCCTTCCGTCCTCGCCGATATTCAGGAAAAATCCGTAATAGTCCTCGCCCCTCGGCACCTTCTTGTAAATCATGGTCACGGGCTTGCCCGATTTATCGTGCTGCTCTATGACGGGCTGGAAATCTATATTCCAAACGTCGCTGCTCCCCGCCATTATCACATAGTCCGCGTCATCTCTTTCGAAGAAAGCCCTGCATTTGATTATATCTCTAAGCAGAAACCTGCTGCCTATGGATTGGAGTCCGTATGAGGAACCCGGCATGATGAAGAGACCGCCGCTCTTTCTGCCGAGCTTCCAGGGGCTTCCAATGCCTATATGGTCTACGAGAGAGCCCGAATCATAAGGAGCTATGACTCCCACCGTGGTTATATCCGAATTGCTCATATTTGACAGGGCAAAATCTATCAGCCTGTATCTGCCCCCGTATGGCAGCGATGCCAGCGACCTATTGCTGAGAAGGTCTCCGAATTCCGTGCTGCTGTAATTAGCGGAAATAAGTCCGATTGTTTTCATCTTAGCCGCCTCCTTTTCTATATCGAGAGCTTGGCTCTACCGTAAACAGCGACCTCTCCGTCCTCGTTTATGACGTCGAGGTTATCCTCAACTATCACACCCTCGTTGATTATGGCGTTCTTAATCCTACAGTTCCTTCCTATTTTTGCATTAGGCAGGACTATGGAATCCTCCACCACAGATCCGTCCCCGACCACTGCGCCGGAGCCGAGAATGGAATGCTTGACGGCACCATATACCGTGCAGCCGTTGCAGATGAGAGCGGTGCTAATATTTGCTCTCGGTCCTAAAAACTGAGGGTGATGAAAATTGGAATTTGAGAATACCTTCTGGTCTTTGATAAAGACGTTGATATGCTCCATATCGTCCATCAAATCCATCTGACTGTCGTAATAGCTCTTGACCGTTCCGACATCTCTCCAATATCCCCTAAATCTATAGACGAAGAGCTTCTTTTTATCCGCCAGCATTTTAGGAATTACGTCGTTTCCGAAGTCATGGCTGGATTTGTCGTTCTCGTGATCCTCGAGGAGCGCCTTCCTGAGTTCCTTCCATTTGAAGATATAAATTCCCATTGAAGCGAGATTGCTGTCGGGCTTCTTAGGCTTTTCGGAGAACTTGGTAATCCTTCCCTTATCATCAGTGGACATGATACCAAATCTGCTCGCCTCTTCCCATGGAACCTCAATGACCGAAACCGTAAGGTCGGCATTGTCCTTTAAATGTTCCTCGAGCATGATATTATAGTCCATTTTGTAGATATGGTCTCCCGAGAGTATGAGCACATTCTCAGGGTCATACATATCTATGAAGTCGATATTGTGATATATGGCGTCTGCCGTGCCCTCGTACCACTCACCGCCTGTCTCTCCTGCGAAGGGCGGCAGTATATGGACACCGCCGTCTGCAACAGCCATATCCCAGGACGCTCCCGTTCCGACATATCTGTTAAGTATGAGAGGCTTGTACTGAACCAGAACTCCAACCGTATCAATGCCTGAGTTGACACAGTTGGATAATCCGAAATCTATGATACGATACTTTCCTCCGAAGGATACCGCAGGCTTGGCTATATTTGTCGTAAGCTTGCCAAGTCTGCTGCCCTGACCTCCGGCTAGGAGCATTGCGATACATTTCTTTTTCTTCATACTACAGTCCTCCTTGTAATTGTCTAAGACATCTCTATTATGCCTCTCATATTTTGGTATGCCAAATATCATCTGGTATGCCAAATATCCTCCGCATACTCCGCTATCGTGCGGTCGCTGCTAAAGAACGCCGAATTCGCGATATTCGCAAGCGACATCGCATTCCATCTGTATTTGTCGCTGTAAATCCTATCCATCTCCTCGAAGGTTCTCATATAGGAGTCGAAGTCTCCGAGGACGAAATATTCATCATTGCTCCTGATGAGCGCGTCATAGATGCCCCAAAAATCATATCCGCTGTTCTTGAAGGTTCCGTCAATGAGCTGGTCGGTCATCTTTTTCAGCCTCGCGTCAGACTCTATGCAATGCTGAGCTGAATAGCCGCCATGCCTGTAGAAATTCTCCACCTCATCAGAGGAATATCCGAATATGCAGATATTATCCCTTCCCGCAAGCTCGCAGATTTCCACATTCGCGCCGTCCATGGTGCCGAGCGTAACAGCTCCGTTCATCATAAACTTCATATTGCCCGTTCCGCTGGCTTCCTTGCCTGCCGTTGAAATCTGTTCGCTGACATCAGCCGCGGGGTAGATTAGCTGCGCGTTTGAAACGCGGAAGTTTTCAATAAATACGACCTTTATCCTCTGACTTACTATTGGGTCGGAATTTATCATATCCGCCAGGCTGTTAATAAATTTGATTACTTCCTTGGCAAAGGCATAGCCTTGTGCGGCTTTGCCCGCAAAGATAAAGGTATAATTATTGATCGGCAGATTCGGATCAGCTTTCAGCCTATTGTATAGGTCGAGTATCTTAAACCCGTTGAGAAGCTGTCTCTTATAGGCGTGCATTCTCTTGACCTGTATGTCGAATACGGAGTCCGGGTCTACCTCAATCTCCATATTATCCTTAATATAGGCGGCAAGCCTCAGCTTGTTCTCCCTCTTCACGGCTGCGAGTTCGTCAAGGAAGGCATTATCCCCCGCAAAATCATTCAACCTTGCGATTTCCGAGAAATCGCTCTGCCAATTATTCCCAATCCTGCTGTCGATAAGTCTCGCCAGCCCCGGGTTTGCCTGTATCATAAACCTTCTATGACTTATTCCGTTCGTCTTATTATTGAACTTCTCTGGCGTAAGCCCGTAGAAATCCTTGAACACAGTCTTTATCAGAATATCGCTGTGAAGAGCCGATACTCCGTTTACCGAATGGCTTCCTATCACGGAGAGATTCGCCATCTTAACCTCGTCGTCCCAAAGCGCTGATGTATTTCTCGACAGCTCCTGCCAATCCTCAACATCTCTCGGAAGACCCTGCTGCCAGCGCCTGTTAATCTCCTCGATTATCATATATATGCGAGGAAGGAGCTGCTGGAAATGCGGGATATTCCACTTCTCAAGAGCCTCGGGCAGCACGGTATGATTTGTGAAGGAGACCGTCTCCGTCACTATCTGCCAGGCCTCGTCCCAGTCCAAGCCCTCTTCATCAATCAGAACTCGCATGAGCTCTGGAATGCACATGGTCGGGTGCGTATCGTTGATATGTATCTGAACCCTCTCAGCCATTCTCGGCAGCTCAGCCGCGCCGTATCTAGCCTTATAATTGCTCACTATCATGCCTATGCCGGCGGCGACAAGGAAGTATTCCTGTCTGAGCCTGAGCTGCTTTCCGATACCATTTGTATCGTCGGGATAGAGTATGCTCGTTATCGCCTCTATCTCGCTTCTTTCCTTCATTGCCTTGCTGTAGTTGCCGGCGGTGAAGGCTTCCATATCTATGCTGTCATGTACGGGCTGCGCGTCCCAAAGGTGGAGTGTATTCAGAGTCTTTCCGCCAGCTCCTATCACGGGCACGTCGTATGGCACCGCCCTTACGACATCATAGTCCGTATGCCTATACTCCATAATGCCGTCCTTATAGCTTCTCTCGACCCTGCCGCCGAACCTCACGAAGACGGATTCGGAGGGTTTTGGGGTCTCCCAGACATAGCCTTCATCAAGCCATGCGTCCGGCAGCTCAATCTGATAACCGCTCTCTATCTTCTGTTTAAAGAGACCGAATTTATATCTTAGACCCATGCCGTCGCCGCAGACTCCTATAGCAGCCATGGAGTCGAGGAAGCAGGCAGCCAGCCTTCCGAGACCGCCGTTTCCAAGCCCCGGATCGGGCTCGCAGGCGAATATATCCTCTATATCCGTGCCTAGTTCTCTAAGGGCTTCCTCAGCCAAATCCCTGATACCGAGGTTTATGAGGTAGTTTTCCATGAGTTTTCCGATGAGGAATTCCATGGAAAAATAGTAGACCTTCTTTTGATTTTCAATTCTCTGAGCCTTTTCTTCTCTCTGCTTCTTCGCCTCTTCTCTTATTAGTGCTGCGAGGACTGCCGCTTTGTCGTATCTGTCCAATGTATCGGCTTCTCTTTCAAAGAGCTCCGTCGCAATTCTTGAATATTCCTTCTTAAAATCTTCCTTCGTCTTAATCATCTTCTCAGTAATATCTTCCCTTTCTATTATTTATCGTATCTATTATCTCGATTGTTTCGATTTTCGATTGTTTAGATTTTTTCGACTATCTCGACTGCCTCATTTTTCGATTTTTTCGACTGTCTCAATCGCCTCTATTATTTCTTGCGAAATATCGCGCCGCCAAGGACAGGCATTTTGATGCAGATAGAATAAGGCATTCCATGCATAGGCTTTTTCTTCGCCCTTATCTGTCTTGTATTCGTCCTGCCGCTTCCGCCGTATTTCTCAGCGTCAGAGTTAAATATCTCCTTGTAATAGCCGGGCTCCGGCACGCCTATCTCGTATTCGTCATAAGCCTGCACGTCCATATTGAGGACGGTGAGCAGCAGCTCGCTTTCAGGTCCCGGATTGCTCCTTCTGATATAGGAGAGAACGCTCTGCTCGTTGTTATCTGGGTCTACCCATTGGAAGCCTTCCCAATTAGTATCATTCTGCCAAAGGGCAGAATGCTCCTTATAAATATGGTTGAGATCCCTTATATACTTCTGATATTTTGCGTGGTTCTCATATTCGAGCATGAACCATTCGAGCCCCTCGTACTCTCGCCATTCTATGAACTGAGCAATCTCATGTCCCATGAAATTATGCTTCTTTCCTGGGTGGGTCATCTGATAAAGCGCCAATACTCTAATCCCTGCGAACTGCCTCCAAATATCTCCCGGCATTCTGCCGATAAGCGATCTCTTGCCATGCACGACCTCGTCGTGGGAGAGCGGCAGTATAAAATTCTCGCTATAGGCATAGGTCATGGAAAAGGTCAGCTTATTGTGGTTTCCGCTTCTCCATGGGAAGTCGCAGGACATATATTCGAGGGTATCGTGCATCCACCCCATGCTCCATTTGTAGTGGAATCCGAGTCCACCGTCCGCAGGTGGCCATGTAACCATGGGCCAAGCCGTACTCTCCTCGGCTATGGTGAACACGCCCTTAAGCTCCGTACCCACCATATAATTGAGCTCCTTGAGGAAGTCAATCGCCTCGAGATTTCCCTCTCCACCGTATTTGTTGAACTTCATATTCGCCTTATCCGTGACGCCGAAGTTCAGATAGAGAATGCTGCTGACTCCGTCTACCCTTATGCCGTCTGCATGGTATTCCTCATACCAATACATGGCATTCGAGAGGAGGAAGCTCCTGACCTCGGGTCTGCCGAAGTCGAATTTATATGTGCCCCAATCTGGGTGTTTCTCGCATTCGTAGAGCTTTTCGCCGTTAAACTCCCTGAGCCCCTGATCGTCAGGGCAGAAATGCCCGGGTACCCAATCGAGGATTACGCCTATTCCGGCTCTGTGGAATTCATCAATCAGCTTCTTGAACTCCTTGGGGCTGCCATGCCTCGCCGTCGGGGAGAAATAGCCCGTCACCTGATAACCCCACGACGCATCGAGCGGGTGCTCCATTACGGGAAGTATCTCAACATGAGTATAGCCCATATCCTTCACATAGGGAACGAGCTCCCTGGCGAGCTCCGAATAGGTATAAAAGCCGTCCTCGCCCTCATGCCTCTTCCACGAGCCGAGGTGAACCTCGTATATATTCATGGGCGAGGTGAATTGATTGATTGATTCCCTCTGCTTAATCCATTTGCTGTCGCGCCACTTATAGGAAATATCGCATATCTTAGAAGCCGTCCCCGGTCTCAGCTCCGAGCCAAAGGCATAGGGATCTGCTTTGAGGATATGCTCTCCGTTTTTAAGCTCTATATCGTATTTGTAGCCGTCCCCTTCTTTTGCGCCTCTGATAAATCCCGTGAAAATGCCGCCGCCTATCTCCTCAAGATATGCGGAATCATCATTCCAAGGCTGCCAATCGTTGAAGTCTCCCGTCACTCTGACGCTCTTCACATCAGGCGCCCATAGCGTAAACTGCACTCCGTCATCATCAATATGCGCGCCGAAGCTGCGGTAAGCATGATGTAGTTTGCCCGTATTATATAGGTATATCAGCTCCTGACTGAGCATATCCCTTATTCTGCCCATTAGTTAACTACCTTTCCATTCTGTCCAAATCAATATCTATGCTGCAAGGTCTTGAATAGAATCCCGCCCTATAGTCCGCCGCCGCATTGGCATTTATGGTCTTTATGGCAATGATATACAGAATTACTACGAAGCCCATGAGCATGGCGCTCGGTATGCTGCCCGGCAGAAATGCGAAGGTGTCGTAGATTCCATGTACTATCATAGGCACTACAAGAGCCAATATCGTATTCTTTATAAATCCGCTCTTATTCCCGAGTATGGACTGCTGCTTTGCATGAGCATAGAAAACTCCCATGAACGCACCGCAGAATGCGTGAAGCGGAACTGCCGTGAATGCTCTGACTACGGCTGTATAAAAACCGTAATAATATACATACATGATGTTTTCCCATACGGCAAAGCCGACAGCAGCCGAAACGCCATATACTATCCCGTCAAATCTATAGTTGAAGCTCGGATCCTTCCACGAACCGAGTCTGAGCGCCAGGAATTTCACTATTTCTTCGCAAAATGCCGCCACTAAGAATGATGTCTGGAGCGCATATTCGACGCTTCCCTCAGAATAGTATGGCAGATTATACTCCACCACCATTTCAAGAGGTCCTACCACAATACAGGATAAAACCCCGAGGGCAACAAGTCTGATTATCAGTCCGATAGGCTCTTTTTCGACCTTGTCCTTTTTGTAAATATACCAGATAAGCAATACTCCCGGAATTATGGCGAGAGCAGTCAAGTCAAAATCCGTAAACATTTTTCCAACCCTTTCCCTGCTAGTAAATTTCCTTTATATCACCGTTTTTAAAGGCGTCATAGAGATCCTCGAGATTCGAAATCTGATTTCTCAATTCGTCGCCGTTGTCGGTCTCTCTTATGAGGAGTCTCTCCTTAGCCGAATCTATGAGGTGCATGACGGGTCTATGGAATACCTGAGTCCCGTCCTCGCGGAGCGGTTCATAGGGCTTATGCTCTGCAAGATACATATGTTTCGAGGTCATTATCGCCGTATATCCGGCAATTCCCGTCGTCTTATGATAAGCCTTGGAAATTCCCCCGTCTATGATGAAGAGCTTGCCATTCGCCTTGATTGGCGTCTGCCCGTCCTTGAGCTTCACGGGGACATGCCCGTTTAATATCTTTCCGATCTTTGGATTGAGCCCGAAGTCCTTGAGTATCTTATCAGCAGTCTCTTCCTTTTCTATAAGCTTATAATAAGGCACCTTGATCTCTTTATGAGTCGCCTTATCCTCTATGAAATACCTCTCGAATGTAGTCATCTTATCCTTGCCGAAGAGCGGCGAATTCTCCGAAAGCCATAGATACCACATTATTGATGCCGCCTCTGCGCTCGTCTGACCCTCAGGTGGATTGTAGCGCGCCTCTCTTATGCGTTCGTCGAGCATTTGGATATAGGCTGCGCCCTTGTATTTCCTTCCACAAAATTCGACTTCCCTCAGCTCTCCCTCATCAGTAAAGGGAATGCACCCATGATAGAAGAGATTGCCGTTCAGCACCTTATACAGAGCGCCCTGCGAGAATATATATTCAATATGCCTTTGCAGCTTGCTTGCATTTAGGATTGAGGATTCGAGGGCGACCATGACCTCTTCTTCCTCTTCCGTCAATTTATAGGGGTCTTTCGGATCCACGGTCGGAAGGTTCATATCCCTCATTGGATATTCCTCACCGTCCACGACCACCGTCCCCTTCTTAAAGTCAATCTTCTCCAGCAGATTTCTATGATCCAGCCTATACTCTGGGTGAGCCTTTATATCCTGTCCTTCAAGCTTGAACTGAATGACGGAGATCATCTTATGCATTTTAGCCGCAAGCTCAGGCGGTATCGGATCGTATTTGTTGACTTCCATGACGTTCGGCTTGAAGAATTCGCATGGGTCGTCAGCATAGATATGCTCTGCGAGTGTCGCGAGAGGTCTCAGATTTATCCCGTATCCGACCTCAAGCATATCGAAATTATTATATCTTACATTTATCCTGATCATCGTCGCTATGCAGGATCTATTCCCACATGCCGCGCCCATCCAGAGGACGTCGTGATTGCCCCACTGAATATCTATGCCGCGATTATCCATGAGATAGTCCATTATCTCTGGCGAACCGGAGCCTCTGTCGAAGATGTCTCCTATTATATGAAGCCTGTCCACCGTCAGATTGCTGATAGCCTCTGTCAGCTCGATAATGAAGATTCTGGCGGAGTCGTATTCGATAATCGAATCTATTATTTCGTCATAGTATTTATGCCTGTCAGGTAGATTGTCCGCAAAGAGGAGCTCGTCCATGATATAGGACATATCTTTAGGCAGGCGTTTTTTCACCTTTGACCTCGTATATTTGTTGGAGACCACCCTGCATACCATCAGCAGCCTTCTGATTGCCACCTTCGCCCATGCGTCGAAGTCGGGCTCGGTTTTCTCCCGCCTTGCCATTTCAGCCTCAGGGTTGTAAATGAGGGCGGCGAGGTCATCCCTCTCGTGCTCCGTCAAGAGGTCTCCGAAAATCTCGTCAATCCTCATTCTAATCATGCCGGAGCCGCTTCTGACAAAATAGCGAAACGCCTCATACTCCCCATGATTATCGCTGAGGAAAAACTCCGTCGCCTTAGGGAGCGCCAAAATAGCCTTTAGATTTATGATTTCAGCCCTTACAGCTCTTCTGTTCGGATATTTCTCCGCCAAAAGGTTCAGAAATTGACTGTCAGACATATCTTCCTCCGTCTAATTTTCCTTCATCCAATCTGCCTTCGTCTAATGCTAGCCTCTGCCGGTTTTCATAATATCTGCGCCGAGGGCTTTGAGCTTGCCTACCAAATCCTCATAGCCTCTTTCGATATGATATATCTCGCTTATCTCGGTAGTTCCGTCCGCCACCAAGCCGGCAATCACCATTGCCGCCCCGGCTCTCAAATCGGTCGCCCTCACCTTCGCGCCGTGGAGCTTCTTTCCTCCCGGCACTCTCGCCTCTCTGTTCTCGGTCTGTATATCTGCACCCATGCGGTTGAGCTCCACCACATGCATAAATCTGTTTTCAAAAACGGTCTCCCTGACGACGCTGTTTCCCTTGACCGTCGCCAAGAACGCCATAAATGGTGACTGAATATCCGTCGGAAGCCCCGGATATGGCAGCGTCTTAATATCCGTCGCCACGAGCTCCCTATCCCTTGCGTCAACATAAATACCTTCGGGAGTTACGTCGATTCCGACATTGCATTCCTTGAGCTTAGCCATAATGGGTCTGACATGCCCGGGTATGGCATTCTTTATCAGTATATCCCCCCTCGTAATGGCGGCAGCTAAGAGGAAGGTGCCCGTCTCTATCCTATCAGGTATGGCTTCATGGACGCAGCCCGTGAGCCTCTCAACCCCCTCTATGCGTATCATATCCGTGCCCGCACTCTTAATCTTCGCCCCCATTTTATTCAGTTGGTTGGCGAGGTCGATTATCTCGGGCTCCTTGGCGGCATTTTCGATTATCGTCGTGCCCTTCGCCGTCGAAGCTGCCATGAGAATATTCTCCGTAGCGCCGACGCTCGGGAAGTCGAGGTATATCACATCACCGACTAATCCCTCAGCACCCGTCTCCACGGTGACTGTCTCCTTCTCAATATCCTCGGTCACCTTAGCGCCCAAGGCTCTGAATCCCTTGAGATGAAGGTCTATAGGTCTTTTGCCTATCGTGCAGCCGCCCGGCATAGGCATTACGACCTTGCCATGTCTTGCCAGGAGCGGGCCCATTGTAAATATGGAAGCCCTCATCTCCTGCACCAGATCCTTGTCTCCCTCACAGGATATGATCTCTGCGGTCTGAGTTCTGATTGAACCGTCTCCGCTGTCGTCTATTACCGCACCGTAGTTTCTCAAAATCTGCTTCATTACGGAAACATCGGCGAGATTTGGAACATCCTCAATCACGCAGACATCCTCCGTCATTATCGTGGCTGCCAAAAGTGGTAAAACCGAGTTCTTAGCGCCGCTTATCTTCACCTCTCCATGGAGAGGCTTGCTTTTGTTGACAAGTATTTTTGCCATCAATTATCTCCTGCTTTGTCCTGTATTTTCTCTAATCTGCCTCGCTGCTTCAATGCCTTCTTTTCGTACCTCGACTGCTTCTTGAGCTGCTTGACCGCCTTCTTGGAATTCTTCACGGTCTTTTTGGCATTCCTTGCAGCCCTGCTGCCGGCTATGCTTGAAGCCAATCCGCTTCTTATCGAGATTGTCTTTCCTATGGCGCTCACGGAATTTATCGCCGTAAGCCCTGCCGCGACCGCGCCGAGCGCCTTTATAGTGGGGCTTGTATCCGTCGCGATATTGTCTATAGCCGCAATTAGGTTGTCGCTTATCTCGTCGGCTCTTCCCTTCACATCGTCTACGGCTTTGTTTCCGCTTTCCACCATCGCCTTGCTCTTCTTCGCCAGCTCGATTACGGAAGCTGCCATAATAGCCAGCACTATTACCAGCGCTATGAGCACGATTATAAGGCAGATTACGAGGATTTGATTAACCGATAAAGTCATTTCCATTCTCCTTGCTCCTTATCCTCTGCTGCTATTTAAGAATTCTATTCAAAAGCTTCTGGGCGACCTGAACTCCAATATCCGCGACAGCGCTCGCCTTTGCCGCATTCGCCCTCGCCGCTGCGCTCACTTCGTCCACCTTGGATTTGGCGCTTCCCGCCGCAGCCATGCCTCCGTCGATTATCGCATTGGTCTTTTTCACCGTATCGGTGGCATTTGAAACCAGCACGATTAAGAAAATAACCAAAACTATCAATGCTATTAGGAGTATTCCTATCAGTAGATCTTGCGGACTTATGGTAATCATCTATGCCTCCTTTTCTATATTAAAACTTCCTGTTAAAACTCTCTATTAAAGCTTATCGCTAAAATTCCTTCATCAGCTTTTCGAGCTCCTTGGCGTCGTCCTCAGTGAGATTCTCGGGGATTTCGTCCGTCTCATCAGGCTCGGCTATGTCATCAGCCTTACTGCGCCAGCCCTTCTTGCCCTTCCTCTTTATCTCTTCCTTGGTAAAGGACTTCATCTCCTGCGAGAATACCTCTTCGCCCGTCTCGGGGTCGGTCTCAATCGCTCTTGTGATTATCCTTCCGTTGAAATAATCGACCTTTACCACCTTGGCAAGCCCGTCAGGCGTCTCGACCCTCTCATTATCCTTGGGCATTCCCTTCCTGAGCTCCTTATACGTCTTGTCCTCGAAGTTGAGACAGCACATCAGCCTGCCGCAGCTCCCCGATATTTTGGAAGGGTTGAGGGAGAGGTTCTGCTGCTTCGCCATCTTTATTGATACAGGCTGAAAATCCGAGAGCCATTTGCTGCAACATAGAGGTCTGCCGCAAATTCCAATGCCTCCGAGCATTCTCGCCTCATCTCTTGCACCGATTTGCCTGAGTTCTATCCTCGTGTGGAAATAACCGGCAAGGTCTTTGGCGAGCTCTCTGAAATCCACCCTGCCGTCCGCCGAGAAGTAAAAGACTATCTTGGCTCCGTCTATCATAAATTCCACATCTATGAGCTTCATATCGAGCTCGTGTTTCTGTATCTTATCCTCGCATATCTTCAATGCCTCATCTCTCTTTGCGAGATTTGCATGATACCTCTCGAGGTCTTTTTCATTCGCCTTCCGCTCTATGGGTTTAAGCTCTGCGACGAGATCTTCCTCATCAACCTCCCTATTGGCTATGAGGATATGCCCGAGCTCCATTCCCCTCGCGGTCTCCACTATGACCATTTCTCCGAGCTCGTACTCCACACCCCTAGGGTCAAAATAATATGTTTTTCCGGCTTTCATAAAGCCGACGCCAACGATTTCTACCATTTGTATCTATCTCCCAATTATATTTTTATATTCCAGAAACAGCCTTTTCAAAGCCTTCTGTCTGTCCATTCCCCTGCCTATATCCATGGCGGTTCTCTCCGCAGCCTCTATCCCATTCGCGAGGACGCATATTTCAGCGCCTTCCCTCATCATATTGCGAAGTCTTTCTTCCACCAAGCCGATATATTCCGCCGCGTCCTCAGTGCTTTTGATATTCTTCTCGGTGAACTCTCTGAACTGATAGAAGCTCCCTTCCTTCGAGAGTATCTGAGCTGCGCCTTCTGCCATCTCCTCTGATGAGGCTGATTCTTCACTTCCCGAATATCCCTCATATTCATCAATTCTGACAAGGCTGCAACGCGACCTCACCGTGGCGAGGAGTTCGTCGCTCCTTGATGTTGCGAGAATGAGCAAGACCTTCTCAAGCGGCTCCTCGAGAGTCTTTAGCAGCTTATTCTGAACTATCTCGCTCAGAGCCTCCGCCTCGTTTATTATGCCTATGAGGTATCTCCCATAGGGCGTCATTCCAAGCCTCTCCGTAAAGGCTATGGCGTCTTCGCTTCGATAGCCGCTCTTCCCGCTCCTCTGCATATATACTATATCGGGGCTCGTGAGAGCAGCCGCCTGCACGCAGGCAGCACATCTGCCGCAGGGTCTCGTTTCAATATTCTCATTCTGACATTCGAGTCCCGAGACCAGGGCGAGCAGGAATTCATTTCTTTTGCTGCCGGACTTCCCCTCTATGATATAGGCATGGGCGGAGCTTTCGCCCTCTGCTATATTTCTGATAAGCTCTTTGATTTCCTTCATTTATATTATGACGAACGCTTTGATTTCTTTCGTTATAGTCTCCCGCTTAAATGCCTCTCTTCTCGCATATCTGTTCGAGATATTTCTTTATCTCCTCGGAGATCTCCTCTACAGAGCGGGTCGCGTCTATCCTCTTCACCCTCTCCGGATCGCCCTCGGCTATCGCCTTATAGCCCTCATATACCTTGAAATGAAAATCCCCTTCTTCCATTTCGAGCCTGTCGAGGTCTCCAAGCCTTGACACCCTTCTCTTTCCTTCGTCCGGGTCAATATCCATCCAAAATGTGATGTCGGGAGCAAGTCCGCCTGTGGCAAAGGCGTTCACTATGCCTACCATATCCCCGAGCCCTCTGCCATATGCCTGATATGCTATGGAAGAATCGAGAAATCTATCGCAGATAACTATATGCCCCTTTTCTAATGCGGGCATTACCAACTCCCTCACATGCTGGGCTCTGGCTGCGGCGTAGACGAGCATTTCAGTCACGTCCTTCATTTCGAGGTTGTGGCTGTCAAGGACGATTTCTCTGAGCTTTTCGCTGATTGGCGTGCCGCCCGGCTCTCTTGTATGTACTACAAGAAGCCCCTTCTCTTCGAAGAAGCTCTCTATATTTTTAATCTGTGTGGATTTACCGGCGCCGTCTCCGCCTTCAAGCGTTATAAAGAGTCCTCTCATCTTCTCCTCGCTGAATCTTCTTTGTTTTTTATCCTGACATATTTGACCAGCTTTATATAGAGGATTGTCGCTATCGCAATTACCGGCGCTGCCACCAAAACTATCAGCAAAAACTTTAACCAAATCATATATGCAAATTATAACATAAACCGAAGATATTATCGCCGTTTTCGACCTTTGTTATTTTTATGGTTGAGTTTTATCCGCCGCGGGGTTAACATATTCCCTATGGAAGAGAAACAGAAACAAATATCAAACAAATATCTTTTAGAGAGATTTTATCCCTATTTTAAACCCTATTGGCGCATTCTCGTATTCGATCTGATATGCGCTTCGCTTACAAGCGCCTGCGAATTGGTGCTGCCTATTATAGTGCGGTTCATCACCAATACGATTATGACCTCGCCGAGCAGCCTGAGCGTCGAGCTCGTGATTCGGATAACCCTGCTCTATATGTTGCTCAGGATAGTCGACGTGCTGGGTAACTACTATATGCAGAACAACGGGCATATCATGGGCGCGCGTATAGAGGCGGATATGAGGCGTGACCTCTTCGAGAAATTCCAAGAGCTCTCATATGGTTTTTACAGCCATAACAAAATCGGTCAGCTCATATCTCGAATTACCACGGATTTATTCGATATAGCGGAATTCGCACATCATTGCCCCGAGGAGTATTTTATCGCGGCGGTCAAGATTGTCGTTGCATTTATCATTCTCATAAGGGTCAATGTGCCGCTCACCCTTCTCCTCTTCGCCCTCATTCCTCTCATGCTGCTCTTCGCCATGAGGTATAGAGTCAGAATGAGGAATGCCTTTAAATGGCAGAGGAGCGAGCTCGGAGAGATAAATTCCGGCGTAGAGGACAGCCTTCTCGGAATAAGGGTCTCCAAATCATTCGCAAACGAAGATGTGGAAGAGGAGCGTTTTGAAGAAGGGAATAAGCGATTCCTCACCACCAAGAAGGTCGGCTATAAAAATCTTGCCGGTTTTCGCAGCGTCACCCGCCTCTTCGACGGGCTGATGTATATCTCGATAGTCCTCTTCGGTTCACTCGCGCTTATCTACGAGAAGATTACAGCCGGAGATTTTATCGCATATCTGATGTATGCCGCCGTGCTGCTCGAATCAATCAGAAGAGTCGTGGAGTTTACCGAGCAGTTCCAGCGCGGAATAACGGGGATTGAAAGATTTATAGAGATAATGGATACAAAGATTGAGGTGGACGACGAGCCGAACGCTGCGGATATGCCTGATGAAGTGCATGGAGATATTGAGTTTAAAGACGTTTCCTTTGCATACAGCGACGCCAGCGAGGACTGCGTGCTCTGCCATATCAATCTCAGCATAAAGAGCGGAGAGAATATCGCACTCGTGGGGCCGAGCGGCGCAGGCAAGACGACATTCTGCAATCTTATCCCTCGATTCTATGATGTTACGGGCGGCATGATAACCGTGGACGGAAGAAATATCAGAGACTATAAGGTGAGGTCGCTCAGAACTAAGATAGGCATGATGCAGCAGGACGTATATCTTTTTTCAGATACCGTGGCAGGCAATATCGGTTATGGCAAGCCGGGTGCGTCCATGAACGAGATTATCGCCGCGGCGAAGCTTGCAGGCGCAGACGAATTCATCAGAGAGCTGCCAAAGGGATATGATACCTATGTCGGGGAGCGCGGCGCGCGTCTTTCGGGCGGTCAGAAGCAGAGAATCAGCATAGCGAGAGTATTCCTTAAAAACCCGCCTATCCTGATACTCGACGAGGCGACATCAGCCCTCGACAACGAAAGTGAACACTATGTGCAGGAGTCTCTCTCAGAGCTCGCTAAGGGCAGGACGACAATCACCATAGCTCATAGGCTCTCAACCGTGAGAAGCGCCGACCGCATAATCGTCTTGACCGAGGACGGCATAGCCGAAGAGGGTACACACGAAGACCTAATCAAAAAAGGAGGCATATACGCCTCCATGCACAGCTTCACGCTTTAAATATAACCATAAATATGTATGCCTGCAAAAAACGGATATGGCTTCAAAAGTTGAAGTCCCTCAAGGATCTGCCCTGTAAATGCTCTCAAATAATACCCGCAAAAGGTGAAAATTGCTTAAAAAGGTGAAGATTTTGACTTTACTCTTCACCTTTTTTAGAGCTGCTTTATAAAACAGCGTCTTCTCTTATGCGGCTCTACATCAAACATCTTCCACTGGCTATGCACCTTATGGTTGGTCTCGAGCTGCGGGCCCGTTTCCGCCTGTCTTATCCCCAGCTTTATGCAGCCTGTATAGAGATGTTCCATTATTATGCCGTTGAGACCCGAGCCCTGATATTCCGGTCTTATAGCTATGAGGAATAAATCCAGGGTATCGTTCTTTTTCAGCGATTTCAGCACTCCCGTCCATCCGAAGGGGAAGAGCCTCCCCCGGCTCTTCTTCATCGCCTCTGCCATAGAGGGTGCGCCCACGCCGAAGCCCATAAGTTCGTCATTGTCGTCGACTATGAGGCAGCAGAGGTTTATGTCAATGAGGGGCAGAAACTTATTCGTATATTTTCTGATCTGTTCCTCGCTTAGTTCTACGACTCCGTAAAGAGGAGCATAGGCGAGATTTACAAGCTCGAAAGCCTTGCGGATATAAGGCTTGACGCTCGACTTCCTCACTAAGTCCACCTTGTGAAACCCCGTGCGCCTCAGCATTAAATCGGAAATTCTCTTGAGCTTTCTATAGGTCTCGGCATTCTCATCTCCGAGCGGAATCATATGCTCTATCCAATCAATATCCTTCACATATCCGAGCTCCGTCAAATGGTCTATATAGTAGGGGTGATTGTAGTAGGTGATGAACATGCTGCGCTTTTCAAAGCCCTCTACCAGCATGCCTTCCCTGTCCAAATCACAAAATCCCAGGGGCCCGTGCACCTCGGTCATTCCCTTTTCTCTCGCCCAATCCTCGACAGCCTCAAACAGCGCCTTCGAAACCTCTCTGTCATCAATGAAGTCCACCTGCGAGAAGCGCATTCTCTTGGTGCCCCATGTCTCATTAGCCTTGTGACTGAGGATAGCACCGATACGCCCCACGACTTCATCTCCGCGATAGGCGAGGAAAGACTTCGCCTCGCAGTATTCAAAGGCGGGATTTTTATTCTCGTCCCAATCAGCAATATCGTCCCCGTAGAAAGCCGGCACGAACTGCGGGATATTATGATAAAGGCGGTTCGGATAATCCACAAAAACCGCCCTCTCTTTCTTTGTCCTAACCTCTTTTATAACAATATCAGCCAAAATACGCTCCAATGCTTCTGCTTTAGGATATGCGGAATTATATCATTTTATCGCCTGTATATCACTTATGCTTTCTCTTCTTCTGCATGGTGATGTGAACAGGAAGCCCCCCTGCCGTATAAGGCTGAATGGAGCCGATAATAAATGGTCTCGCATACTTCAAATACTCGTCACTGACATAGGTGCCTTCATTGGTAATCCAATCCAGCGGAACCTTCCTCTCGACATTGGCAATCTCGTGAATATCGAACATATCATAGGTCTCGACATATGGCTCTCTTGATTCAACCTGTATGGTGACCATCATTCCCGTCTTCCCCTCGAATGCCGCATGAGCCGCGAGGTAGCCAACATTATAGGCTTCGTCGCTATCAACTCTCGAAGAGACATGAGCCGCACATCTTTGAAGTGATGAGAACTCTATATATCTATTAAGCCCTGTCTCCTTGGTAACGACGCTGGCGAGATATGCCGCCGTGCCCGCAAGCTGCTTATGCCCGAAGGCGTCCACATGTTCAGGTGATGAGCCAAGCTCGCAGACAAAATTGCCTTCCTTCGTCTTGAGTCCTTCGGAGACTGCAACGACCACCGACTTCTTGGTCTTGGCGAGATCCTTTATCCTTCTAAGGAAGTCCTTGATGTCGAAGTCTACCTCGGGCAGATAGATGAGGTCAGGCCCGGAGCAATCAATATCCTTCGAAAGCGCCGCGGCAGCCGTCAGCCAGCCCGCATGGCGTCCCATAATCTCAACGATACAGACCGTAGGCTTGGAAACTCCATAGCTTTCGTTATCCCTGATAATCTCCTTCATGGAAGTAGCGATATACTTGGCGGAAGAGCCATAGCCCGGGCAGTGGTCTGTCATGGGCAGGTCATTGTCGATAGTTTTCGGAATCCCCATGAATTTCTGCTTTTTATTATGCTTGGCAGCATAGTCTGAAAGCTGCTTAATCGTGTCCATTGAGTCGTTTCCGCCGTTATAGAGGAAAAACTCGATATTCTTCTTGTCGAGAATGTCGAAAATCTTCTCATAAACTTTTTCGTTTCCCTCTATCGCAGGCAGCTTATAGCGGCATGTGCCGAGGAATGATGAAGGTGTCCTCTTGAGGAGCGACAGATCCTGAGAGCTGGTGATATAGTCCTCAATATCCACAATATCCTCCTGGAGCAATCCCTCAATGCCGTAGTGCATTCCGTAAATCCTTCTGATTCCTTCCTTCCAGCACGCCTTAATAACGCCTGCAAGGCTCGAATTTATAACTGATGTCGGG
>JAFWFU010000043.1 GCA_017515425.1 Mogibacterium sp.
GACGGACTCAGCTATGAGCCTGTAGAGGAAAGCATGAGTGAGACTGCGGACGAAAGCTTTGCGTTTCAGGCACAGCTTTAATACAGTTTTAATCCTGAAACTCTTGAAAAATCAAGAGTAATATGCGATAATAAACGCGTCAGAAAAAGCAAAGGGTAATCAGAAGATTCGTATAGAAAGCAGAACAGAAAGCGAGAATGCGGAATTATCCGATAAGGGATATCCGAAACTCGCTTTTTTATTGATGTGGGAAGCTATTTTTGTTAAAATTTTCAAGGTGCTGCTTTAGAGCATAATGCGCTCGGAGTGCATTGACCTGGGGGTAGATAGGTGCTGGTGTGCCTCGCGGTCTTCAAAACCGTTGTGAGGGGTTAGAAGCCTCTTCGGTGGGTTCGATTCCCACGTACTCCCGCCATTTATTGATCGGAGGTCGGCATTATGGATAAGAAGGAACTACTCAGAAGACTCCCCAAGATTGACGATGTGATGAGGCAGGAGTCTCTTGTTATGTTGGCAGAAGATAAGGGAGATCTCATCGTGACCGATGCGGTGCGAGAGGTAATCGCTGCCAAGAGAGCGGAGATATTGGATCTCATTGAAGATATGGCGGAGCATTACGATATTCGGTCACTCGAGATAGGAAAGGTGGCGGAGGCTGCTGAACTTAGAGTGACGGAGAATGAGAAGCTGAGGCTATTCCCTCTTATCAATGCGACAGGAACCATACTTCATACGAATCTCGGAAGAGCACCGCTTTGCCGCGAGGCGATGGACAATGTCAAATGCGTATCGGAGTCGTATTCGAGCCTCGAATACAATGTGAAGCAGGGCGTGAGGGGGTCGAGGCACGACCTCGTATCGGAGCTTATTAAGGAGCTGACAGGTGCGGAGGACGCTATGGTGGTGAATAACAATGCTGCCGCTACCATGATAGTTCTGGCGACTCTCGGAAAGGGCAGGGAAATCATTGTTTCCAGAGGAGAGCTCGTCGAGATAGGCGGGTCGTTTCGCATACCTGACATAATGGCGGAGTCGGGGGCTTATCTAAGGGAAGTCGGAACCAGCAATAAGACCAAGGCTTCCGATTACGAAAATGCGATCATCACAGAGGAAGAGGCGAAAAGCTTCGACTGTGAAGGGCTGAAAAGCGGTGCGCCGAGATACCAGACGGCTGCCATTATGAAGGTTCATAAATCCAATTACGAGATAGTCGGATTTACCGAGGAGACGGGCATAGAAGAGCTCGTCGATATAGGAAAAAAGCATGATATTCCTGTCATTTACGATATGGGAAACGGGCTTATGCTGGATATGTCGGAATATGGACTTCGCGAGCCGAATGTGCCCGCTTCGCTGAATGCCGGCGTTGATGTGATGATGTTCAGCGGAGATAAACTTCTCGGCGGTCCCCAGGCGGGGATCATAGTCGGAAAGAAGGAATATATCAGGGCTATGAAGAAGCACCCTTTGGCGAGGGCTTTGAGGGTTGATAAGATGACCTTCGCCGCTCTTGAGGCTACGCTTATGAAGTATAGGGATCCTAAGCTCGCGCTTCGCGATATTCCCGTCCTTCGCATGATTGCCGAGTCAAAGGATAGTCTGAGGGCGAGAGCGGAGAGGCTTGCGTATGCGATTAGCGAGGCAAACAGCGATATTGCTTGCGAGATTACAGAGGTTGAGGATCAGATTGGCGGCGGCGCAGCTCCAATGGTGAGGCTGCCGGGCTGGGCTGTTTCGGTGAGCGAGGCAGGGAAATCCGCTGACAGAATGGAGAGGAAGCTCCGAAAGGCTGACGTGCCTGTAATCGGGAGAATCAACGAGGACAGAATGCTTCTTTGCGTCCGCACTATAGCAGAAGATGAGATAGATTTGGTTGCAGAGGTGTTCAGACAGTTTTGATTGCAGAGGCGTTCATATAGATGAAGAATATAATTATTGGTACGGCTGGTCATGTGGATCATGGAAAGACGACGCTTATTAAGGCGCTTTCCGGCATTGATACGGACAGGCTGATAGAAGAGAAGAGGCGCGGTATTACGATAGAGCTCGGATTTGCTCATATTCCGAATAATGCCGGATATAATATAGGGGTCGTCGATGTGCCCGGACATGAGAAGTTCATAAAGCATATGCTGGCGGGCACAGGAGGCATTGACTTCGTCCTTTTCGTGGTGGCTGCGGACGAAGGTATCATGCCTCAGACCAAGGAGCACTTCGAGATACTCAGTGCCCTTGGTATCGACGACGGCATAATAGCCCTCACCAAAACCGATATGGTGGAAGATGATTGGCTGGAAATGCTCATAGAGGATATAAGGGAATACTTCAAGGGATCATTCCTTGAGGACAAGCCTCTCATTCCCGTGAGTGCGGCTAACGGAGACGGAATAGAAGAGCTCAGAAATGAGATAGTCGCCAAATGCGATAGGGAGAATAAACGCCGCGAAGAAAAGGAACTTTTCAGACTGCCTGTTGACAGAGTGTTTACAATGCAGGGCTTCGGAACTGTGGTGACAGGGACTCTCATGGACGGAAGCGTGAGTCTCGGACAGGAAGTTCTGATAAATCCCAAAGGGACTAAGGCGAAGATAATGGGCATACAGACCTACGGCAAGGAAACCGAGACGGCTTTTGCAGGTCAGAGAACCGCCATTAACCTTTCCGGCGTATCGAAGGAAAATATCGACAGAGGAGATGTAATCTCATATCCGGGTGCGGTAATAGTCACGAATATGCTCGACGTAAAGCTTGGCATATTCAGTTCCGCGGATAGGACGGTTCTGAACAACAGCAGGGTGCACCTTTATACGGGATCCGACGAGGTGCTCTGCAAGGTAATTCTTTTGGATAGGGATTCGCTTTCCTCGGGAGAAGAAGCCTATGCGCAGCTCAGGCTTGAAGAGCCCGCGGCTGTAAGAAGGGGCGACAGATTTATAATAAGATTTTATTCGCCGATAATCACAGTCGGCGGCGGAAGGATTATAGACGCCTTTCCTCAAAAGCATAAAAGAAATCGCCCGGAAGTCCTAGAGCTTATGGAGAGGCTGGAGAGCAGTTCTGTCGGTGATGTGGTTTACGCCAAATCAGCCCAGCCGAGCTTCGTCAGACAGGATAGTTTGGCAGAGGAAATGGGGCTTCTGAAAAGCGAAATGGAAGCCATAGCCCAGATCGAAATAAAATCCGGCAGGATAATCAGGCTTTCGGACGGGAGCCTGATGAGCGATTCAAAGGCTCTTATGCTGAGAGATAAGACAGTTCAAATAATCGAGGTTTATCATAAGGAAAACCCGCTTTCGGACGGAGTACCGAGACAGGAGCTCCTGTCGAGAATGAGGACGAATTGGCATATAAAGGACGAGAAGCTTATTCAGGCACTTCTTGCATATATGCTTGAGGCAGGGATTGTCAAAGACCATGGCAAATCCATTTCTCTGTCGGGCTTTAAGATTGAATACAGCGAAGAGCAGCTAGAGCTAAAGGGAAAAATCGCCGAGATGTATAAGGCTGCCGGAATTGAACTGATAAAAAATGAAGAAATCTTTTCGCTGACAGGAGATGCGAAGACGGGAAGAGCGATACAGGAAGATTTATGTGAAGAGGGCGTAATCGTCAAGCTGAGTCCCTCTTACTATATCGAAAGCGGTGCTTGGCGAATGGCTGTAGACGCGGCTATGTCCTTTGACAGCGGATTTACTCTTGCCGAGTATAGGGATAAGCTGCAGACGTCGAGGAAATATGCGGAAGAGCTCCTCTCGGCAATGGACAGACAGGGAATTACGAGATTTAACGGAGAGACCAGAGAGGCAATAGGAAGATGCCGGGAAAACTGATGAACAATCAAAATAATAAAAACATATCGACGCATAATGAAATATCGTCAAGTTTTAAAACGCTCATGCTCACCGCGGCATTTCTAATAGTCCTTGTGGTTCTTGCGGGCTGCAACGCTGAGCCCGAGACATATCCCGAGGCGGAGGCTAAGGTGGGCGAGGAACTAGAGCTCATCAAGAAGGCTGAGCCTGCGGATGAGGCATTCGAGGCTCTTAAAATTGCAGCGGGAGAACTAGACGGTTCCATACTCGAAGGCTATTTGGATAAGGTGAAGGATTTTGACTATGAGATAGTCGGCAGTCAAAAGGCGGAGGCTGGAACTGATAGCAGCAATGGCAGCGATAGTGACAGCGACGGCGATAGCAATGGTGGCAGCGAAAATACCTGCGTCGTTAGGGTGAGGATAACCACCTATGATTTTGCCAACGAATACCTCAAGGCTTGGAACGAATATATGACGGTCGAAGAGGGTGACCGCTGGCAGAGCCAATTCTATACGAATCTGCTTCTCAGGCTGGCGTCGGTTTCGAATAAAGATTATGTGTCCGATGTGGATATTATTTGCAGGGACGATAATGGCGACGGCAGATGGACGAGCGATTTTAAGACGAATGAAGAGCTTATGAACGCTCTTTCCGGCGGTATGCTGAACGAGATAAAGATACTCATGTCGGATGATGTGGTGATGGATGAATCAGAAGTGAACGACTGAGCTTTAAACAGCTTGAAATAAAGGAGGAATAAATTATTGGGTGAGCTTATCAGACTTGAAGGTATAGTAAAAAGCTTTGATGATACTATGGTGCTTAACGGCATCAATCTTTCTGTTAGGGAAAATCAGTTTGTAACCCTGCTGGGGCCTTCCGGCTGCGGCAAGACTACGACTCTTCGCATAATTGCCGGCTTCGAGAAACCGGACGAGGGAAGGGTATATTTCGACGGTAAAGACATAACGGATATGCCCGCAAATGAGCGACCTGTCAATACCGTGTTTCAGAACTATGCGCTCTTTCCTCATATGAATGTGGGAGAGAATATCGCCTTTAGTCTCAGGGTCAGAAATAAGAGCGAGGACGAGATAAGGGAGAGGGTCAAGGCGGCTCTCAAGCTCGTCAATCTCAAGGGCTTTGAGAAGAGGAGGATAGACCAGCTCTCGGGCGGGCAGCAGCAGAGAATTGCCATGGCGAGGGCGATTGTAAATGAGCCTCGCGTGCTGCTTTTGGACGAGCCGCTTGGAGCTTTGGATCTCAAGCTGCGCCAGGAAATGGAGTACGAGCTCGTCAGGCTTAAAAATGAGCTCGGCATTACATTTATATATATCACGCACGACCAGGAGGAAGCCCTGACTATGTCGGATAAGGTCGTCGTAATGAACGAGGGATATATCCAGCAGGAAGGTTCGCCTCAGGAGATTTATGACGAGCCCGTCAACGCCTTCGTGGCGGATTTTATAGGGGATAGCAATATCCTTTCCGGTCAGATGGTGGACGAGAAGATTGTAAAGATTGACGGCGTGGAATATCCCTGCATAGACGGAACGGAAGAGGGATTCCCGCCGCGTCGCAGAGTTGACGTTGTCATCAGACCTGAGGATATAGATATAGTCCCATACGGCAAGGGGCTTTGGAACGGAACGATTATCTCCAAGCTGTTTATTGGGGTGCATTATGAGATGCTGGTGCAGAGCGAGCACGGAAAGGTTGAATGGCTGCTCCAGAATTACGACCAGCATGATGTGGGAGAAAAGATTGGCATGTATGTGGATCCGGAAAACATACAGATAATGCAGAAGCCTAAGAGCGACGCGGAGAGCGCAATAGAGATTGATATTTAATCGTAGCGCGTGTGAGCACTTCACGAGCGTTTCGGAAGAATCGCGGTAGAGATTGGCATTTAACAGTAGTGCATGTGGTCACTGAGCGAGCGTTGCGGGAGAGCCGCTAAGAGTGTCCTGAGAAGGTCGCAGGTGAGTGGCTGGAACGAGTCCCGCAAGCGAAGCGTCAGGGCCGTTCCCCGCGAAGCAAGACCGACGAGGTTGACACTCTCGGCGGAAGGAGCACAGCGAGTGAAGTGACCATATGCAATATCTATAATCGACTTTAAGCGCTGACTAAAGAAAGATACACTGACTATATTTACTAAAGAAAAGAAATGGCTAACAAGAAGATATTTGCAACACCTTTTATAATATGGATATTGGCAGGAACCTTAATCCCCCTTGCCTCGATTGCCTACTACGGCTTTACGGGAAGAGAGGGCGGCTTCACATTTGAAAATATAACGGCAATATTCCGCCACGACCATATGCAGGCGCTCGGACTGTCGCTTCTCCTCGCCTTTATAAGCACGGCGATTTGCCTGCTGCTCGCCTTCCCTATGGCTATGATTTTAAGGGAGAGCAGGTTCGGCAAACAGGGATTTTTGATTTTCGTCATCATACTTCCAATGTGGATGAATTTCTTGCTGAGGACTATGGCTTGGCAGGTGCTTTTGGAAAGAAAAGGCGTGATAAATGCCGTAATCACCTCGATAGGGCTCCCTGCTCAGGAGATGATGAACACGCCGGGCGCTATCGTGCTCGGCATGGTATATGACTTCCTCCCTTTTATGATACTGCCTATCTATAATACGGTTCTAAAGATAGACAATAGCCTGATAGAGGCGGCGCATGACCTCGGGGCAGGCAGGGCGACGGTCTATTCCAAGATAATACTGCCGCTTTCAGTGCCGGGTATCGTCTCAGGTATCACCATGGTATTCATACCCGCGCTGACGACCTTCGTCATTTCCAATATGCTGGGCGGGGGTAAGATTAACCTCATTGGAAATATCATAGAGCAGGAGTTTACGGTCAATTCAAATTGGTATCTGGGATCGGGGCTTTCTCTCGTAATGATGGTATTTATTATCATCAGTATGCTGGCGCTGCAGAAATTCGATAAGACGGGAGACTCGAATCTGATATAGAAAACTTGATATAAAAATCTTGGTATAAACTTAATATAAAAATGAAGAAAACACTAGGACGAATTTACATCTTAATAATAATGCTATTCCTCTACCTGCCTATACTGACGCTGATAGTGCTCTCCTTTAACGAGGCGAAATCCATGTCAGTGTGGACGGGGTTCAGTCTGCATTGGTATGCGGAGCTCTTCCAGAGCAGGCTTATGATGGGGGCGATAGTGAATACGTTCTCCATCGCGATCCTCGCGGCTCTGATCGCGACCATCGTCGGGACGATGGCAGTCCTCGGCATGGCAGCAATGAGGCCGAGGACGGAGAACGTCCTCCTCGGAATTAACAATATCCCAATGCTGAACGCTGACATAGTTACGGGAATAGCGCTCATGCTCTTCTTCCTCATGGTCGGTGCGCCGAGGGGCTATACGACAGTGCTGTTCAGCCATACGGTATTTTGCATTCCATATGTCATTCTTTCGGTAAGACCGAGAATGAATAAGAATACCAATAGGCTGTTTGAAGCGGCGCTCGACCTCGGAGCCTCGGAGCGATACGCATTCAGAAAGATTGTGCTGCCGGAGCTTTGGCCCGGGATTACATCAGGCTTTCTGCTGAGCTTCACCATGTCGGTAGACGACTTCATCATCACATATTTTACGAGAGGCGCAGGCATTAACACCATATCGACCCTTATATACAGCGAGGTCAAGATAGGCATAAGACCAAGCCTCTTCGCCCTCTCAACGATAATATTCATAACCGCGCTTTTGGTGCTCATCATAGTGAATATAAGACAGGACAGGCATAATAAACACAATATGGCAGAGGTATATTAGGGTATAATATTTTTCGGCAGAGTTCGCAGCGTTGCGAAATATAAGCGAAAGGTGAGGCAATGGCATTCAGATATTATTACGCGGATAAGATAAGGGAGCAGTTTTCCGGCTTCAAGGGCACGGACGAGGAGCTCCAGGAAATGATAGATAATATAAGTTTGCAGTATAATTCGGCGATCAAGGTGCTGGAGACGAGGCTGAAAATCCTCTCTGATGACTTCGACAAAAAGCATTCATATATGCCCATACACCATGTGCAGTCGCGTCTAAAGACCTTCGAAAGCATAATGGAGAAGGCGGGGCGATACGGAATTGAGGATCCAATCAACAATCTCGATACCATAAGGCGTGAGATTTTGGATATTGCGGGCATAAGGGTAATATGCAATTATGAAGAGGATCTCCGCACGATGTCGAATATTCTGCTCGCGCAGGAAGATATAGAGATGATTAAGGCGAAGGACTACTGCGATAAGCCCAAGGAAAGCGGCTACAGAAGCCTGCATATGGTGGTAGCCGTGCCCGTCTACCTAGTAAATAGGAAGAAAATGGTTCCCGTGGAGCTTCAATTCAGGAGCATAGTAATGGATGCATGGGCGAGTCTTGAGCACGAGCTTAGATACAAGAATAAGGGAGAGCTCGCGCCGGAGGTAGTCGAAACCCTAAAGGATTGCGCGGAGAAACTGCATAATGTAGACGAGAAAATGTCCAAGGTGCGCCATGAGGTGCTGAAAGACGACGGAAAATACAGCGATTATTAGTCTTGCTGTCATTCTGAGGAGCGAAGAGACGAAATATCTTTAACTAGGAGAACAATTATGAAAAATCTGGCAAAAACTTACAACCCGAAGGAATTTGAGGATCGCATATATGATATGTGGGAATCTGCGGGGGCATTCAATGCGGAGGTAGATGAGAATAGAAAACCATTTACCATAGTTATGCCGCCGCCGAATATCACAGGGCAGCTACATATGGGTCATGCGCTCGACCAAACCCTACAGGACGTGCTCACGCGCTGGAAGAGAATGCAGGGATATAGCGCGCTTTGGCTTCCGGGCTCCGACCATGCCAGTATAGCTACAGAGGTAAAAGTGGCAAACGAGCTTCGCGAAAAGACGGGACGCGACAAGAGGGACTTCACAAGAGAGGAGTTTCTCAAGCACGCATGGGCTTGGAAGGAAGAATACGGCGGACGAATTACAAAACAGTGCCGCAAGCTCGGGGACTCCTGCGATTGGAGACGCGAACGGTTCACCATGGATGAGACCTGCAACAAGGCTGTAGTGAGATTTTTTCTCAATCTTTATGAGAAGGGCTGGATTTACAAGGGGAACCGCCTCATAAATTGGTGCCCCGACTGCAAGACTTCACTTTCAGACGCCGAGGTAGAGCATGAGGACGAAAGCGGAAAGTATTGGTATTTCAGATACCCTGCAGCAGACGGCGGAGAGGGGATTACCGTAGCCACATCACGCCCGGAGACAATGTTCGGAGATATAGCGATAGCCGTACACCCGAGCGATGAGAGATATAAGAACCTCGTGGGAAAGACCGTGATACTGCCGATAGTCGGTCGCGAGATACCTGTCATAGCAGACGAATATCCCGACCCCGAGAAGGGAACGGGAGCGGTCAAGATTACGCCAGCGCACGACCCTAACGACTTTGAAGTGGGGCAGAGGCATAGTCTTGAGATTATCTCCTGCATGAACGACGACGCCAGCATGAATTCATACGCCGGCAAATACGAGGGTATGGACAGATATGAATGCCGCAGACAGTGGGTGAAAGACCTCGAGGAAGCGGGCTATCTCGTCAAGACGGAGGATATTGAAATCCCTGTCGGGAAATGCTATAGATGTCATAGTGCCGTAGAGCCCATGATGTCCGACCAATGGTTCGTCAGAATGGACGAGCTCGCAAAGCCGGCTATAGAGGCGGTCGAATCCGGCAGGCTTAAATTCGTGCCGGAGAGATTTGCGAAGGTTTATCTGAATTGGCTCTATGATATACGCGATTGGTGCATATCCCGCCAGCTTTGGTGGGGTCATAGAATTCCCGCATACTATTGTGATGAATGCGGAGAGATAGTCGTAGCCGAATCTATGCCGGACAAATGCCCCAAATGCGGGTGTGTTCATCTGACGCAGGACGAAGATGTGCTTGACACATGGTTCAGCTCGGCACTTTGGCCTTTCTCGACGCTGGGTTGGCCCGAAAAAACTCCTGAGCTGGATTATTTCTATCCTAACAGCGTTCTCGTCACGGGTTATGACATCATTTTCTTCTGGGTAGTCAGAATGGTATTCTCGGGATATGAATGCATGGGAGATGCGCCATATGACTATGTATTCGTACATGGGCTCGTTCGAGACGAGCAGGGGCGCAAGATGTCCAAATCCCTCGGAAACGGAGTAGACCCGCTCGAATCCATAGACCAATACGGCGCAGACGCTCTCAGATTTATGCTCTGCACGGGAATTTCCCCGGGGAACGACACCAGATATATACCTAAGAGGATAGAGAGCGCGCGCAATTTCGCCAACAAGCTTTGGAACGCTTCGAGGTTCACCATAATGAACCTTCAGGACGAGGACGGCAGATGGCTTCCTATGGAGTTTGACGAGGACGCGCTCAGAGACGAGGACAAGTGGATTCTCAGAATGGCGGGCGAAGGCGTGAAGTATATCACAGAGCAGATGGATAGATTTGAGCTCGGGCTCGCAGGGCAGAGGATATATGAGCTTATCTGGGATGTTTACTGCGATTGGTATATCGAATTTGTAAAGGGGAGGCTTTATGGAGATGACGAGGCGGATAAGAAGGTGGCAAGATATGTGCTTACAAAGGTGCTGAAGGATCTCTTGAAGCTGCTTCACCCCTATATGCCTTTCATAACGGAGGAGATATGGGGGTATCTCCCGCAAGAGGAAGGAAAGACGGGTGCAGACGCCATGCTGATTAGAGCCGAGTGGCCTGAATGCGATTCGAGCACAGACTACGAGGACGCCGCGAAGAGAATTCAAGTCGCCATGAACGTTATCAAGGCGGTTCGCAATATCAGAGCCGAGGCGGAGGCTCAGCCGAGCAGAAAGCTCAACCTCATCATCAGAACTGAGAGCCTCAAGGACGAGATAGAGGGCGCAGCAGCCCATATCAGAAGCCTCGCAAATGTAGTCGATATAGAAATCAAAGGCATGGACTTCGAAATGCCTGATGATGTTATGACGAATGTAATCGACGGCGCAGAGGTTGCGGTCAGGCTCGACGACCTCGTCGACAAGGAAGCCGAAATCGAAAGGCTCACCAAGGAGAAGAGGAGACTAGAAGGCGAGGTAGAGCGCGTCGAAAAGAAGCTCGCCAACAAAGGCTTCACGGACAAAGCCCCCACAAATCTCGTAGAAGAAGAACGCGCCAAAGGCGAGAAATACAAAGAAATGCTCGCCACCGTGGTCGCAAGACTCGAAAGTCTGAAATAAAACGGGAGTTGCCACTGTCTCAATGATGTTTGCCTTGAAGCAGCAGGCTATTTGTTGTAAAATGGTCGAAAACATATCGGTAACGAAAATTAGTAAGGGAAAATAAGGAGGAACTGCACCAATGGTGAAATTGCTTATTGGGCATAAAGGAAGCGGTAAGACGAAGAGAATGATTGAGCTTGCAAATCATTCAGTAGATACAGCGAAGGGAAGCATTATCTTTATCAACAAGAATTCAAGACTCATCTACGACCTTGACTATAAGATTAGAGTAATATGCATGGAGGATTTCCCCCATGTTACAAATGAGGACGAGTATATAGGATTCCTCTTTGGGATTATGAGCTCGGATAACGATATTGAGACGATTTTCCTCGACGGCATTATGAGCCACAGGGATTTCGCGCTGGAGATTCTCCCGAGCTTTATAGAGAAGATAAAGATTATCTCTAAGGAATCCGGAATCGACTTTGTGCTCAGCGTTAGCGCAGAGCTGGAGGAGATGATAGGGGTGGACTTCGACAATATGGAAGTGCTCAACTGATGAAGGCGAGGAACCCCGGGCATATGCTCGGGGTCATCTTATTTTTTGGAAGATGATATGCATAGGACAGTAATTGAACAGATTTTAGAGGGCATGAAAGCGGGGCGCGCCCTTTTCGAAGAAGCGATTTCGGATGAGGCATTTCAGGAAGCGACTCTGAATGAGGCATTGCAAGAAGAGAGAGAGTCACACATATCCGAGCTTTGCCGCGGGGACAACCTCGCCTATATGGTGCAGCTTCTCAAAAGGGGATATGCGGGCAAATTCAAGCTCATCTATATAGACCCGCCTTTCTTTACGCGCTCTAGCTTCAACGCTTCTGTTGTTCTTCGCGATTCGAGCGGGAAGAAACATCAGGTACATCATTTGGCATATGATGATAAATTCGACAGGAATTTAGAATACTATATTGAAAATATGACGGCGCGGCTGCTGATGATGAGGGAGCTCCTCTCAGATGGGGGGCTGATGTGGGTGCATTTGGATTGGCATTCGTCGCATTATATAAAGCTCGTCATGGATGAACTTATGGGTGAGAAGAATTTCATCAATGAGATTATTTGGTGCTATAAATCGGGCGGCTCGGGGAAAAGGCATTTTGCAAGAAAGCACGATACGATACTCGTCTATTCAAAAACTAAGAACTATCATCTCGAGGTTCCCCTTGAGAAATCATACAATAGGGATTATAAACCCTATAGATTTAAAGGTGTGGAGGAGTATAGGGACGAAATCGGCTGGTATACCATGGTAAATATGAAGGATGTTTGGACGATTGATATGGTCGGTCGAACCTCGTCTGAGAGGACGGGCTATGCCACGCAAAAGCCTATGGAGCTCATGCGAAGGATAATCGAAGCCTGCACCTATGAGGGAGACCTCACGGGAGATTTCTTCTGCGGTTCGGGGAGCTTCCTAGAAGCGGCGGAGAGTCTCGGCAGGAAGTGGGTTGGCTGCGACAGCGAAGAGATGGCGGCTTCCATGACGCGAAAGAGGCTCGAGAGAGCTGGCTCAGACTTCTCATATATCCGCCTTGATGAGGAAAAGGCGCTTTCCGGCAGAGCCAGCATAAAGGTATTAAGCAGGGACGCTTTAGAGGACGGACGGGGCGGCGGATTTCTCTATAAATGTGCGTTGACGGATATTGTTCCCGATATAGATACGGGCAGCATACAGCTCAGCGACAGAAAATATATAGAAATGGCTATAAGAGAGGACAGATTGCAGTTTGCAGACTACGTCATAGTGGACACAGACGCTGCGGGCAGCGGCAACTATGTGATTTCCGAGAATCTTTCTGAAATGAGTTTTATCGCGTGGGAAGTCTTTACTGCTACGGCGGTTGACGTGTTCGGAAAAGAATACTTGGCGGATATTGACTTTGAATCATCAGAGGACTAACCTTGCATTTGCGCATAATAAGAGACTGATTAGACAAAAGGGGGAGAGGGAATGGAAGAGAAGAAAAAGCGTAAGAATGCGGAGCAGCAGGTGATGGACAGCATGGACAGGAAGCTCATGCGGGGGACGCCTGCGGTAAAGGAAGCCAATGTCATGGCTGTGAAAGACCCGGCATACCACGGCATAGGGAAAACGAAGGCGAAGCTCAGAGATATTATGATTTCGCTCCTCGCCGTCGTTATTGGTTCGATTGGCACTGTGGGCATACTCATTCCAAACGGACTGACTATAGGGGGAATTACGGGTATTGCGAGAATTATCCAGCATTATACGAGCTGGAATTATTCGCTGATTTACTATGCTTTTTCCATGATTATCATGGTGATAGTTTGGCTGAGCCTCGGCGTCAGAGAGCTGAGGAAAATCGTGCTCATGTCTATCGCCTATCCTACGGTCATGATTCTCCTTGAGGTCAAGAATGTGGTGTTGCTGGAAAGCGACGACCTCTTCCTGGTGTCGGTATTTTGCGGGGTTCTGTTCGGAATAAGCGGCGGTCTGACCTTCAAGGCGGGCTTTTCGTCCGGCGGTGCGGATTCCCTAGCTAAAGTCATCAAGTTCCGCTATCTGCCGCATATAGGAATAAACGATATAACCTTTGTTGTGAACGCTGTCGTCGTAGTCGCCAGCGCATTCGTATTCGGTATAAATATTGCGCTCTATGCCATTATCATCACCTATACTCAGATGAGAGTCGGAGAGGCTGTGATGTTCGGTCTTTCGGGTAAGCTCGTGGAACTCGAGATAATACCCGGAGATGCGGAGGCTCTTACCGAATATGTAATGAAAGAACTCGGGCGCGGCGTGTCCAGCATAGAGGTGACAGGCGAGTATACGGGTGATAAGAGGAAGCAGTTAAAGATTCTATGCTCACCCCGTGAGAGCTTTCTGATTAAGCGTTATTTGGCGCACCACGATCCAAAGTCATTCGTATCCGTAACGGCTGTTAAGTCGGTATGGGGCGTTGGAAGAGGATTTTCGGATATACATAAAATCGACGACTAGAAGCTGTATTAGATAAGAAACTGTATCTGAATAGAAGCTATAACAGATTAGAAGCTAAAGCATTTCGGGGAGCGTGGCAGAGGGGAGCTTTGTCAGACTACTTCACTTCGTTTAAGTGGACTGCTCAATGAGCTTCTCGGTGATTAAGCGCGCTGCCAGATTGACAGTTCTCGGATTCAGAATGAGATAGCCGTTGATATAGTCGGGGTCTCGCTCAAACTCACTGCAAAACCTATTATCTACGGCTGTTAATATCGACCTTATATCCAGATAGCAGAGATCATCTTCGCCGCTCAGCCCCTCGGGCGCCGCTTCAATCGGCACTTCTATTTGGAACATGGCTGTTTCACGATTAAAAACAGCATTTATTGGATTGTCCATATCCGCAAAATACGCGGCTGAAACAGCGTCAAAATTTTGGTCGCCATTAATCCTGAGCGTATACTTGACTTTTGAACCTCTCCCGAATTTCTGAATGGAAGGTCTGAGAGTGAGCCTGCCGCCAAGAACGGGGAAGCCATAAAAAGCCATGGCTTTATCCATGCATTCAACATCGGCGTCAGGCAGAACATAGTGTATGAGCCTGAAAAGATTCAGGACATCTTCGCGGTTATGAGTCAGAATAATCTTTTCGAGCGTAGAATCACCGCTTAGTGAATATTCATCAAATATTTTGACGCTCTCGCGCCCGCTTATGCTATCGGCTCTGTCGTCCAAAATACCGTAGTAATTTTCAACCGACTTCTGACTGAGTGAGTCCAGCCGATTTCTCAGATCTGTAGCGCATTTTATGAAGCGATAGAGATCGAGATTATAGAGGTTGATAGACGCTTCGAATGAGTTCACCTCAAGACGCCTCTCGATAAAGGGTATGTCGAATGACGCCCCATTATATGTGACGAGATATTCAATGCCTTCATCTCGCAGAAAGTCCACGGCAGACTGCAAGACTTTATACTCCTCATAGTGGTTCTCAGCCAGAAACTGCGTAACGCAAACCCCGCTGTCCGTTTCGGTCAGAAGCCCTATGAGAATAATCTTGCTGTTTCCGCGGCTAAGTCCTGTCGTCTCAATATCCAAAACGCAGGGCTTCATGCCGCCCATATATTTCATATATGAGGAAGGAAGCGAGGCTTCCATTCTGTAATTTCTCTTAAAGACTTTCATTTGACAATTCAGCAATCTGATAATTCAGTATATGACTTTGATGATTCTGCGATTATGAAATATAATCAATACAGAAGAATAGTATATGGAGCGCATTCAAAAGTCAATTTATGGAGCTTTAACGACATATGCTATAATGAGCCGATATATAAGACGGGGCGACCAATTTGGGTACTAGTCGGAATACTAACATGAATACCAATTTGAATGCTGTTCGGACGCCCGATACTACTGCATGATAATAACAACGATAAGGAGTTTTAGATTATATGAAAATGGGAATTTTAGGCCTGCCAAACGTAGGTAAGAGTACACTTTTTAATGCGATTACGAAGGCGGGCGCTGAGGCAGCGAACTATCCTTTTTGCACGATTGAGCCGAATGTGGGCGTGGTGATCGTGCCTGACAAGAGGGTCTCGACGCTCTCTGAGGTTTATAACTCGAAAAAAACCATTTATACGACCATAGAGTTTTCGGACATTGCGGGGCTTGTCAAAGGTGCGTCCAAGGGTGAAGGTCTTGGGAATAAATTCCTCGGGCATATCAGAGAGGTGGAAGCGATAGTCCATGTCGTCAGATGTTTTGAAGATCCAAATGTCGTGCATGTGGACGGAAAGGTCGACCCCGTGAACGATATAGAGGTCATAAATACAGAGCTCGTCATTGCGGATATGGAAGTATTGGAGCGGAGAATTCAAAAGACTGAAAAACAGGCGAAGGCGGACAAGTCAGCTCTCAAGGACTTGGAGCTTTTAAAACGCATATATGATGTATTGGCAGAGGACAGGGTGGCCCGCTCAATAACGGATCTTGACGAGACTGAGACAAAATTCGTTAAGAGCTTGGACCTCCTGACATATAAACCTGTGATTTACGCAGCCAATGTATCTGAAGATGATGTGCGGGGCGAGGACAATCCTCATGTGATGGCTGTAAGGGAATATGCCGAAGCCGAGGGCTCCGAAGTGGTTCAGATCTGCGCGAAGATAGAGGCTGAGCTTTCCGAGCTTGACGACGAAGAGAGGAGTATATTCCTTGAGGATATGGGCATAGAAGAGGCTGGGCTGGACAAGCTTATAAAGTCATCATACGCCCTGCTTGATCTCATATCCTTCCTGACTACGGGAGAGGACGAGACGAGGGCTTGGACTATTAAGAGGGGAACCCTTGCACCGCAGGCTGCCGGAAAGATTCATACTGATTTTGAAAAAGGATTTATCCGCGCGGAGACTATAGCCTATGATAAGCTCATGGAAGTCGGCGGTAAGATTTCCGCGGCGAAGGAGAAGGGCTGGCTCAGATCCGAGGGCAAGGAATATGAGGTCAAGGATGGAGATGTGATACATTTCCTATTCAATGTATAGCTGTGGGGAAAGAGCAATATAGAGTACAGCAGAGAATACGGTCTAGGGGAAAGAGCAGGAGGAGCAATCGTCAACCATTTTGGCGACAAACTCATTGAAATTCCAAGAATTATAAACATTTTTAGACTTGATTATATATATTCATATTGTTATAATTCAGACAGGGATCAGGAATTGATCCTATCTCTAGTCCCAATACCCTTTTCGAGAGAGACTGCACCCCTTGCGGTCTCTTTCATTTTCTCATAATATAAGGGCACAGAGCAGGGGTATACTCGGCGCGGGCGGAGGTATATCTGACGAAGAATAGGGATATACTTGATGAGGAGTGGCGATACATAGCTGCGGCAGGAGGCTTCAATGGACGATACAATAAGAAAACCAGACTATGAAAGCAGTTATCCTTTTTGGAATGATTTGACGAAGGATGAGCAGAGCAGGTTTGCAAATTCAACTCGTTTAAGGTCGTATAAAAAGGGAGAGATTATACACCAGCCTGACGACAAATGTGAGGGCATGATATATATGGTGGGCGGCAGGCTCAGGATATATATTCTTTCGGAGGACGGGCGTGAGATCACGCTTTACCGTTTGGAAAAGGGAGAGATATGTGTTCTTTCCGCTTCCTGCGTGATTGACGCCATAAGCTTTG
The DNA here is from genome assembly GCA_017515425.1 of Mogibacterium sp. GTDB lineage: Bacteria > Bacillota > Clostridia > Peptostreptococcales > Anaerovoracaceae > Crickella. The sequence continues at coordinate 17,304 of JAFWFU010000043.1, forward strand.
ATGTGTTTATCGAGGCTGAGACGGCTGCGGAAATGTATTTGACGGACGCGCCGACATTAAGACTTCTCAGCGAGAGAAATCTTCATCTTATGATATTCAATCAGGGAATCGCACTTGAGCGGTTTTCGGACATCATGTGGACTATGCAGCAGGTGCTGTTTTTCAGCGTTGACAGGAGGCTTGCAGGATTTCTGCTGAATGAGGCGGATAAAAACTCCGCCAGCTTAGTGCACGCAACTCACGAACAGATTGCCATTTCTATCGGCAGCGCGAGAGAAGTCGTCACCCGAATGCTCAGGAGATTTGCAGATGACGGTTATATAAAGCTGGCGCGAGGGTCGGTGGAGATATTGGATAGGGAGAGCCTTAGCGATATAGCATAAACAGGGGCCTGAGCGCAAATGCTCCAGCCCCTGCTTGGTTCGGTTGATTCAGCTGCTGCCACCTGACAGACTAAATGAAGAGGTTTATATTTGAATCCTCCGCGTCTCCGAGGTAGTAGCCGACACCGCCGTATTCAATGCCGTCGATAAGCTCCTCTGGCTTCATGCCCATGACGTCCATGCTCATTGTGCAGGCGACTATCTTAACGCCGTTATTCATGGCGCTTCGAATTAAGTCCTCGAGGCTGCTCACATTCTTATCCTTCATAATCTTTTTCATCATGGCAGTTCCCATGCCGCCCATATTCATCTTTGATATTTTGAGCCTGTCAGCACCCTTGGGAAGCATAGCTCCGAACATCTTCTCCATGGGGGATTTGTCGACCTTTGTCTTGGTCGACTTTCTCAGCACCGACAGCCCCCAGAAGGTAAAGAACATTGTGACGGGCTTTCCCATGGCAGCCGCGCCGTTTGCTATTATGAAGCTCGCCATTACCTTGTCCATATCTCCCGAGAAAACGATTATCGTCTTGCCGTCCCTATCACCTTGAGTCGAAACGGGAAGGGAGGAACCGGTATGAGCAGCCTGAACCTCGCCGCTCTGCCCTTTGGAAATCCTGGCAACATAGTCGTCGCCCTCTTTTTCATTGTAGAGAAGCGTGTTGCCTGTTCGCCTGCACCAAGCTGCGACATCCTTCGTGAAGCCGGGGTCAGACGCTCTGACCTCGAGAACCTTACCCTCTGAAAGACTCTGCATGGTCTCATAGACTTTGAGGAGCGGGCCTGGGCATTGCATACCGCTGCAATCGAGCCTCATGCTTATATCAGATGAGGCTTCTGAGGCGAGTACGGTAGAAGTAGAAGTAGAGGGATTTCTCGCCTCGGATAATTCTTCTTTTAAAGCCCTATTTTTAGATTCTTCCTCTTTATAGTCGCGGTAGTGCAGAGACTGATAAAATCTCGTGCCTGCCGGATATACTTTGACATTCTTAAAGCCGTTTTGCATGAGTATTCTTGCGGCTGTATAGGATCTGACGCCAATGGCGCAGAAAACGATATATTCCTTCTTCTTATCGAGTTCTCCCAATCTGCTTCTCAGCTGTCCGAGAGGAATATTAACGGCATTCGGAAGCTCAAATGCCATGAGTTCTTCCGCCTCTCTTATGTCGAGAAAGACCGTCTTATCGCTGGGCTGAGCGTCAAGCTCAGAGAATTCAACCATGCCGTCTATGACGTTTCGAATTACAAAGCCTGCCATATTCACCGGATCCTTGGCTGATGAATAAGGTGGTGCATAGGTGAGCTCGAGCTTCGCAAGGTCGGTCGCCTTGGCACCGAGCCTTGCCGCCACGGATATTACATCAATCCTCTTATCCACTCCCTTTGCGCCGACTATCTGGGCGCCGAGAATCTTCTCCCCGTCAGGAGTGAATAAAACCTTCATGGTAAGCGGCTGAGCACCCGGATAATATCCCGCGTGGTGGTTCTGAGTGATAATGATGTATTCATAGTCCTTGCCGCGCTTCATGCCCGAGGCTTTCAGGGCTTTTTCGCTCTTTCCCGTCATGCCTATGGCGAGGTTGAAAACCTTTGCGATTGACGTTCCTTGCGTACCCTCGTAAGCTTCATTTGCACCCATGATATTATTGGCAACAATGCGGCCTTCCTTGTTTGCGGGGCCTGCGAGCTGATACTGCATTCTCTCCTTAGATGTGAAATCCTCTATTTCCACAATATCTCCGAGCGCATAGATATTTTCGTCGTCTGTCCTCATCAAAGAATCCACAACAACTCCGCCCCTCTCATTAAGCCTGAGACCTGCCTCCCTTGCAAGCTCGCTATTAGGTCTTAGACCGATTGAGAGAACGACGAATTCCGTGAGGATTTCCGCTCCGCTTTGAAGGATTATTTTAATCTTTTTCTTATCTTTGCCGTTGCCGCCACTTTCGCTTATCTCCTCAAACGAGGCAACGCCGTCATTCAGGTGGAGGTGCACGCCATTATCCTCGATATGTTCGTGGAGAAGCTCCGCCATCTCTGGGTCGACAGGGGGCATTACCTGAGCTGCGGCTTCGATAAGCACTGTGTCAAGCCCTGCCGCATGGAGATTTTCAGCGACCTCAAGACCTATGAAGCCGCCGCCTATTACGGCAGCGGATTTAATACCGCTCTCGAGCGCCATATGGCGAATTTTGTCGGTATCGGGCACCGTCCATAGCGTCTGTATAAGCTCCGAATCAATTCCAGGAATTTTCGGTTTTAGAGGGGAAGAGCCCGTGGAGAGCACGAGAACGCCATAGGATTCCTCGTATTCCTCGCCGTCCTTTTTAACGATGTGCACAGTCTTTGCCTTGCGGTCTATTGATGTGACATTGCTGCCCGTTCTCACATCAATATTGAACCGGCTCTTCATCATTTCAGGCGTGGACACCAAAAGAGCCTCGCGAGACTTTATGACATCTCCGATGTGATAGGGCAGTCCGCAGTTTGCATAAGAGATATAATCGCCTCTTTCGAGCAGAACTATCTCGGCATTCTCGTCAAGCCTTCTCAGTCTGGCAGCAGCAGTTGCGCCGCCGGCAACACCGCCGACAATGACAATCTTTTTCATATCTTAAATCCTTCCTCCATATAGGGCTGTTGCGCTAGTAAAATATTATTCATTCAGATTATAGGAAGGCGGGGGACTGCTTTCGGTGACATCATCACAGAAACGAAAAGATTGATAATAAGATTATGTGGCAATATATATAGATGGGTATATATAATAGGTAAACAAAGGGGCATAAAAAAGGATTTGTGAAAAACTTAGACGGAGTTTTTCTAAGATTCGAAGCGGAGAAATGCATATGAAAACGATAAATGTAGTTGCAGCGATAATTGTAAAGGACGGAAAGATCTTAGCCACCCAGCGAGGCTATGGAGATTATAAGGGCTGGTGGGAATTCCCAGGCGGTAAGATAGAGGAAGGAGAGACGCCTGAGGACGCTCTTGTGAGAGAAATACGAGAGGAGCTCGCGGCGGATATCAGAGTGGGCGAGCTATACTATACAGTGGAGCATGACTATCCTAAATTCCATATGATTATGAACTGCTATCTTTGCGAGTTCACAGGGGACGAGCTGGGCGGTGATGACTTCGTCTTAACCGAGCATAAAGCCGCCAAATGGCTGGATAGGTATGATTTGGACAGCGTGAAATGGCTGCCGTCGGATATTGTGATTATTAAAAGGCTAATGGAAGGAGTTTAGTCAAGAGCCAAGCCATGAGTTTTACGCGGAGGAAGGGCAGGGCTCTTTTTCTATTGTGTAATTGCATATGTAATTGCATAATTGGTATGTTTTTTGCAGAATCTGACAATTTGACGCAATCGGGGGAATGCTAAAATACAGATGTGGGAAATTATCACTTATTTCATGGAAACAAGGAGGTAATGTATGGGTGGTAATATGATAGTAACCGTCGTGGTAATACTCTATCTGCTGATCATGCTTTTCATCGGCTGGTATTCCTCGACCAAAATCACAAGTAATACGGACTTTATGGTAGCGGGAAGAAGGCTTGGGCCTATACTTATGGCAGGTACTCTTGCAGCTACTGAGATTGGCGGGGGAAGCTCCCTCGGTGTTGTGCAGAACGGTATGCAGGACTATGGTCTTTCCGCTGCGTGGTATATCATCACAATGGGTCTTGCTTTCGTAATTCTCGCCTTCGTAGCTCCTAAGTTCAGAATGGCTACGGTCAAGACAGTGCCTGAGTATTTCAGAAGGCGCTATGGCAAGAGCAGCGGTCTCATCACGGCTGTAATCATGCTCCTTCCTCTAATCGGACTTACGGCGGGACAGTTTATCGCTTCATCCGTAATTCTTTCGACAATGCTGGGAATCAATTATCAGGTTGCCGTAATTATCGTTGCGGTAGTAGTAACCGTTTATTCCATTATGGGAGGTCTATGGTCGGTCACCCTGACGGACTTTATCCAGGTATTCCTGATTATCATTGGAATGCTGATTGCTGTTCCTTTCGCTCTGAACTACGCAGGCGGATGGGAGGCAGTACAGGCGAATATTCCGGAAGGCACGATGAGTCTCTTCAAAGGATATGACGGATTTGCAATCGTCTCGCTCGTAATCATGTATGTGGCGACATTCTCTGTAGGGCAGGAAGCGGTTTCGCGTTTCTACGCCGCAAAGGACGAAAAGGCTGCCATGGGCGGATCCATGCTTGCCGCTGTCATCAACTTTATCTATGCATTCGTACCGACTATTCTCGGTATCATCACGCTCGCCCTCATCAATATGGGCAAATTCGACGCAGCTCATTTCGAATCCGTGGGCGCAAGATATGCTCTGCCTGTACTCGCTATCGAGGTAATGCCGGCGATTATCTGCGGACTTCTCTTCGCGGGTATCATCTCGGCAACAATGTCAAGCTCCGACTCAGACCTTCTGGGTGCGGGATCAATCTTCGGAAACGATATTTACAAAGCTATCCTCAAGCCGAACGCTACGGACGCCGAGGTTATGCGTGTGACTAAGATTACAATGTGCCTCGTCGGTATAGCTTCAATGCTGATTGCGCTCTTCAACACGCAGAGCCTGATTACAATTCTGATGTTCTGCTTCACGCTGAGAGCGGCAGGCGCGTTCTTCCCGTATGTTCTCGGACACTATTGGAAGAAGGCTTCGACGGCAGGCACGCTCGCTTCGCTTATCGCAGGCACCGTAGTTGTCGTATATATGGAGAGAGTATCCGGCGGAAGCCTTTTCGGCATACATTTCAGTCAGACTATCGTGCCCGGACTCGTAGTAGCGCTCATCTTCTTCGTGGCATTCTCACTGATATTCCCTGCGAAGAATGAGACCACTGAACTCGCGGAAGAATCATAGAATTCCCCAATATAGAATCTTTCTTAGATGACAGATAGCCAACGCAATTATGCGGCGGCTATTTGTCGTTATGCGGGTTTGCCTTTTTAGTAACTATGTCCTATGATGTATAGGCAGGGGGAATTGGCTTAGAGGGTAGTTATGATAAGAATTGCGATTTGTGATGATGTCGAAAGTGAAAGACGAGAAGTTGCGGACTGTGTGAACAGCTATTTCGGAAAGGGCTGGCAGGCGTATGAGGCGGATGAGTTTTCATCTGGGGCGGAGCTATTGAAATCCGATGTGAAATACGATTTGTATCTCCTCGACGTCCTCATGCCCGAGACCGACGGCATGAGGACTGCGAAGGAACTTCGCAGGCGCTATCCCGACGCGATTTTTGTCTTTATCACCTCGGATTTGGATAGCGCCGTCGAGGGATACCGCGTGGAAGCCTCGGGATTTCTTATCAAGCCGCTGAGACCAGACGCCTTCAACGAGACTATGGATTACCTTATGCAGCGCGGGCTGATAGGGCCCGAACCCACGCTTTCAGTCGTATCTAAGCGCCTGCCTATGGAAATACCGCTATCTAAGATAATCGCCTTGGAGTCTGAGCTCCACCGCGTATATCTTCATATGGACGGGACGGCGATAACGGTTAATCAGAGATTGACTGATATTGAAGAGGCGCTTGCAGGGCAAAGCGAATTCCTGCGCTGCCATCAGTCATTCATCATCAATCTTCGCTATGTCAGCGATATGGACGGCAGCCATTTCATACTCTCGGATAATGTTAAATGCGCGCATAAGAGCATTCCGATTTCCCGAGCCCGCCTCAAACTCTGCAAAATGGAGTTCTATCAATACAGACTTAATAGGCTTAGCTAAGGTTTAAGCATAATAAATACGGAAAGTAGATCAATGAACAGAGAGGCAGCAACCGTCTTATTCAATCTGATAATCCTTATGATTCACATGACGCCTATTTTCGTCTGCCTAAAACCTAAACATGCTTCGCACGAAAATATAGCGGCGGTTTCCGTATATGTCTGGGTGCTTATGATTTCCGCGCAGGCGCTTTTTCGGATACCCGACTCAATGTTTATCATCTTCCAGGGAGTATTTTCGGCGCTGTTCTTCCTGATACTTCTCGTATTCTTTGAGGGGTCGCTGCACCTAAAGACATTCCTTTATTTTTCAGCATGGTTTTTCGAGGCTCTGTTTACCTCGCTCAATATATTCTTCGGATATGCGCTTCGCGCGCAGGGGATTCTCAGCAGGGAACATATCAACCTGATTCTCGCGATAGCAGTCCTCATACTTTATTATTTCCTCGTCAAATACTATTTAAAGGAGAAGATATTGAGGCTGTTCGAGCAGCTTAGTTCAAGGAGCAGCGCGCTTATCATGCTCATGCCGATTCTCTTCCTCATACTGATTTATCTCGGTAGGAGGACTGTATTTCAGGAGGAACGCATAATAGAGGAAGGAGCGCCCGTTATGCTCTTTTATCTCTTCTTCTGCGCCATGATGTTCATAGTATACAGCCTTGCGGTTGGGGATACTCAGCGCGCTATTAACGAGCGGACGAATGCGGAGCAGCTCAGAGCCGCGCGCCAGATAATCGAGCTCAAAAAGAAGAACTACAATCAGATACAGGAATATCAGAAGAGGATAAGGATAATAAAGCATGATTTCTCGCACCATGTTCATGCGCTCCAGCATATGAGCGACGAGGAGAGGAAGGCATATCTCGACGACCTCAGGGTAGAGCTAGAGGAAGGCAGCGAGCTTATCCTGTGTGATAACCCCGCAATCAACTCGCTTCTCCAGGAGTTCACGGGAAGAGCCAAGGCGGAAGATGTGGATTTCACCGCAAATATCGCCCTCGAAAAGAATCTGCCTGTAGATTCTCTCACTCTCTGCGTCATACTCGGCAATCTCCTCGAGAACGCCCTCGACGCGTGCAGGAAATGCGCCAAAGACCGCTTTGTGAGGCTCCAAATGATGAGCGAAGGTGAATCCCTCAGAATAATGCTTGTAAACCGCTATAACGGAGATGTGAGACGAAGAGGCAATTTCCTACTATCCACCAAGAAAAACGGTGGTCTCGGAATGCTGAGCATTCAAAGGCTCCTCGACAATTCCAAAGACGACTTCGATTATTACTATGACGAAGATACTTTTACGTCAATGCTCTATCTGGCGAAGAGATAGGGAAGATGATAGATTGGCAAATTAGCGGTAGATTGACAAGTTAGCGGTGGATTGGCAAGTTAGAATATTGAGAAGATAAGACTATTCGGATAGCGGGAAATGTTTTGATGAATAGCGATAGAGAAGGATCCCGAATGCTATGGCGCAGAGGCTTATGACCTGAGCCTGTTTGAAAGGCCCTATCATAAGGCTGTCCGTCCTGAGGGCTTCCACGAAGAACCTCTCGACGGAATAGAAAATGCAGTACAGCGCGAAGGTCTGTCCATGCGCCTTGCGTTTATTTTTATCGAAATAGCTCAGCGCCACGAAGAGCAATAGGCACCAGATGGACTCGTAAAGGAAGGTAGGGTGGACTTTCACGCCGTCCACGACTATGCCCCATGGAAGATTGGTGGGACCGCCGTGAGCCTCACCGTTGAAGAAATTGCCCCAGCGACCTATGGACTGAGCCAGCGCGGTAGTCGGAATGATAAGATCCAGCAAATTCAGCGGGTAAATCTTTTTATATCTGCAAAAGAGAATAGCGGTGAGCGCTCCGAAGATGAGTCCGCCGTGGATTGCAAGACCGCCGGCGCGTATGTTTACGGCTTCGGCAAAGCTGTCATAATATTTTAAATTGAAGAGGACATAATAGACCCTGGCGCCTATGACGCCGATAGGAAGAATCCAAAGGCAGGCATCCAGCACAGCCTCGGCTTCTATCCCGTGGTAATATGCCCTTTTGCATGAGATCAGCACGGCTAAAAGCATACCCGTTGCAATCAGTATGCCATACCACCTGATTTCAAAACCCGCTATTTCAAATGCTATTGGATTAGGGTGAGTCATTCAGCCTCCTTACAGCCCGTCATATCCGTAATAATCCGAATTTTCTCAAGTATTTATTCGCTAACAATGAGATATCCAGACATCCAGACATCTAGCAGTATATCATATATCATATTTTCATTAAATTGTTGACATCATCATTTGCATTTGCTAATATAATTGAGCGCGTAAAAATGCGCATTTATGGCGGCGTAGCTTAGCTGGCTAGAGCGTCCGGTTCATACCCGGAAGGTCACTGGTTCAAGTCCAGTCGCCGCTACCAATATGGGGGCGCATAGCTCAGCTGGGAGAGCACCTGCCTTACAAGCAGGGGGTCATAGGTTCGAGCCCTATTGCGCCCACCATATTATTTAGCAGGCGCGCAAATTAACAAGTAAGATGGCCGGGTAGTTCAGTTGGTTAGAATGCCAGCCTGTCACGCTGGAGGTCGACGGTTCGAGCCCGTTCCGGATCGCCATTTATTATATTCATGCTGTATATGTGGTGGGTGTCGTCAAGTGGTCAAGACCCAGGGTTGTGGCTCTTGTATACGTGAGTTCGAATCTCACCATCCACCCCATTTTTTTAAAAGAGCTTACACTTTAATATGACGCAGGGGTATCGCCAAGTGGTAAGGCAATGGATTCTGATTCCATCATGCGCAGGTTCGAATCCTGCTACCCTAGCCAATTAACTGAGATGTGACTTCGGTCGCATCTCAGTATTCACGAAAGTGGCGACATAGCCAAGTGGTAAGGCAGAGGTCTGCAAAACCTTTATTCCCCGGTTCAAATCCGGGTGTCGCCTCCAGTAAACCGTTGGGATCATAGGGTTCCAGCGGTTTTTCTTAATTCGACAGGAGGGATATAATGGATCAGAACGAGAAGCGTTTCTTTGAGATACTCGATGAGCTGAACATCAGGGAGTACGAGGTGCACGAGCATGTGGCGTTGTTCTCGGCGAAACAGGAGGAAGCGCAGGACTGCATGTTCCCGGGACTCAACGTGAAGAATCTGTTGATGAAGGACAAGAAGACAGGGCGCTACTATATGATCATTCTGGATGATATGCGCCGGATGGAGGCCAAACACTTCAAGGAGGTGACGGGGTGGACCAAGACCCGGTTCGCAAACGAGGAGGAGATGTGGGATCTGCTGAAGCTGAAGCCGGGTTCCGTGACACCCTATGCGCTATTCAACGACGTGGACAAGC
>JAFWFU010000044.1 GCA_017515425.1 Mogibacterium sp.
AGTGTCGCGCGGTGGCTCCGATGGCCAGCGTGGCAAACTGTGTCTTCCGTACCGTTGCTTCCATAATCGTATCGTTTTTACGTTTCAACGCTGCAAAGATACACTTTTTTCCGATATTCAGTCGCCTGTCGGCGAGAAATCTTTCAAAATTGTACCCAATCTATCACTATTATTAATCCCTGCTTTATAGCCGCCCCTTATCGAGCTCACTGATAAAGTGGCTCCTTTTCGGGAGGGTTTACACAAATTAACCCTATTGTAAGGTTGTCCAATTGATTTAAATGGCAATATTTTTGCAAAATGTTTAATGTTTTTACTTTATCGACTAGTTTTGGGGTAGAAATGGTCTTTTAAGGCCATTTATCCCTTATATTTCATAATTTTCTGGATATTCGACATGTAAATGGCCACAGCGGTCTGCATCGTCATACTTTCAATACCGTACGAGATGTTCTGTTTCATACCTAGGTCGTTCTTCAAATGTGCGTTGAGCGGCTCTATCCGTTTTCGCTTCTTCATTTTCTGCTTAAACTCTGGTGTCTTCTCAAACTCAATCTGCTCTTTGTGAGCATCGGAGAGGATAGTAACTGTATAAGTCTTGTAATTTCCACCTTTATAGCATCCTTCGCGAAGAGGGCACTCTTGGCATTTCTTGACATCAAAAAAGTAGCTTACCTGAGCATTCTTATACGAGCGTTTCGTCTTTCCGTTGGCATCATACGTTCTTGGACGTTCCTTGCTATAATACTTATAATAGGCCAGTTCGCCTGCTGGGCACATATATGTATCTGCATCTTTGTTGTAATGGAATCCTGAGTCTATCCCATTTCGGTGACCTTGCGTAATTATAGGGTTCACGGGAGCAACCACTTTTACCTTATCTCTAAGTGCGTCGAGGTTGTCTTTACCTGCATAGGCAGCGTCAGCAATCGCACTCTCCACTTCAAGACCATTCTGTATGGCCTGTTCCACAAGCGGTACGAGGTAGTCGCCATCAGAGGCTTCGCCCGAGGTCACAGAGGCAGCGACAACGATGCTTTCAGGAGTCATTCCTATATGAGCCTTGTAACCGAAGAATGACTTTCCCGGGCCTTTGCTTCCGAACTTGGCTCCTTTGTCTTTGGATATATGCGACAGATGCTCCATGTCTTCAAGTCCTTCCTTGAGTAGGCTTACCTTGTTTGCCACCGCCGGAACCTGGGCAATGCCGTTACCCTCGAGAGAATCAATGAGTGCTTGGCAATACTCTTTCATAACTTCAATATCTGAATCCTTGCCACACGCAGGAAGGTCTTCCTTATGGAAGTTTTCTCCCCAAAACGGCTCACAAGCCTTAAGTATCTGCCCAACCATTTTACGCAGGTAGTCAATAGGGTTATAGGCTATGGATTTTGCCAACTCATGAGTGGCATCCACAATTATATCGCTCTTGCGTTTGATGATTCCTTTTGCAATGGCCATCGCGACACTCTTGGATATCAGCAGGCTCAGCAGGTCTACATCCTGCAGGCGCTGCCTGCGAAACTTGGAGAGCAATGAAGGATCTATTACGTCATCTTCAGGATTGAGCCCCAGAAAGAACTTGTATGACATGTCTGTATACGCACGCTTCACCAAATCCTCATCGGAGGCTGGATGCATGGCCTTTAACATCAGGTACTTGAACATGCGGACAGGATCCTCTGCAGAGCGCCCCATGCCTACAGAATACTTGTCTTGCAGTTCCTTGCGAACGAAGGAGAAGTCTATCTCCTCATTCATGCGACGGAATATGTGGTCACGCGGAATGAGTATGTCATAGATGCGCGCATATTCGCTCAATCGGGTTTGCTGATAATCTCCTAGCATAGCTGAAATTTTCCGCTAAGATACTAAAAATCAGCGAGATACACAAACATTTAGAGTTAATAATGTATAATAATTTGATTTTTCTCAGTAACCCAGTCAACGGAGCTCAACTGTTAATGCAGTTAACATTATGGACTTTTTCAGTGAACTCCTTATCAAGGGGCTCAAAATGTTCGATTTCTTGCGTCCCTTCGGTAGCAAGCGTCTCCTTCGTCGCCGAGCGCTGCCCCGCGAGGGGCACTCTCCCCCAAAATAATATCCGTTTGTCTCAGTATGTCAAGGAACGCGTTGAGCGAGTAAAGAGCGGTAAGCTCGCTTACAGGCTCTTTCGAGCGTAGCGTTTTTCGAGGCGAAGCCTCAAAGATCGCTTTTGGTTTAAGTTTCTTATGTTCTTAGTTGTTTTGTCGCCAAGAGGTCAATTTTTCTGTTCCAAATTTACAAAAAAATTCGACATTTGCAAGAGTTTTTCGCCACCACATGCATTTTTTGTAAATTCTGCCACTGA
>JAFWFU010000045.1 GCA_017515425.1 Mogibacterium sp.
CCGTTTCGGCAGGATACAGAGGCAATTGTAGCTGAAAAAGGACAACCTAAAAACGTGAAGTTGTAACTGCACAGTTGCAAACTTCACGTATCTGCGGTTTCGATATGCACGTTAATGTAACATTTACTTATTCAAAAAACCGATATCCAGTAGGGTCTTATTTTTTTACGAGCGACTACTGGTTTGATCCTAATGAAGAGATCGGAGGAACATGGGAACTACTCGATGAGGGATATGTTCTACTCTCAGGCAGTAGAAGCGGAACATATAGAGCAGGCAGAGAGTACGGAGAAAATACTCACACACTTACCGAAGCCGAAATGCCAAGTCATACCCACCCATCATCAGCGCAAGGATATGGCATTGCGTATATTGCTGGGACGAGTGGCACTTCGTATGGAGTGTGGTCCGGAACAGGAAATCACGGGACAGGTGTCGCAGGTGGCGGACAGCCTCATAACATAATGCAGAAATCTAAAGCCGTATATATATGGCACAGAACAGCGTAGAAGAAAGAGAGGTAAAAGATTATGAACATGGAATTTATTGATGAACTAATTATGCCGATGATAACGGCAGCTTGCCTATGTATAGGCTACGTAATGAAAAAATGGCTACCTACAGACGATAAGTGGATACCAACCGTGCTACTTATATTCGGAGCCCTGTCGGGGCTTATTTTATTTGGCGCAGACTACGTGGGCGTAGTCAAAGGTATGGTGTCAGGTATAGCGTCCGTGGGAATGCACCAAGCGTTCAAGCAGCATTTGAAACTTCCTATGGGAGAAGATGAGCTTTATGCTATGGGAAAAGGAGAAGAGAATGAAGATTTAGATATTGATGAGGATAACGAACTGACAGACGAAGAAATAACAGATGAAGAGGAGTACAGAGATGAGTCAGGGTAAACTGGTAGATGTAACCATACTTACCAACAACATAGGCTATCCTGACGGCAAGAAAGGCAGGGGTGGCAAGAAGATAGATAAAATATTCGTGCATCATATGGCCGGCAATCTAACCGTTGAGCAGTGTGGGCGTGTGTTCAAGAATAACGAAGTTTCTGCTCATTACGGGATAGATAACAAGGGCAGAGTAGGACAATATGTAAAGGAAGAAGATACTGCTTGGCACTGTGGCAATAAGGCGTATAACCAAAGGTCTATCGGAATAGAACTTGCTAATGATGGCGGCGCTAAGGCGAACTGGCACGTTTCCGACAAGGTAATCAAGAAGTGCATCGACCTTATTGTTGACATATGTCAGAGAAACGGAATTAAGAAAATAAACTACACGGGCGACCTAAAGGGCAATCTCTGTATGCACTGCTGGACTGCTTCAACGGCTTGTCCAGGTGGTTATCTCAAAGGTAAATTCAAGTACATCGCTAAGAAGGTAAATGAGAAATTGGAGGATGAAATGAAAGCAATTCAAATTAGCGAACCATATACGGGTGAACTTCCCTCTCTTCATCTCAAAAAGTCCAACAAAGAGGTAATAGCCGACGCTATCACATGGGCTAAGAAGATTGCCAAGAGTAAAAATTTTCACTACGGGAAGGGCAGGCACGCGCATCATAACGGGTGTTACTACTGCGAAACACAGCTGAAATCAAAGCAGAAGGCAGGGATTAAGCTGTGGAAGAAAACCTATTGCTGTAATCCCTTTGTTCACGCCGCTTTTGCACATGGCGGATGCGTACCAGAGATGCTTGACTTATGCCGAAAAGGCAAATCATACGGCTTTAGTATAAGCGAGGGCTATGAGAAGTCTAGTCTATTTAAAAAGGTCTCACTGAACGCCCTTAAAAAAGGCGATGTACTATGCTCTGACGGTCATGTGGCTTTATATATAGGCAGTGGAAAAGTCATCCATGCAGGCAATGAAGATGATAATGTTATCGGCTCAAAACTGTGGATTAAATCTATAGGTATTGGCAAATGGAAAGGTTATAAGAGGGCTTACAGATATATTGGTTCTGTAGATAAGAAGATGAGCATAAGACACGGTGAATACTCGGAAAGAGTTAAACATCTTCAGGAGTTTCTGAATTGGTGGGGTTCTTTCGGGTTGAACATATCAGGTCTATTCAATGACAAGACTCTTAAAGCTGTTAAGAAGTTTCAAAAGTCTGTCGGTCTAAAAGCGACTGGTAAAGTCGATACTAAAACTGTCGCAAAAATGAAGTCAGCAAGCCGAATGGATATATAGGGAAGTAGGTGATGACTTTGATAACAATTACATATGAGAAACTCATGGCGGCTTTGGCACTTTTTACAGCCCTGTGCGTTGCCGGTGGCTGGCTGATTAAGATAATCAAGGGCATAAAAAAACCTGCAGACGATGTAGCAGCGAAGCTGAGGCGAGACAACGAACGACTTAACAGGATAGAAGGCAAGCTTGAGTATTTCAAGAACGCGGTCGATATGAATTTAGAAGCCAGCCTTGTCATTCTCGAACATTTGGGTGAAGGGAACCATACAGGCGAGATGCTCAGAATGAAGAGGGAAATTCAAAATTTTCTTATAAAAAAATAGGAGCGAATCATGATAAGAGGAAGCACACCAACCAACAGATTTAAATCGAAAGTAGATATACGCAACGCCTCTGAGGCGTATATGACGTATGCACAGGGCGATAACATTCTGTTTGAAAAGACACTTAGGGATTTCAACATAACGGAAACTACAGTACTGGCGCATGGCAAGAAGCTGCTTATGTACATTATCGAGATTGAGCTGACTCAGGAAGACACTTTGTCATTCAGCGAAAACAAACAGGTTGAGATTCAGCTGAAATGCAAAATTGATAATAAGGTACTGATAAGCAAAGTGCTAAAGGCTCCGGTAGAGAAAGTGCTCAAGGAGGATGTAATATGATAGACCCTATAAATGAATGTTGCAGCACATTTGAATTTGAGTTTATCGATGAAGAGGATTTTAGCCTCACATTTGGTGAAGCCGTAGAGCTGCCTGATCATGGTGGCGGTGGAACGGACGACTATGACTTGCTAAAAAACAAACCGAAATTCAACGGGATTACAGTAGAAGGCAACAAAGAATCACAAGACTACAACTTAACACTTAGCGTTCAAGAGATAGAGAAGATATTATACCTCGACTAAAGGAAGGAGCATCTAATGGCAGACAAGTATATTAACGAAACAGGGTTGGTGGCAATAAAAGCGTGGATTGTCGATAAGTTCACGAACAAGATTGAGAAAATCAAGGTCAACGGCACCGAGCAGATAATAACCAACAAAGAAGTCGATATTTTCGTTCCAACAAAGACATCGGACCTATCAAATGACAGTAACTTTCAAAACGAAACGCAAGTTCAAGCGCTGATAGACGCAGAGTTGACATCGGTGTACAAGCCAGGCGGTACGGTAGAGTTCGCGTCTCTTCCGGCGCTCACGAAAGAAAACGTGGGCTATATCTATGATGTAACAGACGGCTTTACAACCACAGCCGACTTTGTAGAGGGAGCAGGGAAGACATACCCAGCACATACTAATGTCGGAATCATAGACAAGGGCGTAGCTGGGTATTTTTATGATGTATTCTCAGGAATGGTTGACTTGTCTGGTTACTGGGCAAAGAGCGAATTGGTATCTATGACAGTATCCGAGATAAACGCTATTCTTAACGCGTAAAAGGAGGGTTGATATGAGTAATAAATTTTTAGACGAAACAGGGTTATCAACATTCCGAGACTGGATAAAGAGTAAACTAAGCGGTAAACAAGACGCATTAACCGCTGGAGATGGTATTACTATTGACAATAATACTATTAGTGCAGACGAAGTATTTATCGCAGTTTATGAGCAGACATCTTATGCGGATGTGAAAGCTGCGATTGATGCGCACAAAGCTATAGTGCTTGATATGCCAGCGAACAACAATCAGTTTTGCGCAACATTTTCGACATACACTAATGGCGGTAATGCGCTGATGTACGCAATCTACAAGATAAATGACAAGTTGACACTTATGACTGCAACTCTTACACCTACCGATAATTGGACCATATCTCATACCGATTTACAAGAGAAACTCGAGAGCGGCATTAACATCAAAACAGTCAACAATATTTCGCTTCTTGGGCGTGGAAATATCAATATTGAAGGTGGCAGAGATAATTCTGCTTTGATACATGTAACTGGTTGGAATGAATATCATGAAGCACTCGGAAAAATAACTAATTCGCTCAATGAAACGATTCGCTCAGAAATATCAATACGTCTGACTGACAACACCGAAGGCGAGGCTACATTCACAATAGCAAATCTCCAAGAGGATTTTAGCCGCGAAATTAATGTCCCAGCAACAATTTTTGTAACAAACAGAACAGGCTTTTTAGAATTCCTAAAGACCGACAACAAAGACAATCTTGTAAACGCAATCAATGAGGTTTACGAAAAGAGCGGCGAACCGTTTAGAGTTAAGAATTGGGCATCGAACACTCTAAATGTTGAGATACCAACCTGCACAGAAGACATAAGCAACACTTCTATTCCAAAGATGGTATTTTCCATCGATAATGTCGAAGGCGCAGATTATCAAATAGTTGGCATGCTCGCTTACGAAGTATTTGATGCGGCAAGCGGCGGCAATAGAATAAACTGCTGGCCTGTATGCCCGTTCACCGGTAATGGGCAGAAAGAACTGTCTGTCCGTTGGATGTGTGCAGGAACTACGAGAAAGACCGCTAAGCGTATAAATGCGTGGGTGCTGTTGAAGCATAGATAGAGATAAGAGGTGCAACAGTAGGTGCAACACTTCACAAGCCAAATTAGGTCAAATTAAGGCATTGCAACATGAAGAATAGGCAAAAGAAAAACGCCGCAATCGTTTAAATTGCAGCGTTTTCAGGTGGTGCGCCCTGAGGGATTCGAACCCCCGACCTTCTGATTCGTAGTCAGACACTCTATCCAGCTGAGCTAAGAGCGCATATATTTCTTGCAGCTCGATTATAGTACACGAACTTGCATAAAAAGTCAACGAAAAAGGGATAGCTTTAGGTCGGCAGTTTTGATAATGGCTTTGTGCCAACAGCCATTAAGTCCCGCCGGCGGTCATAAGAAACCGAAAAAAGCTATCCCTTTTTGTATTTGGCAATCGTTATAAATCCGCGACAATCAAGGCTTTTGGGAAATCGACTTTTCGATAATCGGCTATCATGGTTTTGCAATCGGGATTTCTCAATCTGCCGAGTTGATTGTCGGACTAAAGCCTAGACCGAGAAGCCTTTTGTCTTTTGGTCGTCTGGATCCATGAACCACTTCGCCTCTCCGCAGAGATAGGCTGCGCCTGTAACCTCAGGAATGATAGCGTCATAGTCGCCGACTTTCGCTGTATCTGCGATATGACCTATAAATCTTGTGTCTATGAATGACTTGTAAACGAAGCTCTCGCCCACGCCGAGCTCACCATGTTTATACAGCCAAGCCAGCTTAGCTGATGTGCCTGTGCCGCATGGCGATCTGTCAATCTGAGGATTTGAAAACTCTCCGAATACCAGCTGATTTTTCAGCGCGAATTTAGCCTCAGGACAGTAGACCTTGTCATCATCTGTGAGACTGTCGGAGCAGTAGTTCTCAATGAGATCTACCGAGGTGATGTCGAGCTCGGGATGCTGGATTTCCATAGTTCTGTTTATCTCCTGCAAAGCGAAGCTGGACCATTCGGTGAGGAATTTGGTATGCTCCGGCGTAACTTTAAAGCCGAAGTTCTTTTCAGTATCGACGAGGGCGAAGAATGAGCCGCCGAAGCAGATGTCGAAGACGACTTTCTTTCCCTGATACTCAAGCTCGCAGTTCTCCTTGTAAACGAATGCGGGTACATTTGTCAGCGTTACGCCTACGACCTTGCCGTTCTTGCAGGTCGCCTTTGTTCTGACGATTCCCGCGGGGGCTTCTAGGACGACTTCCGTGACAGGCTCTTTCATCTCCATGAGTCCGCCCTCGAGGATTGCCGTAACAGCGCCTATCGTGCAATGGCCGCACATATTGAGATAGCCGCCGCCGTCCATGAATATGACGCCGAAGTCGGCTTCGGGATTGATTGGCTCCACGAGGAATGCGCCGAACATATCGTGGTGACCGCGAGGCTCGAACATCAGCATGGTTCTGAGGTAGTCATAATGCTCCTCGAGATAATGCTTGCGCTCAATCATCGTGTTTCCGGGTACCGCAGGGCAGTCGAGAGCGAGTCTGCAATATTCGCCTTCGGTATGAGCCTCAATCGTTCTGATGATTTGCTTATCGTAGTTATTGTAATCAATCTTAGCTTCCAAGAATTTGGACATAGATATTACCTCCTGATTGATAAAGAAAATGCTTCGAAGAAATAGTTCCTCTGAGGCAATAATATAGCCAGGCGAGAGGGCAAGTCAACGCATAAAATGCCCCTCCCCTTAAGTCTTTCTAATCGACCTTTTAAGTACAATTTTATACATTCCCAAAATCTCTGTATTATAGATAAATGAAGGCTGACAGCGAAAAAAATCTATAAGTAAATCGCTTGAAGAAGTATTGAAAAAAGTGATATTATGTGCTTGAGATATAGGGCGTTTCATGTGCTCGTTTAACAGCTTTCATATGAGCTTTCTCAGGGTAATGCATTATGGAGATTTATACTATGGAAAACATTCAAGTGCTGCTCAAGCAGGGTGCGGTAGGTAAGCCTTGCGGAGCCATTGTAAAAAAGGGTGACAGGGTTAAAAGAGGTCAGCTCATTGCTGTTCCGACGGGTCTTGGTGCCAACTTGCATTCGAGCATTAGCGGCGAGGTGGTTGATGTTAATGATGAGCTGATTTTGATTCAGCCGGACGCCGAACAGCATAAGACTTACGAAAAGATAAACAAGGGCACTAACCTAGAGATGATTAAGGAAGCGGGCGTCGTCGGACAGGGCGGTGCGGGTTTCCCCACATATATAAAAATCTACAACGGGCAGGAGGACAAACCCGTCCTCGACCACGGATATATTCTGGTAAATGCGTCCGAATGCGAACCGGGGCTCAGACATAATATATTGCAGATTGAGGAAAATCCGGCAGCGCTGCTGAGAGGCATACATTATATTATGGAAATTGCCGGAGCTGACAAGGGCATAATCGCCATAAAGAAGAAGAATAGACAGGCTGTCGAAGCTTTAGATGAGCTGTTGAAGGACGATCCGTCAGTCGAAAGGCATCTTCTCCCAGACATATATCCAATGGGAGAGGAGCGCGCGGTGGTAAGGGAGTGCCTCGGCATTGAGCTCGAGCCCGACAAGCTCCCCTCGGCTGCCAATGCCATAGTCATAAACAGCGAGACTGTATATAGCTGCGTGGCGGCGATTGAGGAGCAAAAGCCTTGCATAGACAAATGGGTTACGGTCAGAGGAATGATTAAGGGCGGAAGCCAAGCCCATGTATTCAAGAATGTTCCTATTGGTATAAGCGTGCGAACCCTGGTTGAAAGGGCTGGCGGTGCTGATGAGGACTGCGGATATGGTGAGATTATCATGGGCGGACCCTTCATGGGTAAATCCACCACTCTTGAGGCTCCAATCACCAAGACTACGGGTGCGCTTATCCTGACCCGTCCGTTCAGAGATTTGAAGGGTGCGAAGGTAGGTATCCTCGTATGCGCCTGCGGCGGAAACCTCGAGAGAATGCAGGAGCTCGTGCAAAAGTACAATGGAACGGAGACCTGCGTCTGCTACTGCAAGCAGGCTCAGGAGATGCCGAACGGAACCCGCAAATGCGAGCGCCCGGGCAACTGCCCAGGACAGGTGCAGAACAATCTCGACTTTAAGAAGGCGGGCTGCGAGTATGTCATCATTGGAAACTGCTCCGACTGCTCCAATACGGTCATGGCGTCGGGACCTAAGATGGGACTCAAGATTATGCATATGACCGACCTTGCCATGATGGCGGTGGATCACCCGCTCTATAGAACGCTCAGGGTTTCGAAGCAGGTGAGCCAGGATTTGGACGTAGTGGACAATGTAGAGGACAACGAAACCGTACAGTAAAAGTTGTTTTTACACAGGCGAGGCGCGCGAGTGAAAAGGAGAGAATGATACCCTTGTATATGAACGACGCCTGAGCGAGCAGCAACAAAGCATGTGTGAAAAAGAACGAAATAAATTGCGAACTTATTTTTTACACAGGCGAGGCGCGCGAGTGAAAAGGAGAGAATGATACCCTAGTATATGAGCGACGCCTGAACGAGCA
>JAFWFU010000001.1 GCA_017515425.1 Mogibacterium sp.
TACGGAAATGATTGTCCTCGCAGCACCGATTTATTATCATGGTATATCCGGACAGCTTAAGTGTACTATAGACAGGTTTTACTCTGCTCTGTATCCGAAAGCTCCAAAGACTCTGAAGAAAGTAGCTATGTTCCTCAGTTCGGGAGATGACAATATGTATGATGGAGCCAAATTTTCATATGATGGAGACTTCCTCGGATATCTCGGCCTCGAAGGATGCGGGATATTTACAAACCATGACGAGGATGTAAAAAGCAAAATCAGAGAGATGGTTGAGACTAAACTGGTTTAGAAATCCATGAGATAGCAGTAAAAACAGATAATGATGCAAGATGAAAAGAAAGAGCCGATTTTCATTGCACGGGAAGATGTAAGTCTGCTTATGGTTTTACTTGGGAATATGTCGAGGAAAAGAAAGAGTAATATATATGGGAGAAAGTATGGGTGCACCATTTATAGACATAGACTTACATGGTCTGTTTCAAGATGACGCTGTTAAGGTAATAGACAAGGCGTTGAAGGCTGCGGACAGCAGCACGTATCAGATAAGACTGATTCACGGTTATAACCGCGGAACCAGCCTCAAGAATATGATAATTGATGAGTACAAGTATCACCCCAAGGTGCTCAGAATTCAGCCTGGGGACAATCAGGGTGTGACGCTTTTGATACTCAGAGAGCTTTAAAATGGGACTTATATGGATAGGGTGAGGCGGCAGAAAGATATTGTGGACATGCTTTCGTGCGGAGAGCTTTGCGCGTGTGTGATACTTGAATCATTCAATATAACTCAGCCGACATTATCGCATGATATGAGGGTACTGATTGAGGCTGGTATCGTCAGTTGCAGAAGAGAAGGGAAGAATATCTATTACAGGCTGAATAAGGGAGCTCTCGATAATATGCAAAAAACATTGGGAAAGATGTTTGAATCCAAGCAGGACTGCATTTGTCATTTGGATTCACAGTGCTGCAAGTAAGTGATAAAAGCCGGCAGTCGTAATTGCCGGCTTAAAAGTTTCTTTCCGCCTGAAAGGAGCGGAAAGATTATGGGCAGGTTTCGCGGGATAGGAGCGAATGCTATAGGAGCGCTGCTCGGGACGGTCACACCGTTTTGCTCGTGCTCGTCAATCCCGATTTTTATGAGTTTCACCAGAGCTAAGCTTCCGCTGGGAGTAACATTTTCGTTCCTCATTTCCTCACCTATGGTCGATCTTGGAAGTCTGATGTTGCTGATAAGCATATTTGGCATAAAGATTGCTGCTGCTTATGTGATATTCGGGCTGGTGATTGCAGTTGCGGGCGGCACGCTTATTGAAAAACTTCACATGGAAAATCAGGTGGCTGATTTTATCAGAAACAGCAACAGCAGTATAGATGTTGAAGCGCAGGATCTGATTCAAAAAGTGCTCGGTGAAGGCAATCCCTTTGGCGTTATTATGGCGACTATCGTAGGAGCGCCCATGTATGCGGATATTTTCGGCACAATACCGGTGGCGGAAGCCCTGCTTGGCAAAGGCGCTATGCTGGGCACTGTTTTGAGTTTTATGATGGCTGTCACCACATTGAGTCTGCCGTCTATGGTAATGCTCGGCAAGGCGATTAAGCCTAAGCTGCTCGCGACCTTTGCGCTTGTCTGCGTGGTTGGGATTATGATAATCGGTTACGCATTCAATATGTTTCAGTTTTTATTCATCTGAACTTAAAAAATCATGGCAAACAGCGTCAAAGGACTTGGGACAGGCTTCGAGTTCTGTCCTCGGACATCGCCAGGTGTACAGATAGCAGCCAAATGACCGCTTTGCTTTTGCCAAAAAAGGAAAAAGATTTGCTCTACCATGTTATACTTTGAGATATGAAGCAGATATTTGACTAGAGAATTTATGAATATGAAAACGAGAATCGTGGAAGAAAAAATGGCGAGGCTGTTCTCGGTTTGCAAACCGTTTTCCGAGCATTTGAAAAAATGGGAGGACGATCTGCTGGCTGACAAATATGACCATAATTGTTTTGAATACAGCGGGCAGCCGTCCTTGGAGGAGTTTAAGAGCGCGCTGGATTATCAGAAAGGCAAGCGGGAAGCTTGTAGGCTCGGGATATAGCTTTACCGATAGTGAAAACGGTTTAACCTGCATTGACGGCATAATTGTTGATGAGGACTATAGGAGACAGTATATTGCCACATCTTTGATTGCACACATAAAAGATACTTGTTCGGGCACTCAATTATTCATTAATACGGATGATGAGGACACTCCGAAGGAGATGTATTTGAAAATGGGGTTTGAGGCAGTAGATAGGCTGTATGAGTATACGGGCACAGATATTGACAGCGCGATATGCTATTATTACGGTAGGAATGAGCAGAAATAGCAGGGAATGTGATAGAGGGCAGCGATTTTGACAGATGATCGCGATTGTGAAGTGCTGAGCTGAGGATATTTTGGAGAGGAGCATATTGCTGCGAGATACTGCGATTATAAACTATGGGAAAGATTAAGAGTATTGCTATTGTCAGCCTGTCAGCTGGCACAATAGGGGAAGATTTTGTAAGGCATGAGCTGGATGTTGGGATTAAGAGGCTGGGTGATTACGGCTTGGACGTCAGATTTATGCCGCAGGCTCTCAAGGGAATAGCGTATTTAAAAAATCACCCTGAGGACAGGGCTTCCGATCTTCTTGAGGCTTTCAAAAATCCCGAAACAGATATGATTCTCTGTGCAATCGGAGGAGATGATACATACCGCCTGCTTCCTCATCTATTCGATAATAACGAGCTGTCTGATGTCATTACAGACAAGGTTTTCCTAGGCTTTTCGGACTCCACGATAAATCATTTCATGCTGCATAAACTCGGCTTAAAATCATTCTACGGGCAGTCTTTCCTCGCAGACATCTGCGAACTTGACAAGGAAATGCTTCCCTATACCAAAAGCTATTTCGAGGAGCTGATTCAAACAGGAGAAATAAAAGTAATCAGACCGAGCGATACATGGTATGAGGCAAGGGAAGATTATGGGATTGAACAGATTGGAACATCATTGAAATCTCACCCTAATGCGGGCTTCGAGCTCCTCCAGGGCAATGCCGTTTTCTCTGGCAAGATATTAGGCGGCTGCATAGACTCCATATATGATATGTTCAATGGTGACAGATACATTGATATGCCCGTGCTGTGTGAGAGATATGGTCTTTTCCCGAGCGAAGATGATTGGAAGGGCAGTATTATCCTCTTGGAAACGAGCGAAGAGAAAATGCCGCCTGAAAAATACCGCAAAGCGCTTTTGTATCTCAAGGATAGAGGCGTGTTTAATGCCGTCTCAGGGGTACTCGTAGGGAAACCGATAGACGGAGTTTATGAGAGCGAATACAAGGAGGCATTGACGGAAGTTATTGATAATGCGAAATTGCCGATAGTATGCAATATCAATATCGGACATGCATTGCCGCGCTGTATAATCCCCTTCGGGGTAAATGCAACTGTGAATGCGACAAATCAAAACATTGTTTTTGAGGGGAAAGATAGGAGAAGATTGATAAAATGAATAAAAGGCTAGTAGTTATATCTGTGATTACTTTAATGGTATTGATTCTTGCAGGTTGTGGTGCGGCGCAGACCGAGCAGGGCGCTGAGGGAAATTCGGACTCGGCGGAGCAAGGGACGGAGCAGGCTATTAATGAGGTTTCGACATCTGCGTCTATAGATATAACGGAAGATAATATAGCGGAAATCTGCGATATTCTTAGAAATGCGGGACTATCTAATACAGATATTTTTGAGGAATGGGTGCGAGAGCGCGGCGGAGATAGCGCGGAGGACGATAGTGAGACCTCAGGCTTTTCTGACGCGGACTGTCGCATGACCGTAATGCTGCTTGCAGGCGATTCAATAGAGTATGATGATGTTGATGAGGAGTATAAGGGAGACTACCTCATGTTCGACATAGATGCGATTGACAACAACGAAAACTACAGCATTCTCAAGGATAAAAGGGCGCTTTTCACGACTATGTTCGGGGAAATGGCAATTCCCGAGAGCGGGTTTGCCTCTGCACTTGCTGAGAAATGGGACGCGCATGATATAAGGGTGAAATCCGAGAAGTTTTCCATCATCAGTATTCTTTTCAAGGCATATAATCAGGACGAGGCTTTCGTGGGGCATACGGGGCTGCTCGTTGATTGCCGCGATAATCATGCTGTAAAGAGCGACTACGCATTCGTTGAGAAGATTGGTTTCGGCGAACCCTTCAAGATTACATATGTTAAAGATGAGTCTGAGCTGATTGATATTCTGTCGAAGCGCGCGGATTACAGTGTTGAAGATGAAGATCCGACTCCCGCTGTATATAGGAATAATGAGATGATTGGTGAGCTGGCGAGACAGTGAAGCCGCGAAGTATTGAAATGGTGATGTATTGAAGCAGCGAACTGTTGAATTGGTTAAGCTGTGAAGCGGTGAAATGGCGAAATAGAAGAACAGTGAGGCGCAAGTTTTTTATAGACGGAGGAGGTCTGATATGTTTACTATAGAGGATAATAGAATTTATATGCAGGACGATATGGGGAAGGTCGTTGCCGAGATTACATTCCCCGAGACTTCGGAGGGAGTGTTCGAGATTGACCGCACATTTGTGGACGAGAGTCTGAGAGGTCAGGGAATGGCGTCCAAATTGGTGCGTGCGGCTGTGGACGAGATCAAAAGCCGCGGTGGCAAGGTAGAGGCGACTTGCTCATATGCCGTCAAATGGCTGGAGAAGAACGAAAGGGGGACAATATGAAATTTAAGATGGTACATGAAAACTTCAATGTGACTGATATTGAGAAATCGCTGGCTTTCTATGAGAAGGCGCTGGGATTGAAGGAACGCAGGAGAAAGACGGCTGATGACGGGTCTTATATTATCGTTTTTATAGGCAATGATGAGGCTGAGTTCGAGCTGGAGCTGACTTGGCTGAAAGATCACCCACAAAAATACGACCTCGGTGAAGAGGAGTTTCATCTGGCGTTTCACACAGATGATTTTGACGCGGCGCATAGACTCCACGAGGAAATGGACTGCATAGTCTTTGAAAACCACGATATGGGCATTTATTTCATTACGGATCCGGACGGATATTGGCTGGAGATAATTCCGGCGAAGAGATAGTATTCGGCATTACGGCTTAGGAGATATTATTATGGAATTGGCAAAGGGAATAAAGAATAGGAAGGAAGAGGCGGTAACTTCGGATCTCACGGCAGAGATTGTCGGGAGCGGTGGTCTCTCTGTATATGCTACGCCATGCATGATTAGGCTCATGGAGCATACGGCATGGGAAAGCGTTGAGAGCTGCATGGAAGAGGGCTTTACAACCGTGGGCATTCTTATGAATGTCAAGCATGTATCGGCGAGTCCGCTCGGCGCAAAGATTTGTTGCGAGACTGAGCTTTCCGAAATTGACGGGCGCAGGCTTGTGTTTAAGGTTGCCGCATATGACGATAAGGAGCTTATCGGTGAAGGTATTCACGAGAGGTTTATCGTAAATGCCGAAAAGTTTATGAGTAAAATAAGTGGATAATAGGATAGGTAATAGTGAAAAAAATAAATTCCTATCTTGACAATAGGAAAAGAAGGGTTTATCATGGGAGAGGCTTGAGTTAGTTATAGCTAACTTAACGCCATAATACTTTCATCCCCCTTATTACAAAATATCTACAACCAAAGGACGCCGGCTTGCCGGCGTATTTTGGTTTTTGTTTCGTAAAACAAATATGGATAAGACAAATATAGAACTTGACAGGTTAGCAGGGGCTAACTATAATATGCTTGACGATTAGCTAAGACTAACCACATTCAGATAACGCATACTAATATTAGACTGATAAAACAGACGGTGAAGGAGATGGGAGAAAAGATGGCACTTATAAATGCTGAGACAGGAAAAACCTATAAGGTAAAGGAAATCAATACTCGTGATGAAGAGATGAATTCATTTCTCTTTCGACTAGGCTGCTATGCGGGAGAGCCTATTACGCTTATCTCCAAGAAGAAAAAAAGCTGCATAGTTGCAATTAAGGACGGGAGATATAATCTTGACGAACTTTTATCCGAGGCGATACAGGTCTGCTGATATGCACAAATGGCAGGGGTAGAACTATCGTCACACGGGCGAGGGCAAAAGGCGCATAGATGTAGTGATGAAAAAGCTTTGGACATGATGATAAGCACATAAGGAAACAGAAATGCGGATATACATATAGTGGGCAGATATGCCGATAAGTACATAAAAATATTATTGGAATTACAGTTTGAAAGGAGAGGTTATGAGAATTGCGTTTGCGGGAAATCCGAACAGCGGAAAGACCACCATGTATAATGCCCTGACGGGCAGGAGCGAGAAGGTCGGTAATTGGGGCGGTGTTACCGTAGGAAGTAAAGAATTCAAAATTAAAGATGAATATACGGGCGGAAGGGACGTGTCAGCAGTCGATTTGCCGGGCGCCTATTCCATGTCTCCGTTTACGCCGGAGGAAGGAATCACAAGCGAATACGTCAGGACGACAAATCCGGATGTCATAGTTAATATAGTCGACGCGACAAATCTCAGCAGGTCGCTCTTTTTTACGACCCAGCTTTTAGAGCTCGGCATTCCCGTGGTGGTGGCTCTTAACAAATCGGATATAAACGAAAAAGAGGGGACGAGCATTGATGTTGATAAACTGTCGGCGAAGCTGGGCTGCAATGTGTTCGAGACCACTTCAACGGAGGGGAAAGGGCTCTCAGATGTGATAAGCAAGGCTATCTCTCTATCGGGCAGCAGTCAGAAACCGCCTTTTGTTCAGGCAGATATTGACCTAAAGGACAAAGCGGCGGTAGATGCCGAGGATAGAAAGCGTTATGTCTTTGTAAATGAGATAGTTGCGGCTGTTGAGAGCAGGAGGACTCTTTCGTCGGAAACAAGAGGCACGGATAAGCTGGACGCGGTTCTCACAAATCCTATTTCTGGCATTCTTCTCTTCGCCGCCGTGATGTGGTTCGTATTTTGGACATCGCAGACGTGGCTCGGACCTATGGTCGCAGATTTGATTGTAGGCTGGATAGAGCAATTCCAAGAGTGGACGGCAGGGCTGCTTGAAAACAGTCCGCCAATCCTATCGGCTCTCCTTGCAGACGGTATCGTCGGAGGAGTAGGGGCTGTAGTGGGATTTCTGCCGCTCGTAATGGTTATGTATTTTCTTATCGCATTGCTCGAGGACTGCGGCTATATGGCGCGCGTGAGTGCGGTTATGGATCCGATATTCAAGAGGGTCGGGCTTTCGGGAAAATCCCTGATTCCCGTGGTAATCGGCACGGGTTGTGGTATTCCGGCAATCATGGCATGTCGCACCATTCGTGATGAGAGGGAGAGAAGAGCCACGTCCATGCTGGCGACCTTCATACCATGCGGAGCGAAGATTCCTGTTATCGCGTTGTTCGCCGGTGCTTTCTTCTCAGGTGCGGGCTGGGTGAGCACGCTGAGCTATTTCTTCGGACTGCTGCTCATATTCCTTGGTGCACTGCTGATTAAATACATCACGGGATATAGATATAGGAAATCATTTTTCATCATTGAGCTGCCTAAATGGAAGGTTCCGAGCCAGAAATTCGCGTTCAATTCAATGCTTGAGCGCGCGAAGGAATATATCATAAAAGCCGCGACAATCATTCTCATCTGCAATACCGCGGTTCAGGTCATGCAGAGCTTTGATTGGCATTTCAATGTGGTCGAAGAAGGTGCGGAGAGCAGTTCAATACTCGCGACTATCGCAAGCCCCTTTGCCATTCTGCTCATACCGCTTGGCTTTGGTGTATGGCAGCTTGCGGCTGCGGCGATTACGGGCTTTATCGCCAAGGAGAATGTGGTGGGAACTCTCGCGGTCGTTTATGGGCTGACAGCGTTCATTGATGTAGAGGAGCTGGAGCTCACGGGCGGTGCTAATAATGTGGCAATGGCTATGGGGCTTACATCTGTAACGGCATTGGCTTATCTCTTCTTTAATCTCTATACCCCGCCCTGCTTTGCAGCAATAGGCGCTATGAATTCTGAGATGAAGAGCAGAGCTTGGCTCTGGGGCGCTATAGGGCTCCAGCTCGGCACGGGCTATAGCGTGGCATTTCTGATCTATCAGTTCGGAACGCTCTTTACTGAGGGGCATCTCGGAAGGGCATTCATACCCGGGCTTATCGCTGTGGGCTGCATGGCAGTTGCGGTAATAGTGATTGGAAGAAAGACGAGGGCTCATTTTGATGATATGTATGAGCTGCATAGAAGGGACGGAAAAGAGAATGCTGCCGCATAAAGGGGGCAGCAGAGAAAATGCTTCCGCATAGGAGAGGCGGCGGGGAAAAAGCAGAAGAGGCTGAGGTGACGGAACTATGTTAAATGCAGCAACGATTATTTCGACGATATTGATAGTAGCGGCGGTATTACTCGCCACGAGGTATATTTATAAGGAAAAGAAAAAAGGGACGAAATGCATAGGCTGCCCCTGCGCAGGGGAATGTCATACCATGCATGGGAGTTCCGATATAAAGATGCGAGAAAAGTCGTTTTGAGGAGAGCCATTCTGTCATTCTGAGCGATACTTGTTATATGCGAGCTTTATTCCGGTTGCGGGGGCACGAAGCTGAGCCCTTTGGCGAGATCCTCGTCTCCGGGGATATAATCCGTCATTGTGCCGCTGTTGAACTGTTCATATGCGACCAGGTCAAAATATCCCGTGCCGGAGAGCCCGAAGAGTATGACTTTTTCCTCTCCTGATTCCTTGCATTTCAGAGCTTCATCTATTGCTGCCTTTATGGCATGGCTGCTTTCCGGGGCAGGCAGTATGCCTTCTGCTCTGGCGAATGTCTCGGCGGCTTCGAATACCTCGGTCTGTTCATATGCGACCGCTTCTATCAGCCCTTGGTCGTAAAGCTCGGAAAGCGTGGAGCTCATACCGTGAAATCTCAGACCGCCTGCATGGTTTGGTGAAGGCATGAAACCGTTTCCGAGCGTATACATCTTAGCGAGAGGGCAGATCTGACCGGTGTCGCAGAAGTCATACAGATATTTACCTCTTGTGAAGCTCGGACATGAGGCAGGCTCCGCCCCGATAAATCTATAATTCCTCTCGCCTCTGAGAACCTCTCCCATAAACGGCGCAATGAGACCTCCGAGATTGGAGCCGCCGCCGGTGCAACCGATTATTATGTCGGGGCTGTCGCCAATTATTTCAAATGCCTTATGAGCCTCGAGCCCTATTATGCTCTGATGTAGCAATACCTGATTGAGAACGCTTCCGAGGACATATCTATAGCCCTCGCGCGTAGCTGCTTCTTCGACAGCCTCTGAGATAGCGCAGCCCAGACTGCCTCTTGTACCCGGGAACTCCCTGAGGATTTTGCGACCGACTTCCGTTGTAGTGGAAGGCGAGGGCGTAACATCAGCCCCGAAAGTTCGCATGACTTCACGCCTGAATGGTTTTTGTTCATATGATGAACTGACCATATACACTTTGCAGTCAAGTCCGAAGTGCGCGGAAGCCATGGCGAGGGCGCTGCCCCATTGACCGGCTCCCGTTTCACTTGTAATCCCTTTAAGACCTTGCTTTTTAGCGTAATAAACCTGGGCAGCGGCTGAGTTTAGCTTATGGCTGCCCGAGGTATTGTTTCCCTCAAATTTGAAATATATGCGGGCAGGTGTGCCGAGCCTCTTCTCGAGGTTTTTCGCGCGAACCAAAGGCGAGGGTCTGAATGTCTTGTAATACTCGCGGACTTCTTCGGGAATTTCGACAAACTTCGTTTCGTCATCAAGCTCCTGTTTTACGAGCTCTTCGCAGAATACAACCGAAAGCTCCTCGGCGGTCATAGGCTGCATTGTGGCTGGATTTAACAGAGGAGCCGGTTTGACTTTCATATCTGCTCGCATATTGTAGTAATGTGTTGGTATTTCGCTTTCGCTGAGATAGGTTCTGTAATTGTCCATTTTGTACTCCTTTTCATAATAAAAAACTCCTGTCCCAATAACGAATATGCTGGGACAAGAGAATAATGCAATCTCCTGCGGTGCCACCCGGCTTGACAGACTTGCGCCTGCCCACTTACTGCGTACCAACATACGCATCATTTGTTTACGAAGTTTTATCTCCGTCTCCCATACTCAGAACAGATAGAGTTCCTTTCCTGTCGCCCTCATGAGTCCATTCAGCTCCGCCTCCACATGCTGTACTCCCACCGTCTACAGCTCGCTCGTATGCGAGCGTCGAAGCCTACTCACTCTCATTCATAGGTTTAATCGGTATTCAATTTTGTAACAAGTTACCACTATGACACTATATTGTCAAGAGCGAGTTTTGAATTGGTTTTTGATTTTCGTGAAAAACGGGGTATCAAGTTCAAAAAACAAGGCGATTAAACCTACTAATTGCAAGGCTTTGAGCAGGTTTCCGGCAAAATCAAAATGGGGGGGGTATTACCGTTGATAACAATGGAAACCTCGGTGTAGATTGCTAGACTTGGGAATAGCATGAGCGCTGTGTTTTTTGGTGTGTCATTCTGAGCGGAGCGTGCGCCAAGCACGCGAAGTCGAAGAATCTTACTGTAAAAGACATTATGAAAAACTTGCAAAAATTCGCAGCGCATAAATGCAGACTATCAGTAGTTACAGAAGGTTGATGTGAAAGGAGAACGAAAATTATGAAAGAGAGAACCTTCACGAAAGGAAGCAGCAGAATAGCCTTCATAGCAGCGCTATTCATAATGCTGACGGCATTCGCCATGCTTATGCCTCTAAAGGCACATGCTGCGGATATCGCAAGCGGCACTTATGACGGCGTCGATTGGGTGATTACAGAAAGCGGCACTCTTGAAATCGGCAAACGAGCCGATACTCAAACCCTTGCAAACAAGAGCAGATCTGAGACTGTTAACCCATGGGGATGGTTTGAATATAGGACTCAGGTCAAGAAAGTTTCATTTGTAGGAGGAGTTGTAGCACAGAATTCGCTGAGAGCTATGTTCTACGGTATGACTCAGCTTACAAGCATAGAAAACTTGGAGCGTCTAGATACGACAAATGCAACAACAATGACGTATATGTTCTATGACTGCGGAAAGCTGACTTCTCTTAATGCCGTAAGCGGGTTTAAGACGGGTAATGTTGTTAGAATGGATGTGTTGTTCGGAAACTGCAAGGGACTCACTCAGCTTGATCTCAGCTCTTGGGATTTAAGTAATACGACAAATATCAATTATATGTTCCAAGGTTGCGAAAACCTGACTTCGATAGGTGATGTATCCGGCTGGAAAACAGATAGTTTGAAGGAAATGAATAGGACATTCGAAAGGTGCAAAAAGCTTAAAACCCTCGATGTCAGCGAATGGAATATGAGCAATGTAACAGATTTCGGAAGCCTCTTTTATGAATGCGAGAGCCTGGAGACCCTCGATGTAAGCAAATGGGATACATCTAAAGGTGAGATTATGTATTCTATGTTCAGAGGACTCAAGAGCCTGACGACGCTTGATGTAAGCAATCTCAAGACTTCAAAGTCAAAATACTTCCAGCATATGTTCCTCGGAACAGATAAAGTGGAGCAGCTTGATGTAAGCGGATTTGATACTTCAAAGGCGCTCCGTATGGACCAGATGTTTGACGGCTGCACGGCACTTAAATCGCTTGACATAAGCAAGTTCTCAACAGCTTCGGTAGAAGGTGAGCAGGGACTGGCTTGCTTTTTCAGAAACTGTGAGAATCTTGAGACCGTGGGCAAGATTCCTGACGACTTCGTCGGAACCAATATCCGCAGCATTAACTCTATGTTCCTCAACTGCAAAAAGCTGAATGCCGAAGAAATACAGGACGCAGCAGCGAAGTTTAAAACGGATAACGTAGAATATATGCAAACTGTATTTGGCAACTGCGAACAGCTAGAGAAATTGGATTTGTCCAAATGGAATACAGAAAATGTTGAAAATTTCGCCAATTTGGTTAATGGATGCTCCGGTTTAAAAAGTTTAGATATATCGAACTTCGACACTTCAAATGCAACCAATATGGGGGCGATGTTCTATGGCTGCAAAAACCTCGAGTCTGTCGATGTAAGCAAGTTCAAGACAGGCAATGTCGAGAACATGGCAAATATGTTCAACAACTGCACGAAGCTCACGGACCTTGATGTATCAGGTTTCGATACGAGCAATGTAAAATATATGGGCTCAATGTTCGCCAACCTGCCTGATATTATAGCTCTCGACCTTAGCAGCTTCGACACATCAAATGTTGAGACCATGAATGCAATGTATGCAAATAATACAAGACTCGAAGACATTAAGTTCGGAGATGATTTTAAGACAGATAATGTAAAGGATATGAACAATATGTTTAAAGGCTGCGAGGCACTGACGAAGCTCGACCTCTCAGGCTTCAACACAGGTAATGTTGAAAACTTCCAAGCGATGTTTGAAAACTGCACAGCTCTTACAGACCTCAGCGTCCTCGGACTTGATACAAGCAAGGCGACAGACGTAAGAAGAATGTATGACGGCTGCGACGCACTTCTCGCAGAGGCGCTTGAA
>JAFWFU010000046.1 GCA_017515425.1 Mogibacterium sp.
AAGTTCGGTGTTTTATTTTATTCTGAGGCTTTATTCTTTTTCTGTTCGTCCTTGATACGGTAGTAATCTTCCAGATCCACATCGATCTTTACTCTCGCATCTGGTTTTCGGTTGCTCAAGAGGCACACAGTCTCCACATGGCTTGTGAGTGGAAAATTATCATATGCCTTTATCTGCTTTATCTCATAGCCGAGTTCTCTGAAAAGGTCTAGGTTTATGCAGAGGGTCTTGGGATTGCAGGAGACATATACTATCTCGTCTATTCCGTAGCTGCAAAGCATTTTGACCGCTTTGTCGTGAATGCCGGCTCTCGGCGGATCTACGACTATAACGTCGGGCTTTTGTGGAATCTCATCAAGTTTTTCTTTGACATCTCCACAGATATAATGGCAGTTCTCAATTCCGTTCAACTCCGTATTTGAGCGAGCCGCCTCTATCGAGTCGCTGACAATATCTATTCCATAGACGTCCTTAGCCCTTGACGCCATAAGCTGGGATATGGTTCCCGTGCCGCAGTAAAGATCATATACCGTCTTACCCGAAACATCTGGAACGAGATTGAGGACGTCGCCGTATAACCTCTCCACCGCTTCAATATTGGTCTGGAAAAAGGCAAATGCCTTTACCTTGAATTTGAGACCGAGAATTTCCTCGTTATAATAATCCCGACCGTAAAGGAGTTTATGCGATTCGTCTATAACCGCATCCGCTACGCTGTCATTAAAGGTTCGCATAATGCCGACTATCTGCATATCGAGGTCAAGCCCGAGAAGCATTTCCCTAAATCCTTCTTCATCAAAAACCAAGGAGCTTGCCGTCACGATATTTATCAAAAGCTCGTTCGTTCTGACTCCGCACCTCACAACTAAATTGCGGAGAAGTCCTTCATGCGTTTTCCTATGATAAGGTCTATACCCTCTCAGGCGGCAAAATTCGAGCGTAGCGCGCAGAACTCTATTGAAGTCATCTGGTACTAATTGGCATTCGTCCGTCGTTATAATCGACATAAAACGCCCTCTATAGTGCATTCCGAGTTCAAGCTCGCCGCCCTTCTCCAAATCGCCAAATGTATATTCCATCTTATTTCTGTATCTGAGGACGGAAACAGCAGGCTCTATGCCGAGATATAGAGACTCATCAATATCATGTTTCTCAAGAAGCCTGCGGATAGACTTATCCTTCTCAGCAATCTGCTCATCATAAGACATGCCCTGAAATTTGCAGCCGCCGCAATGCTCCGCCTGCGGGCAGATCTTATCCTTATTGAATATCTTAGTCCTATTGTCTGACATTTTTAAACCAAATCACTCTTTAGCATTCCGTATATCTTTAAATCATAAAACTGCCCGTCCATACCGAGCACAGCCTTTCTCATAGCGCCCTCATACTGAAAGCCATTCTTTTCGAGCACTCTGACAGAACCGATATTGGGCTCAAACGAATAGGCTGTTATCCTCTCTATATCCAGCGTTTCAAATGCCTCTTTGCAGAGCATATCCACAGCCTCGGTCATTATGCCCTTACCATGGAATTCGTCCAAAAGCACATATCCGAGCTCGGCATCCTTGCGGGACGCCCCGCTCATCTGCTCTATGGAAATATCTCCTGCGGCAACTCCGTCAACGAGAATTATGCGGAACAATCCGCCTTTCCCCTCGCGCTCAGAGCAGAGCTTCAGCCAATCCTCTGCGTCCTTTTCCGTATAAGGATATGGCATTCTGCCTGAGAGATACGACCTGTCCACGGAATTGCATATATTAATCAAATCCGACTTATATTTCATATCCGGCTTTGCTAATTCTATTTTCATCTCACATCAGTCCTTTCCATTTTCTTTTCGAGAAATCCGTCCTTACCTATTTTACTTACTCTCTTCGCCCTCGTATGCGAATCTTTTAACTGTTTTCGCCCTCGTATATGAAATCTTATACTATATCCCTTCGCCTATTACTTATCGGCATAGTATTTAGAATAGAACTCCCTCTTGAGCTCCATAAACCTATCCTCTTCTATGGATTTTCTGATGTCCTCGGAGAGCTTGGATAAAAATCTGAGATTATGCTCCGACAGCAGCATATGCGACATGGTCTCCCCTGCCTTATAGAGATGTCTTATATATGCCCTGCTGTAATTTCTACAGGTATAGCAGTCGCATTCCGGGTCAAGAGGTGAGAAATCCCTTTCATACTTCGCATTCTTTATGCTTATGCGCCCCTGTGAGGTCGTTGCCACCCCATGCCTTGCAATTCTGGTAGGCTCCACGCAGTCAAACATATCAACGCCATGCTCAACTGCCTCAAATATATAGTCGGGTGTTCCAATCCCCATAACATAACGAGGCTTATCCGAAGGAAGCAAATCCGGCGCGTATTCGAGCACCCCGATATATTCTTCCTTAGTCTCTCCGACGGAAATCCCCCCTATGGCATAGCCTGGCAAATCGAGCTCAACAATAGCCTCTGCGCTCTCCTCTCTCAAGTCCCTGTAAAAACCGCCCTGCATTATACCGAAAAGAGCCTGAGTATCAGGATTTCTATTCGCCTCGATACATCTTTTGAGCCACCTCGTAGTCCGCTCCTGAGATTTCGCAATATAATCCCTGCTCGCATTCGGCGGTGCGCATTCATCAAATGCCATCATAATATCGGAGCCAAGGTCATTCTGCACCTCTATTGATTTCTCAGGCGAAAGCATATGTTTGCTGCCGTCGATATGCGAAGAAAAAATCGCACCTTCTTCCGTGATTTTCCTCATATGCCCCAAACTGAACACCTGAAAGCCGCCGCTGTCCGTGAGTATCGGCTTATGCCAATTCATAAACTCATGCAATCCGCCGGCTTCTCTGACTATATCAGAGCCCGGTCTTAGCATGAGATGATATGTATTGGACAGGATAATCTGCGCACCCGTGTCACCCACCGACTCAGGTTTCATTGCCTTTACAGTAGCCTGAGTTCCTACGGGCATGAATACAGGCGATTCAATCACCCCATGAGGAGTGGTGATTCGCCCCCGCCTCGCCTTGCTTTTATAGTCCTTATGTAATAATTCAAATTTCAATGCTTTACTCATAATAAATTGGAAAAACTATTTTATAATTGGCAAATACTATTATCTAAATGGTATATCAGTAGTTCGTATCAAATACGATTTCAACAGGAAATCTGTATCAATATTTCGTATTCAGCACGAGCTCAACGGGACAATGATCGCTTCCCATGATCTCAGGGTGTATGGACGCGTCAACGATAAGCCCGGCGGCTGCTGAGTCAACTAGGAAATAGTCGATTCTCCACCCTGTATTATTCGCCCTTGCATTAAATCTATAGGACCACCAGCTATATGCACCCTCAAGCTCTGGATATTTATATCTGAGAGTATCGACAAATCCGCTGTCCAAGAGCGCCTGAAACTTCTCCCTCTCCTCGTCACTGAATCCGCAGTTGCCGCGGTTGCTCTTCGCATTTTTCAGGTCAATTTCCCTATGCGCGACGTTAAAATCTCCGCAGACAACCACATGCTTCTTTGTGGCAAGCTCTTTGAGATAGTCTCTGAAATCGTCCTCCCATTTTAGCCTGTAATTAAACCGCTCAAGAGACTCAGCCTCATTCGGTACTTCCTCTCCCTTCTTCTCCGCTTTCCGAACCTCTTCCCTATATTCCTTAGGCGTCATTCTCGCATTGGGAACATAGGCACATATTAAATAGAAATCCTCGTATTCGAGCGTAACCGCCCTGCCCTCATCATCATGCCCAGGGATATTATAGCTGACGGAGATGGGCTCCTTCTTCGCAAAAATGGCTGTCCCCGAATAGCCCTTCTTTTCCGCATATGAATAGTATTCAAAGTATTCAGGCAAATCCACTATCGCCTGACCCTCTTGCATTTTTGTCTCCTGTATGCAGATGAAATCAGCCTCAAGCGATTTCATGGAATCCTCAAAGCCCTTTTTAAGACAGGCTCTGAGTCCGTTTACATTCCAAGATATGAATTTAGTCATAAGCTCCTCCTTTAATCAGCATTGCGTCGCCATAGCTGAAAAAGCGATATTTTTCCGATACGGCTTCCTCATATGCCTCGAGTATATGCTCTCTGTCATAGAGCGCCGAGACCAGCATGATGAGCGTGGATTTAGGCAGATGAAAATTCGTAATCAAAGAATCCACTATCTTAAACTCATAGCCGGGATAAATGAATATCCCCGTTGAGGTCTCTCCCGCGGAAACTCTATAATTTTTCCTTTGTCCACATTCTTTTTCAGATGTCTGCTTCCTCATCTCCGCCATGCTCTCGAGAGTGCGTGTGGTAGTAGTTCCGACGGAAATAATGCGTCCGCCTTCCTCAATAGTCTGATTTATGATGTCTGCGTCCTCGGGCTTAATCATGCATTCCTCAAAATGCATTTTATGTTCCTCGACGACATCAACCTTGACAGGTCTGAATGTGCCTATGCCGACATGGAGAGTCACATAGGCTATGCGCGCGCCCTTATCCGCCGCCTTTTGCAGCAGCTCTTTGGTGAAATGAAGCCCAGCTGTCGGAGCGGCGACAGAGCCGTCAATCCTGCTGTATACGGTCTGATACATCTCCTTGTCGGAATCCTCAGCAGGCCTTGTAATATAAGGCGGAAGAGGCATGGAGCCTATCTCTTCGAGCCGCTCCATAAATATGCCTTCATATTCAAATTCGATAAGCCTCGTCCCATTATCCTCATCATATATGCCGAGAATATTTGCGATAAAGGGCTGCTCTATATCGTTTACAATCGTGAAGCCGCCCTCAGGCATATCCTGTCCTGAGGGTATGGTATCGGTTATCCCCGCAAGTATGACCCTATCACCCTCATGGAGCCTCTTGCCCGGTCTGAGCATACATTCCCATTTGTCTCCCTCGATACGCTTAATCAAGAGGAGCTCAATATGTGCGCCCGTACCCTCTTTAATGCCGTATATTCTCGCGGGAATAACCCTTGAATCGTTGAGGACGATACAGTCGCCTGGATTTATATAATCCAATATATCGTAAAAATGACGATGCTCGACTGTTTTCTTGTCTCGGTCAAGCACCATCAGCCTGCAACTGTCTCTTTTGTCTAAAGGAGTCTGTGCTATCAGCTCCTCGGGTAAATAATAATCAAAATCTTTTATCTGCATTTTTTTTAAAGATTCTTCTACTCCATTTCTAGTCTAAGTTGTTCGGTTTCGGGCTCTTTGTAGAATTCCATCATTTTCAAATGCTCATACGCTGCCTTCGAGGCGACTCTGCCCTTCTGTGTCCTATAGAGTAATCCCGCCTGAATGAGATAGGGCTCGTTAGCGTCCTCAAGTGTCACCCTTTCCTCTCCGATAGCGGAGGCAATGGTCTCAATGCCTACAGGTCCGCCTCCGAAGCCTCTGATAATCGTCTCAAGTATATCTCTGTCCAGCTTTTCAAGCCCAAGCTCATCAACGCCGAGCGCATCCAAAGCCTTCATGGTTATATCTCTGTCTATATTCCCGCTGCCGACCACGGCTGAAGAATCTCTGACTCGTCTTAACAATCTATTTCCGATACGTGGAGTTCCTCTCGATCTCGTCGAAATCTCAGTCACGGAATCCTCATCTATAGGTGTATCTAAGACATGCGCCGTGCGCCTCAGTATATCCTTTATCTCAGCAGGGGTATAGAATTCAAATTTCTCGACTATTCCAAACCTGTCTCTAAGCGGCCCTGAAAGACTTCCGGCGCGCGTGGTGGCGCCTATCAGCGTAAACCTTGCGATGTCAATTCGAAGGCTCCTCGCGGCGGGGCCTTTTCCTATTATGATGTCGAGCGCATAGTCCTCCATTGCTGAGTATAGGACTTCCTCGACGGAGCGGTTCAGCCTGTGAATCTCATCAATAAACAGAACATCATTATCATTCAGATTTGTGAGAATCGCCGCGAGATCCCCCGCACGCCCTATAGCTGGTCCCGAGCTTATCTTAATATCCACCCCGAGCTCATTGGCAATAATGCCTGCGAGGGTGGTTTTCCCAAGCCCGGGCGGCCCGTAAAAAAGCACGTGATCCAAAGGCTCACCCCTTAGCTTAGCCGCCTCGATATATATAGACAGATTATCCTTCACCGCCGACTGACCGCAGTATTCACTTAGATATTGCGGTCTCAATGTCAACTCGCCCGCGAGCTCGGCGGGTACTGCTCTCGTCTGAGTTACTCTTTCTTCCATATTGTCTTATGCTTTCTTATCCTCTCGCCTGCTGCCAAAAATAAATCCTAGTACAGCAATTATTCCGATTATGGAAAACAGGCTAATGCTTAAAATCTTTTTATATTCTCCCATATCCTACGCTCCCGTTTATAGCAAATAACTGAGTGATTTTTTTACATATTCTTCGGCGCTGAGTTCGTCCTCCGCAACCGACGCCACGGCAGCCTCAGCCTCTTTTCTGCTATATCCCAGCGTCGTGAGGGCTATGACAGCCTCATTTCTCTCGCCCTTAGCCAAGAGAATGGCAGCATTAGTCCTGTCCTCAGCCACCAATATATCCTCGGGAAGAACTGATACCTTTTCTTTCAGCTCAAGTATGACGCGCTCAGCCGTCTTTTTACCGACTCCCTGCGCCTGCGAAACGGATGCGGCATCCCCTGCCGCGATTATAGCCTTTATCTGTCCCGGTGTACCTAGAGACATTATGGAAAGCCCCGCTTTGGGCCCCACGCCGTTCACGGATATAAGCTGTTCGAAGAGAGACAGCCCTTCCTCGTCCGCAAATCCGTAGAGTGCCATTCCGTTATCGCTCACATGCATATAGGTATAAACGGCAATATCATCTCCCTCACGGCTACTCAGAATGCTGCTCGTATCTGAAACAAATATGCGAAAGCCTATGCCGCCCTGAGTCTCAACGACGATAGCGCCTGATTTATAATATAGATATTCGCCTTTGATATATCTGATCATATATGCTCCTAAAAATTGTTTGTGTAGCTCCTAAAGATTCTTCGCTTCGCTCAGAATGACATCATTGCTCTCTGCTTTTATCATTCTGTGGGGCTAACTCATTTATATCTTAACTCTTCCTCCCGCATGGTGTGCATGGCATATCGCAGCGGCAAGCGCGTCCGCCGTATCATCAGGCTTTGGAACCTCGGACAGTCCGAGTATCATCTTTACCATTGTCTGCACCTGCTTTTTATCAGCTCTGCCGTAGCCCGTCAGAGCTGACTTTATCTGCAGCGGAGTGTATTCGCTTATTATCATGCCCGCCTTTGCACAAGCCAAAAGCGCCATTCCCCTCGCCTCGCCTACCATCATGGCTGTCGTGGCGTTGGTATTATAAAAGAGCTCCTCGATTGACGCCGCCTCTGGTCTGTATTCCGCAATAATCTCCGCGAGCGAATCATACAGCCTCATCAGTCTTTCTTCGTTTGGAGTATGTGAATCGGTGGTTATCGAATCATAAAAAACAGGGGTAAATCTGCTTCCTTTATAATCAACTATTCCGACCCCCATAATAGCATAGCCTGGATCAATCCCAATAATCCTCATAATATATGAAATGCTGACTCCTTATAATATCTGCACAGCAAGCTCATCACTCCGACATAATAACTACAGGCTGGTTCTGAAATCATAACCGCAAGTTTACCATATTTTCCATGTCGAAAGAGCCTTGCTTCTTCCTCCAAAGATTTTACACCATATCCACGTTCTTGTCTATGTTCGTTTTTTGTTCTTTTTTTGATGTCAACCGTAAAAAACACGATATTTTACAATTAAAGCACTATATTCAACAAAATATTCACTATCATTTGTATTTATACAATTTGCTGAGTTCTTATGATACAATTACGGCAAAGATAAAGCTCAGATTATGG
Source organism: Mogibacterium sp. (assembly GCA_017515425.1). GTDB lineage: Bacteria > Bacillota > Clostridia > Peptostreptococcales > Anaerovoracaceae > Crickella. Next base: position 7,861 of record JAFWFU010000046.1, read on the forward strand.
AGAATGAAAAATGAGACTGTCAAGACAGAATAAAATACTCGAAATCATTAAAACCAATGAAGTCGAAACTCAGGATCAGCTCCTGACTCTCCTCAGAGGCGCCGGTTACAATGTCACACAGGCTACGGTGTCGAGGGATATTCGCGAGCTTCAGCTCATAAAAGGTCAGACGAGAGAGGGAAAATACAAATATATTGCCGGAAATTACGACAATCGCCCTATCTCCGACAGGTTTATCAAGATATTCAGGGAGACCACGCTCTCCTATGACTGCGCCCAAAATCTTATAGTGGTTAAAACCCTTCCCGGCTGTTCGGGCGCCGCCGGAGAAGCCATTGACTGTCTGTCACTCGAGCATATCGTAGGCTCCGTGGCTGGAGACAATACCCTGCTGATAATCGTAGACAGCAGCGACAATGTTCCCCATGTTACATCCGAATTTGACAAAATTCTCAACTCACAGGAATAGGAGCTGAATTTCAGATAATTAAGCGATACAGATGATATATCAGATTATAATTGACAATTTCGCGACCATAGATCACCTCTCCTTCAATCCGGGGGAGAGCCTTAATGTTATCACAGGAGAGACCGGTGCAGGTAAATCCGTCCTCGTAACAGCCGTAAGCACAGTTCTTGGAGACCGAGCCGATACGTCCATGGTGAGGACGGGTGCTGACAGAGCATTCATTCAGATTGCGGGCAGCAAGAACGGAGAAGAGGTCATTCTTTCGCGTGAGATTCTTTCCTCCGGCAAATCAGTTTCCAAGCTCAACGGAGAGTTGGTAACTCTCGCGCAGCTAAGAGCCTTCTGCTCCGATTGGGTGGATATTCACGGTCAGTACGACAATCAGCAAATCCTAAATCCCGAAAACCATATTCATATCACGGATAGATTTCACAGCGAAGCCATTTCTCCCGAGCTCGAAAAGCTTTCCTTTTTATACAGTGATTACAAATCGGCTCAGAGGGAATACGACGAGCTCCTGAGAGCCGAGGCTTCCGCGAAGGAGCAGCAGGACTATTACAACTATGAATTCAATTATATAGATTCCCTGGGACTTGTACCCGGCGAAGATGAAGAGCTTAAGGAAAAGCTGACGCTCATTAAAAACAGTGCCAATATATATTCCGCTATCCATTTGTCCTATGAGCTTCTCTATGGCATGGATGACTCGGTGCTGAACGGGCTTGGCAAAATCACGAGTGAGCTCTCCTCGGTGGAATCCTATAGCGAGAGCATATCCGCCCTTTCGTCCGAGGCGAACGATATTTACTATTCGCTCGAAGATATTGCAGGGAGGCTCAGGGATATGGAATCCTCTCTCAGCTTTTCCGAACAGGATATGGACGCAGTATCAGAGAGGCTCTCGGCAGTCGAGGACGCAAAGCGCAAATACAATAAAAATATTGATGAGATAATCTCCTATCGCGACGAACTCTCGTCAAAATTGGAGATGATACTGAATTTCGACAGCGAAAAATCCCGTTTGGCTGAGAACGCGCATAGGAAATACGCTCTGCTCGAGGAACAGGCAGCTCATGTCAGCGAAATTCGCCATATCATAGCTGAAAAGCTCCAATCAGCCATGGAAAGAGAACTTTCGGATTTGGAATTTGCCAATTCCGAGTTCAAGATAGATATTCAAAAGACTGATGAAATCGGAGAATATGGCTTTGATAAGGTGGAATTTCTCATCTCTACCAATCCGGGCGAGCCTCTTATGCCTCTTGCGAGGATTGCTTCCGGCGGTGAGATTTCGAGGATAATGCTGGCGTTCAAGCATATCATAGGCGAAAGCGATAGCGTGGAGACCATGATATTCGACGAGATAGATACGGGAATAAGCGGAAGGACTGCGCTCGTTGTCGGCAAGAAGCTGAGTGAGATAGCGGAGCATAGACAGATACTTTCAGTAACTCACCTGCCTCAGATAGCCGCATATGGAGACGATAATTTCCTCATTACCAAATCCATAGATGAATCGAAGGCATATACCGACATATCTCATCTTGACGAGGACGGCAAGGTGCGTATGATTGCCACCCTATTCAGCGGTTCCGACGAGGACGACAGCGCTCTTGACGCGGCGAAGAAGCTTATAAAGAATGCAAGATAGAATATTAAACACCTATCTTGAAGCCCTCACCACAAAAAGCTCTAATGCCATATTCCTGTCAATATCCCCGTTCTTAATATCTCTATCCGTATTATACAAATCAGTCAGCAAATTCTTTACCCTTCCGAGGCTATATCCCATGGCAGCCTTGTATGCCTTCTTAAATCTATACTCATTTATGCCCGTTAGCTTCGCCATCTGAGATATGCTCATGCCCTTATCCGAGAGCTCCAGCGAATCATACATGATTTCAAACTGCTTGGTCAGAAGTGCCAGCACAGCCATGGCTCCGTCATCTTCTCTGACAATGGTCTCCGCTATGACAAGCGCCTTTTCCGTCCTTCCCATGGCAAGCGAATCCACCAAATCGAATACATATTTATCGGTCTCCCCCATTACGACTTCGTCAATGAGCCTCTTGTCTATGGAGTCGCCCTCACATGCGCCTACGAGCTTGGCTATATCGGAGTCAAGATGAGTCAGATAATATACGCTGCCTCGATTGTAATAGCCGCTGACGTCTATGATATGCGTCAATTCTCTGCTTCCCAGCATTTTTCCGGCTGCTCTTATGCGCTTGTTTATAAAGGCATTTAAATCGGATCTCTCAAGCCTCGTAAATTCATAGGAATTGCATTTCTTGCTCAAATCCCTGCCATAAGAAGTGAGACTGCCTGAGTTCATGCTCTCAATCACGAATACCAGCATAGATGATGTGTCGTCATTTCTCGCCGCTTCCTCGGCATAGCTTAAAAGCTCCTCCATGCCCGTATCGGACGTATTCTTATAGAGCGGCAGATAGTTCTTGACTATCACAATCCTCTTCGGCGAAAACATAGAATACGCCCTCGCCTCGCTCAGAATATCATAAGCGGAGACGCTCTCACCGTCGAGAGTTCTTACATCTATATCCCTATATTCTTCCTCAACATTATCTTCGATTATCCTGTCGACAGCCCATGACATGAGATAGTCCTCTGCACCATAAAAGAGCAGAGAATTCCCCGTCATATTATTCTTATAATCGTTTGCAAAATCCTTATATGCCATAGCCCGTCCGCCTCTTATTTTCGACCGCTACATTCTACCATAGATAGAGCTAAATGCTAATGCATTTTATGGACGCTGAGCCTCTTTTTTCCTTTTCCAATATCGACTCCGACCGCACCGTCCTCATCAGTTCGGTAAATCTGAATTCCTCTTGCTTTAAGTCGCTCCAATGTCTGTTCATGCGGATGACCGTAGAGATTGTTTCTTCCGACCTGTATTACAGCTATTTCAGGGGAAGCCGCGTCCAAGAATTCCTCCGAGCTGCTGGACTTGCTCCCATGATGTGCGACTTTAAGAATATCGCATTTGAGCTTATCCGTGCCCCTGTATTTTCGCAGCATTTTAAACTCGTCCTCTTCGAGCAAATCTCCTGTAACCATTATCTTGACGCCCCGATAGTGAATCATATATACCATATTATGCTCATTCGCGTCATCTGCTATCAGTTTTCTGCCGATTCCCTCATAAGGAAACAGCACTTCGATTTCAATATCATCACCTATCCTTATATTCGATTTGTGATTCAGATAGAGAATATTATTGCAGTTAAAAGCGGCAAGAGATTTATAATATTCCTCATAATCCTCGGGAATTGCCACGCTTCTGACGGGATAGATCTCTGAGAGCTCTTCTATCCCCAGATAATGGTCCTTGTGTAAATGCGTGAGAACAGCCATTTCAAGATCGCCCGCTCTGTGAGAAAGCAGATAGGGCATTAGGATATTCTCCCCCACATTGCTGAAATCGCTGCCGCCTCCGTCTATAAAGATGTCTTCCTTGCCATATCTGATATGCGTGCAGTCTCCCTGACCGACTGAAAGAAATACGATCTCATCGTTAAAGAAAGGGTCAAATAGCGCCGCATGAACCATAATAATCGGAATAATAAAGCATAATAGTGTCTTTCCGATAATGCGCCATTTCCTTCTGACTATCCTTACCCTGAACCATTCAGATGAACAGAAGAAAAGGACTAGCATAAGGCTTATAGTCCATGCAGAGCCGCCGCCTGATGTAAGTTCGGAGAAAAATCCGTCAAAGGAAAGGCTGTGATTGATATTTATAATGCTCTCTGCCGCGAGTTCAACGAAAGATACTGCGATTTTCGGAACTCCGCCTGCAAGTATATCAAGGAATAGGCAGAAAATGCAGATAGGAACTAATATGGACGATAATGCTATTATCGGTATATTTATCAGAAACGAAATGAGATTTATTCTGTGAAAAGTCGTTGCAATCACAGGGACGGTGCCGATTTGCACTGAGAATATTACTCCGAGAAGCTTGCCGAAATATCTGCTCAGAGGCTCCGAAAAGAATGCAATACCGCTCATTGCAGCGAAGGATAGCTGAAATCCCGCATTTAAAAGCATATATGGCTCGAAAAGCAGTATTAAAAACGCCGCTGCCGAGATAGAGCTTAGAAGGTCGAACCGCCTTCTAAGATTCACTGATAATATGCTCATGCCGAGCACCATTATCGCCCTTACTACGGATGAGCTCCACATGGTCATCTCACCGTAGATGAGCAGTATTGAGATAATGAGGATAGAGGCGAGCCAGGTCTTTTTCCTTGCCGAGAGAAATCTGAGGAGTGAATGTAAAAATCCTATATGAAGCCCGCTCACCGCCAGGATATGACCCGTTGAATTTAGCTTGAATTCCCTAAGCACATCATCATCTATTTCGGACTTGTCTCCAAAGATTATGCCTCTCAGAAACCCTCCGATCTCCTCTTCAAAATGCCTCAGAAAATGCTCCCTTGCATATGCTAGTCGCCTTTTCAGCCTCCAAAGAAATGAGACTTCCTCGTCCTCAATTATCAGGTCATAGCCCTTTATCTTAAAGGCAATCCCCTTGCTCCGCATATAGTCTCTATAATCAAAGCAGCCGGGATTGTCCGCTTCGCTGAACTCTGCGAGTTTTCCTGATATTGAAGCCTTCGCCCCAATATATTCAATCCCTTCTTCTCTACTGCCATTTCTATCATCCTTTAATTTTTCATTTCCACTCTCATTCTCATACTGCTTCACATCTGCTATTACCTTATATCCTCTTCCCCTCTCATCTTCATCAAGCCTCAGCGTAAGTCTCAGATAGTCGCCCCTATCCTCAAAGGTTATTATCCTTCCTGTATATCTTTTCGCCCCCTCTTCCTCATTTGCTGTATATCTTTTCGCCCCCTCTTCCTCATTTGTAGTATATCTCTTCTCTTCCCCTTCCTCATTTGTATAATCAGAGCTCCTAAAGCCATACGCAGACCGAGCTGCAGACTCATAATAAACAAAATGAGATGTGAACAGCAGAAAGCCAAGGGCGAGCATAGCAAGACATAGTCTTTTTTCCCTCGTGCTGATTTCATCAAAAACTGCTATCCCCACTCCGACCGCAAGCAAAAACAATACTGCCGGAATAAACCTTATTCTCTCCGTCAAAAAATAGCCGGCGGCGATACCGGCTATCATCATATATGTATATGCTGTAAGCTTTCTTCTTATCATTGCAGGTATCTCCTGCAATAATTCTATATAATTTGCAATCTCAATTCAGTACAGTTTTTAGGGATCGAGTTTTGCAGGATTTCATGCAAAAAATGTCTGATTTCGTGTTTTTTGGCGCTTTTTGGCGATTTTTGCCTAGATTTACCCTTCTATACCCTTTATTCCTCTTATCTCCGCAGTCCTGTCCGCCGCCTTAAAGACCGCAGAACCCGCCACTATTATATCGACTCCCGCCTCGATAACGAGATTGGCATTTGCGGAGCCTATACCGCCGTCCACCTCTATGAGATAGCCAAACCCTAGCTCCTCTCTCTTATCTCTGAAATAGCTGATCTTAGGCAGGGAATTATCCATGAATTTCTGCCCGCCGAATCCCGGCTCAACGGACATTACAAGGATTAGGTCAATCTCCGCAAGGTATTCGTCCAAAACTTCGGGGGCTGTATTCGGCTTAATTGACACTCCGGCTTTAACTCCCAAATCGTGAATGGCACGAAGTGTGCCCCTCAGATCTTTACAAGCCTCCTGATGTACCGTGATGAACTCAGTATTATCAGTCAGAAAATCCCCTATATATCTTATGGGCTCCTCCACCATGAGATGAACGTCATAGGGCACTGTCGCTATACCGTTAAGGCTCTTCATCACAGCCGAGCCGAAGGAAATATTCGGCACGAAAGCCCCGTCCATAACATCTATATGCAGATAGTCTATGCCTCTTTCGCAAACATCTCTCACGTCCTCTCCGAGCCTTGCGAAGTCCGCCGCTAGTATCGACGGAGCTATGAGCGCCCCGCAGTCTCCTTTTATTTCAGCCATTTCTTTGCCTCCTCTGTCATATGCAGATAGGAATCATATCTGCTCCTTGAAATATCTCCCTTTTCCAAGGCAGTCTTTACGGCGCAGTCGGGTTCATTTATATGCATACAGTCTCTGTATCTGCATTCGCCCTCGCAGCCCCTCATCTCCTTAAAGAGCTTTCTTATCTCAGAAGGCTCGGTCTCCTGGAGTTCAAGCGAGGTAAAGCCCGGTGTATCATAGAGCTGTGTGCCGTCCGATAGGGCGAATATCTCCACATGCCTCGTCGTATGCCTGCCTCTTCTCGTCTTATCCGAAACATCTCCTGTCTCGACCTCAATCCCTAAATCCGCCAAAAGATGATTGCTTATAGTGGATTTACCGACTCCCGAGGGACCTGCCAATGCCACATTTTTGCCGCTGATTATCCTCTCGAGATCTTCAATGCCTTCGCCGCTTAGCGCATTCACAATCGCAGTCGGATAGAGCGCAGAATATATCGCCTTTACTTCTTCGAGCGATTTCTCCTCTGCCAAATCAATCTTTGAAATGCAGACTGCGGGCGCGATTCCCGCCTGTTCACATGCCGCGATAAGCTTATCCACCACGGGGAAATTCACCTCGGGCTGCACTAAACTAAACACGACCACCAGCATATCCAAATTGGATACGGGTGGTCTGCTAAGATGATTTCTCCTCTCGACAACGGAGTTTATGACAGCCTCTCCGTCGCTGTCATTCTCGTCGATTTCAAAATCAACTATGTCTCCGACATATATTATTTCCTTATCTCTTTTAAGATTTCCGCGGGCTTTGCCCATGACGACGTCATTCCCGTCATACACAAAGTAGAAGCCACCTATTCCCTTGACTACGGTTCCTATCATAGATTATCAACCCTCTGTCTAAGTGGTAGGGACGGTGCTGCTATTGTCCTCGTCTTCGGTCTCCTCCGGATCGGGTTCTGGCGGTGGAGGAGGCTCAGGACCTTTGCTTATCTCAAGGTCTATGGTCGAGCCTTTTTCGAGCTGAGAATTAGCCTGATACTGCTGCCATATTACATATCCCTTAGGGATATTTTCATCATAGCTATATGTATGCTCGCCGACCTCAAATCCGGCGGATCTGATGAGTTTCTCCGCTTCCTTCTTAGACAGCTTGGTGACGGACGGCACTGTCGCCATCTCCTTTCCCTTACCGTCGGATATGACAATATCTATCTTTGTCTCCTTGTCCGCGCTAGAGCCCGCCTCAGGCGACTGCTCCAGGACGAGTCCCGCTTTTTCGGGCGAAGTCTTTTCCTTCACATTTCCGAGCCTATAGCCCTGTGCTTCGAGGAATTTCTGCACATCATCTCTATGCATTCCAACGACCTTCGGCACAAGCCCTTCTTTCGGTCCCTTGGAAATATTGATTGTAATGGTTCCCTCCTTAGGCATCTCCGTTCCGGGTTCTGGGTCTTGCAGGCAAACCCTGCCTTCCGCATAGTCGGAAGAATAAATATCCTTGCCCTGCTTAATCTTAAAACCCAGGCTCTCCGCATTTCTTTCGGCGTCCTTGAGACTCATGTCGAGAAGATCCGGCGCAGCCTTCGTATCTGAGAAAAATCCCATTTTCCAAGCCGTAAATCCGCCGCCCGCCGCCATAAGGAGGAGCAAAATCAAGATCGCAAGGATAATCCGCCTTCTTCTCTTAGACTTGTTCTGAGCTTCCCTCGTATTGACTTCATCTTCGACAGCCTTCTTGAACTCGTCCCTTCTCTTATTCCTTCTCTCGACTATATCTGAGGACTCAAAGATAGACGTGCCAACTACATCCGTCACGAAGGATATATTGTCAAGCTCCTGAATGAGCTCGTCCGCCGAAGAATACCTCTTGGTCTGATATTTATTAGTCGCCTTCATCACGCAGCGCTCTAAGGCAGGCGGAATGCCCGGCTCTAGCTCTCTCGGCGGGATAATTTCCTCGTTGATATGCTTGAGTGCGACCGTAACGGGATTATCTCCGTCAAAAGGCACCCTTCCTGTCAGCATTTCGTACATTACGATACCGAGCGAGTAAATATCCGACCTCTCGTCAACATAATTACCCCTTGCCTGCTCAGGCGAGAAATAATGTACGGAACCGACTATCTTGCTGCCCGTGGAAAGCGTCGTATCGTTCACGGCACGCACGATACCGAAGTCCGCCAGCTTGACGACTCCGTCGCTCGTAATCATTATATTATGAGGCTTTACGTCCCTATGGATAATCTTATTCTTATGAGCCACTCTCAAGGCTTGTGCCACCTGCTTGGATATATCAATCACCTTTCTATAATCCATAGGTGCTTCTTCCTCGATTATCTTATTGAGAGTCTCTCCGTCGATAAGCTCCATAACGATATAGTTGATATTTCCTTCTCTTCCTACATCGTAGACGCCCACGATATTCGGATGTGAAAGCCCCGCGGCAGCCTGAGACTCCCTCTTGAAATTCTCGACAAAGGTAGCGTCCTTCGTGAACTCAGGTCTCAGAATTTTAACCGCGATAAACCTATTGAGAAGCTTATCCCTTCCCTTGTATACGACAGCCATGCCGCCGTCGCCGATTTTTTCGAGTAATTCATAACGTCCGGATAGTATTCTGCTTGCCATACTATTCCTCCGTCATATCGACACAAATAACTGAAATATTGTCGTTGCCGCCGTTTTCATTAGCAAGTGCGACGAGATCCTCCGCGCAGATTCTCATATCGTCAAATCTGTTCACCAGACTGAGAATCGTCTCGTCCTCGACCTCATCATAGAGACCGTCGCTGCAAAGGAGAATTCTATCGCCTTTTTTGAGCGGAACGCTGAAACAGTCCGGCTCGTTGTTCGCATTAGCCCCTATCGCCCTTGTTATTACATTTTTACGCGAATGCATATGCGCTTCTTCCTTGGAAATCGCACCCATTTTTACCAAATCATTTACATAGGTATGATCGTCCGTAATCTGCTGAATGATGTCATCATGTATCAGATAAACGCGGCTGTCGCCGACATTGGCTACATATAGAACGCCGTCACGAATATATGCAAATGCCAAGGTCGTAGCCATGCCCGCATACTGAGGCTGAGATTCGGAAAGCTTGATTATACAGTGGTTTACATAATTCACCGCAGCTCTGAAATATCTGAATATCTCCTCGCGAGAGGTCAGCGGTTCCTGCGGATTATGGCGAAGGAATTTCTCAAGCGCTTCAAGTGCGGACTCGCTCGCAATCTCTCCCGACCTATTGCCGCCAACGCCGTCAGCCAGCATAAAGAATTTAAGATCTTCGACCACCCTGACCGCATCCTCGTTGCTCGGTCTCCTTCTTCCTCTGTCTGTCAAATAACCTATGTTCATAATGAATATGTCTCCATATATCTTCCTGTGTTTTATTATCAGTCTCTCTGCGGACTCTTCTCCATAATGCAGTAAAAAAATCCTACCCTGCAATTATATGGCATTAAAGTCCTCATTTCAAGAACGCGGAGCAAACTGCCCTGCTCGCCCTCGAGTAAGAATTCAATAATATCCTCGTTTTCCCTCTTGTTCAGAGTGCAGGTTGAATACTCTATCCTGCCGCCCGGCTTGGCATATAAAACCGCATTTTTAGCTATGGCTCTTTGAATTTCGATAAGACTATCGTATTCGGCGGGATCGCTATTGAAACTAATCTCAGGCTTTGCTGCCATTACGCCGAGCCCTGAGCATGGAACATCAGCGAGCACATAGTCATAGGCGTTTTCCATGGATTTGTTGAAAACCGTCCCGTCGGAGAGCCTGGTTTCCACTATATCTATCCCAAGTCTCGCAGTAGTTTTATCAACGAGATAGAGCCTGTGCTCATATATATCGCAGGCTGTAATCTTGCCCCTGTTTCCCATAATCTCCGCCATATATGCGCTTTTTCCTCCGGGCGCGGCGCAGAGATCTAAGACGCTGCTGCCGCTCTTTGGGCTGAATGCCTCTATAGCCATCATTGATGAGAGGCTTTGAATGGATATGCGCCCTTCTTTATAGGCTTGAGACCCCACGATTCCGCTGCCCGAGGCTTTGACCGCATTCGGGGAGTCCTCGGACGCCTCTGCCTCTATTCCCATAGCTCTCAGCTCTGCAATCACATCTTCTCTATCAGCGCGCAGTCTGTTTATGCGTAAAACCGTCTCAGGCGGCTCATTCAGCCCTTCTAATATCTTCGCTGCCTCATCCGCATATTGTTCTCTTATAAGGGAAATAATCGCCGGATTCATGGAATATTTGACATCAGGTCTGTCTTCCGGGATTTCAAATTCGTCCTTACGCCTCAGATATGAGCGAAGCACTCCGTTTATAAATCCGTCCGTTCCCCTTGCCGTCTTTTTTGACAGGTTCACCGCCTCAGAAACCGCGGCGTGATTTGGAACGCTGTCCAAACAGTCAATGGCATATATCCCCATGCGAAGGATTATAAGCGGACGCTTGGCGATCTTCTCTATACCTCTTTCGGCGAGCCTGTCAATCAGATAGTCAAGCCTGATTGTATCTCTCAGGACGCCCTTTGCATAATTACGAACAAAGCTCTCTTTACATCCCTTATGATGTAAGAGGGCTTCGTTGACCGCCATATTGGAATATGCACCCTCAGTATATACGCTCCGAAGAGCCTCAAATACCGCAAGCCAATCCCTATTCATCAGATGATGTCTCCTTCAATGCCGCTAATATCGGGTAATATCGGTAATACCGGTAATATTGCTAATATCACTTTTCAGCAAGAAATCTATCGCCCAGAGAGAGCCTTCTGCCTCTCAAAAAGTCTCCCGCGCTCATCCTCTTCTTGCCCGAGATTTGCTGTTCATATATTTTAAGCAGCCCCTCGCTGCATTTAATCGTATAATAGTCCTTCCCAATATCGCAAATGCTCCCCGCCGCAAAGTCTGTCTCATCTTCAGCCAAAACCTCAGCTCTGAAAAACTTCACCTGAACGCCTTCGAGATAGCTATAGCAGGTCGGCCACTCCGCATATGCTCTTATCTTTCTTTCGATTATCTCGGCTGGCTCGTTAAAATCTGTCAGACCGTCCGTCTTCAATATCATCTTTGCATAGGTCGCCAGGCTCTCGTCCTGTTTTTCATACACGGCAGTCCCGTCCTCTATATGCGGAATCGTCTCAACGAGAAGCCTCGCTCCCGCCTCAGCCAAGATTTCGCTGACCTCAGTAATATCCTTTCCCTTTATATCACAGGAGACCTTGCTTATCATATCTCCCGTGTCCATGCCTGCGTCCATTTTCATAATGGTGATTCCCGTCACGTCCATGCCCTCGAGTATCGCGGTCTGCATGGGCGAAGCTCCTCTGAGCTCTGGGAGAAGCGAGCCGTGGACATTTATACAGCCAAGCCTCGGAATATCCAATATCTCCTGAGGAATTATCTGCCCGAAGGCTGCAACTGCTATCATATCAGGCTGGATTTCCCTTAGCATATCGGCGTATTCAGGCTGTTTTTTCAGACTCTCGGGCTGAGCCACCTCTATGCCCTTTGTGACTGCAAGCTCCTTTACGGGAGAAAATATCATCTTATTTCTATTGCCTTTCCTGTCGGGCTGAGTCATCACCAAGGCTATATCATGCCCCGCATCTATCAATGCCTTGAGCGACTTAGCCGCCAATACAGGCGTTCCCATGAATACTATTTTCATTATCCTTCTTTATCCTCTTGTTACGCTTTTTACTCTTTATGCTCTTTGTACTCTTTATCCTTTTTCCCCTCTTATCCCTATTTAATTCTCTTCTTCATTTTCAGCTTCCTGACGCCGCGTGTATTCCTCGTTTGTCATCATTTCCTTCGCGCGCTCAGAATACAATACGCCTTCGAGATGATCGTATTCATGGCAGCATACAGTGGCTGCAAATCCCTCGAAATCATATTCCCTCTCGTTTCCGTCGAGATCCAAAGCCTTGATGTGAATCTTCTCAGGTCTTTCCACAACTCCCATATATCCCGGCACCGATAGGCAGCCCTCGTTAGACTCCTGGCTTCCTTCCCTACGGGTAATCTCGGGGTTTATCATATAGAGGACGAGATCTCTCCTCTCGTCGTCCTCTTCCATATCCGCAAATGGCATGGCTACGAAAAATCTCTTCATTATGCCGATTTGCGGTGCGGCGAGCCCGACGCCGTCAGCATTGTTCATGGTATCCACCATATCAGCCATTACCTCTTTGATATGCGGCGTGATCTCCTTGACGGGCTTGCACTTCTTATTCAGGATTTCTTCCCCTCTTGTCAATATGTTTCTGATTGCCATTTAATGTACCAATCCTTTATATCCGGCTTTAGTCTATGCTTTAGCCTTTGTTATACCATTACATTTATTATTTTCTCTTGCTTTTTCTTCTGCGCGAACTTTTACTTTTTGGTTTAAAAACTTAATCTTTAATCTATCTTTCTCTTTTAAGATGCACAGATTTTTCCACTGAGCTTTATAAATGCTCTTATGTGATTCCGTATGGATTTACGTCTATCTCCATAAAGCAGTTTGCCTTCTTTGCTATTATCCTATCTCTGAATTCCATATATTCATTTATATATCCGGCTCTGCTGCCCTGCGGAGCCTTAATAATAAAGACCGCACGGGCTTTGTCATCACTTCTCCTCTCGTCAACTCTCGGTCTGAGTATCTGCACGCCCTTAGGCGCTTCCTTTAGCTCAATCAGCCTATTTCTGAACATCTCCGCATAAGCCATTGCCGTATTTTCATCATTAGATAAAAAGGTCGCGGCGATTATATCAGTAAAAGGCGGATAATTCATCAGACGTCTATGCAGGAGCTCCGACTCGTAAAAACCTTCGTAGTCGGCGGCTGCGGCTTCCTTTATGACCTCGCTTTCGGGGTCATAGGTCTGAATCAGCACGCGGCTTTTGCCGCCCGTCCTTCCCGCGCGCCCTGCCACCTGAGTTATAAGCTGATATGTGCGCTCCGTGGATCTATAGTCGGGTATATTCAGGCTCACGTCGGCATTTATTATACCCACAAGCCCTACATTTTTGAAGTCGAGCCCTTTGGCAAGGATTTGCGTCCCTATGAGTATATCGGTCTTTCCCGACTGAAAATCCCTGATTACCTTGGACGCATCATTTCTATCGGAAGCGGTGTCCAAATCAAATCTCGATACAGAGGCATTCTGCCAAAGTCTCCTTACCGTTTCCTCAACCTTTTCCGTGCCCGTCCCGATATATTTGATGTATTCGCTGCTGCAATTCGGGCAAATTCTCGGGAGAGGTTCTTTCTTCCCGCAATAATGACAGACCATGGCATTATACGCCTTGTGATAAGTCATCGTTATACCGCAGTCCTCGCAGACCACCTTATGCCCGCAGTCAGGGCAGAGCACCTGCGTTGAATAGCCTCTCCTGTTCAAAAACAAGATGACCTGCTCCTTAGCGGCGAGGGTATCGTCAATTCCGCGGACAAGCTCTCTCGACAGGACCTCGGGATTTCCCGATATGGTCTCCCTTCTCATATCCACAATGTCAAGAGAAGGCATTTTGCTCTCGCCTATTCTCTCGTCCATCTCGAGGATTTCATATAAACCATTCTTTCCCCTGTAATAGCTGACGACGCTCGGCGTTGCGCTTCCCAGCACCAGCACAGCATTGGAATATGAAGCCCTCTTATATGCTATATCCACGGTCTCATATTTGGGATTGTGGTCGGATTTGTAGGTGCTTTCGTGCTCCTCGTCTATAACGATAACACCTATATTGTCTAATGGCGCAAATACCGATGTTCTTGCACCCACGACTATCCTCGCCTCACCGTTTCTTATTCTGAGCCACTCTCTCAGGCGTTCGCTCCCCTTGAGCCTGCTGTGAAGGGTCGCGACCATGCCTTCTCCGAATCTCTCTCTAAATCTCTCCGCCACCTGCTCTGACAGAGCTATCTCGGGAAGTAAGACTATCGCGGTTCTTCCCTGCGATAAAGCCTCAGCCGCCACCCTCATATATACTTCGGTCTTTCCACTGTTCGTAACGCCCTTTATGAGAAACGCCTTGAATTTCTTATCATTTACAGCCTTGCAAATACGCCCCGCCGCCTCGCTCTGCCCCTTGCTGAGACTGAGCCCGGGGTCTCTTCCTTCCCCTTCTCTGGCAAGCGCCTTAGCGGGTCTTTTACCCCCTGTTTCAAACATTTTTAATGCGTCGATATATTTTACGCCATATCGCCTTCTCATCCAAAGAGCCGTCTCCACCATTTCCTCATTGAGTGAACGCTCGGGAATATATTCAGCTATCTCCTTTATCTTCGACTCGTCAATTTCAGGCACTACACCAACACGCACGCAGTAGCCGGGGACAGGTTTTTTGCGCCCTGCAAACGGAACTTCTACCCTCGCTCCGACCTCAACATCATCAGGTGCAGAGTAAGTGTAGAAGTTATCCGTGTACTGACTCTTATTATCTATAATCGCGTCTATATATTGCATATATTCTTGTTGCTCCGTCGCAGAGCCGTATCAAAGTCGTATTAGAGCAGGAATATATTGTTCTCGGCGCATTCCTTAATCATATCGTCAGGCCATACGCCTACCTGAACCTCGCCAATATGCGCTTTCTTTAGGAAATACATGCAAAGCCTGCTCTGTCCAATACCTCCGCCTATGGTAAGCGGCAGTCTGTTGTTCAAAACAGCCTGATGATATGGCAAATCCTTCCTATCCATCTTGTCGCCGAGCTCCAGCTGGCGGAGCATGGACTCAGCATCTACCCTTATGCCCATCGAGCTAAGCTCGAGCTGATCCTGCAATACAGGATTCCATACTATGATGTCGCCGTTTAGATTCCAATCGTCATAATCGGGAGCGCGCCCGTCGTGAGGTTTGCCGGATCTCAGCTTACATCCGATTCTCTTTATGAAAATCGCGCCGTATTCCTCAGCAGCCAGCCTCTCTCTCTCCTTGGAAGTCTTGTCAGGATACCAATCCTCAAGCTCTTGGGAGTCGATAAACTTGATTCTAGCAGGCATCGAAATCTCCATTTCGGGATAGTGGTCGTTCACATAGTCCCCGAGATCCTGGAGACATCTGTAGATAATCTTGACCGTATGCTCGAGGTATTTGTCATTTCTCTGTTCTTCTGTAATGACTCTTTCCCAATCCCATTGATCCACATAGATTGAATGGATATTGTCGAGCTCCTCATCTCTTCTGATTGCGTCCATATCCGTATAGAGCCCGTAGCCCGGCTGCATTCCGTATCTGTGGAGAGCGTCTCTCTTCCATTTAGCCAGGGACTGAACAACTTCCACCTTCTTCTCATCTATATCCTTTATGGTGAATTCGACCCTTCTCTCATAGCCGTTGAGATTGTCATTAAGCCCTGTCTCGGGGAAAACGAAAAGCGGTGCACTCACGCGCGCGAGGTTTAAATCGTGCGCAAGTGATTTTTGGAAATAGTCTTTAATCCTCTTGATCGCTTTCTGCGTTTCAGCGGGGTCGAGTATAGGTCTGTAGTCTTGTGGTACGATAAGTTTGCTCATTGCTCTTTCCTTTCAGTATATATCTCTAGCGTAATACATCTCTTGCATATTCACAGCCGCAGAAGCTCTGCCTGTAAAGCCCGTATTTCTTAGACAGCTCCACGCTTCTGCCAAATCCGTTCTGCTTCTTGAAATCCATATCTAAAAAGCTCGGGCTGATGTCCTGTTCCAGCATACTGCCGATACTTTTAATCTTCTCATAGTTCTTATGAGGACTCACCGACATAGATGTGGTGAAATAATCCATTTCGAGCTTCGACGCCATCTTCGCAGTCTCGGAAAGCCTCATGGCGAAGCATATATCACAGCGACGCCCGCCTTCGGGCTCATCAGCGAGAGGCTCCGCTTTCTCTATAAACTTATCGGGCTCATAAGCGCCTTCGAGAAATCCCACTCTGTATAGGCTGCTGTTCTCGGCATTAAACTCATCTATGAACTGCTTGAGGCTGTCTCTTCTCAGGTAATATTCTTCCCTGTCGGTTATATTTGGATTATAATAATAAACCGTAACGGCGTAGTCAGGAGCAAGCCTCTCTACACATGCGGTTGCACAGGGGCCGCAGCAGGCATGTAAAAGCACGCTCGGCTTTTGCGGACTCAGTGCGACATTATGAAGCTCCGAGATTTGTGGATTCATCTCCTTGCCGCTTGTAAATCTTGCCAGGCTTGCGCCCTCTGATTTTTCAGGCATATCGCTCCTCTGATTTCGTTGAAACCGCCGATGAATTCATCAGCGGCTTCATAAATTAACTCTAGTATTGTACCATAATTCAGGGTCTTATTACATATGCAAGGCGGGGAAAGATATAATTCTATCAATGATTATCTCAAATCGGTATTCGGCAAAAAGACCGTCAAGCTGAGCATTGACGCAGGCTTTACTTGTCCGAACAGAGACGGGAGCAAAGGCTTTGGCGGCTGCGCCTTCTGTTCGGGTGAAGGCTCTGGCGATCTCGCCTCACATCTTGATATTTCATCAAAGAACAGCCTATCCGCGGCGAATATCTCTGACTCTATAACAGAGCAGATAAACAGGCTCTCATCTAAATGGCATGATACTGCATATCTCGCCTATTTTCAGTCCTTTACAAATACCTACGCTTCGATTGAGCGTCTGAGAAGGATATACTATGCCGCCCTTTCTGATGAGCGCATATCAGGCATAGCGATAGCGACGAGACCCGACTGCCTCTCAGATGAAGTTTTAGAGCTTTTAGATGAGATAAACAAAGAGCATTTTTTATGGGTGGAGCTCGGACTCCAAAGCATTCATGCAGAGACCCAACAATCCATGAATCTTTGCTATAAGACTTCGGACTATGACAGAGCTGCTGCTGAGCTCGCAAGGCGTGATATTAGATTTGTCACGCATATCATACTCGGACTTCCGGGCGAGACAGAGGAAATGATCTTGGACTCAGTCCGCTATGTATGCAGTTCGAACCTTCCGTGTCCATTCGGAATAAAGCTGCATTTGATGAATATAGTAAAGACCGCTCCCCTCTATTCCGCAATGCCTGACTATAAGCCATTCGAGAGCATAGATGAATATGTGGACTTAGCAGTCAGATGTCTCGAGATAATTCCAGCGGATATAACTATCCACAGACTTACGGGTGATGTTCCGCGAAAGATACTCGTATCTCCCGAGTGGAGCTATAGAAAGCGGACAATACTTAATAAGATAAACAAAGAGCTCGCGCTAAGAGACACCCGCCAGGGAGCGAAAATTCAGAAATAATAAAAAACATGAGAAACTACGGTATAGGAGTTTAGAGATAATATAAAACACCGCAGAGAGACTGCAGTGCATAAGTTTACGAATAATGTATTATTTGCAAAGTTCCTATTTGTGAACATCTTTGAAGCGATTCTCATGTATGAATACTTCGTCCAAAGGCGTCTCCAAAAGATATGCTATATCCATTGCAAGATCCAGCGATGGCGTCGCCTTTCCGTTCTCAATCGCACTAATCGCCTGTCTCGAAACCCCTAGATTTTCAACGAGATAAGCCTGTCCGATCTTTTTCTCTTTTCTTATTTCGGCAATGCGGTTTTCCATATATGCTAAGACTTCAAGAGATAAAAACAATATCTTGTGTCTATGATATTCATTTGCAGCTTTGATGTCAAGTCAGCTTTACATATATTTATATAAGGTACAGCTGTGCAGCTTCGCAGTCCTTTACTATCTGTGCAAACAGTTCTTCCTTGTCTGCAAATCTATATTCAGGTCGTGAGAAATGGTCGAAATATACTATTATATCCTTCCCATAGACATCTTCATTGAAGTCAAAGATATTGGTCTCTATTGATTTCTTGTTCTTGGTCTTGTTCTCATTCGCATTATCGTTCGCACCGCACTTCCGCTCACCCTCTGCCTTTCCCTTCTCTATCGTAGGCTTTATGCCGAGGTTGGAAATGCTTTTATACTCCTTGCCCTCTATCACTATTCGGCTGAAATACACTCCGTTAGGCGGCAGCATGATTTCTGTTGGTGCAGGGATATTGACCGTCGGTATTCCCATGGCGGTTCCGAGTCTCTTTCCGTGTTCAACCCTGCCTCTGAATGAGTATGCTCTTCCGAAATATGCGGCAACCCGCTCCATATTCCCTTCGCTTATCATCTCGCGGATAAGAGTAGAGCTGACTACTTCTCCGTCTATCCTCACGGCTTCTTGGATATTGCAGTCTATGCCCGCCGCATTGCAGGCTTCCCTGAGTGTTTCGGGGTTTCCTCCCGCGCGAGCTCCGTAGCTGTAGTTAAAGCCGACCGAGACAGAGCCCGCATTCAGCCTGCATCTGACTATATCATCAAAAAACAAATCCGCAGGCATCGTCAAAATGCTCTCATCAAAGGGGATATTCACTAGAGTATCAAATCCCATTTCCTCTATAAGCCTTATCTTTTCAGACTCAGAGCATATCAGTTTTGCAGCGCATGAATCATCATCAGCCCTGTTCAGAATGAAATTAAACGGGTGATTGGAGAAAGTAAAACAAAGTGACAAAGCGCCATTATCCTTCGCCGCATTTATGGCGTTCTCCATAATTCGCCTATGCCCCAAATGAATCCCGTCGAAATTCCCAAGGGCTATGGACGTCTTTTCCTCAATATTTATATTTTCAAGACTTGTAATAATCTTCATCTTCTGTATTTGTATATTGAAACCTAAATCTAAACCAGGATTTTCTCCGGCTTCAATTCGCCTCTATCCACCCTTGCGATTCCGAGGAATTCGCTCGCATTATATACTTTATAGGAATTATTGAATTCGCTCTCGGCGTCAATCCTATATCCATTAGAATGCGTGCTATTGCCATTGATGAATGCTTTGACCCTAAAGTCATCAAGCTGAACAACTCCGAGCCTTTCCAGCGTCAAATCCATCGGTATGACGTGTCTTGCGATTTCTTCGTCGCTCATACTGCATAGCTCTTCAATATCCACGGCATTCTCCAGCTTGAAATATCCCGACTCCGTCCTCTCGAGTGCCGTCATTACAGCGCCGCAGCCGAGGGCGCGTCCTATATCATCGCATATGGTCCTTATATATGTACCCTTTGAGCAGCTTACATCAAATTCAATCTCGCCATGCTCAATATCAAGACGGAGAATCTCGTTTGAGAAAATCTCAATCTCCCTCGTCTTAATCTCGAAGTCCTTTCCCTCACGCGCAAGCTCGTATGCCCGTCTGCCCCCTATCTTGAGAGCCGAATATTTTGGCGGCACCTGACTTATGCGCCCTCTATACGCCTTAAACGCCTCTATCACATCTTCTTCCGATATGCCCGTATAAGCGGCGGTTTCCAAGACCTCTCCCGTAATATCCAAGGTATCAGTCCTTATGCCGAGCTTCATGCAAGCCCTATAACGCTTTTTATCCGCGTCATAGTATTCGATTATGCGCGTCGCCTTATCTATACAAACAGGCAAAACGCCCGTAGCCATAGGGTCGAGCGTTCCTGTATGTCCTATTCTCTTTATATGCAGCCTGCCGCGGAGCTTCGCACATATATCCTGTGAAGTCCAATCCCCAGGCTTGTTTATATTTATTACACCCTTCATAATCGGAAAACAATACTATATAGATATGTCGCTGTAAATCACTATAAATCGCTATCACTATAAGTCGATATATGCCGCTGTCGTGCGCTATCTTGCGCTATAATGCCGCTTCTAATTTCGGAGAGAGAAGACTCTCCACTTCACCTATCGGCATATCGAAGGAGCAGCCGGCAGCCAGGATATGTCCGCCGCCGCCAAAGGACGCGGCAATCCTTTCTACATTCGCATAGGTCTTTGCCCTCAGGCTTGCTCTAACATTCATCTCAGTTTCTTTTAGAAGGCAGCCGATTTCCACGCCGTCTATGCTCATTATGCGAGGCACTATGCCGTCCGCCTCGTCCATGGTGCAGCCGCATTCCGCGAGGAGCTTCTGAGTAATCCTCCCGACAGCGACCTTTCCGTCCGCATAATAGTTGAGGTTTCCGAGCACTTCGGTCTCCATATGGAGAGCCTCCTTGGATTTCCTGTCATATATCAATGCGCTTATCGCCTTGGAATTAAAGCCCTCTATCTTATGCAAATGCCCGACTATATCATGTGTGCGAGCCGTGGTATTGCTATGCTGGAAATTGCCCGTATCCGTGGTGATCGCGGCAAATATACAGTTCGCTATATCGAGGCTTACGGGAACTCCGAGAGCCCTTATAAGATTGTAGATAATCTCGCCCGTCGCAGCCGCCTTTATCTCAGTTCTGACGAAGTCGAAACGTATATCCGTGGACTTGCTCATATGATGATCTATGCAGCCCTTGAGCTTGCCCCTATTCCATGCGTCCTCTCTTCCGATTATTCTGTTCATTCCGTTGCAGTCGAGCATTAGAGATAGCTGCACCTCATCAAGCAGGCTGTCGTCATCAGTCGTACAACCGCATTCGAGAAAATCGAGGTTCTTCGGAACAGGCTCATTTATCATAATATAGGCTTTCTTGCCGAGAGACCTGAGCGCGAGGCAGATAGCGGCTGATGAGCCGAGCGCGTCTCCGTCCATATTAATATGGGGGAAAATGAGAATCCCGTCCAAATCCTTTAACAATGTCGCAATGCTCTTAACCGTATCGTTCAAAATCCGCGTCCTTAATCCTATAATTCAATAATCCTCTAATTATTTAAGCTCCTTCGACTCCATTAAGCTTTTCTAGTATTGAGTCTATATGCCTGCCGTAGTCGCCCGAAGTGTCAAGCTTAAATATCAGCTCCGGCGTATGCCTTATAGCAACATCTCTCGATACCTGCCCCCTTATGGCGCCCTTGGCTCTTTCAAGCCCCTTCATCACCTCGGAATAAACCTCTTCCCTGCCCTCGCCCGAAAGGCAGACAGGCGAAACGTGGACGGTCGCATAGCTTCCGTCCCTCGTTACGTCCACCGCTGTGATACTTATTATTCTTGATGTCAATGCCGGGTCTTTGGCTCCATTGATAAGAAACCCGCTAATGCTTTTCTTTATCTCCTCACCGAGCCTGCCCTGTCTGTGTTTAGCCATAGTCTCTGAGACCTCTAGCTCCTTTCGATTTCAACCATTTCGAAGCATTCAATCACATCATCAGGCTTGATGTCGTTGTATTTTTCAATGCCGAGTCCGCATTCATAGCCTGCGGAAACTTCCCTGTCATCGTCCTTGAAACGTCTGAGAGAACTGATAACGCCCTCGTGAATGACTATGCCGTCGCGGACGAGCCTTATCTGAGCATTTCGCTTGACCTCACCCTCGGTGATATAGCAGCCAGCGACGATACCGAGATTCGGCACCTTGAATGTATCTCTGACCTCAGCCTTTCCGAGCACTTCTTCCTTAAACTCAGGATCCAGCATACCCTTCATGGCGTCCTGTATCTCATCAATGATGTCATAGATAACCCTGTAGAGCCTGATTTCAACATCAGCCGCCGCAGCCTGGTTCGTAACAGCAGTAGTCGGTCTTACATTAAATCCGATTACGATAGCGTTCGAAGTCTCGGCGAGCATAATATCCGATTCGTTGATAGTTCCGACACCGCTGTGAATTACATTTATCTTCACCTCAGCCGTCTCGAGCTTCTCAAGAGACTGTATGATAGCGCCGACAGAGCCCTGAACGTCCGCCTTTACAATGAGGTTGAGCTCCTTCGCCTCGCCCTCCTGAATCTGGCTGAACAGCTTGTCGAGAGTCATGCTGGCATTTCTCGCCATGACTTCCTCTCTCATCTTATCCTTGCGGTTCTGGGCAATCTCCCTTGCGGTCTTATCATCACGCACGGCGTTAAAAATATCGCCGGCAGCCGGAACTTCCGAAAGTCCGAGGATTTCAACAGCCGTCGCAGGGCCCGCCTTTCTTATGGTCTTGCCCTTATCGTCAGTCATAACCCTAATCTTGCCTGCTGATGTACCAGCCACAACGCTCTGACCCGTCTTTAGCGTACCGTTTGATACGAGGAGCGTGGCGACCGCACCCTTTGCCTTGTCCAACCTCGCCTCGATAACCGTACCGCTTGCAAGTCTGTCGGGATTTGCCTTGAGCTCGAGTATATCCGCCTGGAGAAGTATCATCTCGAGGAGATCCGTGATTCCCTCGCCCTTCTTAGCGGATACGGGAACGGATATTACATCACCGCCCCATTCCTCAACGAGAATGCCATGATCCATGAGTTCCTGTTTTACCCTGTCGGGATTTGCTCCCGCCTTATCCATCTTGTTGATGACTACGATAATAGGAACTCCAGCCGCCTTAGCGTGGCTGATAGACTCAACGGTCTGCGGCATTACGCCGTCATCAGCCGCGACCACGAGAACGGCTATATCCGTCACCTGTGCACCTCTCGCGCGCATGGTTGTAAACGCCTCGTGACCCGGAGTGTCGAGGAATACTATCTTCTTTCCGTTGATTTCAACCTCGGAAGCACCTATATGCTGAGTGATTCCGCCTGATTCGCCAGCAGTAACATTCGTATTTCGGATAGCGTCCAGGAGCGAGGTCTTACCATGGTCTACATGTCCCATCACCGTGATAATCGGCGGTCTCGGCTGTAAATCATTCTCGCTGTCCTCTCGGGTATCAATGCCTTCCTCAATGATTTCAGGCTCTTCCTCTGTAACAACTATCTGCAATCCGAGGTCAGCCGCGAGCATTTCCACCATATCCCTGTCGAGAGTCTGGTTTATAGTAGCCATTACTCCCATCTGCATCATGGACATGATAATCTTGGAGACGCTGATCTCCGCCTGCTCCGAAAGCCCCGCCACCGTGATAGGCACCGCAACTGCGATAGTGCCTTCTGGGAGGAGTTCTTCTGGTTCCGGCTCTTCGACTACCTTGGTCTTATATTTCTTTTTATGACGCTCCTGTTTTTCAAGGGATCTCTCGTCATATACATTGTCATTCCTATTTCTGCGTCCTCCCGGACCGTCCTCTCTCCTGTCGGATCTGGACATTCTGTCGCGGTCGCGATTGTCGAAGAATTTCTTGCTCTTGCCCTTTGAAGGTCTTGCATTCCCGCCGCCGGATTTCTCCGAACCGCCCTGAGCTCTCTTATCAGAGCCTCCTGTGCGGCTTGCTTCACCTGATTTGGCAGGCTTCTTCTTTCTTGACTGCCTCGGAGCAGCCTCCGCGCTTTCCGCGAGCTTTTCCTTCTGACGCCTTCTCTGCTCCTCAGCCTTCTTCTTTTCAGTCTCAGCGTCGGAAATCTTCTTGAACCTCATCGGTTTTCCGGGCGCATTAACATAGTCCTCAGGAGCTTCCTCCTTAGGCTTTTTATCTTTCTTAGGAGCTTCTTTATCGGCATCCCTAGCAGAGTCCTTGACAACCTCTTTGGACGCCTTGGCTCCCTCTTTGCCCTCAGACTTAGAATCGGATTTCTTCTCCTTCTTAGGAGATTTTTCCGCCTCTGTCTCAGCCGCAGTCTCTTTTCCTTTTTCTTTCTCTTTCTTAGCCGCCTTGTCAGACTCGATCTCCTTTTCAGGAGTTTTACCGGGCTCAGCCTCTTTTATCTCCGCCTCAGGCTCATTCTTTTCTGCCTTCTGTTCAGACGTCTTATCCGTCTTTTTCTCAGCATTCTTTTCAGCCTTCGCAGCGGACTTCTTGGCAGTCTTTTTCTCCTCGGCAGCCTCCTCGGACAGCTTTTCGTCCTTAGCAGCCTCAGCCTTTTTCTCGGTCTCCAAGGAAGCCTCCTCGGGCACTACCGCCTTCTTAGGAATAACGGGCTTTCCGATAGGAGCCTTTGCAACAGGCGCAGCTTTAGGCACTACAGGAACAGCCTTAATCTTAGGCTTGCCGTCTCCGTCCTTGGAGTCATCAGCCATGCCCTTCATACGGTTTAACGTAGAGACAATTCTCTCAGCGTCAGAATCCTCAATGCTGGATCTTGCGCCGCCGATTTCTATATTCATCTTAACGGCGTAGTCCTTTAGCTCCTGTAATGTAATGTCGAGTTCTTTTGTAAGCTCACTAACTTTTTTCGGCATTCTTTCCCCCTTTTAGCTCCAAAGAGCTTCTTCGATTGCTCTTTCTATGCTTTCCGCATCCACATTCGTTCTGCAAACACGGTTAAATGCTTTGCGCTTTAACGCCAATTCCGCGCATTCTCTGCTCTGGCAAAGATAGATACCCCTGCCATCGTTTTTAATATCTCTATCTGCTTCAATGCGCCCGTCCTTAAAGGTAAATCTCATCAGTTCGTCCTGATATTTTGATTCCCTACAGGCTATGCACCTTCGCATGGGTTTAGGACTCTGGTGTCTCCTCAACTTCTGCTTCCTCTATTTCTTCTGCTGTTTCCGCTTCTTCTTCTTTTGCTTCTGTTTCCGCTTCCTCTGCCGTAGCCTCTTCTTCAACTATTTCTTCAATATCTTCCGCCGCAGTCTCTTCGATATTTTCTTCTGCCGCAGCTTCTTCTATTTCCTGATATTCAGCAGTCTCGTCCGCGTCCTCGTACTCGTCGAAGTCGAAGCCCATCTCCTTGAGCTGGTCGTTGCTCTTGATGTCAATCTTCCAGCCGCTGACGCGTGCGGCAAGTCTTACATTCTGACCCTCACGCCCAATGGCGAGTGAAAGCTGCTGTTCAGGCACCACAGCCGTTGCGGACTTCTCGTCCTCATTTATATATACGCCCTCCACTATTGCAGGCTTGAGGACATTGCTGATGAGAACAGCAGGTTCCTCGTCCCATACGATAATATCAATTTTCTCTCCGAAGAGCTCATCCGCGATATTCTGCACTCTCGCTCCTCTGTTTCCGACGCAGGCACCTACGGGATCCACATTAGGGTCATTTGAGAATACGGCGATTTTAGTACGCGAACCCGCCTCTCTGGCAGTTCCCTTAATCTCGACCGTTCCGTCAGCAATCTCTGGGATTTCGAGCTCGAAAAGCCCTCTGACAAGTCCCGGGTGGGATCTTGAAAGAAGCACCTGAGGTCCCTTGCTCTCCTTTTTCACGTCCATGACATAGACCTTAATGCGGTCGCCCGGCTTGAAATTCTCAGTCTTAACCTGCTCGGAAACAGGCACTCTGCCCTCCGTCCTTCCAAGCGAAACCAGCATTGTGCCGTTGTTAATCCTCTCCACCTTGCCGGTGACAATCTGACCCTTCTTTTCGATAAATTCGTTGTATGAATTAGTCCTCTCCGCCTCGCGGTTTTTCTGAACAAATACCTGCTTGGCACCCTGAGCGGCGATTCTGTTAAAATCCTTAGGGTCAATCTCGTATTCCACGACATCACCGAGCTCATAGCCATCGTATATTTCCTTTGCGTCAACGAGAGAAATCTGAGTCAGCGGATCCTCCACCTCTTCCACGATCTCCATAGCCATGAAAACCGTTACATTTCCCTGCTCCATATCAACATCAACTCTTACGTTGGATGCTCCGTAATTCTTCCTATACGCATTTTCTATGGAATCTTTAATAGCTCCGATAATCTCCTCATCGGATAAATTCTTTTCTTTTTTAAGATCCGCAAAAGCATCCAAAAACTCGTTATTCATCCCATCCTCCTCTTGCTAGAAAACCACCGCTAAATTGATCTTCGATATTTTTTCCGAAGGTATCTGCTTCTCTCCAGACTCGGTCTTAATCCTCACGATACCCTCGTCCTTTCCGAGCAGAACTCCCTCGAACTGTTTACTGCCGTCTATCTGTTCATATGTCTTAATCTCAATCTGCCTTCCGGCAAATCTTATATAGTCGGTCTCCTTCGTGAGCTCCCTGTCAAGCCCGGGAGAGCAGACCTCGAGATTGTATTTTCTGTCGATGATATTAGTCTCGTCCAGCTTTTCGCTGAGATATCTATTCAATGCCTCGCATTCGTCAATGCTGACATATTCCGTCGTAGAATCCTCAGGCTTATCAGGAAATACTCTGAGCACCCATTCTGCGCCCTCTTTCTTATATTCGATCTTATAGAGTTCGAGATTATTCTCCTTCAAATAGTCCTGAAGCAGACCCGAAACCTCTGCGCTTATGTCTTGTTTGGCCATATAGCCTCCCTTTTCTTTCACCTACATAAGTGAAAGAGTGGGCTCACCCACTCTTTCGAAATAACTTACCGTGCATACTTATACCATTTTATCTTGCTGATTGCAAGCTTTTTGTGGAATTAGCTACACAATTAGCTACACAAATAACTGCTCCATATAATACCAATATGGGGATATTTCTTTGTAATACTCCTGTGTATTGAGATCCCTTGAAAAGAAGAAAACAAGTCTTTCCTCATATGCAGGATAATGTCCAATAATTATTTCAACAGTACCACCTGTAATGCGAATAGCAGTGACTCTAAACGGTGATTTCTCTAAAACATTTTTTATCGTCGGCAACATAGTGTTATCGGAAAGTGTACCTTTTGTAAAAAACTCTTCTCCGTTAAAACGAATTTCATAATCATCGCCCCAAATGTTTAACTTATGCCTCGCATAGTATGAGCATATGTCGCGTATTTCTTTTTCGCAAGTATTAAATTGCACTTGTATATTACCTGGAGCATATTGGATTTCGACGGGCTCGTATGCATAATCCTTTACTACGACCGGTATCATATTGCTACGCTTCCCGTTATGTGCACGCACATAGATATATGCTTTCCCCGGTTTAGTCCCTGCAGTAATATTCCATTTGGACTTGACTTTTACGATTGATGGATCTGTTGAAAACCATCTTACCCTTTTGTTAAGCGGTTTCCACCTTCCTTTGCCTCCCTTCTTTTTCGCTCCCTTTACTGTTACGAAAAGCTCTTCTAAATCATATTTCTTATTGACAGACTCCCCTACGCCAAGTACTAATTCGTTCGTATCTGCACTAAGCGCAAGCTCTGGGTTTGCTGCATTCTGTCTCTTATCGTTTTTTTTGCACACCTTAGCGGACACAGGGTAGCTGTATGGACTGTAAACTTTAATTCCACTCTGCATTCTATAGGCTCGCACCTTATATGTTCCAGAGCTGCTTAGGCTTACCGTTTTATCCTTGTACGAAGTGTTTCTTACTGTCTTTAATTTCTTATATCCGCCTATATTACCTCTCGCTTTTATAATCTCATAGCCTTTTGCCCCGTCCACCTTTTTCCATGTGATAATCAAGGCGTGATTTCCGGATTGCCTAACGACAACATCATCCGGTGCAGAGATCGTTTGTGTCAACGGCAAAGCATATGTCTGTTTCGCGAAAAACATACTGCTTATCAGAAGCATCACAAAAGTATACACAAATCGACATTCTATTTTTTTATTTTCCCAAGCAAGTAGCCGTACATTCATCATATTCATCGTCCGTTGCCTTGTTTTGGCTGTTTTCGCCCCGTTCTACGAATAATAATATGTCGTTTTGCACGCGGTCATAATCTACACTTTCAATCTTTCGTAGTAAAGCCAATGCTCAGATAATTCATCATAAAATGGCATATTAACTATTTTGTCCGGTATATAACAAAAATACGCAATTGCAGCAATTGTCTCTACTTCAATCTCAATCCATCCATCTCCAACTTCCACATAAGTGAAAAACGGCGATTCTCTAACCACCTTCTTTACCGTCTCGGTCATTTCATCTGTAGGCGCATTCTCAGACATCTTATAATCACTTCCGTATGAAATCCACCATTCCTTCTGAGGTCTATGCTTGGCGTAATATGAGCAAATATCTCGTATATCCTTTTCAAACATATTAAACAGCACTTGTATCTGTCCGGGAGCATACTGTATATTCACAGCTTCATATGCATAATCCATGACCTTAACCTTATAAAGATTGCTTTTTATCCCGTTATGCGCTCTTGCATAGATATAGCATTCGCCCACATTATCCTGAGCCTGTATTATTCCGTTCTCATCTATGGTCGCAATGCTTGTATCTGTTGAGAACCATTGCACCTTCTGCCTCAGTGCAGCTTTCTTGCTCCCTTCCTTTGCACTCGGATATACCGTTTTGTGCATATCGCGGTCGCCGCCCTTTTCGCATAGTCCGTACTCGTGCTCTCGTATGATACTGCCCCAAATTCTTACCTTTGTGGCATTTGCTTTCTTTTCCTTTTTATTGCAAGTCTTAGCGGAAACAATATAGCTGAACGGGCTATATACTTTTTCTCCGTTTACACTCTTATACGCGCGCACTTTGTATGTGCCTATCCTTCGGATGCCTACCTTAGTTGTCCAAGATGTTTTCTTTATCTTCTTCACCCTGCGGTATCCACCTAGGCAATGATACATCTTATATATCTCATATCCTTTGGCTCCCTCTACCTTATCCCATTTCAATTTCAGATGTTTGGAGTCTTTTTGCACTATTATGAGATTATCCGGTGCCTTAAACTCACTCGTATCATTTGCCCCATATGAAACAGGCAGGGATAGGTTGCTGAGAGCCACTACTAATATAAATATAACAAATCTGCGTATATTCATGCCTATCATTGCGTGTTTTGTTCTATTTTGTGCCTTCATATAACTCATCCTCCCTGTTAATTATGGCATCGGAGATTTTGTATGGATCACCAAATACGTCATTAAAGTCTTTATATGACTGCAATTCATTAAAAGTTATCCCATCATCGGCTAGGTTGTACGCAAGCAGCATCATCTCTATATCATTTAATCGTATTTTAACATAATCTAATCCATCACTCTTCATAAGATTTAAATATCTATATCCTTCACTAGTTGTCAATTTTTCACAGGTCTCTGCATTGTCGGCACAGCGGTCTATACCCCAATCAGTATAGGCATCCATAAGTCCAAGTATATGTCCCATCTCATGAGCTGCCGTGTCCATATATTGTGACTTATTCTTTGGCACAGTCATGAGTTGCGATATATTTGTAGCAAGTTGAGCATTAGTCGGCATATATATATATGGTAGATTGTGACCATCGTACATCTCTAAATTATATGTATTTGCATGAAACCAATAGTTTCCATAACTTAGGTGGTAATAATCAGAAGAGTTTATCCAAAGTGGTGCAACACCGCCTAATCTGACCTCTACAAATTTCTGATTGGGATTATATGATTCCGTCCTAGCCAGATGTGTAATGAGCTTCGTAGTAAAGCCCTTTATTGAGTTGTCGAAATCTCCCTCTGACGAATCCATATAAATATCATCATATCCCTTTTTTAATCCTTCTAAAAAAGTATCCCTGCATGATTCCCCGTTTTGCACCACGTAGGGGTCATTCTCTTTTGTAAAGTAAATCCCGTCGGATGTGTCAGTTTTTGGATTATACTGAACGAAGTCTATATATAGATGAATCTCTAATACATCGCCGGTAAAACGGTATTTGACAGGAGGATATATATTATCTCCTACATAATATTGATTCGCATTCCAATTTTCATCTCTGTTTATGGCTACTTTGCTGAATAGTGGATCATTCTTGGCAAGCTCAATATTCCTCGCTACATTTATGAATAGGCACTTTTCAACATTTGATTTTTCATCGCTCTTTTTTACTCTTATCGCATAATAATATGTCTTACTAGACTCAATATCTCTATCTACGAATTTCTTTGTCTTTTTAGATTTTATAAACTTATATGCATTTCGCGACTTCTCAACTTCTCTCTCTGATGTGCCCCTATATATATAATAGCCCTTGGAGTCGGACAGGGCATCCCATTTCAGTTCTATTCCATCCTCAACCACCCTTGCGCTCAACGTCACACAGCCCGGTGTTAAAATCACCTCATTGGATTTAAAGCCTTTCTTTCCGACTCGGAAAAAATACGCTTCACTTTTTTTAAGACCTTTTACCGTTATATTGTATTGCTTGTTCTTCTTTAATGTAAATGAGTTCTTTTTTACTCTTTTATTGTCAATATATATCTCGTACTTTTTATTCTTATCCAAATTGACTATCTTTTCGTCAATTATCACTCCGCACTTCTTTACGGTTGTCGAGCCGCCCTTAACGGTCAGCTTAACTGATGTGAAAGATGTTGCTTTTCCCGTGAGTTCGGGCTTTGTTTCCTTAGGCTTTGCCGCCGCCATGGGCATGTCAGATTTGACTTTTATCTTACACTTCGCCTTATGCTTGCCGTCCTCCGTCTCCGCGGTTATCGTTGCAGACCCGACCTTATTTATCTTTACGGTTCCGCTCTTATCCACCGACGCGACTTTTTTGTCATCGCTCGTCCATGTGATAGTTTTATTGCTCGCCATGCTCGGCGTTATCACGGCATTCAGCTTTATGCTGTCACCTACTCCAGCCGTCACCTCGCTCCTGTCTAGCGTAATGTCTGTGACGGATATGCGCACCGAGCTTTTCTTCACAAAGGCATATTTATGATCCATGCCGTCACTAAATTCGATATTCTCACATAATACGCGGTAATATTCGCCGCATATTCCGATTATCGTCATTTTCGTGCCTTTATCAACGATTTTCCTTACATATTGATCGGGTGCGTCATATGCGCCGCGAACCAGCTTTGCCTCGCCCGTTGTAATGCATTCCGTATACTCGGTTTCCTTGGATATAGATATTGTAGCCTGGTCTGTATATGTCTTTCCGTCCTTTCCCTTTACGGTGAGTATCAGCTTGGCAATCCCGTTGCTATGACCCGTAATATATATGGTATCTTCTTGCCCGCTTACGGTAAATACAGCCTCGTTGTCGCTGCTCCAGCTATAGCTCTCAGCTTCAACGTCGACCAACTTATATCCGATATTCTTTTCGCCGCTTTGCCCTTCGTACAGGCTCCTATGTACTATCGACTCACCTGACACATGATTCCATATTACCACCTTCGGATCTGCGGCATAGGCAGATATAAGAAAAGCACATTGCATAGAAAACATAAGAAGCAATGTGCTTAGTGCAATCATCAGGCAGCGGGTGGATTTTCGTCTTCGGTCTCTCATACAGCCCTCTCTTTCTCGCTCGCTGAACGCATTGAATTTTCAATTATATAGTACTATACTACCCCCCGATTTTTTTTCAAGCTAAAAAATTTTTGTATGCTTTATTCACCCGTTTCCGCTCCCGCGCTTTCGTCATCTTTCTTCTTTTTATCCGACTTTTTCTTCTCCTTTGGCTCGGTGCCCCGTGTATAGTATTCGCCTTTTTTCTTTACCACATTGGCAGGCATTGCCTTATACTGTCCGCCTCTTGCAATCTCCACCTGACTCATTATCCTGCTCCAAAGAGCCGCCGCCTTCGAGGACTCCGCATACATTGTAATATTTTCGTCAGTTCCTATCCAAAGCGACGCGGAGCAGTTTGGCGTAAATCCGTCGAACCAAATATCATAGTTATCGTTCGTCGTTCCGGTCTTGCCGCCTGGCATCTCTCCTTCAATCTTAGCGTCGCCCGCGATTCCCTCGCTCACCACGCTCCTCAGAAGGTCGGTCATTATCCACGCAACGCCCTCGTCGAGCACTCTCGTTTCCTCGGTTTTCCCTTCGAGAATGATATTCCCGTCGCTATCCTCTACCCTCGTATAGCAAACCGGCGAATACCTGACGCCGCCGTTTGGGAATGTGGCATAGGCGAGCGACATATCGAGAGGCGTCACGCCTTCCGTCATTGCGCCGAGCCCGAGAGCCGCCAAATTGATGTCATTATAGGCTTCCTCATAGTCATCAATCACCGTCGTCACTCCGAATTTATGCATCATCTCCATAGAATATTCTATGCTGACCTGTGTCAGAAGCTTTACGGCGCAGGTATTGAGCGAGAGCTGCAAAGCGGTTCTCAGAGTCTTTTTACCCGAATAAGACCTGCTGAAATTAAGAGGCCAGACCTCGCCCTTTACCACCATTTTCTCGTCCACCACCTTGGACGAAGCCGTGATATAGTCTCCATAGCCCTTCTTGCCCTGTTTCTCATATCCCGTTTTCACAAAGGGGAATTTTTTACCCTTGGCTGCGTATTCGAGGCTCTTCTGGAGAGCCGGAGCATAGACCGAAACAGGCTTGATAGATGAACCCGGCTGCCTCGGACTTGTGGCTCTGTTGAAGAGCATTTGACCTTTCCCAGACCTTCCGCCGACCATGGCTTTCACCTGTCCTGTGGCATTCTCGCATATTACCATTGCAGCCTCGACATCAGCGTCGCCTGCCGCATCTGGGAAATTCTCCCCGTCTTTAAATTCTCTAGTGATTACGCCCTGAGCCTGCGTGTCGAGGGTGGAATAAATCCTGAGCCCCTTTGTATATACCATGCTCTCAGCCTGCTCGTCCGTAAGCTCATATTCCGCCGCCAAATCCGTGATGACCCTGCTGATAAGATAGTCCTTGAACGCCGACTGTGCGAATGCGCTTTCCTTCCCCGGATTTATAAACTCAGCCGCGGGCTTCTTAGCTGCGTCGGCTTCCTCCTGAGTCACCATATCCTGTTCAGCCATCAAATCCAAGACCATATTGCGCCTGTCCTCGGAAAGATCGTTTACATAAAGACCCTTGGAAAGCTCCACGGTTTTCTCTCCCTCGTCGCCTACCAGGAGCGCATATTCTCCCGGAGCCTGCGGCAAGGCGGCAAGAGCGGCGCATTGCTCCAAGGAAAGCTCGCCCACCTCTGTCGAGAAATACTTCCTCGAAGCCGTGTCTATGCCATAGCAGTTATATCCGAGATAAATGGTATTGAGGTAAGCCGTCAGGATTTCTTCCTTGCTGAGCTCATTTTCAATCTCAAATGCGTAGTACATCTCCGTCAGCTTGCGCTCAATCGTCCTATCCTCTTTGCTCTCAGGCAGGAAAATATTCCTGGCAAGCTGCTGTGAAATGGTCGATGTGCCGCCTATCCTGCCGCCGTTAAGAGCGTCATATATCGCGCCGAATATCCTCCTGAAATTAAATCCCTTATGCTCCCAAAACGTCTTATCCTCGACGGCGATAAAGGCGTTTTTCAGATTGTCGGGGATCTGTTCATATTTTATTATTTTACGATTTTCGTCATAATAAATCTCGTCGAAGAGCCTGCCCTTGTCATCATATATCTGAGAGCTGACCTCGAGCTTTTCATAGATAGATTTCGGCTCGATAGGCGGTGCGTTTTGGATTATCGTCCAGCCGTAATAGACTATGCCGCCGCAGATGAAAATCCCCGTGAAAAATAAGGTGACGAAAAAAGCCTTGAAAAACGCCCATGATTTTCTCTTCTTTCTCCTTCTTCCCTTGGGATTATTGTATTTCTTTTTATTCTTTAGATTTGATTTCTTATTCATAGCAAAACTTCGGAGCATATCGCTCCGAAGCCATTATAGCACAATATCTTGCGCTTGCATTAAGCCGCTATACAATATTATCCGCCATTCTGTATTTTTGTATAATCATTCTCTTGTTTTTAGTAATCAATTTATTTTCATTTTTCATCTTTTATCAGCATTCTCATTGAGTTCAGTATGCATATAACCGCGACGCCCACGTCTGCAAATACGGCTGCCCACATATTGGCTATTCCTACAGCTCCTAGAGCGAGGCAGGCGAATTTAACCGTCAAGGCAAATATGATATTTGCTCTCGATATTCCGAGAGTCCTCCTCGCAATTCTCATAACTCTCGGAATCCGTGCGAGCTCATCATCCATAATAACCACATCCGCAGCCTCTATCGCCGCATAGGAGCCGAGCGACCCCATGGCTATTCCGAGATCGGCTATCGAGAGCACAGGCGCGTCATTTACCCCGTCGCCGATAAACGCCAGCCTGCCCTTATCGCCTTTAAATTCTCTCATCTCGCCAATAAGCCTTTCCACCGCGCTCACCTTATCCTGGGGGAGAAGCTCCGCCTGATATTCATCAATCCCAAGCTCAGCAGCCACTTCCTTAGCCACAATCTCGGAGTCTCCTGTAAGCATAACTATTCTTCGCACTCCAAGCTTTAGCATATCAGTTATGGCAGTTTTGGCAGACTTCTTGGGCTTATCCGAGACTACGATAGTACCGATATATTTGCCATTCTTCGATACATAGCAGCAAGTCCCGAACGCATATTCATTGTTTATCGGGACGTTAATTCCCGCATCTTCCATATAGCTCAGATTTCCCACCAATATTTTCTCGCCGCCAACCAAAGCCCTAATGCCTTTGCCCGCTGTTATTTCAATATCCCTTATCCTGTTTTGAGGAAAAGGCTTGATACAAGCCTCGGTAATAGCAGTCGCAATGGGATGTGTGGAGCCCGACTCCGCTGCCGCCGCATATCTGATGACCTTCTCAGTATCATATCCCTTAGCCGCTTCGATATAGCTGACGCCGAACCGCCCCTCGGTAAGAGTGCCCGTCTTATCCGTCACCACAGTATCTAATCGCGCCAAAAGCTCCAGATAATTAGATCCCTTTACCAGCACTCCCTCCCTGGACGCCGCACCTATGCCGCCGAAGAAAGAGAGCGGAACGGATATGACGAGAGCGCAGGGACAGGAGATTACAAGGAAGGTGCAGGCTCTAAGGAGCCAGCTTCCGAATTCTCCCGCAAAATTACCCGTCAGGATTGGCGGTATAAAAGCCAATAATAGCGCGGCGATTACAACGACAGGCGTATAGTATTTGGCAAACCTAGTGATAAAGCTCTCAGTCTTTGACTTTTTAGACGCCGCATTCTCGACCAGCTCCAAAATCTGCATTACAGTGGAATAATCATATTCGGTAAGAGCCTGCACCCTCAGAAGGCTATCGCCGTTGATACAGCCCGACATTACGCTGTCGCCTTCCTTTACCTCTCTCGGAAGGGATTCTCCCGTAAGAGCAGAGGTATTGATGAGCCCATGACCTTCAATAACAATGGCGTCCGTCGGTATTTTCTCCCCCGGCTTGACGATAAGAATATCTCCGGGGATTATATCTTCAACATGAATTGTCTCGCATATATCGTCATCAAGCTCTCTATTGGCATAGTCGGGCGCTATATCCATAAGCTCCGAAACCGCATTTCTTGACTTCCCAACTGCATAGTCCTGGAAGAATTCTCCCACCTGATAGAAGAGCATGACAGCCACGGCTTCTTCGTATTCGCCGCAGCCGAAGGCGCCAAAAGTCGCCAAGCTCATCAGGAAGTTTTCATCAAAAAACTGCTTGTTTTTAATTCCCAAAAAGCATTTCCTGAGAACATCATAGCCGGCGATAAAATAAGGCAGGAGATAAAGCAGTTTTATATGCTCGAACTCCGCAAAATGCTCAGCCGCAATCAGAATGGCAAATAATGCCATTGCTGCAGCGAGCTTCTTTATTTCTTTTATCTGCTTAGGAGTAAATCTCTTCATGGCTTTTCCGTTAAACAGTTCCGTTAAATAGTAATGTTTTCGAATAAACAGCGGTAAACAAACTGCCGCAGGCTATAATATCACCTTGCAGTCAGGCTCGATTTTTGAAATGCATTTGACGGCTTCGCTGAGCACCTTTTCGAATATCTCATCATCAGCCTCTATCATCATCTTCTGCGTCATAAAGCTGACCGAGGCGTCCTTCACGCCCTCAATCTTCCTGACTGCTTCTTCCATCTTAGCCGCACAATGCGCACAGTCCAAATCCACAAGTTTGTACTTCCTTTTCATATCAGACACCTTCCTGTTAAATAATCCTTTGCGTTTTATATTTATAGCTATTCTATTATGATTTCTCAGAATTATGCTCTACTCTATACCGAGCACTACTATTTGTTCTAAGCATTTTTATCGCATTGAGCATTTTTACTATTCCTCTATATGCTCCTTCCCCATGGCTATAATCGTCTTTACATGCTCGTCATCTAACGCATAATAAATCGCCTTTCCGTCGCGTCTGCTCTTTACCAATTTAGCAGTTTTTAGCGCCCTTAACTGATGAGAAACCGCCGATTGGTTCATTTCAATATCCCTGCAAAGTTCGCCGACATTTTTCTCCCCGTCAAAAAGGTCATATAAAATCTTTATCCGCGTAGAGTCGGCAAACATCTTGAATAGCTCCGCCAAATCAAGCAGCGCCTCCTCGCCCATATCCTTTAATCTGTATTCGTCGGATTTGGTATTCTCATCTGCTTTACTATATTCAACCGATTTCCTATTCTTGTCCGATTTTATGTGCTTGTCCGTTTTACTGAGTTCTTCCGTCTTGAGCATTTAATTACCTCTATATAATCAATAAGAAAAACATATGCCGATATATTCATATGAATATATTAGCATATGTTCATAATAAGTCAAGCACTAAAACTAAAAATAGGGCTTGCGCCCCATACCTCAAAAAATGTTTAAGTCATTGTTTTAATATTTTTTAAAACAATTTAAACACGCAAATAGGGGACTTTCGACCCCTATTTGCGTGTTCAGTTACAGAACGGTTATTGTGCGAATTCTTTTC
>JAFWFU010000009.1 GCA_017515425.1 Mogibacterium sp.
ACCGATATATTTTGTTAAGATAGCGCGAGTCGGGGTGGGCTATGAATTAAGACAATAGAGTCTCAGGGGCGGGCTGAAACGAGCGCCTTACAACAAACGTTAGGAGTCAAGCAAAAACTCCACAATAAGTTGACACTATCCAGCGATAGCGAATTCTTGCAAGTCTATGTGTTTTAGTGGTACAATTACGGCACTTGTGAGGACGAAAAACGGAGGCTGAGATGAAGAGAATACTGCTGCCGCTTGAGGAGACGGAGAGAAGTCTCAAGGCAGTTCATTACATAAAGAAAAATTACAATCCTGCTGATGTTGAAATCGTGCTGCTGATGGCGGACGAGAGGCTGGGCTTCGGGGTTAAAACCGAGGCTGAGGCTGAGGCGACGAAGATTATCGAGGAAAAACTTGCCGTCATTGCTGATTCGCTGGAGGGCTATAAGGTAAAGACCTTGGCGGCTACGGGCAAGGCGGGAGTCAGAATAACAAGGGCTGCGAAGGAAATCGGAGCCGACCTCGTGGTGATGACTAAGTCGTCTAAAGAGGATATGCTGAACAGCATAGGTTCCACCGCGGAACATGTCATCAACAACTGCCCCTGCGATGTAGTGATCGTATCAGAGGTGGTCAGTGACGCCAATGCCTATAGGGGGCTGGTATACAAGACCGCTTCGAGCGTCGTCAATCTCAGGGGGCAGCTCGGGGACAAGCAGAGTGAATGTCTGCTGCCGAGCGTAGACAGGGATTGCATTTACCGCATTGAGGTGACGGTCGGAAAGATTAGGTTTTTCCATACCGCATACAATCCCGATACAAGGAATTGGGATTTGCCGCCGACCGAGGGACAGGAAGTTACCCTAGATATAGCGGCAGGAGAGAGCAGAGATATTCTCGTCAAGGCGGACAGCACGGACGGGAAGGCTGATAGAATCAGGATTGTCAATAGAGATATGAAGAAGGAAGCCGTATTCACTTATAGGATTACGGCGGCGGAGTAGTTAATAATCAGCTGGGAACAGGCTAATAATCATACAGGAGGAATACACAAATGAAGAGGATTAAGACTATCACAACAAGAGATATGAGAGAGTCAAAAAAGACGGGCGGCTGCGGAGAATGCCAGACTTCATGTCAGTCGGCGAGCAAGACTTCATGCAGCGTTGCAAACCAGCACTGCGAGCAGCGCAAGGAGAAATAGCAATCACTTGAGGCGGCGCTGCAAAACGCAGCGTCCATTTTTTATTGCGGAGCGCAAAATCTTTCACAGGAGATTATTAGGGGCTCGCCCCAAATGCCTCCATCAAAACACAAGAATGGTATAGAAATATATGTTGCATACTTACTCATTAAATGGATTTAATATAGTTGTTGACGCTGCGAGTGGTGCGGTTCATTCGGTGGACGAAGTCGCTTTTGATGTTATAAAAACGCTTGATGACGCGGTTTCAGATGACGGCGGCATAGACGCCATGCTTTCAGACGAGGAGTGCAGGACTGAGATTGCGAACGATATAGCAGATAGGCATGGCATATCCGAGGGCGACGCCGAGGAAGTTTTGGACGATATAGCTGAGCTTTATAGGGAAGGGCTGCTTTGGTCTGAGGATATATTTGAGGCTGCGGCAGATGAGATAAAGCTGAAACAGTCGGTTCTCAAGGCTATTTGCCTGCATGTGGCTCACGGCTGCAATATGGACTGCGAATACTGCTTTGCGGGAAAAGGCGACTATAGCGGCAAGGGCGGCATTATGAGCCTTGAAACGGGAAAGCGTGCTTTGGATTTCTTGGTGGAGAACTCCGGCAGCCGCAAGAATCTTGAGGTGGATTTCTTCGGCGGAGAGCCTCTGATAAATTGGGAGGTTTGTAAGGAATTGGTCGCTTACGGCAGGGCTCTTGAGAAAAAGCATGGCAAGAAATTCAATTTCACCCTGACTACTAATGGCGTGCTGATAGATGATGATGTAATCGAATTTACAAATAAAGAGATGAACAATGTAGTGCTCAGCCTAGACGGACGCAAGGAAACGCATGACAGAATGCGGCATAGCAAGGCAGGGGACGGCACCTATGACGATATAATAGGTAATTTCAAGGCTTTGGTGGAATCGAGAACGGACGAGGCGGCGAATGCGAGAGGGGAGAGACGTTCGAGCGAGTATTATATGCGTGGCACTTATACTGCATATAATAAGGATTTTGCGGCGGACGTCCTCGCCATGGCTGATATGGGCTTTAAGGAGACTTCCATAGAGCCGGTTGTCTCGGAGCCCGATTTGCCCTATGCCCTGCATGAAGAGGATTTACCCAGGCTCTTTGAGGAATATGAGAATCTGGCTTTGGAAATGCTGGAGAGAGAAAGAAAGGGTGAGGGATTTAATTTCTATCACTATACGCTGGATTTGAACGGCGGCCCCTGCATATATAAGAGGGTTGCCGGCTGCGGTGTTGCGACTGAATACCTCGCCGTCACACCGACGGGCGACCTCTATCCATGTCATCAGTTTGTAGGTGATGATGATATGATAGTCGGCAATATCTATGACGGAATTACAAAGCCTGAGACCGCCGAAATATTCAGCAATGGGAATAATATCTATACGCGCGATAAATGCGAGGAATGCTGGGCGCGGCTCTACTGTGCGGGAGGCTGTGCGGCGAATAATTATCATGCGAACGGAGATATAAACAGGGTATATGAATTCGGTTGCCGGCTGCATAGGAAGCGTATCGAATGCGCCTTAATGCTGGCTGTCGCGCGGAGTGAAGTGTTATAATTGAGGAGACATTATGACAGCGCTGTGGATGATAAAAATCTTTAAACTATTATAACGGTGTTGAAGTATGAAGATAGCGATTCTTGCATCACAGAATAAGAATAAGATAAAGGAAATCCGCGACATTCTGATTAAATACGGAATGGAGCTTATTACGCGTGACGACGCGGGGCTTCCGAAAGACGATATAGAGGAGACGGGGAGCAGCTTTGAGGAGAACTCTCTGCTGAAAGCCTCCGCTATCATGGATATGATTCAGGCGGACGCCGCACTCGCTGAGAAATACGCGGACAGTCCCGTTATTGCGGACGACTCGGGGCTGATGGTGGATGCCCTCGGTGGTGCGCCCGGCGTATACAGCGCGAGGTATGCCGGTGAGGGCTGTTCATACGCCGACAATAACGATAAGTTATTGTCCGCCCTCGAGACAGTCCCAGAGGAGGGCAGGGGCGCACATTTCACCACGGTAATCACCATGCTTTTCCCCGAGGGCGCAGAGCTGCCGCCTGGAGCGGTAAAGCAGGGCGATAGACATATGCTCGTCGCGGTGGGCGAATGCTACGGACATATAGCGAAGGAGCTTAAAGGCGAGGGTGGCTTCGGCTATGACCCGCTTTTCGTTCCGAAGGGATATGATAAATCCTTCGCTGAGCTCGGCACGGATTTCAAGAATACAATCAGCCATAGAGCCAGAGCTCTTGCTGAGCTGGAGAGAATACTAGAGCAGTCAGACTTATAAATTGATCAGCTATGAGTGATTTTTGGGATGACAAAGATATAGTGGCTAAGGAGGAAGGGCGACTTTCCTTTAATTGGGCGCATTTCAAAAAAATATGCTTTCATCTCTGGAGGCAGTTTGACGATCCTTATTATGAGGGCTTCGCCGCACAGATAGCCTATTTCTTTTTGATGTCTGCGGTGCCAATGCTTATCGTGGCGACGCAGGTGCTCGGTGTCTTTGACATCTCAATGGACTTCATCAGGCTTTGGCTGG
Source organism: Mogibacterium sp. (assembly GCA_017515425.1). Lineage (GTDB taxonomy): Bacteria > Bacillota > Clostridia > Peptostreptococcales > Anaerovoracaceae > Crickella. The sequence continues at coordinate 3,763 of JAFWFU010000009.1, forward strand.
AGAGACATCTTTCCTCGGAGATGAGCGAGTTTATGAAAAATATATTCTCCGCATCTTCGGCGGCTCTCCCGAACCTAATAATGATTATCCTCGTCCTATGGGCGAGCTCGTCCCTGGCTTTTTCGCTGTCGAGGCTCACCACATACACCCTGAGCTATGGCAGATACAGATATAATTTCCTCGCCGAGAGAATAAGAGCCATACCCATGACACTGACGACGATACTCGTAGTGGCGGTTGGAATGGTCGTATATGTCTATGGGGAACTCATCACGCATAGGATATTTCAAAATGAGCTGATAATGAAAATCATTTCGGGGAGCAGGACACCTATCATGGGACTCGTTTTCTTCCTTATGATACTTTCGGCATACTATGTGCTGCCGAGGATAAGGGTACCGATGATGGCTGTAATGCCGGGCGCTGTCGTGGCGACGGCGGGAATATTGATAGTCACATGGCTGTACTCGCTCTATACGGCGAGGGCTGCAAAATACAATCTGCTCTACGGCGCTTTCTCGAATATCGTGGCTATGATGCTTTGGTTCTACCTCATAAGCTGGGTGCTCTGCATAGGCATGATGTTCAACAAATCATGGGATATTGTGCTCAGGCGCGGAAGGCTTACGCCGGGAAAGATTAAGGAATATCTGATAAGGCAATACGGGGCTAAGGGAGAGGAGCGATTTAATCAGCTCATCATAGATGAGTACGATATGACCGACAGGACGCTCGACAGCCTGGCTGTCAGAATGTCGAGGAGGTTTGACCCGGGGTATCAGGAAAAAAGAGAGCGCGAAATCCTAGAGCTCAAACAGGAGAGGCGCTTTAAGCAGAGAATTGAGAAGGTTGTCGAAACCAGAATAGAGGAGGCGAGCAGGCAAAATGACAGAAAGAGCTAGAAGAAAGAAGCTCCTGTTTATAATGAATCCTAAATCCGGAGTTATGCTCGCGCCCAAGCATATGGCGGAGATAGTCGGTATTTTTTCGAATGCGGGATATTTGACCGAGGTGCTGATGACCCGCGGAAAGGGGGATGCCAGAGACTTCGCTTCGGAATACGGCGGAGAAGCTTCGATAGTTGCTATATCGGGTGGCGACGGTACTTTCAATGAGGTGGTGGACGGTCTTATCAGAGCGGGGCATAAGACGCCGATAGGCTATATTCCGGCGGGCTCCACGAACGACTTCGCCCATTCAATAGGGCTGCCGAAGCAAATCCTCGACTGCGCGGGAATAATAGTAAATGGAAGCCCTATATCCGTGGATATAGGAAGCTTTAACGATAGGAAGTTCAGCTATGTGGCGAGTTTCGGTGCGTTCACTTCGGCGACCTACTCCGTACCGCAGAATCTGAAAAATATCTTCGGTCATGCCGCATATATTATGACGGGCATAAAGGAGATTGCCGAGCTTAAACCCATACATGCCAAATTCATCTCCGATAAAGATACGAGCTATGCCAAGGTTTACGAGGGCGACTATGTAATCGGAGCCATATGTAATTCGCGGTCTGTCGGCGGAATTCTCCACCTTGAAAACCTCGGGGTGGATATGAATGACGGGCATATGGAAGTCCTGCTGGTGAAGATGCCGACGGATATTATCCAGCTCAGCGAGATTGCCGTGAGTATGCTGAGCGGAACCTTCCAATCCGACCAGATAGAGAGCTTTACGACTTCTAATTTGGAAGTCGAGATACAGGACGGTGTGCATTGGACGCTGGACGGGGAATATGAAGAAGGCAGGGAGCGCTGCGAAATTAAGATACTGCCCTCTGCCATATCGGTTATTAAATAGATATTGCCGTCAGAGGCTTTGGCGAAAAAAACATTGCCGTCAGCGGTTTTGGCGCTAAAAAGCATTATAGTCAGCGGCTTCGGCGCTAAATAATAATATTGACGCCAACAATATCGTTTATTAAGTAAGAACCGGAATAGTGAAAAATCGGGGAGAAAAGGAGGAATGCTATGACCCTAATTCTGATAATGCTCGTGGTGGCAGCGATAGTGCTCAAGATGATAAACACGAAGGCGAGATTTGATGAGAGGGATAGGGAGCGCGAAAGAATAAGGGCAGCCGAGGAAGAGGCTGAGATTGACGCTATCCGCGCAGAGGCGGTCGACGCGGAATTCAAATCCGAGGAAACGCAGGCTGATCCAGACGTTGACTGACCTAGATTCTGAATAGGGGGAGATCGCTCTTATCGTAGTGCGAATCCAAAAGGTCTTTTACGAGTTCGTGATCCCTGTTTTTAACGGCGGCTAAAATAGCGCGGTGCTCCTCTAAGTTTTCCTTTACTCCGTCATCACCCGAAGTATATGCGGAGAGGGTGCAGAGCACCAGGAGATTAAACAGTCCGTCAAACAAATTTGACAGCATATCATTTTTTGTTGCCTCGACGAAACAGCGATCAAAATCTATGGCTATGCAAACATATTCATAGTCAAAATCGCGGTGGAAGTTGTCTGACTGTATTTTAAAAGCCTCTTCGAGCGCTATGGTTAAGTCATCTAAATAGCCGCGCCTGATTATTTCGTCGTAGCAGCCGCTGAGCAGCACATGTATTGACTGCGCGAGGTCGTGAAAGGTCTCGTCGTTAAAATCAATTACATGAAAACCGTAGTTAGGTCTGTTTTCCACCAGACCGTCTGTCTCGAGAAGAGAGATTGCTTCGCGTATGGGACTATTGCTGATTCCGAATTCGCGTGACAGCTTGGCGACGCTAAGCCGCTCACCAAAGAGGAGCTCCTGTCTTATTATCCTTTCCCGAATCAGCCTATATGCCTGGTCTCTTAAAGTGTCGGTGCGCTGTATCATAATAGCCCCTTTTATCCATATGTTTCAAATTCTTGCCGAATCCACATCTCTTTTTCAATATTAGTAATCTTTTCCGCCAATGTCAATTTTGTAAATCTTAAAAATCGCGCACGACGCACGAATTGTATTGACATAGATACAATCATGGTATATAAAGATATATATTATCGTGCACGGCGCACGATAATTAGTCTTTTATCGAATTATTTGAATTAACTCAAGGAGGCATGATATGGGCAGAATGGGAGAAAAAAGCTTGTTTATTCCTCTAAAGGAGGAAGGGCTTACTTCAATGCGCATTCGCTACAATTTCAAGACAGACGAGGTGAGGTTTTGGGCTGCCAAGGAATGGGAACCCGATTTTGACTTCACGGTCTATAATCACGAGTTTTGGATTGACGGCATTTTCACCGAGGATGCGAAGTATCTGAACACAAAAGATGTTTGGGCGCTTTACGAGAAGTACGGTCAGAAAGAATATCTTGAGGAAGTAATAGATCTGCTGCGTGCCGGAAAGCATTTCGGCATTGACGTCTACTATTACGAAAAATACGACATTCGCTATATGATGAACGAGCATAGCCGTAAGCTTGGACTGCTCAACAAGAGTCATTCAATCATGGCGGGAGGCATTCGCCGTCACACATATGACGAAGATGAGTTTGATGTAATCATTGACGGTCTCAATCTCGGACGCGGCATGAGCTTCAAAAATATCGCGGGTCAACTGCCCTTCGGAGGCTGCAAAGCCACGGTTACAATGGACGAGCTGGATCTCACCAATATGGAGATAATGGGATTTTTGGCGTTCGCGCTCGACAGCTGCCGCGATATGACAGGCCCCGATATGAACTTCCCGACGGAGATGTCAGATGTGATGATTGAACAGGGTTATTCAATGCAGTACACGGGCGGCCCCAAAGCCAAGACGGGAGAGACGGGAAAGCCGACAGCATACGGCGTATATCTGGCGCTTCTTGAGGCTGTCAATTTCAACGAAGGCGAGAGGAATATCAAGGGCAAGAGCGCTGCGCTTATGGGACTTGGCGCGGTAGGCTGGTATATGGGTGAACACCTGCTCGAAGGCGGAGTTTCCAAGCTCATTATTTCAGACATCAGCGAGGAGAGAATGCAGGAATTCATTGATAAGCACCCAGGCTATGATATAGACACATGTCCCGTATCGGAAGTTCTAGAAAAAGAAGTGGATATTCTGAGCCCATGCGCTATCGGAGGGATATTCGACGATGAGAGCATTGAAAAACTGAACTGCAAATATATTTTCGGCTCGTCCAATAACGGGCTCAAGGCGAGCTCGCAGGAAGAGGAAATCAGGCTTGCCAAGCTGATAGCCGACAAGGGGATTATCTATCAGGTCGAGTGGTGGCATAATACCGCGGGCGTAATCTGCGGAGCTGAGGAATATCTCTATGACGGAGATGCCGAATCTCTGAGGGCGAAGGTAGAGGAAATAATGCCAAAGAATACTCAGTTTTCACTACAGGGCGCCAAGGAAGCGGGAATCACTCCGACAGAGTTCGTCTATAAATACTGCGAGGATCTTCTTTATAAATAAAAAGACCGGTCAGTTGAAAGCGTCGGTATCAATGGGGCGTCCTGCGGATGTCCCATTGCCATAATGAGGCTTCGACAAATAATTAACGCTTGACAGGAATCAGAATGGTAAAGATAATATGGATAAGGTTACGCATTGTGCACGATGCGTAACTACCGCCTCAAATCGGTTCCTATATTTCGGCATTAGGCGGCTGTCCTTGCCGAAATCATTCAAAACTTACCACAAAGAACTAAACAGTAATTGAAAGTTATCACTCTTCTGAAACGGTATATAACGGTATAAATAGGTAGAAAAATAAGGAGGTAGTGAGATGCAAGAAAGTAGAGGATTTGCCTCTCGGATAGGCTTTATTCTTACCATGGCAGCGTTTTGCATTGGCATTGGTAATCTTTGGAAATTCCCCTACGTCGTGGGAGCTAACGGCGGCGGAGCATTTCTGCTGGTATATCTAATTCTGGTCGTTGTTTTGGGTATTCCGCTCTTCATCATAGAGGTAACGCTTGGCCGCAGCGCTCAGCTGTCGCCCATAGCGGGAATGTCCGCTCTCGAAGGGAAAAAGTCGCTTTGGTCTGCAATAGGCTGGCTTGAAGCAATAGGAATGTTTGGCGTTTCCGTATTCTCGGGTACGGTAATTGCCGGCTGGTCGCCCGGATATATTTGGAAGGTTGCAAGCGGGCAGCTTTCCGGGCTCACGGCTGACGAAATCGGCGGTGTATTCGCAAGCTTTGCGGGCTCTAATGCCTGTATCGCATGGGGCGCACTGAGCTTTGCTCTGCTGGCAGCCTGCCTGCTCGGCGGTGTTAAAAAGGGAGTTGAGAAGGTTTGCTCTATCCTTCTTCCGACGCTTTTCGTTATCATGATTGGACTTGCCGTCTATGCGAATACTTTGCCCGGTTCTTCAGCAGGTCTTAAATGGTATCTGACGCCTGATTTCTCCAAGATTAACTTCTCGGTTATTGGCGCCGCCACAGCTCAGGTATTCTTCTCGATAGGAATCGGAATGTGCGTGGCTTTTGTATATGGATCATATATCAAAAAGGACAGCGGCTTGGTAGGCTCCATGACTACCACGGCATTGCTTGACACATTTATCGCCGTGCTGGCAGGTCTTATCTGCACACCGGCTCTCTTCGCATTCAATATGGAGCCGACAGCGGGTCCGTCACTTATTTTCGTAACGCTCCCTGCTCTGTTTAACGCCATGGGCGGATTCGGCAGACTATTCGGCACGCTGTTTATGCTCTGTGTATTCGCCGCCGGATTCAGTTCGCTTCTCGGTGGTTTGGAGGCTCTTGTGGCTTCCATTACAGACTCAACCAAGCTCAGCAGAAAGAAAGCTGTTGCCGTTCTGCTGATAGTGGTCTATGGTCTTTCAATGTTCGTAACAAGGTCGATGAATCCTGAATCATCAGTTTCCGGTTGGAAGTTTGCGTTCGACTTCGGGCTCTTCGACTTTATCGACTTCATTGCGGAAGGTCTCTGTATGCCGATAGCAGGTCTGCTGATGTATGTATATGCCATTTGGAAATGGGGCTATAAGAAGTTCGCAGATGAAGCAAATGCCGGAACGCCTGAGGGTAAGTTCAAGCTCGGAGACAATTTCGCATGGTATTTCAAATATGTGCTGCCGTTCTTTGTAGTATTCGGCGTATACTGCATACTGCATTCATTCGGAGTAATTTAGTGAACGTCGTATAATTCGATTCACTGATATTAGCGACCGAAAAACGCACCTGTTAATTGACAGAGAACATCTGTAAAATGGCAGAAAAAATACAAATCGGTAAGAGATAGGAAGTGCAACGATAAACAGTTGCAAATACTAAATTACAAACAACAGCTATAAGCACTAGAAATGAGCGGTTCATTCCGACCAGATTTCAGCAGATCTGAGGGTCGGGGAACCGCTCTTTCTTATGACTTGAATACATTTCTCATGCCTCGAATACATGAAAACATTTCGAATACATGAATATAACTCGAATTCATGTATATATTTAGAATACATGAATATATGTCTAGCGGCTTTAACTATTTGGCATACGCCTATAATGCTCCTTGATAAGCGATAGAACCCTATTGTGATCGCCTTTCTTCACGGCGTCCAACATCTGACGGTGTTCCTCTATTATAGGCAGACGCTCGGCTTCAAGGAATGAATGGTCATATACTACAACGAGGTAAAAAATATCCTCTATCTCGCCATACATCTTTTTAAGATAATCGTTTTCGGTGCATGAAACGAAACTCTTGTCAAACTGCATTGAAACCCTGACGTATTCATGCTGCTCGCAGTTCTTATATACGGAAAGCTGCGCCTCTAAAGCCTCTTCTAGCAGGCTGATAAGAAGGTCTGTTTTACCCAAATCGACGGCGAGCGAATATGAACCGTAGAGCAGTGCCTTGACGGATTGCTCGATTTTAAAGAAGAGCTCGTTTGAAAAGGGCAAAACTCGGTAGCCGGCGTTTGGGATTATCTCAATCAAGCCGTCCCTTTCAAGCATGGAGAGAGCCTCTCTGATAGGTGTATTGCTGACATTGAGTTCCCTAGACAAGGTAAGGATATTGATTCTCTCGCCGAGCGCTATCTCGCCCGTGAGAATTCTGTTCTTTATTATGCCATAGAGCTGGTCTTTGATAGGTATTCTGACTAAATCCATATAATTCTCCATTGAACGATTGCATTGTTTAAATGGCAATGATGAATATTCAGATAGTTTATTGTGCATAAAACACTATATATTCGAAACAAGTATAGAAAAACAAAAAAGACCTGTCAAGACTGTAAATAGGTGTTGACAGGAATAAAAATCTGAATATAATAAAGGAAGGAATCGAAATCGTGCATAATGCGTAATATTAACTATCAGATTTTTACGGAGGACATAGTAATGAGAAGCATTAAAACACCAATGAAGGCTGAGCGCCTTACCACACTAAGGATATTGTACGATTATAAGACCGGAGTATTCAGAATGGAAGCTCTTAAACAGTGGGAGCCGGATCTGGATTTCTCCAAATACAACAAGGAATTCTATGTCGAGAGCATTTTGACTGATGATGTCAAATACTACAACACTAAGGAAGTAGAAGCATTGTTCGAGAAATATAATCTTGCTGACTATCTCGAGGACATCAAAAACCTCTTGATAGAGGGCAGGCATTTCGGCATAGAAGCCTACTACCACGAGGGCTACGACATTCTATATATGTCCAATCAGCATAGCCGCAAGTTGGGTATAAACAACAAATGGCATGCTACGCTTGCGGGCGGTATCAGAAGGCACGATAAGAACGAGGAAGAAATCGACGTAATCATAGACGGGCTCAACCTCGGGCGCGGAATGAGCTTCAAGAATGTGGCAGGCAGGATAAATATGGGCGGCTGCAAACAGACCGTAACTATGGATCCCATTGATTTGAACAATTTACAGCATGTAGGATTTCTCGGCTTCTGCATTGACAGTTGCCGAACCATGACGGGGCCTGATATGAATTTCCCGACCGAACTTGCGGACGCGGAGAATGAACATTTCTCCATGCAGTATACCAATGGGCCGAAGTATTCGGTGCTCGGGGAAACGGGAGTGCCTACGGCGTATGGTGTATATAAAACTTTGAAACAGGCTGTCAACTATAAAGAAGGAACGGAGAGCCTGGCGGGCAAGACTGCTACAGTCGTGGGACTAGGTGCGGTAGGCTGGTATATGGCTGAATATCTGCTTGAGGAAGTGGACAAACTCTATATTGCCGACCTGAACCCTGCGAGAGCGGAGCAGTTTAAGTCGGAGCATGAAGGAAATATCGCCTGCATTCCGCTGGAAGGTGCATATTATAATGAATGCGATATACTGTCGCCATGCGCGATAGGCGGAGTGTTCAGCGACGAGACCATTCCAAAGCTGAACTGCAAATATATATGGGGATCGTCGAACAACGGTCTTAAAGCCTCGGGAGCGGAAGAGGAAATACGGCTTGCGGAGCTCCTCAAAGCGAGAGACATAGTATATCAGGTCGAATGGTGGCATAATACCGCGGGCGTAATCTGCGGATTTCAGGAATATATTTATGGAAAGTCTGCGACCCAGGAAAAACTCTATGAGACGATCGACAGCACCATGCCTAAGTCCACATATATGAATTTGAAGCAGGCTGACGAGCTTGGCATTACGCCGACCGAAAATGCCTATAGGCTTGCAGATGAGATAATCTATGGAGATAAAACGCTCGAGGATATAAATTGGTAGTTGACATCAACGATTTATTCGAATTGCTGATGCCTCAGCCAGCGGCGGTTCATCAATCGGTTTCTCCCGAGAAGGTGGGAAGGACGGAATATCAAAGGGAGTGCGGCGACGACCACACTCCCTATTCGATTTTTATAGATTGAACTGCTCCTAAAATCGAGCTGCTACTGTAAATCAGACTGTTTCAAAAGTCGAATTACTCATATCTATCGAACTGCTAGAGCGCTCTGAACTTCACTATGCAGTCGCAGTTGAAGGCTTCGCTTCCAGCCTTGACATCGGCGATAAAATAACCGAACTCGGATCTCTTGCAGCCTGCGAAGTCCTCGAGATTGCCGCCGTAGAAGCCTTTAATCTTTTCCGCAACCTCGGACTCTTCCTTATCGCATTTAACGAGGAAGCAATGTCTGTCAACGCCGGCTTTTCTCTCGAGGGTAACTCTCGGGAAGTTTACGGAGTTTACGATATTGCCGTTCTCAAGGTAGTCCATGAGCTGATCCGTAGCCATGATAGCGCAGTTTTCCTCAGCCTCTGCCGTGGAAGCTCCGAGGTGAGGTGTGGCAACAATGCCCTTCTTACCGATATACTCAGGCTCCAGGAGGTCTGTCATATATTTTCTCATCTTGCCCGACTCGAGAGCCTCAACCACATCATCAACGACGATAAGATCAGGTCTTGCGTAGTTCATAAAGATGACGCCGTCCTTCATCTTGGAGATGAGCTCTTTGTTCACCATGCCCTTCGTGGTCGGAAGCGACGGAACATGAATCGAGATGAAATCGCAGAGCGGCACCATTTCCTCTACGCTGTCGCAGAGCTTGCAGGGCGCTGTCAGACATGGGTGAGGTGTGAAGGCCTCATATCCGACTACGTTCATACCGAGGGCATATCCGCTGTTGGCAATCTTTGCACCAATGGCTCCGAGCCCGATAATACCGAGGGTCTTGCCTGCAATCTCCGTTCCGGCGAACTGCTTCTTGCCCTTTTCAACCTCGGACGCGACGTCGCCGCTGAGGGTCTGTCCCCATGCGATACCTTCATAGATATTACGCGAACCCATAATCATTCCGGCAACCGCGAGCTCTTGCACCGCATTGGAATTCGCACCCGGAGTATTGAATACGACGATTCCCTTATCCGAGCATTTCTCCAGCGGAATATTGTTCACGCCTGCGCCGGCTCTGCCGATTGCGAGCAGCTCGTCAGAGAAATCCATATCGTGCATTTTGAATGACCTTATGATAACGCCGCTTGCCTTATCAACATCTTCCGTAAGTTCGAATTTGTCCGTAAGTCTGTCGAGACCCTTGGAAGAGATGTTGTTTAAAGTACCGATTAAATACTTATCCATTTTGTCCTCCGATTTATAAATATTATAAAAATGCAGTTTTTATTGTCGGGACTTGCCCGCGTAGAGGCGAAGCCCGTTCGTGTAAAGTATAACACCCGCGTTGTGATACATTCAATAAAAAGAAAACTGCCGAAAAGAAGAAATACAAGTTGAAACATTGACATAAATATGCTTATTATTATATGAGCACAAATTTGGATTTCTGAGGACGAGCAGAGCAATGGCTCCCGGCGAATTCCTGAGAAAATGCTGATAAATTATTTTTACATATAGGGAGGTAAATACATGGCTAATATCGATCTGACAAAATACGGTATTACAGGTACGACTGAAATCGTCCACAATCCGTCATTCGAGGTGCTCTTCGAGGAAGAGATGAAGAGCGAGCTGACGGGTTTCGACAAGGGACAACTGACTGAGCTTGACGCGGTCAACGTAATGACGGGTATCTACACGGGACGTTCGCCTAAGGACAAATACATCGTAATGGATGATAATTCCAGAGATACGGTGTGGTGGACGACCGACGAATATAAGAATGACAATCACCCAATGTCAGAGGAAGCTTGGGGCACGGTCAAGAAGCTGGCTATTGATGAGCTTTGCAATAAGAGACTCTTCGTAGTAGACGCATTCTGCGGCACGAACGCGGACACACGCATGGCTATCCGTTTCATCGTAGAGGTAGCTTGGCAGGCGCATTTCGTAACAAATATGTTTATCGTTCCTACAGCTGAGGAGCTGGAGAACTTCGAGCCTGACTTCGTGGTCTACAACGCTTCAAAGGCTAAGGTGGCAAATTATGAGGAGCTCGGACTCAATAGCGAGACATGCGTAGCATTCAATATCACAAGCCGTGAGCAGGTGATCGTAAATACATGGTACGGCGGCGAGATGAAGAAGGGTATGTTCTCCATGATGAACTACTATCTGCCGCTCAAGGGCATCGCTTCCATGCACTGCTCCGCCAATACGGATATGGACGGAAAGAATACGGCGATCTTCTTCGGACTTTCGGGAACGGGGAAGACTACGCTCTCTACAGATCCTAAGAGACTTCTTATCGGTGATGATGAGCACGGCTGGGACGATGAAGGCGTATTCAATTTCGAGGGCGGCTGCTATGCTAAGGTAATCAACCTCGACAAAGAGTCTGAGCCCGACATCTACAATGCTATCAAGCGCGACGCTCTCCTCGAGAACGTAACGGTTGACGCAGACGGCAAGATTGACTTCGCGGATAAGAGCGTAACGGAGAATACCCGTGTTTCATATCCTATCGACCATATCGACAAGATTGCGCTCAAGGTCAACGGCAAGTCCGCAGGCCCTGAGGCGAAGAATGTAATCTTCCTCTCGGCTGACGCGTTCGGAGTTCTGCCTCCTGTTTCTATTCTGACACCGGAGCAGACACAGTATTATTTCCTCAGCGGATTTACGGCTAAGCTGGCAGGAACCGAAAGAGGAATTACCGAGCCGACACCGACATTCTCGGCTTGCTTCGGACAGGCATTCCTCGAGCTTCACCCGACTAAGTATGCGGAGGAACTCGTAAAGAGAATGGAAAAGAGCGGCGCAAAGGCTTATCTCGTAAATACGGGCTGGAACGGAACGGGAAAGAGAATTTCAATCAAGGATACACGCGGCATTATCGACGCCATTCTGAACGGTGATGTACTGAACGCGCCTACAAAGAAGATTCCGTATTTCGATTTCGAGGTGCCGACAGAGCTTCCGGGCGTTGACCCTGCAATCCTCGACCCAAGAGATACTTATGCTGACGCTTCCGAGTGGGACGAGAAGGCGAAAGACCTGGCGGGAAGATTCATCAAGAACTTCGACAAATATACGAGCAATGACGCCGGAAAGGCGCTCGTAGCCGCAGGCCCGAAGCTGTAAGCTCCTCTCAGCATTACAATACTGTAACGAAGTAACAGCTTTCACATGAGTGAAGTGTTATAATAAAACAACTAATATAATTATTTAACGGAGGTATATACCCATGGCTGAAGAATATCGCGTACTAAATTTCTCTGCCGGCCCATCCGTACTCCCTGAGCCCGTGCTCAGAAAATGTGCTGATGAGATGCTCAACTACAACGGAACAGGTGAAGGCGTAATGGAAATGAGCCACAGATCCCCTGAGTATCAGCAGATTATTGATGACGCAGAGGCTAATCTGCGCAAGCTGATGAATATTCCGGACGATTACTATGTGCTCTTCCTACAAGGCGGCGCTACATTGCAGTTCTCAATGGTTCCTATCAACCTGATGACGGGTTCTAAGAAGGCGGACTTTATCGTTGCCGGACAGTGGGGACAGAAGGCTTATGAAGAGGCTTGCAAATTCGGCGATGCCCGCTGCGTTGCTTCGTCAAAAGAGGATAAGTATTCATATATTCCAAAGGTGAGCAAGGACGACATCAGACCTGATGTAGACTATGTCCACATCTGCTACAACAATACCGTATTCGGAACTCACTATAATGAGCTTCCTGACTTCGGAGATCATCTGCTCGTAGCCGATATGTCCTCATGCATTCTCTCAGAGGAAGTTGATGTTTCGAAATTCGGACTCATCTTTGCGGGTGCGCAGAAGAATATCGCCCCGGCAGGTCTTACAATCGTAATCGTAAGAAAGGATCTCGTAGGAAAGGCACCGGAGAATACTCCAATCTACCTCGACTATAAGATTCACGCGGATAAGGGATCAATGTATAATACTCCTCCGAGCTATACTATCTATGTAGCAGGCGAAGTATTCAAATACCTCCTCGAGAACGGCGGTATCAAGGCAATGCACGAGAAGGATGTCCGCAAGGCTAATAAGCTTTACGACTATCTCGATTCCTCCAAGCTTTTCAGCGGCACGGTTGCCAAAGAGGACAGATCACTGATGAATATCACCTTCGTTACGGGAAATGAGGAGCTCGACAAGAAGTTCATTGCCGGCGCGAAGGAGAGAGGCATGATTAACCTTGCCGGTCACAGAATCGTAGGCGGTTGCAGAGCTTCCGTTTACAACGCATTCCCAGAAGAGGGTGTGGACAGGCTGATTGAGTATATGAAGGAATTCGAAGCAGAGAATGCTTAATTGCTGAACGCGGAGAAACGCTAGTGTTTAAAAACCTGAGGACACTGCGAATAAAGAGTCTGATGGTGGCCATCATATCGGCGCTTGCTTTGTCGGTACTGATGTCCACCATCAGTTTTAGTGTTCATGCCGTAAGCGGGAGTGATTTGTCGAAGGTGCTCTCCGGCATGGGAATAAGCTCTTCGTCGTATATAGTGATGTCGGGCTCTACCAGCGAGGTTGTCATCAATCAACATGCTGACAGAAAAATGCAGCCGGGAAATATCGCCATGCTGGTGACGGCAATGGTATTTCTCGACAAGATGTATAACGAAGAAGAGCTAGAAAACGTTGTAGACATAACGGAAAAGCTGACGGAGTACGGGACTACATATAAGGTAGGCGAATCCGTCAAGGTGGGAGACCTCCTGAACGCCATGCTGATAGGCGGTGACAGGCAGTCAGCCGAGGCTCTCGCAAGGTATAGCGCCAGCAAGAGATCCGTATTTGTAAACGAGATGAATGCGAAGTGCATGGAGCTCAGGATAATGGATACGCAGTTTGCCAACCCGAGCGGATTTTACAGCACTAAGCAGTATTCAACGGCTCAGGACTGCGCGGTCATCATGCAGGCTGCGCTGAGATACGAAAGGATTAAGGAAGCCTTTGAAGAGAACAGGACTGCGATTACCGCTTCGACAAGGGAAGTCAGCAGGCAGATTTATTTCGCCGCGAGCAATCCTCTGATTAACGGAAGCGAAGAGGTATATGAGCACGGAAAAGGCGGAATTGCGGGGAGCCTGGGAGATCCGATTAACAGGGCTCAATACGCAGGAGCCGCTTTGAAGAATGATATGCAGCTCATAGTCGTGCTGATGGACTCCGTGGACGCAAAGGTGGGAACCGAAGCGAGAACCCTGCTCGACTACGCCAATACCCTCGTAACAAGAGATGAGATAGTCGACGCCGGAAAGCTGGCAGGATATGCGATAGTGCGCGGCGGCGAGAAGATAAGGGTGGCTGCGTATACGGAGAGCAAGGGCTTTGCCTATGTGCCGCCCGAGGGCAGCAAGGAGCTGATTGATACGGAGATAGTGATGTTCAAACATCTTGAGGCGCCGCTGGACAAAGGCGCCAAGGTAGGCGAATTCAGGATATTCGTGGCGGACGAGCTAAAGGGAACCGTTGACCTCGTTACAAAGGAGAAGATTCAGAAGGGCTGGCTCCCTTCTATGATATATATTTCAAACAGGGCGAGCATAGTGATAGCTGCTGTGCTGGCTTTCGTGCTGCTTCTGGCGCTCAGAATTCTCTATGTGAAACGGAAGCGCAGAAAGATGAGAGAGCTGAGGCGCAGACTGCAGATTCGCGAGCTCGCCATGCAGCAGATGGAGATAGATGAGGACAGACGCCGCAGAAATTGGACCTATGGGGGCAGCTATGATAAGTTCGCCCCGAGGACGTCGGATATACGAAAAGAGGCATTGGAAGAGGCTTTGAGGGAAGAGAAGCAATAGTTGCGTGATTTGACAAGCCGCTAAGAAAGGACAGGAATGTTCTCCATAGAGGATGAACTGAAAAAACTACCGACCACACCGGGCGTGTATCTGCATAAGGACAGCTTGGGCGAGGTCATATATGTGGGCAAGGCGGTGAACCTCAGAAACCGCGTGCGAAGCTATTTCAGAAAGCAGTCGCAGCATGACCCCAAGGTGAGAGCTATGGTCTCCAATATAGCTGAGTTTGAATACATCAGTTGCAGCTCGGAGATGGAAGCTCTTCTTTTGGAATGCAATCTGATAAAGAAATATCTGCCACGCTATAATATACTGCTCAAGGACGACAAATCCTATCCTTATATAGTGGTGAGTCTGGCGGAGAAATTCCCGAGGGTTTACAGCAGCAGAAGGGTGCTTCGCGACGGGAGCAGATACTTCGGTCCTTTTTCGGACGCGGGCGCGGTAAAGCGGATAGTCGGAATGCTGGACGAGATGTATAGGCTGAAAAAATGCAGACAGCAGGAATTCCGAAATGATGTCAGACCCTGCCTCAATTATTTCATAGGCAAATGCCCCGGCGTATGTATTGGAGAGGCGGACAGAGAGGGCTATATGAAGTCCGTGGACGAGATAGTCGAGATACTCGGCGGGAAATCCGCGTCGGTCATCAGGCGGCTTGAATCACAGATGAAGGAAGCCTCGGAGAATCTGCAATATGAAGAGGCGGCTCAGTATAGGGATAATATAAAGGCGCTGAGGGCTCTCGGGGAAACCCAAAGAGCCACGATAAAGGGTGAGCGGGATATAGACGTCCTAATTCCCGTCATTTCGCATAAGACGAGCGTGGTGGCGAGCTATAAAGTAAGAGACGGTAAGCTTTCTGCGCGTGAGATTATATATCTGCGCGAGGAGTTCTCGGATAGGGGGGCTGAGCTGGGAGATATCGGCGGCTTGAGAGGGGCTGAACTAGGAGAGGGCGTCAGCCAGAGAGGTGCTGAAATACTTGCCTCATTTATAAAACAGCATTATCCCGAGCTTGCGAGTCTGCCGAGAGAGATATTGCTGCCGACTCATATTGAGGACGAGGCGCTGATAGCCGAAATGCTCGACAGAGTGAATATTATAAATGCCGAGAACGGCTCGGATGTTCTGCATAAAACGAAAATCACCGTGCCGGAAAGAGGAGAGAAGAAGGCTCTGATTAAAATGGCGGCAGCGGATTCGATTGAGCTAGCGGGCAGCTTAGATGAGAAAGCCACGCGCGAGAGGGAGAGAAGAGACGCTCTCAGGAGCGAAATATCTTCAATAATAGAATATGCGGCTTCGGCAAGCGGTAATGCGGCGCTCCTGATCCCTGATGACGATGAGCGCGAATACAGAATCGAAGCCTATGATATTTCTAATTTCAACGGGCTCGATACGGTGGGCGGCATGGTCGTCTACGAGGGCAGGAAGGCGATAAGGAACGACTATCGGAAATTCAAGGTCAGGACTGCCGAGGGTGATGATTACGGAAGTCTCAGAGAGGTAGTTTACAGGAGACTGAAAAGAGCGAAAGCTGGAGACGAGGGGTTCAGCATATATCCCGACCTTATGATGATAGACGGAGGGCTCGGACAGGTCGGTGCGGTAAAGGCTGTTTTGGACGCATTCAGAATTGCCATTCCGGTCGTGGGCTTGGCAAAGGACGATTCGCATAGAACGAGGGCGATAGTTTTCGAGGACGGGCACGAGATTGACCTCAAGGACAATCGTTTGCTTTTCAGCTACTGCGGCATGGTTCAGGAAGAGGTTCACAGGTTCGCCATAACATATATGTCGGGCGTGAAGGGCAAGAGAATGATACATTCCGTGCTTGAGGAAATCCCGGGGATTGGACCGACGAGGAGAAAGAGCCTAATGCAGCATTTCGGGAGTATAGACGCAATTAAAAATGCCGACTACGAAGAACTGACGGAAGCTGAGGGAATGACTTCGAAGGCGGCAGAGAGCGTCCTTGAGTTCTTCTCAGAAAAATGATATATTGAGTATGCAGTTTCGGAAAGGAGAAATGCGTTATGGCAGAAGATATTAAGAACGTAAACATAGAAGAAGAGGAAGAGGACATCATCACCTTGGAATTCGACGACGACACAGCGGTCGACTGCTATGTGATGGGGACTTTCGAATGCGACGGGAAAGAGTATATTGCGCTTGCGCCGGAGGACGGCACGGACGACGTATATATCTACGGATATAAGCAGGTGAGCGACGACGAATTCGAAATCACTGAGATTGAGTCCGAAGAGGAATTCGACGCAGCGGCGGCTAGGTTTGATGAAATCGTGGAAGAGGAGGAGTAGCTATTAGAATTGCGGCTGCGATCGACAGAATTATCGTAATTGTCTGGAAGTATCTGCGGAAACAGCTAAAAATAGCACTCGACATATCGCAATCAATAGTGTAGAATGTATGGCGTGCCGTAAGGCGGTGCGCCATATATGCGGATGTGGCGGAATTGGCAGACGCGCACGGTTCAGGTCCGTGTGAGTAACATCGTGTAGGTTCGAATCCTATCATCCGCACCAATAAATCGGCAGCATGACTGCCGACCATATTCGGGGCCTTAGCTCAGCTGGGAGAGCGCATGGCTGGCAGCCATGAGGTCAGGGGTTCGATCCCCCTAGGCTCCACCAAACGTCCTAATCCGAACCTCTGCAGAAATGCAAGGGTTCGATTTATTTTGCAACCTTTGCAACCAAAGATAACGAAAAAACTGAAATAACGACATGTTCGGTTGGTTGTACGGCGAGCAACTAAAATTTACAATAATCGCATAAATCATACTAAAGCAGAGAACAGGCTAAGGAGAGTAATGTGAGTATTGTAGAATTGAAAGAGGTTTGTAAGACATATCCGGCGTTTGAGTTGAAAGACATATCATTCTCACTTGAAGAGGGGAAGATTACAGGCTTTATTGGCAGAAACGGTGCAGGGAAGACGACCACAATAAAATCCATGCTTAATTTAGTGCATCCTGACAGCGGAGAAATATACTATTTCGGGCTGCCCCTTGCTGGGCATGAAAGAGAGATAAAGCAGCGCGTAGGATATTCGACAGGAACGCTAAGCTGGTATCCGAGAAAACCCATAAAAAATATAGTCGAAGTTACAAGAATGTTTTATCCGAATTGGGACGAAAAATCCTATAGAAAATATATGGAACTCTTCGGATTGGACGAGAGCAAGAAGCCAATAGAACTTTCGGAAGGAATGAAGGTGAAGTTCAATCTGCTGCTCGCGCTATCCCATAGAGCCGAGGTATTGATACTTGACGAGCCGACGAGCGGGCTCGATCCCTTCTCAAGAGACGAACTTCTAGAGGTGTTTGCGACGCTCAAGGAGCACGGCGCGACTATTCTTTTTTCGACTCATATCACTTTCGATTTGGAGCGTGTTGCGGACAACATCATATATATTAGTCAGGGAGAGATTCGCGCAGCCGCTTCCAAAAGAGATTTCACGAAGCATTTGGGACAGGCGGGCGAGACGCTGGAGGAGATATTTCTGAGACTTGAAAGGAAGGTAACAGAATGAGTGCAATGCTTAGAAAGGAAATGCGCCTCAGTGCGCTGATTCTGACATATTTGTTTATAGGATTCGCCTTGCTGACCTTGGTGCCCGGCTATCCCGTGCTCTGCGGAGCCTTCTTCATCACTCTTGGGATTTTCCAAGGCTTTCAGAGTGCAAAAGAGGCAAATGACATAGTTTATTCGGCGCTTCTTCCCGTAGCCAAGCGCGACGTGGTAAAGGGAAAATATCAATTCGTGATGATGATAGAACTATGCGGATTTGCCATGATGTTAATTCTTACGGTCTTGCGCATGACGGTTTTCCAGGCTTCCCCTGTGTATAGGCAGAATGCCTTGATGAATGCCAATCCTTTTTTCCTAGGTTCAGCACTTCTGCTTTTCGGGCTTTTCAATGTGATTTTCCTAGGAGGATTTTTCAAAACTGCATACAAGATGGGGAAATACTTCATCATCTATATATTTGTAGCATTTCTTGTGATACTCGGTGCGGAGGCGCTTCATTATTTCCCGGGATTAGACAGCTTGAACGCTTTCGGATTTGAGCATTTCGGGCTTCAACTTGCACTACTTGCGGCAGGAATCCTGCTCTATGCCGCTCTGACTTATCTGTCGTATAATAAAGCATGCAAGGACTTTGAGAGAATAGATTTATAGAGAGGTAGATATAGAGGGGTGCGATATGCTCAAGGACAATTTGATGACGCTTAGAAAAATGAACGGCTATTCACAGGAGGAAATTGCCGAGAAGATAGATATTTCCCGTCAGGCATATGCGAAGTGGGAGAGCGGTGCAACTACTCCTGATATAGAGAAAGCCGCACGTCTCGCTGAGGTCTATGGAGTTACCATAGACGGGCTGATGAAAACCGAGGCTGTCGACGGATTGGGAACCGTACCGCCAGCTCCCGCCGGAAAGAATATCTGGGGTTCGGTTATTCTGGGCTATCGCGGTCAAATCGTCATTCCGAAAGCCGCCAGAGATGTGCTGAATCTAAGCGGTGGAGATAGGCTTATCGTGCTGAGCGACGAAGAGGGAATCGCACTTATCCGAGCCGAGCTTTTCGAAGATAAGGTAAGAAGCCTCATGGCAAAAGCAAATGAACAGGTTGAATAGTTTCATGCAAAGGCATAGGGGCATGTCGAGTAGACTCAAACAAAGGCATATGGGTATGTTGAACAGTCGATAGAATTTTTATTGAAGATTTACGACGAGTTAGTATAATCTTTAAAAAGAAATCTTTAAAAATCAATATTAGAGAATGGGCTTGGAACTGCTACAAAGAAATCCGTTCAGGAAATGCCGCGTTTCGCATAATGCCCCACATCTTGTCTATATATGAAAGGGTGTAATAGTTCTCATAATAATGATAGTAAAATGCGCCTTTTAAGGTTAGCTCGTAAATCCCATCATCATATCTGAGGTAACCAAGCAGCCTTGCCAGCATTAGCTCGAAGCCGTATTTCTTTTGCAGTGGCTCGCCAAAGAATTCCTCGAAAACTCTTTCATCTATCCTGGTGCTATACAAAGTCCAGAAGAGATAATAAACCATCCGCTGTCTTAGACTGAATCTTATTGTAAGCGAAGTCGGGAGTTCGGCTCTGTCGATTCGCTTGCAATATTCGTCGACGGAAAAGGTGTTTATTTTAAAGCTATCCTTGAACAAGCTTGTTGCTGAGCAGCCAAAGCCTAGGAAGTTGTCTCTTGTCATTGAGGAGTAGCTTACCTGTGCGCTGTTTGAAAAAGTCCATATAGAGCTCCTGATGAGACCTTTATCCATGCAGTATTTCGTAATTTTATCGAGGAGTTCCTTCTTCTCTTTCTTAGGCAGAGCCTTGACCCTGCTGTCGGTAAATGTGAAGTCAATAAACGGATAAATAGCAATATGGTTTGCCCCGCATTCAAACGCCTCATCTATATCACTTTTTAAATCCTCGAAAGTCTGCCCTGGCAGAGCAAAGATGAAGTCCATTGAGACAGTTTCGAATGGTACTTCTAAAAGCGCTTCGCGCATAATATCAGAATTAAACTTGGCTCTTCCCAATATGCTTTGATATTTTGTAAGAAATGATTGGATACCGATACTTATTTTTGTAACCCCTGCGGCTTTAATCATGCGAAGAGTGTCAGCTTCGACATTGTCCGGATGAAGCTCCAAGCCTATACCTTCGGTAATCTCAAAATATTTGTTTACGGTTTTGATGATTTCACCTAGTCTATAAGCTGCAAGGGCAGGCGTGCCGCCGCCGAAGTAAAGACTTGTCACCCTCTTTTTGTCTTTGAGACTTTCCCCGACCATATTTATTTCGGCAATCAGATAATCAATATATCTATCCATTTCCGCCTTGGAATAAAGCTGCTTGCAGTAGGGGCAGAAATTGCAGATACTCTTGCAGAAAGGAAGATGTATATATAGCCCCAAATTCTCGCAGTCCTGAAAAGGGAGCTCTTTATCATATTCATTTTTGAAGGTGAAGGGCTCGATTGAACGAGTAAGCCACATTCTGGTCAAGCTGGTTGTTATACTCATAACGATTTAAATGTATTTAAGATAAGTCCTGAACATCTCCATGATGACTTTGAGGTTACCTCCGAAAATCAGAGTGTATTCGGCAACGAAAAAATATCCGCATTTCTCGCAGAGCCCTGGCACATCAATGCAGCGTCCGCAGACCGAAACTTTCCCATCCTCAATTACAAGACATTGGCAGCATGGCGTAGGAAAAGAGTTCTCGATAATATATGGAAAAGCACTCTTCAAGTTGAATATAGGCACGCCGTCATTCATCATCTGCTCAATGACCTCGCAGCAGTTAGCCTTTTCATCACTTGTGAGCGCGAGCTCCTCGGTATCCGCATAGGGAGTATGGAAATTAAACGATACGGCTCTTATATTCTTGGTGTCTCTCGCCTTATAGCAGACATCTTTTATCGAAGCTTTGTTGATTTGATTAACCGCCATATAAAAGCAGATATTATCGGAAGTGGCGTTTTTAATATTCTCGAAAATTACATCATATGTATCCCCTCGAATAGCGTTATGCCGCTCTCGGTCTCCGTCAAGACTTAGCAAAATCAAATCCGCCTCGGGCAAATCTATAGGGAAGGTCCCGTTAGTTACCACATTTACTATAAGGAAGCCCATCTGTTTAGCCTCAATGACGAGATCCCTTATATTTCTATCCCCGTCATTCCACAGAAATGTTTCCCCGCCGCAAAAGAAGAGAATGCGAACGCCGCGGTTAAATAGCTCCTGCATTTCGCGTCTGATTTGGACATAAGGATAAATAGTCCCTGTGATATTGTTTACCGAGCAATGTCGGCATGAAAGATTGCATTTATCAGTTACTATTACAGTTCCAAGAATAGGGTCTTTTCTTCGAAAAAGAACCGAGCTTATGCCAAACTTCAATAAGTATAAAAAAGATGATGTCTTCATTTCTTATATAGCGTCTTTGCCCTGCGAAGCTGCGCGTCAATTCCATGCATGAACCCTTGGGCTATACAAGCACGTCGCCTTCCATGCCGCTTGGGACTTCGAGCCCCATCAGGGTCAGAAGGGTAGGTGCGATGTCTGCCAATTTGCCGCTGTCCTTCTTGAAGGGGACGGGTTCGCTGCAGATATGGCATAGCGGCACGAGGGATGTCGAATGCTTGGTGACCGGCTTGCTCTCATCATCTATCATATAGTCGGCGTTGCCGTGGTCGGCTGTCAGCAGTATTTGACCATCATGCGCCAAGATTGCCTCGGCGATATTCCCGACGAGCCCGTCAAGTGTCTCTATAGCCTGGACAGCGGCGTCAAACACGCCCGTATGCCCGACCATATCGGGATTTGCGAAGTTCAGGATATAGAGGTCGTATTTTCCCTCGTTTATCTTTTCGATTACGGTGGATGCCACCTCCGGCGCGCTCATCTCGGGCTGAAGGTCATATGTGGCGACTTTTGGTGAAGGTATGAGAATCCTGTCCTCGCCTTCGTTCGGTTCTTCGACTCCACCGTTGAAGAAGAAGGTGACATGAGCGTATTTCTCGGTCTCGGCAATTCGCAGCTGTTTAAGCCCGAGGCTCGCAATCGTGCCGCCGAGCGTAGGGTCTACGGCTTCGGGCGGGAAGGCGACCTCTACATTAGGCATTGTGGCGTCGTATTCAGCCATGCAAATGAATGTGAGATTGCTGAGCTTGGCTTTCCTTTCAAACCCGTCGAAATCGGGGTCTACGAGCGCCCTTGTAATCTCGCGGGCTCTGTCCGGTCTGAAATTGATAAATACCACGGAGTCACCGCTCTTGATAGGAATCGGATTTATCACCGTAGGCTGAACGAACTCATCATTCTCGCCCTTGGCATATGAATTATCCATGCATTCTTTGGCGTCGCTCGCGGTGAGTCCTTCGGATAGGGTGAGCGCGTCATACGCTCTGACGAGCCTCTCCCATCTCTTATCCCTGTCCATTGCGTAAAATCTTCCGGAGATCACTCCGATTTGACCCACGCCCTCAGCCTTCATATAGTCCTCGAGGGGCTTGAGCCACTCTATGGCGCTCTGAGGCGGAACGTCTCTGCCGTCCAAGAAGCAATGGACGACGACATTCTCCACATTATTCATCTTAGCCATATCAATGACGGCTTTGAGATGTTCGAAATGGCTATGCACTCCGCCGTCGGAAACAAGCCCCATGATATGGAGTGTCCGTCCCTCAGCGGCGTTCTTCATGGCGTCCACAAGTGCCGGATTCTTGAAAAATTCGCCTGACTGTATTGAGCGCGTTATTTTCAGAAGATTTTGGTATACGACGCTGCCTGCTCCGATGTTGAGGTGTCCGACTTCGGAATTTCCCATCTGTCCTGCCGGAAGTCCGACGGGCTCGCCACTGGCTTCAATGGTGATAAATGGGTATTTCGCAAAGAAGTCGTCAAGCACGGGCGTCTTGGCAGTCGCGATTGCATTTCCTTTGGTCTCTTTTCTTATGCCGAATCCGTCGAGGATCATCAGCATAGTTGGTCTGTGTTTCATATTTATTTCCTCTCCATTTACTTTAATCAATCCAATACATTCTAACATATATCGGCGTGATATGTGCATATGAAGTATCGGAATTGTAAGCGCAAGTGTCGGAATTATGAATTCGAGAGTTTTAATTATGAGTGCGAGTACCTGAATTATGAATGCAAGCGTTTTAATTATGGGTGCGAGTATCTGAATTATGAATGCAAGTATTGGAATTGTGCGCGCGAGCAAATATAATTATCGCATGGCAACGAAATTTACAGATGAACAAAGGCTGGCGATTGACAGCTTAGACAAGTCGATTCTCGTTTCGGCGGCGGCGGGCTCGGGCAAGACGGCGGTTCTCGTCGAACGCATTATCAGCATTATCCTTGAGGGCAGGGCAAATGTGGACGAAATGCTCGTCGTAACATTCACGAATGCGGCGGCTGCTGAGATGAGGCTGAGGCTCTCCTCTTCGATTAGGAAGAGAATGCAGGAACACCCGGAGGAAGCACCACGCCTGAGGGAGCAGCTTTCGAGGCTTTATCGCGCATATATTTCCACCATAGACAGCTTTGCGCTGAGGATTATCCGTGAGTTTTTCTATGAGATTGATATAGAGCCTGAATTCAGCATATGTGATGATGTGCAGGCGGAGCTTATGAAGAGAGAGGCGGCGGCTGAGCTCTTTGAAGAGGCTTTCGAGCGCGACGATATAATAGAGGGCGGCAGTTTCAGGGCATTCCTCAGGCTTTATAGTGAAGAGAGAAGTGATGAGGGCTTCGCCCATGATTTAATCGAGTCGTATGACAAGCTTCGGACGCTGCCTTCATATTTTGATTGGGCATTTGAAAAGGCGGAGAACCTTAAAATCAGCAAGGACGGATTTGAAGGTTCGGTCATACAGGACATAATGAGGCAGGATGCGCTGGAGGTTTTCGAAAACGCTTGCAGGGCGGCTCGCAGCATTAGGGATCTCATGGAGGCTTCGGGGCTCGAGGATATGTATGAGAGCAAGCTCAAGGAACGCTGCGACGCGGTATTTGAAATCTATGCCATGCTGAAAGAAGGGCGCATGGACGAGGCGCTGATGTCTGATATTTCATCAATTCCAACCACGCGGGTCGCACCAAGCAAGATACAAAAGGAAGCTTTCGAAGCCATAAAAGATGAGATCAAGGCGATGAGAGATGTGATAAAAGCCGAGACCGAGGCATGGCAGAAGAGATACCTCGTGCCTGATTTTGAGACGCGACTTGCGGAGATGAATGCTACATACGAGTATACAATTTACTATTTGAGATTATTGCAGGAATTTGAGAAGCGCTATTCCGAGAAGAAGCGTGAGCGTAGGCTTATGGACTTCTCAGATACGGAGCATACGGCTGTTCAGATACTTCAAAACGACGAAGCTGCGGAAATTCTCAGGAAAAGGTTTCGGTTTGTCTTTGTGGACGAATACCAGGACACGAATAATATTCAGGAATATCTGATTAGCAAGGTCTCCTCGCCTCGCAATGTGTTTAAGGTGGGGGACGTAAAACAGAGCATTTATAAATTCCGCCAGGCTGAGCCTGCGTTGTTCGAGGAGCTTTACGCGGAATATGGAAGTGAAGAGAATGCCGACGGTATGGTGATAGACCTCAGCCGGAATTTCAGAACGAATGATGCCACCATTCGATATATAAACCATGTATTTGAGCATGTAATGGACGGATATGATGAGAGGGCGAGGCTCTATACGGGCACAGACTGCCCGAAGGAGTATGATTTCAAGCCTGAGCTTCATATACTGCTGAAAGAAGATGTGGAGCAGAATTTTGAAGGCGGCGCAGACGGCGGAGAATTCCAGCCGGACGCTGGAGATGAAATTGATGAGCTGACAAACGACGAGGCGGAATGCGTATATATAGCGGAACTTGCTGCCGGAATAATCGGCAGGGAGTTTTACGATACGAAGGCGAAAACGGTCAGAAAAGCGGAGGCGAGAGACATTGCCATTCTTCTCAAATCGGTAAAATTCAGCGGCGAGCGCATATCGCGCGCTCTTGGAAGAAGGAATATTGAAGCTCATATAGAGGAGACAGACGATTTCTTCGATACTATAGAAATAAATATCGCGCTTTCGCTGCTCTGCTGTATAGACAATATGAAGAGGGACACGCCTCTTATATCCGCGCTTCATTCGCAGGTTTTCGGATTCAGCCCCAAGGAGCTGGCTGAGATAAGGATTTCGTATAGGAAGTTCGAAGCGGAGTCGAGGGAAGAAACAGAAACGGTATTAGGAACGGGAACGGTGACAGAGAAAGGAAAAGAGGGGGCGACAGAGGCGGAGACCGCAACGGGAACTGATATAGCAATAGAAAATAATCCCACGGCAGAGAAGGAAGCGAAAAAGAACAGGAGAAGGTCGCCATATTGGAAGGCTTTTAAATGGTATGCCGAAAACGGGCGTGATGAAAATTTAAGGGAAAAGACATCTGAGGCGCTCGGAAGGATAATGGAATGGCGCAGGCTTTCACGCATTATGCCGCTCTCCGAATTCATCTGGAAGGTGCTGGTCGACTCCGGTTACTATATATATGTCGGAGCAATGCGCGACGGGGGAAGAAGGCAGGCAAATTTGAGGGCGCTCGCCGACAGAGCGGATAGGTTCAGCAAGGACAGCGTCGCTTCTCTCAGTTCGTTCATAACCTTTGTTGAGGTGATGAAGAAAAAGAAGATTAGCAACGGTCAGCCGCCCATGGTTGGAAAGGACGACGACGTCGTCAGGATTTCCACAATGCATAAGAGCAAGGGGCTGGAGTTCCCATTCGTCATAGTCGGCGGACTCGGAAGGAAATTCAGAAGGGACTATAATGAGAAGAAGTTCAGCTTCGATTCCAAGACAGGAGTGGGAATGCCCTATATTGACCCCGCGAGGAGATATTGGAGATCCAGCATAATGCAGATGGCAATGAATGCTAAGAATGCGCGCGACAGCTATAGGGAAGATCTCCGTCTGCTCTATGTGGATATGACAAGAGCCAGAAACAAGCTTTATCTGGTGGGGACATGCAAGGACGAGGAATCCCTGATGAAATATGGGAAGCCCTCGGACTATCTGAAACTGCTAAAGGACTATATCAAAACAGGATATTGCGACTATTATATAAAACCGCTTGACAGAAGCGACAGCGCGGATAATTCGAGCAGAAGATTTGCGATAGGCGGAAAGGATTTAAGTCTAGGAGTCGAAGCGAAGGCGATATATGAGGAAATCGACAGGCGTTTTTCCTATAGCTATCCTGATGAGGAGCTTCTGACTGCCAAGCCCAAATATTCGGTTAGCGAGCTCAGGCGCAATGCGGTTCTTTCTGCGCAAGATAATGATAATTCTGACGTGATTCAACGGCAATCTGCTCAACAGAATGACATAGCGACTGAGATTGCGTTCCGAAATGAAGGAGAGGCTAATGCTGCGACTAAAAATGACATAAGGAATGAAACCGCTTTTCATAGCGACTTAATAGAGGAAAAAGAAGATATAACTGCGCCGCAGACCGAGACAGAGGTCGTAAACCTTTGGGACAGAAGCGAGAGGCGCAAGAGGGCGAGTGCGACTGATATAGGAATCGCATATCATAGACTTATGGAATTTGTGGATTTCGAAAAAGTCCTCGTCGCGGACGGTAAGCCCGATATGGAATATATAAATGAGAGGGCTGAGTTCTTATATGCCCATGAAGCGATAGAAGAAGATGTGTTTAGAGCACTTGATATGAAGAGGGTCGCTGCCTTCTTTGAGAGCAATATAGGCATGAGGGCGGTTCGCGCAGCCGAAAAGGGAAGGCTGAAAAAGGAAAAGCCTTTTACTTTAAAGACTGAGAGGGACGGCAGGGAAATTCTCGTGCAGGGCGTTATCGACTGCTGCTTCGAAGAGGAGGGGCAGATGGTGCTTATCGACTATAAATCCAGCTTCGTGAAGCTTGGCCTGCAGCATGAGGAAGAGCTCGCGCGCATTAGAGATGAGTATAAAGTGCAGATAGAGCTATACAGCGAGGCTGTCCGAAAGGGGATAGGGCTTGATGTCTCGGAGGCATATCTGTATCTCTTTGCGACAGGAGAGGCTATTCGAATTTGACGCAGGCGGCAGGCTACTGACGATAGATGAAATACTATTAGAACGGGATAATTACAGCTCAAAAAGAGGTCGTTAATAGCTCGGTTATTCCCGATAAAAGTGCTTGCAAACTCTTCGCAAAATGCCCGATAAAACTACCCACAAACTCTTCGCAAAATGCCCGACAAAACAATTCCCAAAATCCTGCAGAAAGCACGATAGAACACTCTCAAAAAAATCGCCAAAAAGCCTGATACAATAATCGTTAAAAAATCGTTAAATCATTGACTTTTCAGAGCGTGATGTTACAATTTATTTGCGGGCTGCTATCTGTCCGTGTTACTCAAGAGGTCATTATTATTCATAAGGAGAGTGATACCAATGGCAAATTATGTAGAAAGAGTCATCGAGCAGTGTAAAGCTAACAACCCGGGAGAGGTTGAATTTCACCAGACTGTAGAAGAAGTTTTGGTTTCCCTGAAACCGGTTGTTGAAAAACATCCCGAGTATGAAGAAACCGCACTGCTGGAGAGACTTGTCGAGCCTGAAAGAGGCGTTACTTTCAGAGTAGTATGGGTTGACGACAACGGTAAGGTTCAGGTCAACAAGGGCTACAGATACCAGTTCAGCAGTGCTATCGGACCATATAAGGGCGGCCTGAGATTTGCACCGAATGTATATCCGGGAATCATCAAATTCCTCGGCTTCGAGCAGATCTTCAAGAACTCCCTGACAGGACTTCCTATCGGCGGAGGCAAGGGCGGTTCCGATTTCGATCCTAACGGAAAGAGCGACGCAGAGGTTATGAGATTCTGCCAGGCATTCATGACAGAGCTCTACAGACATATCGGTCCTAACACTGACGTTCCTGCGGGAGACCTCGGTGTAGGCGCGAGAGAGATCGGATATATGTTCGGTCAGTATAAGAGAATCGTCGACAAATACGAAGGCGTTCTCACAGGTAAGGGAATTCCTTATGGCGGACTCCTCGGAAGAGCGGAGGCTACAGGCTTCGGTATCGTATGGTATGCTGAGGAAATGCTGAAGGCTAACGGCGAGGACTTCAAGGGTAAGAACGTAGCTATCTCCGGCTTCGGTAACGTAGCTTGGGGAACGGCATGGAAGCTCTGGGAGCTCGGTGCTAAATGCGTTACGATTTCAGGTCCGGACGGATATGTATATGATCCTGACGGAATTACAACTCAGGAGAAGGTAGACTATCTGCTGGATCTCAGATCCTCAGGAAAGAATATCTGCGCACCTTATGCAGAGAAATTCCCGAATGCTAAATTCTTCGAAGGAAAGAAGCCTTGGGGCGTCACTCAGGATACAGGCTGCAAGATTGATATGTTCATTCCATGCGCTATGCAGAACGACGTTCATATGGAACATGCGAAGCAGATTGTTGAGAGCGGCTGTAAGTATTATTGCGAAGGAGCTAATATGCCTACAACAAATGACGCTCTCGAATATCTCATTGAAAATTTGACGGCTGTAGGCCCTGCTAAGGCTGCTAACGCCGGCGGAGTTGCCTGCTCCTGCATAGAGATGGGTCAGAACGCCGGACATACTGCATTCCAGCATCAGGCTGTATATGATCAGCTCCACCAGATTATGGTTAATATCTACAACGCTTGCGCTAATGCCGGTGAGAAGTATTATGGCGATAAGAATGCTCTCGTTCCTGGCGCTAATATCGCAGGCTTTGAGAGAGTTGCAGAGGCTATGATGGCACAGGGACTCGTATAAGGGAAGCCTGACTAATCAATAGCGGAAATAGCTGGAAAACAGCAGCTGACAGACAATGATTTAATGTAGAGGCCGCATTCCGCGGTCTCTATTATTATGATGGTATATTATGACGATTGGTTGTGTTAAAATTACAATATTATGAAGATGAATCTAAACAGTGAACAGAAAAAAGCAGTAAAACAGATAGAGGGGCCTGTCCTCATACTCGCAGGTGCGGGCTCTGGGAAAACCGCCACCATGACGCATAGGATAGCATATATGGTGGAACAGGGCATAGACCCGCGCAGCATACTCGCAGTTACCTTTACGAATAAGGCGGCGGCGGAGATGAGAGGGCGAATAGAAGGACTGGTCGGAGATACCCGCGGTATGTGGGTTATGACATTCCATGCCATGTGTCTTCGCATTCTCAGATATTCATGTGAGGCACTGGGCTATAAGTCCGGTTTTACCGTCTATGATGAAACGGACAAAAAGACTCTGATAAAAAGGATTGTCAAGGAGCTCGAGATAGACGACAAGGCGACTCCCGTCGCACTGCTCGGCGCTGTAATCAGCAGCTGCAAGGAAAGAGAAGAGACCTATGATGACTTCCTCTCGTACAGCGCGGGGCTTCCGAGGGATAAGGCGATATATGCGGTGTATAAAAAATATCAGGCGGATCTCATGGCGGCAAATGCCATGGATTTTGATGATCTTCTTTGGAATGCCGTTAAGCTCTTGGAACAGGAAAGGAACGTGCTCGCCTATTACGCGAATAGATTTAAATATATCATGGTAGACGAGTACCAGGATACCAACCGCTTGCAGTATAAGCTCATAAGCATGCTAGCGTCGGCGCATGGCAATATCTGCGTGGTCGGTGATGACGACCAATGCATTTATCAATGGAGAGGCGCGGATATACGAAATATTTTGGATTTCGAAAAGGATTTCGGAAACGCATACACCGTGAGGCTGGAGCAAAACTATAGGTCGGACGGCAATATTCTGAAACTTGCGAATTCAGTCATAAAGAATAATAGGGAGCGAAAGCATAAGGCTCTTTGGACTGACAGGGCGGACGGTGAGAAGATTACATATAAGAGGCTTGAGGACGAGAAACAGGAGGCATTTTGGATTGGCTCGGAGATTGAAAGGCTGAGGGACAAGGGCTTCCGCTACAAGGATATGGCGATTCTCTACCGCAAGAACGCGCAGTCGAGGAGCTTCGAGGAGAAATTTAGTTTTCGCGGCATTCCATATAGGGTGCTGGCGGGTCAGAGATATTATGACAGGAAGGAAATCAAGGATATAATCGCATATCTCAGGCTGGTGGAAAATCCCGGCGACAATATGTCAATGCTCAGGGTCATCAACGAGCCGAAGAGAGGCATAGGCGGCAAGACTCTTTCGACTATCGAGGAATATGCGAACGCATATAATCAGACTATTTTCGAGGCTCTCTGCGAGGAAGAGCTGGTATCGGGATTTGGGAACAAATGCAGGGATTCTATCAGAGATTTCGTGCAGATGATAAAGGAAATAAGGGCGGAGCAGGACAATCTGACTATCACGGATATTTATGACAATATCCTTAACCGCTCGGGCTATCTCAGGGCTCTTGAGGACGCGGGCACTGTCGAGGCTGACGGACGCATAGAGAATATAATGGAGTTTAAATCCGTCATATCCGAGTTCGAAAAGGGCATGGCAGATGGCAGAGTGGCTGCATTGCAGGAAGAAATACAGGAAGAACGACTTGCGCTAATGGGAGAAGGCGCGGCTGCCGGGGAGCCGACTGCGCTATCGGCATTTCTTGAACAGATAACCCTAATGGCGGATATAGACAACCATGACGAGAATGAGGACGCCGTGGTGCTGATGACGCTTCATTCAGCCAAGGGGCTTGAATTCCCCGTCGTTTTCATACCCGGCATGGAAGAGGGTGTTTTCCCGGGTGCGGGTGCGTTTGACGAAAATCATGTTATGGAAGAGGAGCGCAGGCTCTGCTATGTAGGAATCACCAGAGCCATGAAGAAGCTCTACCTCACGGGCGCTCAGCTCAGAATGCTCTACGGCAAGACTGATTTTCAGACCGAGTCCACCTTCCTTGACGAAATGGACAGAGACTGCATGGACGGCGACGAGACCATAAATGAGAAGGTGAGGCTCGGAAGCGGAATAAGAGGAGTCGAGGGCTTCGGCGGAGAGTATTTCTTCGGAGGCCGCAGACATGGAACTATTGACGGCTACGGAGACGCACCTGCCGCCAAGCCTTTTGACAGCCTGAAAGCTTCAAAGCGTGCGACTCAGGCTAAGGAGAAGATAGTTCAGGAATTCGAGGTCGGCGATACGCTCAGGCATCCTAAGTTCGGAACGGGAATGCTGATAGAGCAGGACGAAAATACAATGACTGTCATGTTCGACGAAGTCGGGCAGAAAAAGCTCGGCAAGGGCTTCGTGAAAATGGAGAAGGTGGAATAGAATAAGTTCGGAAAGGACTTTGAAAGGCAGACAAGCATCAGGGGTGATAAGCCCGAGTTGACAGAAGGCTTGAGAAGATTCTATTGATAACAAATGATTGATATTGAAGTTAAGAAAAATAGAATAGATGAGCTGGTGGGGAGTCTGAACGAGGCGTCGCGGGCGTATTATACGGACGGCGTGGAAATCATCAGCAATTTCGAGTACGACGAGATGTATGACGAGCTTCTCGCGCTTGAGGACGAGACGGGATATATCAGAGACGACAGCCCCTCGGTGAACGTCGGATATGAGACCGCCGCCGGACTTCCTAAGGTGGTGCATGAGACGAAAATGCTCTCCCTCAATAAGACGAAGGATAGAGGTGAGCTGAGGGCTTGGCTCGGAGACAAAAAGGGCTTGCTCGCTTGGAAATTGGACGGGCTGACCGTAGCCCTGACATACGAGAACGGGCGGCTGGTGCAGGGCGTGACGCGCGGAAACGGAGTCGAAGGAGAGCTGATAACGGCGAATGCCTTGGCATGCAAAAATCTGCCGAAGAGCATAGCCCATAAAGGAAAGCTAATGCTCCGCGGCGAGGCTGTCATAAAGTATTCGGATTTCGAAAAGATAAACGAAGCCATAGACGATGCGGACGCGAAGTATAAGAATCCGAGAAATCTTTGCAGCGGCAGCATAAGGCAGCTTGATCCGAAGGTGACGGCGAATAGAAATGTGAATATCTATGCCTTCTCTCTCTACAGGGCTGACGGCGTGGATATAAGGAGTCGAAGAGAAGGCATGGAATGGCTGAAATCTCAGGGATTTGACACTGTAGACTATATAATGGTCGATTCCTCTAATCTTCTTGAAGCCATAGACAGATACGAGGCTTCCATAGCGGATTTTGACATACCCTCAGACGGGCTGGTGCTGTCCTATGACGATTTGGACTATTCCGCGTCTCTAGGAGAAACGGCAAAGTTCCCGAGGGATTCCATAGCTTTTAAATGGCGCGACCAGCAGGCGGAAACCATTTTGCGGGAAATCGAGTGGAGTCCGTCGCGGACGGGACTGCTCAATCCCGTCGCCATATTCGACCCCGTGGAGCTTGAGGGCACGACAGTCTCGAGAGCCTCGGTGCATAATATAAATATTATGGAAGATTTGGCGCTCGGAATCGGCGACAGCATAAAGGTATACAAGGCGAATATGATAATCCCGCAGATAAGTGACAATCTGACGAGGAGCGGGCGGATAGATATACCAAAGACATGCCCTGTATGCGGGGGAGATACAGTCATAAAAGATGAAGAGGGGACTAAGACCCTTTATTGCAGCAATGCAGCCTGCCCTGCCAAGCAGGTGAAGAGCTTTGAACATTTTGTCTCCCGTGACGCGCTGAATATCGAAGGACTCTCCGAATCGGGTATCCTTAAGCTGATTGGCGTAGGCGCTGTAAGCGACTATGCGGATCTCTTCCGGCTGGAAGAGCATAGGCAGGATATAGTAGAATTGGAAGGACTCGGGGAAAAATCTTTTGAAAATCTCATATCTTCTGCGAAGAGGGCTTCGCATACGACTCCCGCAAGGCTGCTCTATGGGCTCGGAATCCCAGGGATAGGGACTGCCACGGCTACCGTCATAGCAAGGCATTGCCGGAACAAATGGGAAGATATACAGAGCCTGAGTGAAGATGAGCTGCTGATGATTGACGGGGTCGGAGAGATTACGGCAAACGACTATGTGAAATTCTTCGCTGACGATACGAACAGGGAACGCCTTGGCAAACTCCTCGAAGTGCTGACGATTGACGAGAGCTATGATGAATCCGGTGACGCCCTAGAGGGCAAGGTGTTTGTCATCACGGGAAGTCTCGAGCACTATGCCAATCGGAAGGATTTGAAAGCGGCGATAGAGGCGGAAGGTGGCAAGGTCGCAGGATCGGTCTCAGCCAAGACGGATTATCTCATCACGAATGACCCGAATTCCGGCTCATCAAAAAACAAGGCGGCGAGGGAGCTCGGGGTTGCCATAATAACAGAGGAAGATATAAGAGATATGCTCGGTGTGGCGAAGGCGCAGTAAAGGCGCGGTATAGGTGCAGCAAAGGCGTGGTAGCAGCACGGTATAGTTGCGTATAAATGGCGAGTTCGCCATAAGAAAAACGCCATAAAAATAGAGACGAGGTTAGTGCTGACAGCAGAAAGGAGGATAGACCAATGGAGAATTTAAGTCCGGTCGTGGAAATGGATCAGGCATACGACGAGACTATCGAAAAGATATTTGAGCTTTTAGACGAGAAGAAATACTTCCACTGTAGAGATGAACTTCTCAAGCATAATGAAGTTGAAATAGCGGAAATGCTGGTGGATATAAGGCGAAAATTCGACTTGCAGAGAATGGTCGTCCTCTTTAGGGCGCTTCCAAAGGACATCAGCGTAGACGTTTTCGCGGAGCTTTCTGTGGACGATCAGATAGATATTATCAATATCATCACGGATCCAGAAATCAAATATATTCTCGATGAGCTCGACTTCGACGATATGATTGACGTTTTGGAGGAACTTCCGTCAAATATCGTGGACAAGATACTCGACAAGACGCCTAAGGGCGAGCGCAGACTGATAAACACCTTCCTAAAGTATAAGGAAGATTCCGCCGGTGCTCTTATGACGCCGGAGTATATAAATCTGAAAAAGACGGATACCGTCAGAGAGGCGCTGGAGCATATTCAGGAGGTAGGGCTCGACAGAGAGACGATCTATACCTGCTATGTGCTGGACAGGGGGCGCAAGCTGATCGGAGTCGTTTCGCTCAGGGCTCTCGTAATCGCCCCTGATGACGCGATTGTCGGGGATATTATGGTGGACGATCCTGTGGTCGCCCATGTGGACGACGACCAGGAGGAAGTATCGGATTTGTTCACAAGATACGGCTATTTGGCAATCCCCGTGGTGGATAACGAATTCAGGCTCGTCGGTATCGTAACGGTAGACGACATCCTGGACGTAATCGAAGAGGAGACCACCGAGGATATTGAGCGTATGGGAGGCGTTATCGATACGACGGATAAGGAGTATCTCGATATGTCCGTCTGGCAGCATGTTAAGGCGAGGCTTCCCTGGCTCTTCCTTTTGATGTGTTCCTATTTTATTACGGGCGGTATTATTCAGAGCTTTCAGGACGCGCTGTCACAGGTGATTTCTCTCGTAATATATATGCCTATGCTGATGGGCACGGGCGGAAATTCCGGCTCGCAGTCATCTACGCTCGTAATCCGCGGAATGGCGACGGGCGAAATAGATTTGAACGACTTTGTAAAGGTCATGTGGAAGGAACTGAGGATAGCCGTCGTTGTGGGGGCTGCGCTCAGCCTGATAAACTATTTCAGGATAGTTTTCCTGGATCACAATCCGCCAATGGTGGCTCTTACCGTCTGCTTCTCAATGGTATTTATCGTAATCATAGCTAAGATAATCGGCTCAATGCTGCCGATGATTGCCAAAAAAATAGGAATAGACCCCGCGCTGATGGCAGGGCCTATGATGGCGTCTATCACGGATATGATTTCACTCAGCACCTATTTTATCATGGCAGGCATAATGCTGAACATCTGAATGAAGGGAATGTGTATTTTAAGCGACATTTTCATGGAGTCAAAAATCCCTAGTAAATTAAAGGATTTCACAGATCTAATCCTTGAAATACCGGAGAGCGACGCATTGACAGAACACCTCACACTTACAGGATTAACTTTGCCTACTGTTCCGCGGGCTGTAACAAAGGATGTATTGGTGGGATAAAGCCTACTGTTACAATGCTCCGGTCCGGATTGAGCAATATACTTCTCGGTTTGGAATGCATACGGAGATCCTACATCTTTTGGAGTAAAGAAAGGAATAGAACCGTTCCAATAAGACGGCTCACCTGTTTTCAGTGTCCCCCCCCAAAAACACTTATCACTTCAGTAAGAGGCTTTTGTTCAGCAGATTTTGAATAGTATTCTCCAAAAACTGTTTCGGCCTTCTGAAGTAAATTCTCGTTTACCGCATAGAAAGGAGAACCATGGCAAAGAAGAAAAACGAAATCACAATACGCTCCTCTGCTGCAGAGTATCTCACTTTTGTGGCGGCCACCGGAGACAATTCGGAAAGTTTTGAGATGCGCTATGAGGATGAAAATATTTGGCTCACGCAAAAGATGATGGCCGCATTGTACGACGTCTCAGTGCCCGCAATAAATCAACATCTAAAAAAGATATTTGATGACAATGAGTTGGATGAAGAGGCAGTTGTTAAGAAATACTTAATAACTGCCGCAGATGGCAAAACATACAATACAAAACACTATAATCTGCAGGCAATTATCGCGGTTGGCTTCAAGGTCAATAATGAAAAGGCTGTCCAATTCAGAAAATGGGCTAATGAGATCGTGAAAGACTATACCATCCAAGGATGGGTGATGGATGTGGAACGTTTAAAAGCTGGCGGAAGCGTCCTCACGGTTGACTATTTTGAGAAGCAACTAGAACGCATTCGTGAGATAAGGCTATCCGAACGCAGATTTTATCAGAAAATCACAGATATCTATGCGACTGCCTTGGATTATGATCCTAGTGCCACGGCAACAAAAAGATTCTTTGCGGCCGTTCAGAATAAACTTCACTATGCGGTGCATGGAGAAACGGCAGCCGAAGTAATATACTCCCGCGCTGATTACAAAAAGGAAAATATGGGGCTCACCAATTGGGATGGTTCACCGCATAGTAAAATTCACAAATATGATGTTTCAATAGGCAAAAACTATCTTTCTAAATATGAACTTGAGCAGATGGAAAGAATCGTATCCGCCTATTTGGACATGGCAGAAATTCAAGCCATGCGCCATATTCCCATGACGATGAAGGACTGGGAAGAAAGGCTCAATGGATTTTTGATGTTGTGGGATCACAAAATACTTCAGGATGCAGGAAAGGTTTCAGCGGAACTCGCCAAGGAGTACGCAGAATCGGAATTTGAAAAATACCGCATTATTCAGGACAGGCTTTATGAGAGTGATTTTGATCGTTTTCTTGCACTGGAACAGATTATAAAAGAACACGAAGATAAAGAATAGAAATACACTCCTATAGGCGACAGGAGTATCACAGATGGAACTGCCGCCCGTGTCGTTCTCCAAAAGGAAGGTACAATGCATTTCAAAAAAGAGGTTTACAAGAAAATATCAATTACAGCACTCCTCATAGTTGTATTCGGCATGAGTTTCACCATTATTAGAAATGACATTTTACACATCATCAATACAGTTGTTCCGGTCAGAGAAAGCAAAGATTTGTTATTGCAACAGAAGGAAAAAATCGAGGATTTTGAGTACTTTTTCGATTCTGTTGTAAACAGTATGCCTATGATTGACGATTACTCCGAACTATATGGTGTCAGTTTCAGAGAAAGGAAAGGCAAGTATCTGGAAATCATAAACAGCACCAAGTCCGATTATGAGTTTTATGTCGCAATGTCAGCAATAGCAAGTGACATTCCTAGTTTCCACACAGATGTAATTGAGCCGAGCACAGTAAATGCTCTTCACTGTTACAATTCAAAAAATCTTGCTGAAAACAGGGAATTAATTGCTAAGAATAAATATTGGGAAAGTTTGGCGATCTCAGGTGCGGCACAAAAAACATTCAAAAAATACAGAGTCTTTGAATATGTGGACGGCGATTATATATATTCACCGTCTAAAAGCAAAGAAGAGGTAGAAGAGAATGACAATCAGGCAGTTGAACTAAAAAGCATTAACGGTAGTTCGCCTGATGAGTTTATAAAAGAAAATATTTCCATATTCAAACTGCATTATGACGGTAAGCATAAGAAGCCGTTTAGGTACTATATTGTCTTTAATTGCGATAATGGGAATGAAGTGTCCGTAGAAATGAGAACGAAGGACGGAGACGTGGCAATTCAAAAATCTTATGTTAATTTGCTATGTGAGATGCAGTTTATTGATGAGTCTATGGCGGATGTTGTAGAAGAATTCATACATGAGCAAGATAGTGTGTCATATATAAAAATCAATTCTTTGACTGCAAATACAGGGAAAGAGTTGAACAACAAGATGAAAAGCCTAAAATATGACAATGTAATTATTGATATGCGAGATAACTATGGCGGGAATAAGGAACTGGCAGAAAAAAATATTTACCCCATGTTGTATTCGGAGAAATTCAAATCTAAAAGCGTTTGGTATATGCCAATTACGACAACTAATAAAAAGGTATACGATAATATTTTGAATCGGATTATATCAAACATAAGAATAACAGAAAAATCACCATATAGCGAAATAGGAGAAAAAATATACTCTGCGACAGATGAGCACCAATATGAAGGCAGAATAGACCATAATAAAAATGTAATTATAATTACGAGTTGTGGACCAGGAAGTGCCGCGGACAGATTTGTATCGGATTTAAAAAATGAAGAATTAGCCGTTTTAGTGGGGAATAATACCGGAGGAGAAGGATTAGGCTTTTCCTTCATGGCAGAATCAATGCCGAATAGCGGTCTCATATACATATATATGCCATGCGGAGCACAGAATCCGGACGGAACTGACAACTCCGTTTATGGAACTGCTCCAAATTATTATGTTTCGCAAAGCAAGGATGACTATATAAAAGCAAGCAATACTGACATTCATGACGATTATTCTGCTTTTCTAAAAAATGACACGATATATCAATGGTGTGTTGACTATTTGAAACATAAAACCTATTATGTTAATAACAAGTAAAATGCCGGGGAGGTCAATCTGCTTTTGTTAGTTGCTGCAATCGCATGTGTAGTAACATTTGTAGCTGGAGTTAATATTGTTAGAAATATAAAAAACAAACAATATGCAAAGACCTTGGTTATAGCATTGAGTTTGGCTATATTGTTTATAGGTGGTTATTATCTGTTGTTGTTATTTATTACCGGCATGTAATTAGTGTATCGTATGGATCGAAGGATAGCTTTTCTATCCTAGCGAAGCCGTTGTCTATGCTGAAGTCGAACTTGGCTCCGAACTATTGGCTTACGTGTCGTAGAGGAGCAGGTTGCGGGCTTTTTGCTCGACTGCCTCGGCTATGGCGAATACGACGTCAAGGGACGGCCCGTAGAATACTGCGCCGTGGTGAGGGATTATGCAGGCGTGGGTATTTTCCATGGCAGCACATACGACCTCGGCGAGCCTGTCTGAACCAGCGGGTGCATATTCGGTGATGAGAATATCACCGATAAGACCTTTGAGGGCAGAATCCTCAATGGCAAAGCCTTTTTCACATGCAGCGAATACGGATATGGCGTTTGAATGGGTGTGGATAATCGAATCCGCGTCGCTCCGCTTCCTATAGATTGCCGCGTGCATGGGAGCCTCGCTGCTCGGAATTCTCTGATCTCCGTATTCGAGTGTATGGAGATTGACCCTGACTATATCCTCCGGCTTTATTTCAAAATAGTCCATTGAGGAAGGGGTGATGAGCATTTCGTTTTCGTTCAGCCTGACCGACAGATTCCCCCAAGAACCATAGGATAAATCATGTCTGACGAGGTCTTTGCCAAACTCTATGAGCTGTGAGCGAAGTGCAAATTCGTCCTCGTCAAAGCCGATAAAATTGACATGCGACTCTTCGTTCCTGTTTGTATAATCATTTTCAAAGCTATTCCTGCATGAGAGAGCGGTTTCGGTATCGAGTGCTATTGCGCCGCCGATGAGCTTGCCGTGGTTTTCTGCTTCGCATGCCTTCTCCACGATTTGGATCCCTGCGACTGCCTTTTTAAGATTGCTGCAGGCAGCGATGGCTCCGATGCCTTTTATTAGGCAGACATTGGTATCAGATACAGCCTGTATCAGAGCTTCCGAAGAGGTATCAGAGATAACCTTTAGTTCCGGTCCGGTAAGCATGGCGAGGTCTTCGAGAGAGGCGGGAATAGAGCTTACGTCCGCGGAAGCCGAAGCGGTGTCCGAAGAGCATCCGAAAATAATCGCGTTTATATCCTTGCGCGCTTTGAATATTTCTCCAAAATCGCCGCTGTTGATATCGCAAAGTTCAAATTCGTTGGTTTTTATCTCAGCGAGGATTTTAGTCCCTCCCGTGGCGAGATAGCTTGAATCATCTAAACGCACAGCCATCTGCCCGTACATTTTCTTAAACTTGCCGTGAAAACCCTTGACGGCGTTCTCAAGTAATAATACACCCTTATCGTAGTCCATCTTATTTCCCCTCTAGTATGGCGGCTGCCACCGCGTCCCATCTTGCCAGGCTCGTGTCAGGAGCCGCCCCTTGCAAATTTCCACTGTATATATCTAAAATCGCCTTCCTTATGACTGATTCCAAGTCGGAAACGAAATGCAGTCTGCCCGAATCGCTTGGAGTATCAATGCCTTCCATTTCCGGCATCGCTATATATCTGACCTCGGAATTTGGAACATGTGAATCTATCCATTCGCGGACACCCGGCAAATCCGTGCATATCGGAAGCGCACCTGACGCCATCGACTCCATTATAACAAGCGGTAGACCTTCATAGTATGAAGGAAGTATGAATATATCGCATTGCTTTAGCATGGTAGTCAGCTCTTCGTTTGAAACAAATCCGACCCAATCCACATATGCGGGAAGATTCTGAATAAGGCTGAGAACCTCATCATCCCGGCAGCCCCCTGCCATGCAAAGGGTGAATTCGGGCAAATATGCGTCTGAATGCAAGTTCTTGACTGCACTTAGAAGCTCAGGAATTCCCTTCACCTTGCTCAGCTTTCCGGCGAAGCAGAGTCTGACGGGATCGTCTTTTCGCCTCGGTTCTCTGCCTTCTGTATTATATCTCCTATGGTCGTAGCCCGCGCCTATCACCTTGATCTTATCTTCACCTATCCCGAAGGTCTCGACTATTTGGCGTTTCTGCTCTTCGTGAAGTGCCAATGCCATATCGAGCCCCGCGATATAAGGTCTGACGAGATTTCTCAGATTATCGCAGGCTGTCATCTGTCTAAGATCCGTGCTATGCGATATGCCATAAACCTTCCTGTCAGGGAAATGCCTTCTCACCAAGGCTGTGAGCAGGAAGAGGTGGTGACAGATGATTAAATCCGGGTTTAAATCCGTAACGGCTCTTCTTATTGTAGTTATAAATGCCCGATCAAATTCAGAGAGCATTTCCTGCGTCATTTTTCGGTACTGCGTCGAAGGATAGGGCATTGAGTCGGACATGCCGACTATGGGATAGCTTATCCTTGCAGGCGGCTCCGCCTCTGTGACGAAGTCGGCATCCGGATGGATAAGCCCGCGCTCAAATCTGAAAAAGGAATTGGACGAAGTCGAGCCTGAGCCGAAGTCGAAGTCGAAATCCGAATCCGTAAAATGCACGGGATAACAGAGCACGCCTTGAGGCAGGCTGACTTTATCGTGGGTATAGATCCCGCATACCACAATCTGACGGTGCCCCATGGCGTCGAAGGATTTGACGAGCTCGGTCATATATGTGCCGCTTCCTGTCGAATGCGGCTTTTGTGCGCTAATGCTCAGAATTTTCATGGGCTTATCTTACTATTTAACGCCGACGAATTAAAGAAATCATAACAAACTGAAATGATTATTATTCCAAAGCGAGGATTAAATGGGGTTGAGACTGTTTTAGACATACTATATTGGAATTCAACCTGTTTTTAGACGTACTATATTGGAATTCAACCTGTTTTTAGACGTACTATATTGGAATTCAGCCTGTTTTTTTAGACGTACTGTATTGGAATTCAACCTGCCTGCTCTTATAATTAGTCTGAGAAAAAATTGAAAAGGTTGAAAAGACAGAGGGGAGAGATAAATGGTTCAATACAGGAAGCAGGGGATGATATGGAAAAAGGGAGCCCCTACAAATGCGAGCGGAGCTGAGGACAAGAGCGTCGGAAGGCGCGGCACTATGGCGTATCAGATTTTGAACGCTCATCATAGGGATGAGGGCGACGGGCTCTTTCATATCGGCTTTGACGCGCTCGTATCGCACGACATCACTTATGTAGGAATAATACAGACCGCGAGGGCGAGCGGACTCACAGAGTTCCCCATTCCATATGCAATGACGAATTGTCATAACAGCCTCTGCGCTGTTGGCGGCACTATAAACGAGGACGACCATGTATTCGGTCTTTCCGCAGCGAAGAAATACGGCGGAATATATGTACCTGCCAATCAGAGCGTCATTCACTCCTATGCGCGTGAGGAGCTCGCTGCCTGCGGGAATATGATACTCGGATCGGACAGCCACACCCGCTATGGTGCGCTCGGCACTATGGGCGTCGGAGAGGGCGGCCCCGAGCTTGTAAAGCAGCTTCTTAAGAACACATGGGATATAAACCCGCCAGAGGTTGTCCTCTGCTATGTGACGGGCGAGCCGAGAAAGGGAATAGGGCCCCATGATGTGGCTATAGCACTCGTAAAGGAGACCTTCGGAGAAGGGCTTGTTAAGAATAAAGTCCTTGAATTCGCAGGCCCTGGGCTCAAATATCTGCCGTACGATTTCAGATCCGGCATAGACGTGATGACGACAGAGACCACCTGCCTGTCCTCGATTTGGCAGACGGATGAGGAAATAGAGAAATACTATAGAATTCACGGCAGACCCGAGGCGTATAGGAAACTCGAACCTTCTGAGGGCGCATATTATGACGCTATTATAAATATCGAGCTCGATAAAATGGAAGCAATGATAGCCCTGCCATTCCACCCCTCGAACGCATATACTATACATGAGTTTGTCGAGAACGCGGACGAGATTTTGAAAGGCGTCGAGGAAGAGGCTAAGGCGAAATTCCCCAAGGCAAATCTCGACCTCAGATCGAAGGTGTCAGACAAGGGCGTCTATGCCAATCAGGGAATAATCGCGGGCTGTTCAGGCGGCATATATGACAATATCGTAGAGGCTGCGGATATATTGAAGGGTGAGAGCATTGGGAACGGATATTTCTCGCTTTCCGTATATCCCACATCAGTTCCGACCGCTCTTGAGCTAACGAGAAAAGGAAAGACGGAGACTCTCCTTGCGGCTGGCGCGGTGATTAAACCTTCATTCTGCGGGCCTTGCTTCGGCGCAGGCGACGTGCCTGCCAACAACGGGCTTTCGCTCAGGCATACGACGAGAAATTTCCCAAATCGTGAGGGCTCAAAGCCTGGAGAGGGACAGATAAGCGCAGTTGCTCTCATGGACGCGAGGTCGATAGCTGCAACGGCGAGAAAGGGCGGATATATCACAGCCGCCACTGATATAGAATATGAGACTGAGCATTTGGAATACCATTTTGACGGTGAGGCGTATAGAAATCGCTGCTACTATGGATATGGCAAGGCGGATCCCTCTGCGGAGCTCGTCCTAGGTCCGAATATCACGGATTGGCCCAAGATGTATGAGCTTTCGGAAAACCTCATGCTCGAGCTTGCTGCCGTAATTCACGACCCCGTGACGACCACGGACGAACTCATTCCGTCGGGAGAGACGAGTTCATACAGAAGCAATCCTTTGAGGCTTTCGGAGTTCGCATTGTCACGCCGCGTGCCGGAATATGTGGGGCGTTCCAAGGCGATAGCGGCAGAGGAAGCAGAGAGAAGAGAGGGGAAGAGACCGGAGAGACTCACAAAGGCGCTTTCCACAGTCGGTGATGTGGATGAGCTCCTCAAAAACACTCAGTTCGGTTCCTGCATATTTGCCAATAAGCCGGGGGACGGCTCTGCGCGCGAACAGGCTGCCTCATGTCAAAAGGTGCTCGGCGGATTTGCCAATATCTGCTATGAATATGCGACCAAGAGATATAGAAGTAATTGCATAAATTGGGGAATTCTGCCATTTACCATAGAAGAGGGGACGGAATTCCCATATGAAGAGGGAGACTTCATATTCGTTTCGGGCATAAGGAATGCCGTGGAAAGCGGAGCAGAGGAGATTTCGGCGAAGATCATCAGAAAGGACGGTAGCCTGTCTGATTTGACGCTATATATTAAGGGGCTGACCGAGGACGAGAAGCAGATTATCCTCGACGGCTGCCTGATGAACTACTACGCCAATCAGAATAATTAGAAGAACCCTCGCTGCGCTCGGGACGAGATTTTGATGACGCAAGCTGTCATTTGGAGGGCGAGCGGAGAGTCTCTGTCGGGGACGAGACGTCGACGGAGATAAAGGTTTCAAGGTTACGGTAGCGCCGTACAGTCAAAGAAACCATTATAATCGTAAGGAAAAGGAGAGATTATGGAAAAGATTAAAATGACGACGCCGCTGGTGGAGATGGACGGAGATGAGATGACGAGAAGTCTCGGGCA
Organism: Mogibacterium sp.; assembly: GCA_017515425.1. Taxonomy (GTDB): domain Bacteria; phylum Bacillota; class Clostridia; order Peptostreptococcales; family Anaerovoracaceae; genus Crickella. The sequence goes on from JAFWFU010000009.1 coordinate 47,544, forward strand.
GCAGATAAAGGACGAGCTGATTCTTCCCTTCGTGGACTTAAAGACGGAGTATTACGACCTCGGGCTTCCCATGCGCGACGAGACGAGAGATGAGATCACCAAGGAAGCGGGAGAGGCTATCAAGAAATACGGGGTCGGCGTGAAATGCGCCACCATAACGCCTAACGCACAGCGCATGGACGAGTACAAGCTGCATGAGATGTGGAAGAGCCCGAACGGGACGATAAGGGCGATACTCGACGGGACGGTTTTCCGTACGCCTATCACGATTGATAAGATTAAGCCCGTGGTGAAGAATTGGAAGAAGCCTATCACTGTGGCGCGTCATGCCTATGGAGACCTATATAAAGGTACGGAATATCGCATACCCGAGAAGGGCAGAGCCACGCTGTCGTTTAAGGGCGAGAGCGGAGCGGAGTTTTCAGAGATCATTTACGACTTCGAATGCCCGGGCATTATTCAGGGAATTTACAATAAGGACAGCTCCATGGAGTCATTCGCCCACGCCTGTTTTAAATACGCCATTGAGACGAAGCAGGATTTGTGGTTTTCCGCCAAGGACACGATTTCCAAGAAATACGATATGAGGTTTCGCGACGTATTCCAAGAGGTTTACGAGACTGTATATAAGGAAGAATTCGAGCGGCTTGGGCTTGAGTATTTCTACACTCTGATAGACGACGCTATCGCGAGGGTCATAAGGAGTGAGGGCGGCTTCATCTGGGCGCTCAAGAACTACGACGGAGATGTTATGAGCGATATGGTTTCGACGGCATTCGGCTCTCTTGCCATGATGACTTCGGTGCTTTGCAGTCCCGAGGGCAATTTCGAATACGAGGCGGCGCATGGGACGGTTACGCGTCATTATTATAAATATCTTGAAGGCGAGGAGACTTCCACCAATCCTATGGCGACCATTTTCGCGTGGAGCGGAGCATTGAAGAAGAGGGCTGAGCTCGACGGTCTGAAGGATTTAGAGGCATTTGCCGAGAGACTCGAAGAAGCCTGCATTGATACGCTTAACGACGGAATTATGACGAGGGATTTAGTGGGGCTCGTAGAGGACGGTACAGCTAGGGAAGTTCTCACCAAGGATTTCATAGCGGCGATAAGAGAGAGGCTGGAAGCAAAACTGGATTAAAAAATACAGAATGAGAAGGAAGTAGAGATGGATAGGATTAAAACGGTATCCTTTGTGGGAATGGGATGCCTCGGTATGCTTTACGGCGGTATTATGTCTGAAAATATTGGCTCAGAAAATGTGAGCTTCATCATGGACGAGGAGAGGTATCTCAGACATGAGAAAGACCGCTATATAGTGAACGGAGAGGAAAAACATTATCAAATGAGGACGGGAGATGAGGTGAAGCCGGTAGACCTTCTGGTGTTCTCCGTCAAATTCAATGCGCTTTCCGAAGCGATTGAGCTTGCGCGCCCTGCGGTGAGTGAGAATACGATTATCGTATCGCTTCTGAATGGAATTTCCTCGGAGAAGGTTTTAGAGGAGCATTTTGACCGAGAGCAGATTGTCGATTCCCTATGCGTCGGTATGGACTCCGTGCGTGACGGTGTGCAGCTCTCATATACCAAGATTGGGCATTGGGAGATAGGCGCGCATAATGAGAAACAGGAAGAGAATGTCAGACTCGTCAAGGAGCTCTGCGACAGAGCGGGCGTTCCCTGCGAGGTGAAAGAAGATATAAGACATGCCATATGGAATAAGTTTATGATAAATGTCGGGATTAACCAGACCTGCATGGTGCATAATAAGACATATGGCGTGGCTGCTGAAAGCGGCGAGGCGTATGATGATTTGGTTGCGGCAATGAGAGAGGTGATTCTCGTCGCGCCATACGAGGGCGTGGAGCTTACGGAGGAAGAGCTGGAGAGGAATATCGCTCTGCTGGCGGATTTGGATAAGGATAAATACCCCTCAATGCAGCAGGACGCTCTGGCGAAACGCAAATCCGAGGTTGAGCTCTTTGCGGGCACTATGATTAAGCTGGCTGAGAAGCATGGGCTTGATGTGCCTGTAAACCGACGTTACTATGAGGCGATTAAGAAAATGGAAGCGGAGTACGGGCAGAAGGACTGAGAGCGGCAGCCGAAGTAATAAAGCTGAGTGGGCGGAGTCATTTGGATAAGAGGAATATAAGATGAAGGAATATTTTTATACAGAGCCTGATTTTACAAAAGATGAGTTTAGGAATGCGCCTGAGGCGAGGTTTGAGAAAGCACCTGCCGACGGCGTTGCACCTGAGGATTTTCACGCCATGAGCATTTTCCCAGAATACTTCAAGGTGAATGGGGAATGGCTGCTCGCAGAGGAGAGCCGCATGGACTGCGTTCCCCTGCTCTCGAACGGAAGCATTGAGGTGGTGGAATTTCGCAGGATAAAGGCGGGAGACCTCGTCGCAGTCGGCAGAACGGAGAACTGCGAGGAGGGCATATATGTTCACCCTTATGGCTTTACCGAGGGCAAATCAGAGGATAAGGATGTATTCGCTTTTCGCACTTCGAGATCCAGAGAGACGGCTTTTTCCGTGGACTATGACGAACTCTACGATATTTTGAGATACGAAAAAAATCATGGGAAAATCGTATGGGTCATGGGCCCCGCGTTTTCCTTCGATCACGACGCCAGAAAAGCCTTCTCGGGAATTATCCGTGAGGGATATGTTCACGCGCTCCTTGCGGGCAACGCGCTTGCGACTCACGACCTCGAGGGCGCATATCTGAAAACCGCGCTCGGTCAGGATATATATACGCAAAAGAGCGTGCACAATGGGCATTACAACCATTTGCAGACGATAAACAGGGTGAGATACCATGGAAGCATAAAGAAATTTATAGAGACTGAGGGGCTGAGCGACGGCATTATGTATTCCTGCGAGAAGAAGGGTGTTCCCTATGTCCTCGGCGGCTCGATAAGAGATGACGGGCCCTTGCCCGAGGTCTACGGGAATGCCTATGACGCTCAGGACGCCATGAGGGCTGAGGTTAGAGGTGCTACGACGGTAATCTGCATGGCTACCATGCTGCATTCAATCGCGGTCGGCAATATGACGCCTTCCTATCGCGTGATGTCGGACGGGACTGTCCGTCCCGTGCATTTCTACTGCGTTGATCTGTCCGAATTTACAATCAACAAGCTTGCCGACAGGGGAAGTCTTAGTGCGAAGGGGATAGTTACGAATGTGCAGGATTTTATAGTACATCTCGCCAAGGCTCTTGACGCTTGGGAGGAAATATAAGGCTGTATGTATTAAAGGCTGAGGCTCTCTTTTGGGGCGCATTCAGACAGGAGAATAGAAATAGGCGGCTTAATTATTACGAGTATGCTGCTCGGTGCAGCATTGGCAATGGACGCATTCAGCGTGTCGATTGCAAACGGCATGGCAAATAAGTGTATGACTGCGGCTGGAGTTCTTACGATAGCCGGCGCCTTTGCTGTGTTTCAGTTTGCCATGCCCATGATTGGCTGGTTCCTGGTGCATACGGCGGTCGGCTATCTCGAATGGTTTGAGAAGTTTGTGCCCTGGATAGCCTTGGTGCTGCTCTCACTAATAGGCGGCAGAATGATAAAGGGAGGAATTGATGAGAGAAGACGGAGGAATGAGGCTGGAGGATCTGACATAAAGTGCAGCCATGCTCATCATGGAGAACTCGGATTTGCCGTCCTCATGGTGCAGGGCGTTGCGACGTCGATAGACGCTCTCTCGGTAGGATTTACCACAGTAGGCTATGGAGCAGCGGAGGCATTCCTGTCTGCAATCATCATAGGCGTGACGACATTCTGTCTTTGCACTGTCGGCTGCCTGATCGGAAAGAAGGCGGGAGACGTCCTATCCTGGCAGGCAGGCATCTTCGGCGGGCTTATAATAATTGCGATAGGTGTTAAGATTTTTATATGAAGAGGCAATACTGCAGAATAACAAATATTGTTCTCACAATCTTCACCTTTTCAACATATTAAAGGTTTATTATATAGGCACGGAGGCAATAGCCTTCGGAACCTCCATATAACAATTTTCCATAAAATACCTAAGACGACGAGGAAGCGGCAGCTATGTGGCTGCCGCTTCCAATTTTTTTTGTTTTAGTGTCTGATTTGGAGTCTGAACGAAAGCCTTGTGTTTGCGTCTCCGAGTTGAAGCCGCAATGCAAGCCTAGTATTTACGCCTTGGAACAAAAGTCTGGTTAGTGTAAAGTAATTGTGGAGTTTTTGAAGAAAGAAAAAAAGAGGAGCGCGCGCCTTTTGTGCCCGCCCCATCGGATG
>JAFWFU010000010.1 GCA_017515425.1 Mogibacterium sp.
AAGGAGAAGAATTCAGCTTCCTCCGCGATTTCATCAGCAGTCATGGCTGCACGGGGAACCTCTATCATAGTTCCCACCATATACTTCATCTGATCGCCCGACTCGGCAATAAGCCTGTCAGCCACTTCGGTAATAGTTTTCTTTACGAAGGAAAGCTCCTTGACATGACCGATTAGCGGAACCATGATTTCCGGAACTATATCCAGTCCCTCTTCCTTCCTTACCTCAAGAGCAGCGGAGATGATCGCCTCTGTCTGCATCTCTGCGATTTCAGGATATGTGACGGCGAGCCTGCAACCTCTATGTCCGAGCATTGGGTTGAACTCGTGGAGCTCCAAAGTCTTGTTGACTACCTTATCATAAGGAATGCCGAACTGCTCAGATACCTTCTTAATATCCTCGTCCGTCTTAGGCAGGAACTCATGGAGAGGCGGATCGAGCAGCCTGATAGTGACAGGCATATCGCCCATTGCCTTGTAAATCCCCTTGAAATCCTCCTTCTGATAAAGCAGAAGCCCTGCGAGAGCCTCTCTCCTTTCCTCTTCACTGTCTGCGAGAATCATGCGTCTGATTTTAGGAATTCTCTCATCTTCGAAGAACATATGCTCCGTGCGGCAAAGTCCGATTCCTTCCGCTCCGAATTTCACGCCCTGCTCAGCGTCCTTTGGATTGTCGGCATTCGTCCTTACCTTGAGAGTCCTCGCTTCATCAGCCCATTCCATAATCTGACCGAAGTCTCCTGAAAGCTCAGGCGTTACGGTCTTTATCGACTCGGCATATACCTTTCCGTCTGAACCATTGAGGGAAATGCTGTCTCCCTCTTTATACACCTTGCCGCCCACGGTAAGGGTCTTTCCAGCCTCATCAACTATAATCTCCTTGCAGCCTGCAACGCAGCATTTACCCATTCCTCTGGCTACTACAGCCGCATGGGAAGTCATTCCGCCGCGCGCCGTCAGTATTCCTTCTGCGGCTACCATTCCTGCGAGATCCTCAGGGCTGGTCTCTTCTCTTACGAGAATTACCTTCTTGCCCTCGGAAGCAGCCACGGCAGCCTCATCAGCGTTGAAGCAAATCTGACCTGCGGCAGCACCAGGTGATGCCGGAAGTCCTGTTGCAATCGCGGACGCAGCCTTGAGCTCCTCAGCGTCAAAGGTCGGGTGGAGGAGCTGGTCAATATGCTCAGGCTCTATTCTCATAACGGCAGTATCTTCATCAATGACGCCCTCTTTTACGAGATCTACCGCGATTTTTACAGCGGCAGCCGCCGTCCTCTTTCCGTTTCTTGTCTGCAGCATATAGAGCTTTCTATCCTCTACGGTGAACTCCATATCCTGCATATCCTTATAATGAGACTCCAGCGTGTCTGCAATCTTCTCAAATCTTTCATATACCTCAGGGAAGGCGTCAGCCATCTCGGAAATAGGCTGCGGCGTTCTGATCCCTGCCACGACGTCCTCACCCTGCGCGTTTACGAGGAATTCTCCGAAGAGCTCATTCTCTCCCGTCGCTGGGTTTCTCGTAAATGCAACGCCCGTACCCGAGTCATTTCCGCTGTTTCCGAATACCATGGACTGAATGTTTACGGCAGTTCCGAGAGAGTCGGAAATTCCGTTGAGCTTTCTATAGAGAATGGCTCTTTCGTCATTCCAGGATCTGAATACAGCGGCGATAGCCTCCAAGAGCTGATCCTTTGGCTCCTGCGGGAATTCGCGCCCAAGCTCCCTTTTCACGACTTCCTTATAGCCTTTGATAATCTCCTTCAAATCGTCAGTCGTAAGATCAACGTCAAATTCAACGCCTGACTTTGCCTTCTGACCGTCGAATACCGCGTCGAAATTCGACTTCTTAATCTCCATTACGACGTCGCCGAACATCTGAATAAATCTTCTGTAGCTGTCGTATGCGAACCTGTCATTTCCTGTCTTTTTGGCAAGGCCCTCTACTGCAATATCGTTGAGTCCGAGGTTCAAAATCGTGTCCATCATGCCGGGCATGGAAACAGGCGCACCCGATCTTACCGATACGAGAAGCGGGTTTTCCGTGTCGCCGAACTTCTTGCCCATTACCTCTTCGAGATCAGCAATATGCTGCCATACCTCTTCGATAATAGCCTCGTCTATCCTGCCGCCGTCGTCGGAATACTTCTTACAAGCCTCGGTTGTAATCGTAAAGCCGAAAGGAACGGGAAGCCCTATATTCGTCATCTCAGCGAGGTTCGCACCCTTGCCGCCGAGAAGATTTCTCATATCTTTAGTTCCTTCGTTAAATGAATAAACAAATTTCCCCATAACTATACTCTCCGTTTTACTAATCTGTAATCTCCGTTTATCAAAATGCGAATCCGGGATTTGTTGCCCGGATTCATAATAACCCCGATATTCTAAACTCATTCCGCAGAAAAAGCAAGCTTTTGCAAAACTCTCTTTATATTGACTCCAAAATCGTTCTACTTCCAAACATTCAAACCGCAATCTATTCAATCATCTTAACGAATTTGCCACTTGTGTTCTTTAAATGTTTACATATTGCTTAAAAATAATAGAAATGAATAAAACCAGCTTACATACAATATAGCCAAACCTAACGCTATAACAAAGGCTTTGGTATATTTTTTTCTTTTATATTTCGAACAATATTAACTCCAGCTACGAATGTTACTACACATCCAATTACCGCATCGAATAAAAGCATACTATTTCTCTCCACATAACTACATATCAGGTTAATCGCTGTCGCAATCTTCATGCCGATATAAAAAATATCAGCAGATAAGACCATCTTACATACAATATAGCCAACCCTAATGCTATAATCAACGCTTTCATGTATTTTTTGTGTTTTATATTTCTAACAATACTAAATCCAGCTATAATTGTTACTGTGCATCCGATTACAGTGTCGAACAAAAGCATCTTGCTCCCCCTCTGTCTACTTTTTGTTTATCACTTCAAACCTTTATCTTCAAAAATCTTCTTTGCTGAATTATATCATGTAACATAGTCTTTTTATACACAAATCACCTCGGATTGCGCGCAAAAAGACTCGGCGTTTGGGTTTCTCCTCAGTCTGCCGAGTCCTTTTTATTTTTATCCTTTTTCAAATCTTCGTTAAGACTACATAAAACGACCTAAACTATTGCATATGCAGGGTTCAGCTCTCAATTCCGTCAGTTCCTAGAAACGCAGCCTTTCCTCTATATAGGCTTTGATCTCTGAAATCGGCACTCTCACCTGCTCCATGCTGTCTCTGTCTCTTATGGTGACGGATTTATCCTCCGCGGTGTCGAAATCGACGCATATGCTGAAAGGCGTCCCTATCTCGTCCTCTCTCCTATATCTCTTGCCGATAGAGCCGGAAGCGTCATACTCGACCATGAAGTATTTGCTCAGCTCTTCATATACGGGAAGCGCCACGTCCTCAAGCTTCTTTGAAAGCGGCAGTACGGCAGCCTTATAAGGTGCGAGCGCTGGGTGAAGTCTCAGCACGGTTCTCATATCCTCTTTGCCATTTCCGTCAGTCAGGACTTCCTCATCATAGGCGTCAACCAGGAATGCGAGGACGAGCCTCTCCACTCCCACCGACGGCTCTATGCAGTAGGGCACATATCTCTCATTCGTCTCAGGGTCGAGATAGCTCATATCCTCGCCCGAGGTAGTCTGATGTGCCATGAGGTCATAGTCAGTACGGGAAGCCACGCCCCAAAGCTCTCCCCAGCCGAATGGGAATAGATACTCTATATCCGTGGTCGCATTGCTATAATGCGACAGCTCCTCTTCGCTATGGTCTCTGAGCCTCGTATATTCCTCGCTGAGCCCTAGGCTTTTCAGGAAGCCCGCGCAATAGTCCTTCCAATATGCGAACCAATCCAGCTCCGTGCCCGGCTTGCAGAAAAATTCAAGCTCCATTTGCTCGAACTCTCTGACCCTGAATATGAAATTCCCCGGCGTTATCTCGTTACGGAAGGATTTTCCCACCTGAGCTATGCCGAATGGTATCTTCTTGCGAGCCGTTCTCTGGACGTTCTTAAAATTGACGAATATACCCTGAGCCGTCTCCGGTCTCATATATATCTCAGCGGCGGAGTCCTCTGTTACGCCCTGGAAGGTCTTGAACATGAGGTTGAACTGCCTTATTCCCGTAAAATCCGACTTTCCGCATGACGGGCATTTAACGCCCTTCTCCGCGATAAAGGCTTCCATTTCTTCCTTGTCCCAGCCGTCGACAATCGCCTCATCATCAGGCTTTTGCTCCTTTAGATAATCCTCGATAAGCTGATCGGCTCTGTATCTGGTCTTACAGGATCTGCAATCTATGAGAGGATCGCTGAATCCACCTACATGACCCGAAGCCACCCAAGTCTTAGGGTTCATCAGAATTGCGGCATCAAGCCCTACATTCATAGCAGACTCTCTGACGAATTTCTGTCTCCATGCGTCCTTTATATTATTCTTGAACTCCACGCCGAGGGGACCGAAATCCCATGTATTGGCAAGCCCGCCATAAATCTCCGAGCCTGGGAAAATATAGCCTCTATTCTTGCAGAGCGCAATAATCTTCTCCATTGTAACGGCTCTCTCCGTTACAGGTATATCCTTTTTATCAATCGCCATATGACTTCCTTCCTAAAGTGAAAATTTCTTTATTTATTGCAATTCTTCTGATTGCTAATTTCTGTCAGTTCTAATGACTGCATTTTGACTGCAATCCTTATAACTACAGCTCTTCCTCGTTTTTGAATTCTTCCTCTGCTGCGAATTTGAATTCCTCGGCTTCCGCGTCAACCGCCTCGCCCTCTCCTTCATTCGGCTTGCATTTCTCAGCCACATCATCCACAATGCTCTTCACCTTATCGGCAGCAGTCTTGGCAGTCTTTTCGATTGAATCCATAATCTCATCAATCTTGCCGCTCTTTTCAAAATCATTGATTTTATCCACGCCCTTTTGCGCGACTTCCTTCGCCTTATCATATGCGCCTACTACCTTGCCGTTGATGTCGACAAACTCTCCCTTGTCGGTTACGAAGTCAATACTGCATTTGGTGCCAAGCGCAGCCACTACTCCGAGGATTGCACCCCAAGGCACGAGAACCGCACCGATAACCCCAGCCGTGAGCGGGAAGTTCACGATTACCTTTTCGTCCTTCTTGACGAGGATTTTAGACACATTACCCTTGTCAATAATCTTCTTCATCTTGATGAAGAGCGGGTTTTCCCTAAATGGTTTGCCGGCTGCATAGGCATAGTTCTTATTCATGGATTCCTCAACCGCTATGATTGCGTCCACCACGCTGCCCTCAGCCTTCTCGAGAGCTTCCTTAGCCTCCGCATAGGTGCAGCCCGTCCTATCCTTTACCAATTCGATTTTTTCAAGATTTATTTCCATTTTATCCCTCCCCATATGGTTTACCAAGTACATTTACATCAAGATAACGCTCGGTATAGTTAGCGAGAATCTCCCTCGCCGCATTGGCATCTTCCTTCTTCATGTCGATTTTTTCAAATGCCTTTAGCGGTTTGGATTCAAAATATCGAAGCACATTGATTATATCGAAGCTGGGCTTGTAAATCAACGAAGCTCCGCCCTGATTTTCAACTTCCGCACATTCGGGGCAGACAATTCCCCCCGACGATACCGATAGCATTCTCGGCGCCTGAATATCCGCAAGAGCTCTGCCGCAGTTTACGCAGCATTCAAGCTCCGGCATAACACCGAGCATTCTTAGCGACTTAACGATAAAGGCGAAGAGAAGGGTCTCCGCGCTGCTCTTGGCGACGGCGACGGAATCGAGAAATTCCAGGCTCAGCTTAAAAAGAGCCGGCATGGCAACCCCCTCGTCCAATACCTTCTCCAAATACTCCAAAAAAGCAGCCGCCGTCATATAGCGGTTTATATCCTCGCCTATCGAATAATAGCTGTGAAGGACGCTCGCAGAATTTATGCTATAGGCTTCCCTTCCCTTGAATATATCGTATTCAGCGTGGGTAAAGGGTCTCAGAGCGAGCGCCGCCTTGCTCTTGCTCCTTTCGTTGATTGACGTGCCTGCGGAGAGCTTTCCATACTGCCTCGTAAAGATCACGATCATGCGCCTGTTATTCGCGATTTTTCGCTGCCTCAGCACTATGCCTTCCGCACTAACAATCATCCTTATATCCCCAATTTCTTATAATGCGCTCGGAGTCGCGCCAATTCTCCTTGACCTTCACCCAGAGGCTGAGATATACCCTGCCCCCGATAAGTCTCTCTATATCCTTACGCGCAGCCTTGCCTACGCCCTTTAGCTTATTCCCGTTCTTTCCGATAATAATACCCTTATGCGATTTCTTCTCGCAGTAAATCACAGCGCCTATCTCGGTGATGTCCTTTTCGTCCTCAGCCTCTTCGAAGCTTTCAATCTCAACGAAAATGCCATGCGGGACTTCCTCTTTAAGATAGGTCATCAGCTTTTCCCTGATTATCTCGCTGACTATAAATCTCTCGGGGTGGTTCGTGGCAATATCCTCAGGATAATACATAGGGCCTTCGCTCATATATCCTGCCAGCCTGTCCCTGAGCATGATGATATTGTCGCCCTTGAGAGCCGAAACGCCGTATATATCGTCGAAGATCTTCGTTTCCTCGTATCTCTTATACAGCCTCAGATAGTCATCAGGGCTGATAATATCCGTCTTGTTTATGGCAAGCAGGCATGGGCAATCCACATCTTGCAGCAGCTTAAGAACCGCCTCATCACCCCTGCCGAAGTCCTGAGTTCCGTCAACGATAAGCACGATAACGTCAACTCCATTCAAGGTGTTGACCGCGGTCTCATTTATGGCTGTCCCGAGCTTATTATGAGGCTTGTGAATTCCCGGAGTGTCGAGGAAGATCATCTGAATGCCTTCTCCGTCCTCATATTCAAGGTCTGTATAAATGCCTGTTATTCTGTTTAGCGTCGTCTGCGGCTTGGCAGATGTAATGGCGATCTTCTCTCCTAGCATGGAGTTCATCAAGGTGGATTTGCCGACATTCGGTCTGCCTATTATTCCGATAAAGCCTGATTTCATATCTTTTCTTTATTTCCTATTTAATTCCCTAGCCTGCGCACGTCGTCTGCACGTCTGCTAAGGCTCCTCACAACACAATATACCGTAGTGACCGAAGAATCTTAATCGCCTATTGCGGATAATACCGCCTCTTCCTTCGCTCTCATCGTGCGCCGCTCCTCTTCATCAATATGGTCATAGCCTAAGAGGTGCATAATGCTATGCACAAAGAGATATAATATCTCCCGTTTCTCTCCCGTTCCGTATTCCTCAGCCTGCCTCAGAGCCTGTTCATGGCAGATAACCACATCACCCATAAGCAGGGCGGATTTTTCATCACGCCTCGCCATATCCCTGAGCATATCCTCACGGTTTTCATACTGCGGGAAGCTGAGGACGTCGGTCACCTTGTCCTTTCCTCTATAATCCCTATTGAGCGCCCTTATTCCCTCATCATCAACTATGCTCACAGCTATCTCGACATCTATGCCAGGCATGGCTAAGCCGAGAGCCTCAAGCTCTTCTCCGAATTCACGCCCTAAAGCCTCATCAGCAGCCCTTCGGAAAAGCCCCTTCATCTCGTCCGTCAGAATGGCTCTTTCATCACTATATACAATCTCCGTCATTTTTCCGTATTCGCTTAATATCCTTCCTCGGCTCAGTGCTCCTCTTTACTTCTTTACTTCTTTACTTCTTTATCTCTTTACCTATTTACTTCTTTGGTACTTTACTTAATTCCTATCTTCCGCTCACCTTATTCCCTCTTGAGGTGCCGGCTCTGACCTTGTTTTTATTATCGAAGGCGTCATAGGCTTTGATAATCCTCTTTACCAGCTCATGCCTGACCACGTCCACCTCGCTGAAATAATTAAACCGGATTCCTTCCACACCCTTGAGTATCCTCTGCGCCTCTTTCAGACCGGAGACCGTACCGCTCGGCAGATCCACCTGCGTAATATCTCCCGTAACCACCACCTTCGAGTGAAAGCCCATGCGCGTGAGAAACATCTTCATCTGCTCGCGCGTGGTATTCTGCGCTTCATCAAGTATGATGAATGCGTTGTCGAGCGTGCGTCCTCTCATATATGCCAGGGGAACTACCTCAATAACACCTTTTTCTCTGAGCTTCGCCGCCGCGTCAATTCCAAGCACATCATAGAGCGCGTCATAGAGCGGTCTGAGGTATGGATCGACCTTTTCCTGCATATCTCCCGGCAGAAAACCGAGCCTCTCTCCCGCCTCTACCGCAGGTCTTGTCAGAATAATCCTCTCAATCTCCTTATTCTTATAGGCGTTTATCGCCATAGCGCAGGCAAGATAGGTCTTTCCCGTTCCGGCAGGTCCGATTCCGAACACCATATCGGTCTTTCGGATATTATCCACATATTCCTTCTGCGCCTGAGTCTTAGGTCTCAGAGGTCTACCCGTATGCGTATAGCAGACTATATCCCTTGATGTGGTCTTTTCATCGAAGGTCTTGCCGTCCGCTTCCATTTCAATCAGATAGTTCAGTCTCTGCGAATCGAGTTCAGGCTCGAGCGCCAATGCCTCTATAAGCCTTGCAATAATGCGCGCAGCAAGCTCAGGGTCTCTCCCCTTTATTGTCAGCTCCCCGTCTCTGAGGTTCATCTCCGTTCCCGTGAACCTCTCCACGGATCTTATATTTGCGTCATAATTGCCAAAGAGACCTTGGACGTTTATTTCTTCGGGTATATTGAGCTTGTATTCCATCAATCCCTCTTTCGTTTTAATTACTCTTTTGTATTAGTGGCTCTTTTGTGTTAGCGATTTTTTGTATTGGACGCTCTTTCGTATTAGTGGCTCTTTTAAAATAGTCGTTCTTTCGACTTGATTTCCTATTTCTTTCCCGAAAGGAAGTCCTTGACAGCCTTGTTTACAGCAGAGCCGTCGGCAGCGTCTTTTAGCTCCGCCATAACGCTCTTCATCAGGGTTCCCATATTCTGCATTCCCTCTGAAATTCCGAGCTTGTCCGCGATTTCACCTACCTTTGCCTTTATCTCTTCCTCGCCCATTTCCTCGGGGAGATATGATTGCAGGATTTCTATCTCCCTCTTATATCCTTCCACCATATCATCTCTTCCCGCCTTGGCGAAGTCTGCGAGAGCGTCAACCCTCATCTTTACCTGCTTCTTGATAATCTTAAAGATGTCTGCGTCATCTTCGAGCTCGACCCTCTGGTCGACCTCGTACTGCTTAATCGCAGCCCTTACCATATTTACGGTCTCCTTCCTTACGGAGTCCGCCGCCTTCATGGCTTCCTTATAGTCTGTCATCAACTGTTCCTTGAGTCCCATATCTTCTCCTCCCGTATAGTCGTTCTTAGTGATCTCTAGTAATTCTTAGTAGTTCTTAGCAGTTTATGTAAATCTGCATAAATTCTAAATACCTTCATATTTAATTATTATGATGAATATATCATCATATCAAGAAAAATGCGAACCGTATCACACAGTTCGCATAGGTCGTCTTTTAGTACTTGCGCGCTTTCTTGCGGGCAGCTTCAGACTTTTTCTTACGTCTAACGCTTGGTTTCTCGTAATGCTCTCTCTTGCGAAGCTCTGCCATGACGCCGTCGCGAGCACAAGATCTCTTAAATCTCTTAAGAGCGCTCTCCAAGCTCTCGTTTTCTCTGACGATTACCTGTGCCATATTGTGTTCTCACCTCCTGACGTCATCTGTATTTTGCCGCCTTTGTCGCAGCGAACTGATTTTACTACCGCAGAGAGGACTTGTCAACACCACAGGCTAATTGCTTTCTATAGCTGCGCTTCCCGTCAGAATTGATTTTTAATCTCCTGCGTTATTCCTTCGCTCAGCATTTTCAATGCACCGCTGGCGGCATTTCCGGCGAGGGTACCGCCTACATGATTATTATTTGCATCGCTCATCATTGAATTGGAGAGCTTATATCTTGACCTCACAAACTCGTCACTACATCGCAAATCGCTGACTTCGGTTTTAGTCTCCTTCTCGTGATAATGTCTCGCCCCCTGGTTCCTATATCTGCTATACATGGCGAAGAAGAATATGAAGCCGGATAGGAGAAATGCCCAGGGCCACCATTCGTGCTCATTGGGGTCTAAAAGGTAAAAGCTTGTCAGCACTGTCGCCAAAAGCCCGAGGAGCTCCACAAACGCCGAGACTATCCAAAGCCTTGGCATATGTATCGGAACGCTTCCCATGGTCTCATTCGTCCTCGCATTGACTGCCACATAGTGAAGGAGACTTTTGCCGCCTTTTTTCTGATGATAGCTATACAGCCATACGGGCAGATATGCCGCCATCCATTTTTGTCCTTTTATTTCGACCCTCTCGTTATCCCAGCGGACGCCCCTGTCGTAAAAATCCAATGTATCATTAGCCGCATATCTGGCTATATCCTTGGTCTGCTCCCCCACAATTCCTTTTAATCCGTCGACATTGACGTCTCTCTTCTCGGAAGTGAAGCCCTTGAGATAATTGGAATCCCATTTTACGCAGTTCTCCGTGTCGAAGGGCATTATTGAATTGACGATATTAGTGGTTTTCTCCCTGCTGTTTACGTCAAGCTTATCCTTGCTGGACTCTATTGTGAGTCCGCTGACCGTCATGTCAAAGCTGCGTGAGACATCATATAAATCAGCGTCGTAATATGTATTCCTATCGTCTCCTTCTTTGACGGTATAGCGCCTGGTCTCGTGCTCTCCCTGTCCGCTAAACTCAGCGTGAGTATTGGCGTCCACCACCATATATGGGAAATAAACGCCCATTACATTCTCTGTGGTAAACTCTCTTTTGAACCTAGGGTGAGCGAAGAACTTGCGGCTGCCGACAAATTTTTCAATGGAGCTTCGCGCCTCATCTCTGCCGAGCTTAAACGGCAGAACCGCATCAGGCACGGCGCCGTTCGGCACCTGAGAATTTATCGAAAGCGTATTTCTGCACCAATGACATCTCGCCTGAGTTGAATTATTCGTATCTATTACGACTTCCGCGCCGCAGCTGCCGCATTTGAGTGTTATGATATCCTCGGCGTCAGCCTTAATATCAACAGCACCTGAGCCTATATACTGCCCCTCGAGGCTCGCTATGTCGCGACCCTCCTCCGCAATATCAGGCTCAAATTCGTGTCTGCAAAAATTACATCTCAGCTTTCCGATTTCAGTGTTATATGAAATATCTGTCGCGCCGCATTTAGGACATTTGCTCTGTCCGTTTACAGCCCCTGCGTCAGTCCTTATAACCTTGTTGTCGTCCATTATTAAATCCCCAAAACCTTAGCCTTTGCTGCGTCAAACTCCTCCTGAGAAATCGCTCCCATATCTAGGAGCTGTTTCAGCTTAGCCAGGCGTTCATATGGATCTTCCTCGGCTGCCTGCGGCTGCTGAACGGGCTGCTGCACAGGTTGCTGCACCTGCGGCGATGTTGGCTGCTGGTAAGCAGCCATCGCTGCGCCCGCAGCGTTCATGCCAAGCCCCATGAATGCCATGCCATCGCCGCCGCCATTCTCTCCGGCTGCCTGCATTCCTCTTGCCGCCGACTGCTGCATGAAGGAATTGCCTCTTGCGCCCATGAGAGCATCCGCCTTCTTGACGTCGCTGAGAAGAGCCTTGGTGTCCTCGTCATATTCAATGGCAGCGATAGCCACCTTGACGATTTCAATTCCTCTGTCGCTCTTCCACCTATAGCTCTCTTCAACTGCTGCCGAAAGAGAAGCCGCAAAGCCTATCTGATCGCTCTGGAGCTTGGTTATGCGATTGCCCTTGTCAGGGTCATTTGTATAAAGTGAAAATGCTGTCGAGAGGCTTCCGACCAGCTCCGTGAATAGCTGTTCGCAGGCGGAATTATCAATATCCGCAAAGTCGAAAGGCTCTGAGCCCGGTCTTAAATACTGAACAGGCACGAAGTTTTTAACGAAGAGCAGCGGATCGACAATCTTGATTGAATACGTTCCTCTTGTAATAGCGCCAACCTGTGAATTCAAATACGCATCGTCCCAATATACCTCGGACTGAGTCCCAAATCTATTGCCCGGAATTTCCTTCAGATTGACATAGAATACAGCCTGCTCTGTCGCGGGAATTCCGCCGAATTTAAATCTCTCCCAGGACTTTGAAACGGTGGTCTCAAAATCATCTCCCGCAAAGAATGAGCCGGAGGCAGGATCGTCCGATACGAATGTATATCCGCCGGGCTCTGAAATATATCCCGTAATGCCGCCGTCCTGCATGGTGATAAGTGCCGTGCCCTCGGGAACTACTATCTTGCTGCCATTGGTGATTATGCCCTCCGAAGCTCTGATATTCGAACCCCTTCCTGCGTCTCTTCCTTTATTCACGCCGGCAAAAACCGCAGCAGTCGGGGAAACTCCCTCCGCCGGAACGATAAATTCCTTCCACTGATCCGCAAGAGTGCCGGTGACTGCGCCTGCAAATGCTCTGATAAAACCCATATCTTTCCTCCTTTAATCTTTTAGTTCAAACAATCTTTTAATTCAAAATATCCTTTAATCCAAAAAAAGTGACACGCGTCAAAATCCCTAAGATTTGTTTCTTCTTACATATCTATCTCTTCTAATTCATTTCTTAATTTATTGCCTCTAACCTATTTGTTTACTCTAACCTAGATTGCGTCCCAATTTATAATGCTCATATCGAATACCGGACCCTCGTCGCTGCAATTCTTGCGTCCCTCTCTCGTCTCTATGAAGCAATCATCATAGTCTTCCGAATGCATTAAAACCGTGCTGCCAAGGCTGACCTGTCCTTCCTTAACCTTAGCGGCAAGCTTTTTGAGCATATCCAGCGTGCCTCCGGCAAAGACATAGTCCGAATCCTTGACTATATCCTCCGCATGTCCTTCCCTGCCGTTGCTGCCGTCGAGGGTAACTATCTCTATTTCATTTACCAAATCCTTGAATGATTCGAGCAGATAAATATCTTTCTTGCTCGGATATTCAAGTATGGTCTTGCATTTCTTTCCTCTCATAAGAAGGGATCTGGCAAGTCCGACCATCTCGGGTATGCCGAGCCCGTTCGCTACTATACATACCTCCTGCGGTGCATCCTGGGAATTAAACCCCCTTCCCAGACCGCCGTTTATGAATACCTCATCTCCAGGGCTTAGCTCGGAGAGATCCCTGCTTATATCATCATCCGCCGGAAATACTATCGTGAATCTATTGCTGTCGAATTCGCAGACCTGATAGGGCTTTCGCCTGCCGTTCGCCTCTATAATCGCATATTGCCCCGGTCTTTTAAATCCACTCTCGCCGGCGTTGAAGGTCATTTTGAAAATGTTGTTTACAAGGTTCTCCTTGTTCTCAATCTTACATGTTTTCTTCATTTTTACAGATACGACGCTCTCCATTTCTTTTTATGGAAAGATTTTATCATAGAATTTGTGCATATTTTTGTACATTTCATGTTTTTTCTGATTTCGCCGCAACCTGCCGCATTCCGAGCCAGCCGTGTCTTGCACTCCGAGTTCCGTTTAGTTTGCTTTCCGCACCCTCTGCAACCTGCTCTCCGATGTCACTGTGATTGGAATTGTTTTGACCTTTTTACCCTTGCAGCTTGGGGATAATTATCTTGAAAATCGCCCCGGACGTTTCGCTAGAAGGTAGCAGTTTAATATCTCCACCATGGGCTTTTACAATCATTCTCGCTATGGAAAGCCCAAGCCCCGAACCCTCATCTCCCGGTCTGTATTCGCTGCCGGTCACCATGGGCTCAAAGACAGTCTCTCCGATATTCTGCGGAATTCCCTTGCCGCTGTCCCTGACTGTGATAATTATATCCTCTTCGCCCTCGTTTATCCTCACATATATCTTAACCCCACGCTCATTATGCTTCACGGAATTATTGACTATATTGTCGAATACCCTCTGCATTTGGTATGCGTCAAAGCTGCATATAATCTGCTTATCGGGGATATTCACCACCAGCTCGCAGCCCGCTATGTCGAGCTCCTCGTATTTGGCAGCCAGATACTCCCTCACGAATTCGCAGATGTCGGAGTCCTTTAGATTAGGCGCAAAGCTCGGATGTTCGAGCCTCGAATACTCATAGAGCATATTGATAAGCTCCGACAGGCTCTCAGCTTTAGCCTCTATCGCCTTGATATACCTTGCGGCGTCTCCATTCGTCACCAGCCCGTCATTTATGGCGGCTGAATAGCCCTTTATAACGGTAATTGGCGTTCTGAGATCATGGGAAATCCCCGCAAATATCCTTCTTCGCTCTTCCTCGGCAGCCTCCCTCTTTCGATTGCTGTCCCTCAGCCTCTCCGTCATATTGATGAAGTTCCAAGTTATCTCGTCAAGCTCCTTGAGCCTCGTGGTCGGAATCTCCACTTCCTTTCCCGTCAGAGTGAAGTCGCTAATCCCTTTGTTCAGCGCTTCCAAGGGAATGAAAATGTGCCTTTTTATCCTTCTCGCAAAGAAAAGCACTATCAGAATAAAGACAACTCCCACTATGGTCCATGTAATCCTGTCTATATAGTCAATGGTCTTATATACCTCGCTAGGCCACATTTCCTGTTCGAGTATTCCGCTGCCAAACTTCTCTTCCAGCAGCCTGTTCTCCACATAATAGCTTCCCCAGGAAATGCCCGTGAGCATTATTATCGTAGCCAAAACCATCTCCACGAAGCTGCGGAGAATGAAGAAATACATGCTTATGCCGCTTACCTTCTTGCTTCTTTTCACATCTACAGCCTTATTTCTTTTCAAATCTATAACCAAGCCCTCTGACTGTTTTAAGGTATTCCGGCTGCCTCGGATTATCCTCTATCTTCTCGCGCAAATTCGATATATGCACCATGATTGAATGATCGTCATAGTCCTTGCAATATACGTCGTCCCCGTTCAGCCTCTCAAATATCTGCGCACGCGTGAAAACCCTTCCCGGATTTTTCATCAGCATGGATAAAATCATAAATTCGGTCAGGGTAAGTTGCAGCTCTTCTCCTCTTTTTCTGACACGAAACATCTCCGGCTCTATCTCGAGCTCTCCCGATTTGATATGCATTTCGGGAATATCCTCTGTTGTCGTCATTTGAGAAAAATTCTGTCTCCTGAATCCCGCGCGCACCCTCGCAACTATCTCGAGCGGGTTAAACGGCTTGGTCACATAGTCGTCTGCGCCTATGTCGAGCCCCATGATTTTGTCGCTATCAGAATCCATTGCCGAGAGCACGATAATAGGCATATCCATGCTCAGCCTCAGCTTTCGTATAAGCTCAAAGCCGTTCATCTCGGGCATCATCACATCTATGATTGCGAGTCCGAAGTCCTCCTTCATGGCGAGCTCGTATGCTAGCCTTCCGTTCTCCGCAGAGGCGACCTCAAAGCCCGCATTTTCAAGATAGAGACGCAGAAGCTCCACTATGTCTTTATCGTCTTCGGCAATTAGTATTTTGTTTACCATATACTTTTCTCCGTAAATCCGTTCGCCACGGCTCTATTCGTATCTCAGAGCGTCTATCGGATTCATCTTAGCGGCTTTTCCGGCAGGATAGAGTCCGAAGAAAATCCCGAAGGCTGCCGAAAATACCACGCTTATCAATATCCATTTAACCGGCAGTATTCCGGGGAACTTCAAAGCCTTAGAAGCTTCAAGCCCGATAGCAACGCCGATCATCACTCCTATTGTACCACCTACCAGACACATTACAATGGACTCGGTGATAAACTGCAATCTTATGGAGAAATTAGTAGCTCCGAGAGCCTTGCGCGTTCCGATTTCCCTCGTTCTCTCCGTTATGGATACCACCATTATATTCATCACGCCTATGCCGCCGACCAGAAGGGAGATCGCTGCGATCGCCGATAATGCCAGCTTGATATTATTGAGCATATCAGTGGTCTCCTTTATCACGTCCTGATTGCTGTAGCCATCCAAATAATAGGCGTCATTATCCTTATAGTATTTATTATTTACATAATCCTTTATTTCCACGCATAGCTGCAATGTATCCTCCTCGGGAGTCGCAATCACCTGAAAGGAATCTATCTGATATTCCTCATTTATCTGTGAATATGCGGTCTTTATTGGGATATAGCAGTTCGTAGCCGACTTGGTAATGCTGAAATCATTGGCACTTTCCTTATGCTCATAGACTCCGACAATCACATATTCGCAGTATTTACCCTCTAATGTGCATTCAATCTGCTGACCGACAGCCTTCGCAGGGCTGCCATACAGCTTATCCGCGAGCTTGCTCGAAATCACCACAACCCTGGTCTTATCCTCATAATCCCTCTTGCTGAGGTCTCTTCCCGCCAGAAAAGTAAGCTTGTTCAGGCTCTCAGCAGCCGAATTTACGCCGACAATATTTATGCTCAAATCCTTACCGCTTCTTCCGATTTTACCGCTCCCTATATCTCTTTGAACGGCAATTCCCTTAACGCGCCCTTTGAAATTAGTGCAAATATCCTCGAATATCTCGTCGCTCACAAAGTCATAATCCTTCATTTCGCGGAATTCGACGATTTCCTCGTCACTTTCTATATTCCGATTGGTGACATAGAATTCTATATTGTTCGCACCCATATCATTAAAGGCTTCGCTCATGCTTTTATTCAGAGACTCACCCACTGTCATTATGGCGATTACCGAGGCGATTCCTATGACGATTCCGAGCATGGTAAGAAGAGATCTGAGTTTGTTGGCTCTAAGCTCTGCAAATGCCATGAGAATATTATCTTTAAGCATGTCCTCTTCCCTTTCTCTCTCCAATAATCAGTCCGTCGCTCAGCGTAATCACCCTATCAGTCTCCTCGGCGAGCTCCGGTGAATGCGTTATGAGAACTATCGTAATGCCTCTTTCTTCATGCAGACTGTGAAATAAATCCATTATCATGCGCCCCGTTGCTGAGTCGAGCGCACCCGTAGGCTCATCTGCAAGGATTATCGCAGGGTCGTTTACGAGGGCTCTGGCTATCGCAACCCTCTGCTTCTGACCACCTGAAAGCTCGTCGGGATTATGCTCCATACGGTCTTTCATATCGACAAGCCCGAGCATTTCAACAGCCTTTCTCCGCCTTTCCTCATGCTTCACACCCGCATAGCAAAGCGGCAGCTCCACATTCCGAAGAGCGCTCATGCGCGGTATGAGGTTATAGGTCTGGAAAACGAAGCCAATCAGGGCATTTCGAATATGCGAAAGTTCCGTGTCATTCGCCCCCGCTATATCCCTGCCGTCAAGCGTATAGCTTCCTTCCGAGGGTCTGTCGAGCGCCCCGATAATATTCATCAGTGTTGATTTGCCCGAGCCGGACGCGCCCACTATGGAGATGAACTCCCCTCTTTTGACCTTTAAATCCACGCCATGCAATACCTCGAGCTCGTTCTCACGGTTCTCGAAATACCTCTTATATATTCCGCTGAGGTCTATTATCTCGGAAGAGGCGGCATTATTCAGAAAGTTTTTCTTATCCTTCATCAATACATCGCCTCACTCTCTTCGTCGAATTCATCTGCGAGAGGCACTACGATATTTACGCCTTCCTCTATGCCCTTACCGCTGATTTCAGCATAATAGTCGGTTTTCATGCCGTATTCGACAGGCACCTGCTTTATATTTCCTTTGTCGTCCATCACCTCGACATATCGCTCCCCGTTTTCGTCGATTTGCACGCAGTTGTCGGGGACGGCAAGGCAGTCCTTTTTCTCCCAGACCTTCACGACCACCTTTGCAGTCATGCCGATTTTGAGCTTTTCATTCGGCTCATCAATAATCGCCTCTACCTGGTATTCCGCATTCGTAGAGCTGCTATCCATATTCGACGCAGCCACGGGCGTCTTTGCAACATGTATGAGGCTTCCATGAACGTCCTCCATATCCGCAGCTTTTACGGATATATCCGCTTCCTGTCCGTCCGCAAGACTGCTGATGTCGTATTGGTCGACCTTCGCGCTCACCCTATAGCTGCTGTCATCATTTATAACAGCGATAGCGTCACCCTTATATACATCTCCGGGCTTTACCGCAACAGAGGTGACGACTCCGTCGATTTCGGAAACCACAACGCATTCGTCGAGATCCTTCTGAGCCTTTCTTAGCTCTTCCTTAGGGGCTGATACGCTTTCCTTTGCAGAAAGCTCCGCGGATTTGACAGCTTCCTTCTGCTCCCTGACATTTCTCGACTGAGACAGTTTGTCATCAGCTCTGTCCTGCTTTGCTTTCTCGAGGTTTTGCTTGGCAGCATTTTTATTCTCCTCGGCAGCCTTCACCTCGCCTGTGAGCCTCTCTACCTTTGCCTCAGCCTTTTCAAGCTCATCTTGAAGGTCAGGGTTTTGCGTTCCCGCAGGTTGATTGTTTATAGTATTTCTGATTGCATTTAATTCGTTCAGCGCAGTCGTATGCTGTGTGACCAAAGAGCTATGCTCGTTCACAGCCTTGGTATAATCAGCCTTGGCGCGCTTTACCTCTTCATTATTTCTTTTCGCATGAATATCCCTGTCCTCCTTGGCATTATTATAATTTCTTTTGGCGGACTCCAGCTCCATATCGCTTCTTATCTCCGTATTTCTGAGGTTTTGCTGAGCCGCTTTCTTGCCTGCGCGCATCTGCGTATCGTCGAGAACGGCGATTACGTCGCCCTTCCTGACCCTATCTCCCTCATGCACATTTACGGTCCTAATCTCCACCTCGGTAATGGGACTCGTCACGGAATATGTTGCACCGCTCACCACCGTCCCCGATAGCGTAAGACTTTGAACTAAATCCATTTTTTCAACTGCCGCAGTTTCTATCGGCATATCCGTGCCGTCTGCTCCCGCATTCGACGCCTTAGATTTTAGCAATATGGTGACCGCCGCTGCCAAAACTAGCAGGAGCGCTATTATGATTGCAATCTTTCCGCGCTTTGTTATCCTTGTCTTTAAATTCCTGATACCTTTACCGTTTATACTTGCCATATGTTTTCCTTCTCCTGAATTATCCGTGCTCAGCTAGATGCCTATGCACCCTATCCTACCCTGCCATTATAAACAGCCATTCTTAACGCTGTCCTAAGCTAACCTCAAGATTTCTTTACAAAATCTTCTTTGCAATAAAAATGAGCTCCCCGCGAAGCTCATTAAAAAGTATTCATATCAGCTTCCTTCAAGCTGGCTGCCACATACTCATCATAATCAGCATAGCTGTCTACAGCGCCTCTGTATGCGAGAATAGTTTTATAATCATTATTGGCAGATATTTGAAATGGAATAGCTTGATTTCTCACCGACTGTCTCAAAAAATATTTATGGCAGTAGTCATATTGATACCAAGGCTGTCAAACAATGTTTCGGCATCTTTCTTTAAGTATTTTTACAGCCCGTCTGAGGCTTAGTCCTCATGCGGTTCAAAGCCCACAAGGCTCTCGGGAAGCTCCCTGCCGTTCTTAGTATAATAGTCTATGAGCGCCACCTTGATAGCATCCTCTGCGAGAACCGAGCAGTGCACCTTCCTTGCCGGAAGTCCGTCGAGCGCCTCTACTACTGATTTATTCGTAAGCTCGAGAGCCTCATCAAGAGTCTTTCCCTTGATAAGCTCCGTAGCCATGGAGCTCGTAGCTATCGCCGAGCCGCAGCCGAAGGTCTTAAACTTGATGTCCGTAATCACATCATTATCCACTTTGAGATACATCTTCATTATATCTCCGCATACGGGATTTCCTACCTCGCCTACTGCGTCAGCATTCTCAAGAATTCCTACATTTCTCGGATTTTCAAAATGATCCATTACCTTATCTGTATATAGTGACATGTGAATCTCCCTCCTAATACGTAAAGTTTTCTTTACATTTATAGTAAAATTAAATTTTTTCTCTGTTTAGATGATGAGCAAACACTCCGAAACGAGACCGGACCGAGCGAGAGCTCGGTCGAGGTGAGGAGTCGTTTGTCATCATCTCATATATATACGTTACATAGGTATGCAGTGTTCGCGCTTACCGTTTTCAAGGTCTTCCCAGTACGGTGACATACCTCTGTACCGTTCCACCACGCTATGCACCTTTTCAATTATATAATCAACCTCTTCCTCAGTATTATCCGTATCGAAGCTGAACCTCAGCGACCCATGCGCAGCCTCTACGGGAACGCCCATGCCCGTCAGAACATGCGAGGGATCCAGCGACTCGCTGGTGCAGGCAGAACCTGACGAGCAGGCAATGCCATACATATCGAGATGAAGCAAAAGGCTCTCTCCCTCGACGCCCTCAAAGGAATAATTCACATTTCCCGGAAGCCTCTTAACGGGGTCTCCATTAAGCTGAGAATATGGTATATCGCTAAGTCCTTCAATGAGCCTGTCCCTCAAAGCGCTCACCTTCTTCATATTCTCTTCCATATGCTCGCAGCCTTCCTTGAGAGCCACAGCCATGGACGCTATCGCGGGCACATTGATCGTTCCCGCTCTCTTTCCTCTCTCCTGAGCGCCGCCTTCAATCACATTTACGAGCTTCACTCCGTTTCTCGCGTAGAGAGCACCGACTCCCTTCGGACCGTGGAATTTATGACCCGATATTGACAGCATATCTATATTCATAGCCTGAACGTCTATTGGCAGATGTGCTGCCGCCTGCACGGCGTCCGTGTGAAAGAGCACGCCCTTTGATTTGCAAAGAGCACCTATCTCCGCTATAGGCTGCACGGCTCCCATCTCATTATTTGCGAACATTATGCTGACTAAAGCCGTATCCTCTCGGATAGCGTCCTCTACGTCCTTCAGCCTCACAATTCCGTTAGCCTCAGGCACCAGATAAGTAACCTCAAAGCCCTCTTTTTCCAGCTTCGCCATGGTATGCAATATGGCATGGTGCTCTATATTGGTTGTAATGAGGTGCTTCTTCCCCTTAGACGCAAGCCCTCTTGCGGCACTTATGAGCGCCTGATTGTCAGCCTCAGAACCGCCCGAGGTGAAATAGATCTCGTTCGCTTTGGCCGCATTTATACAATCCGCCACAGTCTGCCTCGCCTCGTCTAAGACCTCCTGTGTGCGCTGCCCGTCCGAATGCAGGCTGTTCGGATTGCCATTATAATTATCAAGGCATTCTATCAGCTTCGCCTTAGCCGCTTCACTCATATATGTAGTGGCAGCATTATCCGCATATACTCTCATCTCTTCCTCTCGTCCTCCATTTTTCAGTCTCAATAGTCGCTGGGCGTTTTAACTGCTCTCGCATTGGTCGCAGTATTCGCCGAGCATTTTCCTGCGATTTCCTTCTATGATGTCCTCAAGCGTAATATTGCTGAGGTATTTCTCTATAATTCCGTCGAGCCCTGCCCAAAGCGGAAGCGTGCTGCATGTGGCAGCCTTCTCACAATGAATCCCGTCCTGCATTATGCAGTTTACGGGGGCGAGCGTCCCCTCGGTCAGCAGGAGTATTTCATTTATGCTGTAGTCGGCAGGCTTCCTCGTCAGTCTGTATCCGCCGTTCTTTCCTCTCAGGCTCTGGAGCATTCCGCCTTTATTAAGGACGGATATTATGCTCTCAAGGTATTTCATGGAAAGCTGCTGCCTTTCGGCTATATCGGCAAGAGAGACAAATCCTTCTCCGCCGTTTCTTGCCAAATCCACCATTACAGTCAGAGCATATCTGCCCTTTGTGGATACCATCATATCTGAAATCTCCTTTCCGAATCTGCCCTATTTCTAATACTCAGTCGGGCATATTCTTCTTTAATTCGCGCAAATCCTACCATTTGGGTAGGAATAAGTCAACCCGCTATCATGTATTTTTTTAATTTCAAAAGGGTCAGGTTTCTCTGACCCCTTTGAGCATTCGATTATAGAGCGTGATGTAATGAGTAAAAAACTTATTTCACTTTCACCTTTCTTCCGCAAATCTTCTTCGTAAAGATTTTCTTATACTTTTTGACATATGTCTTATTGTCTTTCTTGGAACCGACCTTGACTTGTACCAGCTTTACCTTAGAACCTTTGAGTGCTCCTTTAACGCCTGCTTTTTTAAGGTTCTTGCTCTTGACTACAATCGTCGTCGCCTTGCTCTTGTTAAATGCTTTCTTATCGAGCGTGGCTATATTTGCTCCGAGTGTCACCTTCCTAATCTTCTTGCCCGTAAATGCCTTTGCACCTACGCTCTTTACCGCATAGTCTGCCCTATCTTTAAGCACTACTGAGTCAGGCACGCTTAGGTTCTTGGCATTCTTAGCCTTGATTAGCTTTACTTCTCCCTCCGCCGAAGCAGTCGCGACTTCGACTACGAGGTATTCGTTACCGTCAATAGTATATCTGTCGCCTTTCTTTACCTCGATTTCTGCTATCTTTGCAACGGCTTTGTCTAATTTTTCTTTCTTCTCTTTGTATGCAGCTTCTATGAGCAGTTTCTGTTCTTCTGTCAGCTTATCGTATTCCGCCTTTGCTTTTTCAATATTCTCCTTATCCTTAGTAATGCTTATAGCATTTATGTCCTCAGGAATCTTATCGATAAGTTCTGTCACTTTAGCTAAAGCGGCTTTGTCTTCTTCGCGAACTGCCAAATAGTACTCTTTGTTGACTTCCGGCGTTCCTGTAAATGTACCGCCAGTGTCCTTAAAC
Source organism: Mogibacterium sp. (assembly GCA_017515425.1). Taxonomy (GTDB): domain Bacteria; phylum Bacillota; class Clostridia; order Peptostreptococcales; family Anaerovoracaceae; genus Crickella. Next base: position 22,578 of record JAFWFU010000010.1, read on the forward strand.
ATATCAAGAAATGCACCACCCCACGGCTTTGTCGATATGACATACGGGATTATATATCCGGCTGATATGTCCTTCGTCTCAGAAATCTTTATGTTTTTGCATCCTTCAAACATCCCATTAAAGCTTAAATACTTGGGGAAATCCCCCGACAATTTCGTTGGCTTTGTCAAGGATGTGCAGCCCTTAAACATTCCGGCATAACATTGATCCGCAAACTCTGTTGCAGGCAGTTCCGGTGCTTCTTTAAGAGATGTGCAGCCCTCAAACATATTCATATAACATCCCTCGCCTAGTTTAGTTGCCGGAAGCGCGGGTGCTTTTTCGAGATTTACACAGTTCTTAAACATTCCCTCATAACAATGAAATTCCTCAGCATTTGCAGGCATTTCCGGTGCTGTTCTCAGCATCTTATTACCAGCAAAGAAGTGTTTAAACGCATTGGCTTTGATTGTTACCTTTTCACCTGCAGCCACTTTTTTATAATCAAGCAGGTTCTCTAACTTCCCCTCACAGTCAATTAGTGTATCAGAATCCTTGCTATATAAGTTTAACAAGACATCAAATTCTGAGATGCCTTCGCCCCTCAGATACAGCTTATTGCCTGCGCCACTTTCCATATCGACCTCGGCTGTATCATATACTTTCCAATCACCTTCATTGCCTGTTGCAGAATATTCTAAGGTTCCTTCCCAACCTGCCCACATAAAGTAAGCGCTAAACGGTTTCGTCCCGGTAAAAGTGCCGCAGCCTTCCTTCGCTGCGGCATATGAATTCTCTGCTGATATGATGAGCATGAATGCAAGCATAGTGCAGAGAGTTGCGATAATTGCGATAATTCTGCTTATAGAACCTCGCCTACCGCTTTTGATAGTAAGTTCCTGTTTATACATCAGATCCCTCCTTTTGATCTTCTAAATCAATAAAACTTTTGCGGGTTTCAAGGCGTATAATAGCCCTTTATACGCACATCATACGAAATTTAAAGGATCTATTATTTGATGACATGCGCAATGCCCCCTCTAATTTTGATTTTAGTGGAAAGCTTTTGATTTTGCCGGAAACTTTTTCAGTATTGCGTTTGATATTATCGGGGCTTATACTATGGATGGGAAAATCTGAAAAGAAGTAATATATATAAGGAAGCAGTTTTATATGACAATTTTTTACAACATAATTGCATTTCTCGGTGGGCTCGCCATGTTCCTCTACGGTATGAGGGTCATGGGCGACGGTCTTAAGAATTCATCAGGCGGAGCAATGAGAGAGGCTCTTGCCAGAGTTACCAACAAACCCTATATGGGCTTTATCCTCGGTATGCTCGTCGCATGTATCATACAGAGCTCAACCGCCACGATAGTAATTGCAGTCGGCTTGGTAGGTGCGGGATTTCTCACCTTTCATCAATCTATCGGCATAGTGCTGGGCGCCAATGTCGGTACTGCCATCACCGCGCAGATTATCAGACTCATGGACGTAAGCTCCGGAATGGACAGTCCCCTGTATTTCTTCAAGGCGGATAACCTCGCGCCCCTCGCGCTTGTAATCGGAATCACCATGATAATGTTTATCAAGACAAGTGCCTCCAAAACCGCCGGCTCGGTCGCCTGCGGATTCGGCATTCTTTTTATGGGTCTTATCTATATGAGCAATGTCGTCTCAGGTTTCGGCGAGTCGCTCAGCAACCTTCTCACGGCATTCGAAAACAATTATTTCCTCGGATTCCTCTCGGGTATACTTGTGACCGGAGTCGTCCAGAGCTCATCTGCCGTCGTCGGTATTATTCAGTCCATAGCCAGCTCCGTGGGAGTCACATTCAGTGCGGTATTCGCTGTGATTATCGGTGTAAATATCGGAGACTGCGTCACGACCTACCTCGTAAGCAGCATTGGAGCCAAGCCAAATCAAAAGCGCACAGCCGTTGTTCATATCGTGTATAACGTATTCGCCGCCCTGCTCTGCTTCCTGATTATCTTTGTCGGAAGGACGAGCGGTATCATAGATGATGATTGGTGGAATAAGGTTCTCAATTCAGGCGGAGTCGCCAATATCCATGGGTTCTTCAGACTCGTTCCGGCGGTTGCACTTCTGCCGCTTACCGGACTCTTTGAGCGTATCACCTGTTCGCTTGTCAAGGAAGAGCGTATCGACGATGAGGACAAAAATGCGATTGCCGCACTCGACGCTCTTGATGAACGCCTATTTAACACGCCCGCTCTCGCTCTCGAACAGGTTGACCGCGTTGTTTGGGAGATGAGCGAAATCGCATGTCATAATTTCGACGCTGCCGTAAAGCAGATTTACGATTACGATCCTAAGCGCAATCAAAGAATAGAGGCTAGAGAAAATCTCCTCGACAGCATGACCGACGCCGCCAACAAATATATCGTTTCCCTATCGCCTCATGTCAGGCTCTACAGAGATACGAAGAGGCAGAACTATACTCTCAAATCATTGATTTGTTACGAGAGGATTGGAGATCTCGCCAAGAATATCGCCAATGAAGTCGAGGAATTGAAATCAAGCGGCAAGGAGTTCTCGCCTACAGCAATGCAGGAACTCAGAATCGCCTTCGACGCGATATATGAAATCCTCGATATTACGGCAAGAGCTTATAGAACGAAGAGTTCGAGCCTCGCAGCTAAGGTGGAGCCTTTAGAAGAGGTCATTGACGATTTAGTGGAAGAGCTGAACGCACGCCATGTATATAGAATGGTAAACAATCTCTGCGACGCCTTCAAGGGTATTCAGTTCCAAACAATCCTAACCAATATTGAGCATATTTCCGATAAATGCAGCGACATCGCCGTTTATATCTTAGAGCGCGATAATAATGAAATCTTCGGGCAGGAGCATTCATATATACATGAGCTTCATATAAACAATGATGACGAGTACAAAAATAATTATAATAAGAAGCACGACAAATACTTTAAGGCAATCGAAGCCATATCCATGGTGTCAGCGCCCATAGATGATGATAAGGACGAGGACAAGGATAATGGCAAGAGCGGAAAAGCCGATATGAAGGATATAAAGAAGGTAAAGACGGACTCAAAGGTGCCTTCGAAGTCGAAGGAGAAGTCCGAAAAGAAGACGAAGGAAAAAAGCGGCAATGATAACCTTGTTATTTTGATTTAACCTTCTTCCAATAATCGCTATACAGCTCCGTCGCCTCGCTGTCGAGCGTTCTCAGCGACTCGCATTTCTCAATGATCTCATTTGTCGGAAATATCGCCTCTTCATTGAGATATTCCTCATCAATGAGTTCAAGCGCCGCCTCATTCGGCGTCGTATAGAATAGATAGTCGAAATTCTGAGCGGCGACCTCAGCTTGGCAGAGGAAATTAATCCATTTCTCCGCATTTTCCTTATTCGTCGCCTCTTTCGGCACCACCCACGAATCTATGAAAAACTCCGTCCCCTCTTTAGGAACCACAAATTCCACATCTTCATTCAAATCCTTTGTATACATGTATTCGCCGTTCCAAACCACGCCGACAGCGGCAGAGCCATCAGCCAGCAAATCTCTAGCCGAATCATTGGCATATTTGTATACGAGAGGTTTTTGAGCAATGAGTTCATCAGCAGCTTTTTTAATCTCATCCTTGTTCTCTGAGTTGAGAGAATAGCCGTTCTTCTTTAGACCTATCATAAAGGCATCCCTCACGCTGTCGGGCATTACCATCTGCCCCTTGAACTTCTCATTCCAAAGGTCGTCCCAAGAGTCAATCTCAATATCACCCACCATTTTGGTATTGTAGAGAATGCCCGAGACGCCAAGCTGATAGGGCACGGAATATTTGTTGCCCGGGTCGAATGACTCCGACTTTCTCATATAGACCTCGGATATATTGGCTAAATCCGGAATATTGGATTTATCAAGCTCTGCGAGCATGTCGTTTTCAGCCATTTTCTGTATCATATAGTCCGAAGTGCATACGCAGTCATAGGTAGTCGCATTGTTTTCAAGCACGGTATACATCTCCTCAGCCGTATCATAGTAGTCAGGGATTACCATGATACCCGTCTCCTCTTCGAACCTATCTATCAGCATGGGGTCGAAATAATCCCCGTAGCAATAGACATATACCTGGCCGTTTTCGCCGCTCCTGCATGATGTTGGAACAAAAACAGACGATACAATTATCATCATCATTATGAGAAATCTGCAAACAGCTCTTTTATTCTTCAATCTTTTTCCCTCCGAAAGAAAACTCGTCATCTGCAGTGATAATTCATCACAGACGACGAGGCTATTGTAACATATTTTTTACTGCAAATCACGACAGGGGCAGACTGATTTTGATGATAAAATCCCTGCCGTCAGAACTGCGCGCGCTCACGCTGCCGCCATAGAGAGATACTATAGCCTTTGCCATGGAAAGCCCTATGCCATGCCCGCCGGTTTGCGAATTCCGGGAAGCGTCCGTTCTATAAAATCTCTCAAATACATGGGGCAGGCTTTCGGGACTCAGCACTTCATCAACAAAGTTTTTTACCTCAAGCTCCGCATTCTTCCCCTCTCTTCTAAGCTTTACGCTAATCTCAGAGCCATTCGCCGCATACTTCACGGCATTGTCGAAAATGATAGAAGAGAGCTTTTCCATATCCTCGGCATTTCCTTTTGTAAATACGGGCTCCTCAATATCCGATACTATATCTACACCCTTTTCCTTTGCGAGCACGGCAAACGAAGCCGCCGATTCCGTCAGAATATCCGAAAGCGGAACATCACTCATAATAGGAGGGGATATTTCCTCCTCCATTCGTGATAGGTAGACGAGGTCATTTGTAAGGCTGGATAGCCTCTCCGCCTGGCTTTTTATTTCAGCCAAATCGCTTTTAATTTCAGCAACGCCCTCCGCCCCAAGCTCGGAAGTTTCAATTTTGCGAGCTTCTGCTCCAATTACACCGATTTCCGTCTCAGCTCCGCCGCCTTCTGCTCCATTTTTATCGACTTTCGCGGATTCGAGCACCATATTCATGAGGTCGATATTTGCCATGATAATCGACAGCGGCGTCTTTATCTCATGCCCTGCGTCAGTTATAAATCTCTTTTGTTTCTCATAGCTCTCCGCCACCGGCTTTACTATGCGCCCCGCGAAATACAGAATTATGAAAAATACAACCAAGAGCCCCGCGAGAGACATCAATATGCTGGCTCTGAGGAAATCTCTATACGATTCGAGCACCCTGCCCCAGTCGAGGAAAACAATCTTGATATATATATTTTCGCTGCTGATATTATATCTGAATTCTTCGATAAAACCGCTAGTCTTGCCCCTAGCCAAAGCTATATTCGCATATTCTATGGCATCCTCATAGTCAATGGCTGAGATTCTATCGGTATTGATTTGAAGGACATTTCCATTGGTATCCGACAGAACCGTGAAAAATCTCGATTCCTCAGCTTCATCTCTGCTCAGACTCGGACCACCGCGCCCCCTGATACCAAAAAGCTCCGTAATAGGATCCCTCAGGAAGTTCTCAGAATTGGCTTGCAGCACCTCAATCCTGTCATCAGCGTCACTGACGACCTTGTTGTAGTTGATGATATTCATGCCGGACACTATGACCGCAAGCAGCAGCGTCAGCGAAATCATCGCAAGAGCTATAAATCTTAGTTTGAGTTTTTTTATCATTTTCTTTCTTCTTTTTCTAGCGAATATCCCGCATTTCTCATAGCCTTTATCCTTATATCGCTGCCTATTGAGGCAAGCTTCTTCCTAAGATATGAGATATACACCCATACAACATTGCTTTCCGTATCGCTGTCATATCCCCAGATATGATCCATGAAGATATCAACTGAGATTATATTCCCTGGGCGTGCCATTAAGAGCTCCATCATCTGAAACTCCTTATTGGCAAGCTTAATCGCTCCTGATGGCGTCGAAAGCTCAAAGTTCGCACGGTCTAAGGTGAGATTTCCAAGAGACAGCTTGCTCCCAGACTCCGCAGCAGGTCTCGTAATAGCCCTGACCGCAGCCAGCAATTCCTTTGCGTCGAAAGGCTTCGTCAGATAGTAGTTCGCCCCCGTATCGAGACCCCGCACCTTGTCATCAACCTCCGATTTTGCAGTCAGCATTAAAACGGGAAGGTCGCTGCCGGATTCCCTTATTCTCCTGAGCACCTCTATCCCGTCCACCTTAGGCATCATTATATCCAATACAGCCGCGTCATAATTGCCCGCCTCAAGATAGTCGAGCGCATCCTGCCCGTCAAAGACAGCGTCGATAGAATAATTGCTATTTTCAAATATCTTGACGAGCGCCTTCGAAAGAGCCTTCTCGTCCTCAGCCAAAAGTATTCTCATCATTTATCTCCTAATTCCGCTATCATGGATTATAGCACCATTTTACAGACATATGCAGACAGGCTTCCCTTGCATTGTTTGAGCGATTTCGCCTCATGCTCCCGTTATGATAGGCTCTGATACTTAAATCAACCTAAAAAGAGACAGCGCATATATGATAGGCGCTGCCGATTAAATGACGTAATCAGTATTCGATTGCAAACTGTTTTTTATATTCCGAAAACTGAGTCTTGAACTGCTCGTTTTCTCTGAAATCAGGGTTCAGACGATACTCATGCAGTCCTATATCGCCAGATGCGGATTCGAGTATATCCACCGCCACATTGCTGCAATGGTCAGCTATTCTCTCATAATCCGTCAGCAAGTCGTTGAATACGAAGCCTATCTCGAGCGAACATTCCTGACGGCTGACCCTGTCAATATGTTTCGATTTGATCTCATCACAGAGGTCGTCTATTACCTCTTCCAAAGGATCTATCCTGATAGCCTTCTCAATATTGTTGTTTATAAATGCATCTATTGTGAGAGAAGTAATCTCGCTTACAGCCTCTTCAAGTACATCGAGCTCTATCTTAGCCTTGTCGGTAAAAACTATCTTTTTCTCGTGGATCTCTTCTGCGGCTTCGCCTATATTTCTCGAATGATCGGAAATCCTCTCGAAGTCTGAGAGCACTCTGAGGTATTTGCTTATATCGGCGGACTGAGTATGATTTAGATCGGCTGCCGTTATCTTGAGAAGATAGTTTCCCAGCTTATCCTCATATCTGTCAAGCACTCCTTCGAGGTCGAATACTTTTTTAAGCCCCTCCTTGCTGAACCCTCTTCTGACTGCAACCGCGCTTGCAACGCTTTCCAAGGCTTTCCCAGCCATTGAGTCAATGACTGACTTGCTCTGATTGATAGCCAGAGTCGGATGATTCAGGAATCTCGGCTCAAGCTTATCCATATCCGCTTTTTCAGCAGCAACTTCCGCATCCTCGGGGAATATCCTGCAAACTATTTTCTCCAGCAAACCAATAGCCGGCGAAAGCAGGACTACCACAGCCGCCCTGTATAGCGTGTTTAAAAGAGCAACGCCCACCATACTCATCTGTGCGCTCATGAAGCTAAACCCGATAATTGCATTTGCGATATAGAATATACCTCCGCAAAGCAGAGCTCCGAGGACGTCGATTATTAGATACACAAATGCAGTCCTCTTGCCATTTGTGCTGGCGCCGAGTGCGCTGAGCATGACCGGAACCGACGCACCGATACCTATACCCATGAGTATGGGAAAAGCCATATCAAACTCTACAGCTCCCGTAACAGCTAGAGCCTGCAGAATACCTACCGCGGCGCTGGCGCTCTGAATGACGGCTGTTGCAACCGCACCTATCAGGACGCCGAGAAGTGGATTTGTAAAGCTTGTCATAAGCTCAATGAAGCGCTCATCCTCTCTAAGCGGAACAATGGCGCCGGACATCATGCTCATGCCGTACATCAGAACCGCAAATCCGAGCAGAATTCCTCCCACATTTTTATGCGAGTTCTTCCTAGCGAACATCCAAAGCAGTATGCCTATAAGAGCAACTACGCCTGTAAGCATTTCCGTGCTAAGATAAGTCGCAATGCTTGCACCGGAACCGCCAAGGCTGTTTAGACAGAGTATCCAGCCGGTGATGCTAGTACCAAGTATTGCGCCAAGCACGATTCCTATCGCCTGTTTTACCTGCATCATACCAGAGTTTACAAAGCCCACTACCATTACAGATGTGGCAGATGAGGACTGTATCGCTGCCGTCACTCCTATTCCGAGCAAAATCCCCTTAATAGGGTTGCCTGCAAGTTTATACAGAACGGTCTCCATCCTGTTTCCTGCTACTTTCTTGAGGGAGTCCCCCATTACCGACATTCCGAAAAGGAACATCGCAACTCCGCCCAAGAGTGATATGATATTTGTTGAATCCATTAATTTTTTATCCTCCGCTTTTCTAAAGCATTTTTCTTTTGTACGCTTTTCTTATTTCTATAAAAAAGAGGCTTATACCTGAATATTCGGCATAAGTCTCGCTTATTACAACATATTCCGGGGATTTGTCCCGTACTGACGAAATATGTCACGCATCTCTGCGCAAGCTACTCCTTTTTTTAACCTGATAACTATCACATATTTCACAATCCTTGTCAACAGCATATTAGTGAAAACTATAATATTGCGCTCGTAAGACTTTTCGGCTAGTCGGCAAGATCGAGCCATGAAACTTTTCGGCTAACCTTCAAATTCGAGCCATAAAACTTTTTGTCTAATCTTCAAATTCGAACTGCGATAATAGCCCTGCGCAGCCCTCGGTCACATCGCGCCAAGTCGCATCGAAGTCGCCCGTATACCACGGGTCTGCCACCTCCTCGCCAGCCCTGTCAGCATAATCCAGCATAAGGCTGAGCCTGCCCTCAGGCGCGTCGCCAAGCTGCCTTCTCAAATTGCGCAGATTGTTATGATCCATGCAGATGATTTTGTCATAATAATCATAGTCATCACGCACTACGCGCCTCGACCTTTTAGCAGACACGCCAAGCTCATTGCCCTGCACGCCTATGCCATTCTCCGCGAGCTTTCTCCTCGCCTGCGGATATATCGGATTCCCAATCTCCTCATTGCTCGTCGCAGCCGACTCAATCACAAAATCCGCGCGCTCTCCGGCACCGCAGTTAACCCCCGTAACCGAATACCCCGCCTTTACAGCCATATCCTTCATAATAAACTCCGCCATCGGACTCCTGCAAATATTGCCATGGCAAACGAATAATATCTTTTTCATTGATTTTTCAACGCCTTTCTATGCCTTAGTATGCCATATAATACCTGCATAATGCCGAGTTTTCAAGGCTTCCGTATCATTAATCCGAAATTCCTCGAAACCCGCATATTTCAGCATGTTGCGGCATATCTTGGTCTTCAATGTTGGTAAATTGTTGGTATGGATGCCAACCTATGCCACATTTTACCAATGTTTGTCTGCCACGTAACATTTGCGTATCATGATTGCAATCATTACGAGCCGTACCAACATTTTACCAACGTATTTTTCGCTATTTTATACCAACATTCAGATTATTTTCGACCTGCGAAGATCCTCCTTAGCGTCCTCAAATTTAATGTGCGTATAGGTGTTAAATGTAACACTTATATCCGAATGACCCATCAAATATTGAAGCGTCTTGGGATTAATTCCGGACTTCGCCATATTGCTGCAGTAAGTATGTCTGCATACGTGTGGTGTTATTTTTGGTATTTCTTCCTTGTAAGTTTTATTGTACTTCTGTCTGATATGCTTGAAATAATGCTCCCAGTGCAGAGCTACCATAGGCATTCCGTTTTTGTCAAGGAACAGAAATCCGGATACACCGCCTACAACAGGCTCCTTACTCGGCTTAGGTCTTCTTTCTATGATTGCCTTAAAACAGTCGCATACTTCGTCAGAAACAGGGATGACTCTGTCTCCTGCCTCCGTCTTGGGGTTCTCTATGATGAGCTTCATATTAGACCCTCTCATAAGCTGACGCTCAATCCTAACAGTCTTAGCTTTGAAGTCTATATCATCAATAGTCAAACCACAGAATTCTGATATTCTCATCCCTGTCTTAAAAAGAATAAACACTGCTTCATAGTATTTAGAGAAATGTCTGTCGTTCTTTGTGAACTCGATAAACTTTCTCTCTATCTTACGAGGGACAGCATCTCTTCTGACAGAATCGTTGACCAGCACTGTAGCAAGTTCAAAGTCAAAAGGATTCTTTGGTATGAGATCATCATCCACGGCTATTCAAAATGCAGGCCTCAGAACACCACGTATATTATGGATAGTACTGTAGCTTTTTTTCTTTTCTTCCTGAAGTGATATGAGCCAGAGCTTTGCATCTGATGTCCTGACTTTATCAATCTGCCTACCGGCAAATGGATCCGTCTTGAGATAGTTAAGCACTGTCTTATATCCGGACATAGTGCTCTGCCTAACGTTACGTCTTGTCCGCGTATATCTGTCGACCAGATCATAGACTGTAATCTTACTTGCAGAATGGTGAAGCCCAAAGCTCTGCCTTTTGTAGTAGTCATCAATCATGTCTCTCAGAGCTTCACAATCTCTTTTACCTTCAGGAAGCTTGTCAGTACGTTCTAATCTCCAACTGTAGAAACACTTTTGTGTTCCATTCTCATAGAACGTGAACCTGTATTTACCATCTTTGCTCTGGCTCTCTCCATTTCTTAGAATGCGATTTCTATTATCTCGCCTTTTAATGCTCATTATTTGCTCCTCCTTATTATTTATTAGGACGAGCCATTTGCATCGATATATGCCATTATACCATGGCATACCGATGCTCATCACTCCCTAAATTGCGTTTGTCTTATCTAGAAAATCTTCAAATTTTTTCCTTTTTATCAATTGCTTATTGCCGTTAAGGATGACAAACGAATTATCAGAGATATGTTCACTAACAATCTTTCTAAGTTTCTTTTCGCCAATGTTAAAGTAAACAATTGCTTCATCGATAGTTAAAACATATTTCTCCCAGAGAGGTACTTCATAATTCTTTTCACTCATTAAAAGTTCCTCCTGTTAATTTCATTATTTCTTTTAACGTGTACCGGACGGCTTTAGGTAGCCCACGGGAATCTCACCCTCGCATGGTTCTCATGTGACCCTACTCATTGCCTGCGACGCTTTTAACGCTCGGACTGTGACTATAAGGGAGTATCATTATGCCCACTACACATCACCGCCCATTGAGTTCCTACTTCAATTCCTCGATAGCATGTTTATCGCTCTTCCAATAAAAAGGAGTCATGGCGCACCTATCGCCTTGGCTCGTTGCAGTGGGAAAGTTATCCGTACCACTATGCTGCTCTGCCGTTATCTTGCAGAGCTTTCTTTGTCAAAGAACAATTATTTCCTTCTTAATGAATAAGCCGGTGGGAAGGAGACGAAGCACCGGCATCTAATTAAATCTGGAAGGAAAGAACAGCTTCGATGCACTTGATAATCAGTTCATCGAGAATTTCCTGATCTACTGCATAACTTGATTCTCCATTTGGTTTCACAAACCTTCTTCTGGCTTGTGTCATCATGAAGCTTTCATAATGTTGTAAAACGATTAGCATAGCTTCTGGATCACCAGCGTTTGCAGCCACAATGACATCGAATGGTAATAAGCCTCTTTCCTTGGAGTCGTTACTCATCTTTGTCATGCTTGTGTTCCTCCAAATACTGTTTAATTTTTTCGAGAGCACTATTCCTTCTGTGATTGACACTCCTTCTAGGCACATTGAGCTTTTCAGAAATCTCATGGTCAGTCAGATTGTCGTAATAATACAGATGGACAACAGTGCGTCCCTTTTCAGGAAGACTTTCTATCGCTCTATCAAGAACGAACTTAGGAACAACTTGTCCCCCAACCAAGTAATGCGTTGGTTCCTCCTCAAAGAATTCCTCAACCATCTGAATCCTCTCTTGATCAAATGGTGATAAATCCTCAAAGTAGTATTCATTCTCCCAGCGCTTCTTGTTCCTCCTTTTGACTTCCTTTGCTTTGTTCGCTATTGCTTTTTTGCAATAAGCATTGAACTGGCATCGGATAAAAAATTGAATATGTTCATCTATTGACATAGACTCCACCTCCTCCCATACTCACAAAGTCGGTGATGTCCCCTTCCATAACCCTTCCATGCACAAAAGTGCGAAAATAGAAAATTTTTGATAAAAAAAT
>JAFWFU010000047.1 GCA_017515425.1 Mogibacterium sp.
CCGTCTGCCGCTGTCTTGGAATCCTTCGCCTTTTGAAGCGCGTCCTTTGCGTCTGTCAGAGCCTTGTCAGCATCTGCATAAAAAGCCTTCCAATACAGCTCTTCGGCATTCTTCCTATGCTCACGTGCACCTTCAAGATTTGCTCCTGCTTCTGCAGCAGCATTCGCTGTGCGCTCTTTCGCAGCTATGCCGTCAGGCAGAGCTTCCGCCTCAGCGACTAAAGCAGGGTCGCCATTTGCCTGCGCAGCTTCCTTTGCATTTTGTGCTACTGCTGCCGCATAGTTAGCTACAGCCGCTGCAATTTCTGCTGCTCTTGCGGCATCTGCCGACGCCTTTTCAGCAGCTTTTGCGTCTTCGAGAGCTTTCTCCGCAGCCTTGATTGCTTCCTGAGATCCCGGATTGTTCTTTAATGCCGCTTCCGCTTCCTTCATGGAAGCCGCAGCCTTCTGCTTAGCCAACTCTGCAACAACTTTTGCGTTATTCGCTTCGCTTTCCAGCGCAGCTGCTTTCGCACTTGCTGCTTTCGCTGTGTCAATCAGCTCGCTTACTTCGCCCTTGTACGACTCTGTACCATAGATTACGGGATAGTTAGCTTTAAGTATAGCGAAAGCTTCCTTTATCGCGCTGTCCGTGGATGCCCTATTACATAGTATGTCTAAAGCGTCAATCGCCGCCTGTGCGCTTGCCTTCGCTTCATCTGAGGCAGTTGTATCCGCTAAGATTGCTTGGAACGGGTTTTTCAAAACTGTATCAGCCGCAAACATATTTGAAACATTTTTAATATTGTCTATGTCTAATTTTTCAAGACCGTTTATCAGATCCATTCCCAAGCATTGTATAAACATATAGCTCGCGTCTTTTACTTTGCTCATGTCGAAATCGCCAAGCCCATCGATTTGTTTTAAAGATGTGCAAAATCTGAACATTTGCTTCATGCCTGTCACTTTCGAGGTGTCGAAACCCGATACGTCGATTTTTTGAAGAGCCCTGCACGCATGGAACATATCATTCATATCAGTCACATTTGAAGTATTGAAGCTCGATACATCAACTTCTTTAAGAGATGTGCATCCTGAGAACATAGATGCCATATCCGTACAGTTTGCCGTATTGAAATTTGACAAATCGAGATTTTCCAAGGCTCCACAACCATAGAACATCTGTACAGTTGTTGTAGTTCTGTCAGTATCGAGGTATTTGAGCCCTTCGATTGTTGTAATGCTTGAGCAGTTTTTGAACAGATACCCCATATGTCTGACATTGCTCGTATCAAGACCTTCTCCAAATTTTATTGTCTTTAGATCTCGGCAGCTCTCGAATACAGCTGGAAACATCTCAAGCTTTGAGCTAGTTGTCCAACCGCTCAAATCAATTTCCTCCGCGCCTATATATGCAAAGGCAAGACTTGCAGATATAATATTACTCATATCCCATGACTTTATTCCCTCTATTGACTTTAGATTTGGAGCTCCAACGTCTACCCATTCTTCCTTTTGAGAATCCCAAGATCTTTTCAAAAACATATAGGCTACCGAGGTTGCTTCCTTTGTATCAATCTTGTCCATGCCGGATAAGCTTTCAAGATTTCTCAGTCCGGAGAAGATAAAGGAAAGTGAACCCTTGGCTTGTATATTGCCCGCTATCACTATTTTAGTAATTCTTTCATCTCTTCCATTGCTAAGCCAATCCCATTCAGCGCGTTGCGCAAGCATTTTTTCTGCATCTGCAATTTGATCTGTGTCATGGTGACCAAATTTGACGTAGTCTTTGACTATAACCTCTGTCGCAGTATTGTCGAGCACTTGAGTCTCCCCTTTTTGCCCAAGTGTCAGTACGCCATTGCTGTCAATCTCCCAAGATACGCCCTTGCAAATCCCTGAGAGTGTTGAAGCATGTGCCTTTAGCGGCATAAGCATGGCGAATGCCGCCAGCATTATGAATAGCAGTCCTATTATCGCTATTCTGCTGCTTCCTTTCGTGAAAGTTCTTTCCTTCATAACTTCCTTTCTCCTTTCATCAACCTTCTGTACTACTGATAGTTTGCATTCCCACGCTGCGGTTTTTTAATAAGATTTTTCGACTACGCACGCCCTGTCACCCTGAGCGAGTGAAACGAGTCGAAGGTTCTTATTTTGCATACAAAAAACAGCGCCAATGCTGTTTCCAAGTCTAGCAATCTGCGCTGCGTTTTAAATTGATTTCTTTGGCAGTACCCCCCCCCCCCATTTTGATTTTGCCGGAAACCCGTTGTAATTGCTGGGGTTGATGGGTGTTTTTCTGTCTAATTATACGAGCGTACCGATATGCACCACAGTTCTGCAAAGCTGTGATACATAGCTCATCTCATTGTCATACCATGATACGACTCTGACTTCATAGAGCCCCTCTCCGCAGTTCATAACTACAGTCTGAGTAGCGTCGAAGAGTGAGCCGTAGCTCATGCCGATAACATCGCTTGATACAATCTCTTCCTCTGTATAGCCATAGGACTCATTTGCTACCTTCTTCATGGCTGCGTTTATATCCTCAGCGGTGAGAGAATCAGCCTCAACGATCGCGTCGAGAATGGTGGTTGAACCCGTAGCTACAGGAACTCTCTGTGCAGAGCCTGTCAGCTTCCCGTCGAGCTCAGGAATGACGAGACCGATAGCCTTTGCAGCGCCCGTGCTGTTAGGAACGATATTCAAAGCGCCCGCTCTTGCTCTTCTGAGGTCGCCCTTTCTATGCGGACCGTCGAGAATCATCTGATCTCCCGTATATGCGTGAATTGTGCACATGAAACCTGTTCTTATAGGTGCGAGGTCGTTAAGCGCCTTTGCCATAGGTGCGAGGCAGTTCGTCGTGCATGAAGCACCGGACACAATAGCGTCGTCCTTGGTGAGAATTTCGTGGTTGGTATTGTATACGATTGTAGGAAGATCGCTTCCCGCAGGTGCGGAGATAACAACCTTCTTAGCCCCTGCGTCAATATGAGCCTGCGCCTTATCCTTTGAGCAGAAGAAGCCCGTGCACTCAAGCACTACGTCTACGCCGAGATCCTTCCAAGGCAGCTTTGATGGGTCAGCCTCCGAATACACCTTATATTCCTTGCCGTCTACCACGATACCGCTGTCAGAGCTGCTTATCTCAGCCTCAAATTTCTTCTGAACGCTGTCGTATTTGAGAAGATGAGCCAGCATTGTAGGGCTTGTCAAATCATTGATAGCGACAATATCAATATCCTTTTCTCCGTAAAGCTTTCTGAACGTAAGTCTGCCGATACGTCCGAATCCGTTAATAGCAACTTTCATCTGAAATGTCTCCTTTCATTTCTCTTAAAAATATTAGTCTTTAAACACCTTGAAATACTATCACTTTGTCGTATTATTCTCAAGTGAAACGCGAAAAATTCAGCGTTAAAACATAAAACAGCTATTCACAGCGATCGCTTCTTATCACTTTACCAATATTCCAAAGGTGAGCAGCACTCCTTGCCGCCTTAGCACTTTCCTCTTCCGATTTATATCCGCATTCACCCGTCTTTGCACCGCAGTCCATGCACATCACATACCAGCACCAGCCCTCTTCTTCCTCGAGAATGCCGGGGCCCTGGCAATATGGACATTCCTGCAATTCTATTTCCTCATATATATTCATATATCTATTCGCCCCTCAGCTTCTTGTATTTCTCCATATCTATAACCCCGCTGGACATCATCTTCTCAGTCCATACCTCCATCTTGCTTAGCGCCATGGAAAGCTTCTCCAGCTCATTTTGTATATTGATGAATGCCACCAGCTCGTAATCATGCACGATACCGTCCGACGCAATCTCTATCAGCTTGTCTTTCTTCTCGTTCATAGCGTTGAGCGAGGCAACCAGCCTCAGAACGGTCTTTTCGAGATCGTCAAATTCTATTCTTGGAACGAAATGCTGACCCATAGGGCATTGATTGGCACAATAGTAATTCTTGATAGTCGGCTCAGAATACTTCTCCGCCATTATCATTACGTCCTCGGGCGTCGGTAATTGCTTCTCGTTTTCTATTCTCTCCAGCTTCTCTGGGGAAATAGTCTCCAATAGCTCACTCGCCTTTTCTCGCGACAAAGCGAGTTTATTCCTAACCTCCAGATAAAGATTCACCCTTGACCTCCATTATCACATCATACCGCAGTATTCTGCTGCTCAGCCGCATAAATCGTATCTCGCAGCCAATTCTCATAATCATTCAGAGCATTGCTAATGAGCGCGATATTCCCCTTCGTCACTTTTTTTACCGTTGTCTCCCAATCCCTGAAAACTTCGGCAAAATCGAGAGGCGTCTCCTCTTTTTCAACCAGACTCTCCCAGGCTCTGCTCGCAAAACCTTTTTCCGCGCGGTCCTTCATTAGCTCGAAAATATCCATAGGTCTGTATAGTAGAACGTCCTTTTCGAGCTCAATATCCGTATATTTATCAATCAGATCCGCCACAAAAGTGCTGCATATAAAACTGCTGTCAGAAGCGACGGGAATATTGGCAGGAAGAAGCATGGCTGAAATATAATTATACATATGTATATTCGCATTCATCTCGTCGATTCTCTCCCTCAGCCTCTCGTTCTGCACGTTGCTGAGCGGAATCTGATAGACCTGGTATTCATCATAATAAATCGGATTTTCCTGCGTAAAGCAGCCCGTATACCATAGCTCCCTGTATTTGCGTGAAAAACCATATATTTTATCAACTTCATCATCAACATAGAAGGAGCAATGGTTATACTTACCGCCGATAACGGCTCTAATCATGCTCCCTATTCTGGTATTTGTCTTGGATAAAACAATGTTTAATCTGTGACTTCCCATAGCTCAAACCTCTTCGAATTATAATCACTTATTGAAGTCTGCTGGGTCAAGGGTACAGATATTTGTTATCTCGGCATTGCCGTCTAGGTCCTCATACACTGTAACGACCTGAATCCCGGCTATCGGATCTTCTGTCTGCAAGGTGCTGAAGCAGAGAAAAGCGTAATTCGTTCCCGCAACTACCTGTGTGCCGAGCAGCGCCATCGGTTCGAGTTCGTTCCCAGCAAGGTTTTCCACCGCCTTATCAAAGACAGCTTTCACATTCTGCGGAAGCGAGACGAAGGACTTGACTTCTGCTGTCTCCCAGCCGCCTGCAAGCTCCTCTGCACTGATGTCGGTGCTTTCTCCTTCTACATATGCCGTCAGGTCAAACTCTTTGACCTGTGTGAGCTCTGCATTCCCTTCAAGGTCGGCATATACAATCACCATCTGATATGATATTTCCGGCTGCTCTGTAGTTGTGGCTGCCTCGCAGAGGATCATATGATTCGTTCCCGCCACGGCCTGACTCGCAATATATGCAACTGGCTTCAATTCACTTCCCGTGAAGGTTTCCAAAGCTTTGTCAAAGGCTGCCTGAACATCATCAGGCAAAACATTCGCTTCGTTATCGTAAAGCTCCCATCCGCCGGTCACTACATCCATATTTTCGCTTTCTTCGGATTGTATATCTTCTTGTATGTCGTCCGAAGCTCCACATCCTGAAATTGCAAATATAATAGCAAACGCGAGGAATGCACCGAATAATTTCTTAAACATAATTATATTTGCCCACCTTTCCTGTCTCTTGTTATCACTTTGATTTTGAATGCCGCTGCCTTACATACAAATGGCTTAAAGTTGCTGTTTCCTTAGGAATTGTACCATTATGACCCCTGTCAGTCAAAACCAAATGAAGGGAGCGTTCTAAGTTATGGCATGGACGGAACCCTGCACTCAAGAAGGAGTTTTCCAATGCATAAAAGCATCAAAAAACAACGGCTGAAACCGTTGCCTTTCAATGTCCTGGTTGCGGGGGGGAGACTTGAACTCCCGACCTCCGGGTTATGAGCCCGACGAGCTACCAACTGCTCTACCCCGCGTCATCATATTGAGTCAGAAGTGGTACCGGAGACCGGACTCGAACCGGTACGGGTATCACTACCCACAGGATTTTAAGTCCCGGGTGTCTACCAATTCCACCACTCCGGCGCATTAGTTAGAAATGGCGCCTCGAGTAGGACTCGAACCTACAACCTACCGGTTAACAGCCGGGTGCTCTACCATTGAGCTATCGAGGCGCATTCGCTAATTGCGACTTTGTTAGTATAGAGGATTATTTAATATATGTCAACAAAAGAAATGCAGAAATTATATCATTTCAGCGTATTATTTATAGTGCACGCCCAGGATATACAGCTTCGCATACCTTCAATGCCTCTGAATATCCCAGGCTCACACATTCGACTGCCTTTTAAAACAGCCGATAATCAGTCTTTGTCCTATATTTTAATATAGAATCTTATAATCTCGTCCATTGCGCTGCTGCCGTCAAATTCCCTGATTAGCTGCACGACGTCCTTGGTCTTTACGACCTTATTATTATATCTCCTATAGTATTCCTTCAAAAAGCTGTCAAATTTCTCCTGACCCATCTGCTCACAAATATTGAAAAGGAAGATTCCCCCGCCTTCATATTCCGCAAACGCATAGTCTCTGCCCTTTGGGTATTTGGACGGCGAGATATTAAGATACATGCCGCTATAGTCCTTCTTATAGACCTCCAAGAAGTCTGCCGCTTCTTTTTTCACACTCTCAATGGGGATTACGAAATTATCAACCTCTCTGAGAAATGAATTTGACTCGCAGGGCGTAACTGCATAGATGTATTTCTCAAGATATGTGGTAAATCCCTCGTCTATCCATGCCTCAGCATATTCACGATTGCCCACAGCCGCGTAGAACCACTGATGTCCGATTTCATGGGCAACGGTCTCTGCTAATGACTGCGCGCCGAGCTTATGACCCGAGCCGCTATAATATGCGGAACCGTTTATCATTATAAGACCGGGGTATTCCATTCCGCCGAAGCCAAAGCCGAAGAGAGCCTGAGTCATATCGAGCTCCTTATAATTATATTCTCCCACCTTCTCGGTAAAGAGATTTATGCTGTCTATCGCAACCATCTTGCTCAGCTTTCTATAATCCTTGGAATGCTTTCCCTTGAGGTAATAATTGTTTACCGTGATGTCTCCCACCTGAAAACTTTCCTTTTTCATAAAATTGCAGGCAACTATGGCGAAATCTCTATACTGCCTCGCACTAATCCTAGTTACGCCCTTCTTCGTACTCTCCTCGCCTGTCGCAGCCACCATATAGGATTTGGGCGCTTTGAATACGACCTTATAGTCCGCAAGGTCGCTGCTTCTGCTCTCTCCGTCATCAAAATACGGGTCGGTATTCCATTTCCCATTATAATTATCCGCCAGATATGGGAAGCAGAATGAGAGATTGTATAATTTGCCCTTCTTGGTCTTATGCACGCCAAACCTGTCCTGTCTCTTAGGTATATCGGTTTTCATGCTCAGCACGATACTCGCCTTCTTTCCCGGCTTTATTTTCTTTCCAAGATTTACCACTAGGACAGTCTTGGATTTTTTATATTTGACCTTTAGCTCTTTCCCACTGCCCTTGAGCCTCACGGATTTAATCTGAGTGGACAGCTTATCCTCCCCGCCGCTGTAATGCTTCGTATAATATTTAAGCGCTGCGGGCGTCATATCCCTGATATATATCTTGGAAACGGCTTTATCCGTATTATTCCTAAATGTCATGGTTATTTTCTCATTCAGGCTGTCCGTCTTTGTGTCGAGACTCAGCTTCATAATATAGGAAAGAGCGTCTACGCTGTTAGATGTCTCCGCATTCGTGGCGTAAACAGGCAAACTGCCGCTAATCAATATGAGAGAAATGCTTATCGTGATGATTTGCAGTTTTAGTAAATACAGCTTGTTTACTATCAGTGAATCTTCTGTCTGTGAATGGAGTTTTTTCATTTTCCGTTTTCTTCCTTTTCTACTATTATTTTTCTCTCAAGTCCCTACCGATTATCCTAATCCCTTCCAATACTCAACCGATACTATATCTCCATATAATTTATTCCCAATCGCCAATATGATCTATTCCCAAAAAACTAAAACAATCTAATCCCTCTCAAAACCTAATTCTCAATCAATTTTTTCTCTCACGATTCGAATCTTATTTCTGTATTTGGCGGCGGAATCCTCATCTCCCCTTATAGCATATATTGCCGCTAATTCCTCCATGGCGTCCGTATTGCTCGGATAAAGCCTGAGAACGCGCTTAAAACATTCCTCCGCCGCTTCGCTATGCCCGAGCGCGACTTCTGCTGTTCCGAGGTAATACCAAAGCGGCCACCAATCCCCATATCTGCCTTCGCGGAATCCGTCCAAAATATCCTTGCCGCCCTGATAATCCCCCGTCATTATCCTATTGCAGCCCTCTTCTATCCTTACGGGCTCTTCGAGCTCCTCAAGCCTCGCGGATATTTCATCTCTGAGCCCTGAGAGCATATCGTCATCCATTTCGGAAGTCTCAAGCTCTGTGCCTGATGAATATTTCAGAAAATCCTGCCATGTCAGCTTCGTCTTTGTATAAAGCCCGAGGTTCAGATACTCATATCCGAGGAAATAATATCCCATGGCAAACTCGGGGTGTAATATAGTCAGCAGCTCGAAGGTCTCCATTGCCTCAGCCTTATATCTTGCGGCGCGCTCCTCATCTTCATCTGCAAGCTCCTGACAAGCCTTGCAGGCTCTGCCGTAAAGATAGAGCGCGGCTCGTGACTTCGGCTCTATCCTAAGCGCCGCCCTCAGCAGCATACAGGCATCTTCATAGTCTCCATTGTCGGCAGCCCTCGCACCTTCCGATACGAGCATTGGCTCAGCCTGCTCACCTGCCGCATAGCTGATAAATTCAATATATTTATCCGTGTATACAAAATAGGGATCGCCGCCGACTATCCGCGCCATATCGAAAAGGATAGTCCGCATGTCCATATCTCGCGTGCCAATATCTGCCGCAGCCGCCTCTGCTTCTAAGCCGTCCTCACCCGAGGCTGCATTGAGCGGAACGGGAACGCCAAGGAGAATATCGGCAGCTCCTATCCTGTTAAGGTAGTCGCTGCTGAGCTCTGCAAATATCATTTCGTGGTTTCTGACTCCGAGGTATCTGCTAATCCTATCCTCTATATATTCGGTATCAGCCTCATTGTCCGGATTGTTCCTATTGTCCTGATTGTCCTTGTCTATCATATTATCATTACTGCTATTCCTCGTCCCTCTTTTTCAAATCCCAGCCATGCTTTTCAAAGCTCTTTATCTTTTCCACGCTCACCATATCCTCGAGATCGCTGTGAATCACAGCCTGCAGCATTTGAAGCTTGCCCGCGTCGCTGAGCTCCCTATATAGCGCTCTAGCGAAGGAATAAAGCATTCTCGCCAAATTCTCCTTCTTGCCTAGACTGTTTTCGAGCCCCTCTTCGGATATATAAATGCTCAGGCTCTTGAAAAGCTCATAGGGCCTTGCGCCCGTATCATTCAGCATTCTCGTGAAACTCTTCCCAAATCCGCCGTCCCCTATGAATGCGTCGACGACCCTCGCTATCTTTCTGATTCTGAGAATCTGACCTGAATTCATATGACCGCTGGAAATAACCTCATACGGCGCAACGTCGGAATAGATATAGCCATATCTCTCTGACTGCCTTCTGAGCATGGTGCCCTTGTCGGCAAAAAGCTCCTCTATATGAAGCGGCATTCCGTCCGCAAGCCCGTAGGCTTTGTTGAAGGAGCGGGCGAACATGGTCTCAGTTTCAAATGGAAGCCCAGCCGCCACCGAAATATTTATCTCGATATTGCCCTCTATCATCAGCTTGCTGACATTATACATAAGAAGGTAGATGTTCTCGCGCCTTCCCATTGCCGCCAAAACCTCGGCGTTAGTGCTGCCAATATCAATATTGAAAATCATCTGCCCCTTTCGGGCGTCCGATAGGAGACGTATGGTTTCATCATCGAGGAGATCCCCGTCTATATTGAATTCAAAGGAAGTCGTCCCGTTATCGTTGTTGATTATATATTCGAAAACCCTATAGGCTCTTTCTCTGTTGAAATTGAACCAGCGGTCCAGGAAAACGACCTTCTCCGCATTCTTTGCGAGGAAATATCTGAGCTCCGTGCAAACCCTGTTGATTGAGAGAAATCTGACCCTCGGATCCGGCAAATACTGCCTGTGAATGGATCTGTCGGAAGTGCCCCTCATGGATTCGTAGTAGATCACGCCCTTTCCTGATTCGGATTTTTCATATGGGAAGGGCAGCTCACTCATTTCTATGGAATCATCAAACGGGTTGACGATAACACCATCTTCGTTCCTAAACGCAAGGCCTGCCATGCTCTCGAATTTATAATCCTTCTCCAAGACGGATCTGACGAAATTATACATCACGGTCTCGCCCTCACCCCTTACAACATAGTCGATACATGGGTTATCCCTCATAAAATCGCGAGTCTCGAAGGAAACCTCCATGCCGCCGAGCATTATTCCCGTCTCAGGCGAGGCTTTCTTGAGCATTTGAGCCACAGCCTTTATTTGAAGGATATTCTGGCTGTCACAGTGCATATATATCAGGTCGTAGCAGCCCTGCAATACGCACTCGTAAATATCAAGGCTCGTTTCATAACGCCCGAATTTACGAAGCTCAAGCTCGATAGGAGCGTCGGCAAGCACCCCGTAGAGGTATTTGAGCTCCATATCGCTGCGCATATTATCGGTTTTGATTGTTGCAAGTAGTAATTTCATAGTTATAACCGTTCTGTTACATACGCTCCGGTGCGCTGATACCGAGCAGCCCCAGACAGTTGGCAATTACAGTCCTAGCCGCCGCCACGAGTGCCAGCTTCGTTCTTCTTTCCTTCTCGTCATCAACCAATATATGCTCATCATGGTAGAACTTATTAAATGCCTGAGCTATATCGACCAAATGGCGCGTCAGCATTGAAGGCTCGTATTTTTCGGCAGCCTCAACCACGACCTCAGGCACCCTGTAAAGCAGTTTGGCAAGCGTATAGGCGCTATCTCCCTTAAGATATGAGAAGTCGATATTTGCACCAAAGCCGGCTTGCGAACCTGAATCTGAATCTGAAGCTGAATTCGGAATCGAACCCGAACTCAAGCCCGAGCCTGAAATCGCCGAAATATCCGCCTCGTCCGCATTCCTGAGAACGCTTGAAGCTCTGGCGTGAGTATACTGAACATAGGGACCTGTCTCGCCGTCAAAATTAAGCACCTTATCCCATGAGAATACATAGTCCTTAATTCTATTATTGGAAAGTTCCTGGAAAATAACGGCGCCTATGCCGACCTCTCGAGATACTTCGTCTATATCCACGCCCTCTACTTTCTTTTCCCTCATTATATCTGCAGTCTTTGAAACGGCAGTATTCAGGACATCCTCGAGAAATACCACCTTCCCCTCTCTGGTGGACATGGTTTTAATGTCGTCCCCGTCGGAGAGGCTGACCAAGCCGAAGGGCACATGTATGCAGTCTTTCTCCCATTCATATCCCATCAGCTCCAAGACCTTTTTCCACTGTCTGAAATGTAGATTTTGCTGAGAAGCTACCACATATATGCTCTTATAGAAATCATAGGTCTCTTTTCTGTATACGGCGGCGGCTATATCCCTTGTAACATAAAGGCTTGAGCCGTCTGACTTGGTAATCATTGCAGCACCGAGCCCACAGTCCTCCAAATCCACTATCTGAGCCCCCTGCGACTCTATCAGCAGACCTTTATCCTTTAGCTCCTGAAGAAATCTCGGCATCTTATCCGAATAGAAGCTCTCTCCCTTGTATGAGTCGAATTCTATTCCGAGCATGGCATAGACCCTGTTGAATTCGGAAAGGCTGAGCTCTCTGAACTTCTTCCAAAGCTCGGTCTCTTCCTCTGCGCCTCTTTCGAGTCTCGCAAC
The DNA here is from genome assembly GCA_017515425.1 of Mogibacterium sp. Classification (GTDB taxonomy): domain Bacteria; phylum Bacillota; class Clostridia; order Peptostreptococcales; family Anaerovoracaceae; genus Crickella. The sequence goes on from JAFWFU010000047.1 coordinate 11,858, forward strand.
GGTCTCCCTCGCCTCATCTTCGAGGCTAGGGTCCTTCTCAGCTTCCTTGTGAAACCTCGTATAATAGCCGAGGAGCGCCTTGATCGGCTCATTCGCAAGCTCTTCCTCGCAGCCCCACTTCCTGTAAGCAACAATCATCTTTCCGAACTGAGTGCCATAGTCCCCGAGATAGTTGATTCTCAGGGTATCATATCCGCAGGCATCATATAGCTTGTAAAGCGCATTTCCGATTACCGTGCTTCTTATATGCCCTATATGAAATGGCTTGGCGATATTCGGAGAAGAGTATTCGACCAATACCATTTTATCTTTTCCAAGGTCAGAACGTCCGTATTGACTTCCCTTGTCCGAAATCTCCCTTACGACATCTCCCGCAAAGACCGCCCTGTCTATGAAGAAATTGACATAGGCATTCACATTCTCCACCTTCTCAAAGATGTCACTCTTGTATGCAGCCTCTGCAATGTCCTCGGCGATCTGCTGCGGTGCCTTTCTGAGAGCCTTCGCTAGTCTGAAACATGGGAATGCATAGTCTCCCATCGCCTCGTCCGCAGGTCGCTCTATCATGCTCTTAATCTCCTCTATTTCGAGTCCGAGAGCCTCGTCATAAATCTCATTTGCAATCAGTTCTTTAAAATCAGTCATTGTATAATTCTTCTTTCATTATTATTCGGCTATTTATTCTAACAAAAACCCAGCCCAACTTCCATCTATTTTCGGCTTTTGCGCTCTCTTTTCCTGTATTTTTCTTATATCTTATCCTATTTTCGGTGCTCCGTTTTGAGCTCTACCACGGTGCAGCCTTCTCCGCCGTCATTATACTCTGCGGCTTTAAAGGATTTTACATGCTTGTTTTTTTTCAGCTCCTCTCTGAGCCCCTTCTTCAATATGCCCTCTCCTCTGCCATGAATTATATGGACGCTCGTAAGTCCCGCGAGGAAGGCATCATCTATATATTTGTTCATCTCATATACGGCGTCATCAAGATTCTTTCCTATGAGGTTGATCTCCGTCCTTATGGTCTTGGACTTGCTGAACGCTAAATTCGCATATTTCGACTTGATTTTATCCTTGTTCCCAGAAGGGGCGGACTCCGCTATGACGAGGTCTTTCAGATTTGCATTCATCTTTATGGCGCCAAGCCTTATTTTGAGATTTCCATTGGAATCCGGCAGGCTTTCCACCTCGCCGCTTTGACCTAGCCCTATATGCTTTATCCTGATCCCTATCTTAATCTGCTCGGCTCTTGCGGGCTTGCCGCTCTGCAGGCTCTCAGCCTTCCTAGGCTTGGAATCTCCCGCCAAGGCTGCCTTCGCCTCTCTCAGCGCCTTCCTTCCTTTGGCTGCGCCGCCTGAAATATGCCCGCTGTTAATCGCTCTCTCCTCCGCCTTGCTCTGAATCTCCCTCAGCTCCTCGGCGATCTCATCTATCTTGCTCTCGGCGTCGGTGAGCATTTCCCTCGCCTTCTCTCTCGCCTCTTCTATTATCTTATCCGCCTCAGCCTGAGCCTTTTCAAGCTTCATCATTGCCGCATTGAGCGCATCGTCTGCCGCAGCCCTTCGAACGCCGGCAGCCTCAAGAGCCGCCTCAGCCTGAGCCTTATCCTCTTCTACTCTTGAAACGGCATGTTCAAACTCCATTTCGTCTGCGCCGAGAAGTTCCGAGGCTCGCTCGATTATCTCCTCGGATAGTCCTAGCTTTCTGGATATTTCAAAGGCATTGGATTTCCCTGGAAGCCCCACCCTAAGCCTATAGGTCGGGGAGAGGGTCTCAACATCAAATTCCATGGACGCATTCTCAACGCCCTCAGCCTCGAGAGCATATTTTTTCAGCTCCGTATAGTGAGTGGTGGCAGCCACCAATGCGCCGCTTTCTTTTAGACGCTCCAGCTCAGCTATTCCAAGGGCGGCGCCTTCTAGCGGGTCGGTTCCGGCGCCCAGCTCGTCCAAGAGCACGAGGCAGCCCTCTCCTACGTCCTCGAAAATCTCTATTATATTTTTCATATGAGATGAGAAGGTCGAAAGGCTCTGCTCTATGCTCTGCTCATCACCTATATCCGCATAAATCTCCCTGAGAATAGGCGTGGACGTCCTCTCATCAGCAGGGATATGAAGCCCGCTCTGCGCCATGAGGCAGAGAAGCCCTATAGTTTTAAGCGTTACGGTTTTTCCGCCCGTATTCGGACCCGTGATGAGGAGTGTCCTCCAATCTCTGCCGAGCTCCGCATTTATCGGAACCACCTTTTTCGGGTCAATCAGAGGGTGCCTGCCGCATTTGATGTCTATAAAGCCCTCTTCGTTAATCGAAGGGCAAATCCCGTCCATCAGCTGAGACAGCCTGCCCTTGGCGGAGAAGAAATCGAGCTCGACAAGCAGTTTCTGATCGTTCTTTATTACTGCGGCATGCTCCGCTGCCCGTATACTGAACGCCTCGAGAATTCGAGCGATCTCCGCCTGCTCGTCCATTTCGAGCTGTTTAAGCTCGTTATTCAGCATGACCACAGCCTGTGGCTCAATAAAGAGAGTGGCGCCCGTCGAGGATTGGTCGTGCACCATTCCGGGATATGCGTTCACATATTCCTTTTTTACGGGTATCACATAACGCCCGTTCCTCATGGTGACTATGGTGTCCTGTAGCTGTGACTTCGCGCTTGATGATGAAATCATCTTCCGAAGGCGAGCCTTGATGAGCTCATTCTTGCTATGTTTGTCACGCCTTATGCGCCTGAGCTCCGGCGAAGCGCTGTCAGACATCTCGTCCTCGCTGATGATAGCCTCGCTTATATCCTTTTCGAGCCTTACCGCGGGCTCCAGAAGTCCTGCGATTTCAGGGATTATCCTCAGTTTGTCCGGCATATCCTCCGCCGTCAGGAAAGCCTTTACACTCCTCGACGCCTGTATGCTGTTCCTTATCTGTAGCAGCTCCCTCATGCTCAGAATTCTCCCGCGTGAAGCCATGGCTAATATCCCGCCCACATCTCCTATTTCGTCGACGGGGATATTCCCTTTAGACAGAATAACGGAAACCGCCTCTGTGGTTTCCGTTAATGCTTCTTCTGCCTGACGCCTTCCGACCGCCGGCTCCAAAGCGTCTATTCTCTTGCGAGTCAGCTCCGAACCAGCTTGTTCGCGCAGCAGTTCTTTTATTTTATTAAATTCCAGGATTTCACTTATTTTAGAATTCATCTTCCGTATTCAGTCTCTTGAGCGATTTGAGCTCGTTCTTGAGGTTGACGTTTTCCATTTGAAGGTCGAAATAAGCATTTTCCATTTCCACGAGCTTCTCTTGAAGCTTCTTATAGTCCTCAGTGCTCTGGGTATGCTTGGACGCCTCGGTGGAAATCCTCTCCTTCAAGTCCGTCACCTGTTTCTTGGTCTGCTCCCAAAGGGAAATATAATGCTTCACGTCATTGTCAAGCTGATGATTCTCGGTTTGCAGCTTGAGAGTCATATCGGTATTATCCATCATTCTCTCGGCGATATTGAGAGCAGTAAGGACGGCTGACTTGAAATTCGGATTGACGTTGAGCGACTTGCTGGTAGCTCTGAGCTCCTCGTCAACGTATTTCGCAATCTCCTTAATCCTTTCCTCGCTCTTGTCGCTGGAAAGCATATAATTGGATCCGCAAATAATTACATCAGCTTTGTTCTTTTCCATGGTTTACTCCTCTAATTATCATCTGTGAACAGGAATTATTATCCACTTGCAACCTTATCACTATTTAATCAACTGCGAACAGCCTCGTACATCAGTATCGCTGCTGCAACGGCGGCATTGAGCGACTCCGTATTGCCCTTCATTGGCAGCGTCACCCTTATATCCGCAATATCCTCTATTTCTTTGGAAATTCCTCCGCCTTCATTGCCGATAACGAGCACGACCCCGCGGCTCAAATCCTCTTTGAAATATTCCCTGCCGCCGCTCGGGACGCTGACTGCGATCCGCCTGCCTGTCCTCTCTGCCATGGCTTTTATATCCGCCTCGCCCTCGGCATGGATAATCGGAATCTCGAAAACCATGCCTGCTGTTGCTCTGAGCACCTTCGGAGAATATATATCCACGGTGCCCGGAAGGACAACTACTGCGCCATAGCCTGCGGCGACCGCCGTCCTAATCATGGTCCCCATATTGCCGGGATCCTGAATCCTGTCGCAGACGAGAATGCAGCCATCCTCAGGCAGACTGTCAATATAGTCCGTCGAAAGGCGCCTTGACTTGACTACAGCCAAGACATCTATTCCGTTTTCAGCGTCCCTGAGCCCGTCGAAGATCTCCTCGCTGACCTCAAGTGCAAAGGTATCAGCTCTTTCGATATATGTCCTTATCGCGCCGGCTCTCTCGCCCTCAGCAGACCGAAATCTCTCCGAAACCACGAGGAAGTCTATATCGAAACCGCCCTCGATAATCTCTGTGACGAGATTGACTCCTTCCGCCGTAAAACGGGACTCTCTGCTGCGACCCTTGCTTGTCAGCAGCTTTCTTACCAGCTTAATTTTGGAATTATTAACGGAGCTTATCTGCCTAAGCATATTTCGTCAGTCTATTTCAAAAACTCAGGAATATCGAAGTCGACCGTTCCGTCTCCGGCGAAATTTGAATCGTCCGCTCCCGAAATGAGGTCGCCAAGATCCACCTCAACGGCGTCAAGCCCATCTTCGGTCGTAACAGGCACGCCGTTTCCGAGAGTATTTCTCTTATCCATGGTCTCCACGATTGTCTTGTCCACGCCTGTTCCCGAATTGAAATCCGTTGCGATAATCGTCACAGACACCTTGTTCTCCATCTCCTCGCTCACGGAAGCTCCGAAGATGATATTGGCGTCGGCGTCCGCCTGCCCCTGAACTCTGTCAGCAATGGTGTTGATGTCGAGCATTCCCATATCATATCCGCCCGATACATAGAGCAGAATTGACTTGGCGCCTTCTATAGAAGTCTCGAGGAGCGGGCTGTTGATTGCGTTCTGAATAGCCTCTTCGATTCTGTCATCACCCGTACCGGTTCCGACTCCCATATGAGCAATGCCTCTGCCTTCCATTACTGTGCGAACGTCCGCGAAGTCCACATTGACAAGACCGTATTCACTGATAAGATCCGATATGCCCTGTACGCCCTGCCTCAGTATATCGTCCGCCATGCCGAAAGCATCCAGCATAGATGTATTCTTTTCGCTCGTCTCGAAAGCCTGTCGTTAGGAATGACTACCAATGAGTCAACGAAGTTGCTCAGATACTGAATTCCCTTAGCCGCTCTGTTCCAGCGCTTCTTCCCTTCAAAGGTAAATGGCTTCGTAACAACGGCAACCGTGAGGGCTCCGCAGTCCATTGAAGCCTTGGCGATTATAGGAGCTGCTCCCGTTCCCGTACCGCCGCCCATACCAGCCGTGATGAATACCATATCGGCGTCCTGAATATGGGAGATGACCTCATCAATAGACTCCTCGGCAGCCTTCTGACCGATTTCAGGATTGGCACCCGCGCCGCGTCCGCCGGATACTTTTTCTCCAAGCTGAATCTTTATCTCAGCCTTGCATTTTGACAAAGCCTGTCTGTCGGTGTTGACACCAATGAAGGTGACCCCCTGGAGTCCTACATCCACCATGCGGTTAATGGCATTGCATCCGCCTCCGCCGACACCTATGACTTTGATGATAGCTGCATTTTCCTGCACTGATACAAAGTCGGAAACAAATTCCATGATTCTATCCTCCTAAAATTCATATATCAATATTTTATTATTCGTAAATATATAGACTAATTCTAGCATATAAAAGCCCTGAATGCATTAGTTTTTTAAGAAAAAGCGCAATATTTAGGGGTTAGTTGATTTACGAAACACAATTACTTGTAAACCTATCTTGCCCCGTCTGCTAGGCATTTTTCCTATATGCTCGGCATGAACGACGCCACGCCGTCATTGTCAAAGGTAATCGTTCCCCTTCTTATTCCGCCCGAGAAGAGATTATCCAGCACCATATGCAGGCGTCCCTTCTCCATATTCTCCATGAGGACATTGTATTCTCCCCTAACTACAAGTGTGTCGTAGACATAGGCTCTTGCCGTCAAAGGGTCTGAGAGGTCGACCTTAACATAGTATAGGTCATTATCCGCCATAGCCTGAACGAAGTCTATCGTCTTGCTCATAAGCTTTTCGTCCTGCGTCCCGAGAGGCTCACCCAGCTTTATCTTATTGATGACATTCCCCTCAATAATGGTCAGCTTGGGCTTGGTGCGGCTCTTTTGAAGGAGGATCCCCTCCCTGTCTAAGATGAGATAGTCGTCATCATATTTGAGAGCCATGAGCTGCGTCCTCTCGCTCACCGTAATCACCAAGGTGGAAGGCAGCTTTCTTCTGACCTCTGCGCTTTTTATATATGGATTGAGCTCAAGATAATGCTTTATCTCCTTCTTGTCTGGGTGATAGATCAAATTCTTCCCAGGGACTGCATGTCCCATGCTGATTATCTCCTCTGCGCTGTAATGCGAATTCCCATTTACCTCTATTGAGTCCACGGTGAAAATCGAAGTAAAGGAGAGTATCAGCCCTGTGACGAGGAGAACAATGAGTATGAGGAGCTCTATGAGCCTTCTCTTATGCCTGCGCCTCCTCTTCGCCGTCGCAATCTTTCTGAGGCGTATTCTTTCGGCGATTGCCCTATCCTCTTCGCTGAGCTCGGGTTCGGGTTCTTGTTCAGTCTCGGGTTCAGACGCGCTCTCTTTTTCAGCCTCCGCGCCCGATTTATCCTCATTTATATATTTTTCACCAATACCCGAACCCTCATCTGCCTGGCTGTCCTCATCATCTATCTCAGCCTCTGCTGGGTATTCTTCACTTTCATTTTCACTTTCAATTTCAATTTCGCTCTCGCTATCACTATTACCGTCTTTCCCGTTTTCGTTTTCGGTTTCCGAATTTTCATCTATTGTCTTGACGCTTTCAGTCTCCGCAGCAACTATGGCTTCATATATGATATCGGCGGCATTGCATGGCGCAATCGCCCTGCTCGCTTCCTGCATTTTTTTAAGGAGCTCTCTGTCTCCGTCCAGCTTCTCTATTATCTCCTCGGCAGCGCTCACACATGTCTTAGCGCCCTCTTCTTCTCTCACTATAAACGCGCCGCCCGCATCTAGTACAGCCTTGGCGTTATAGTATTGATGATCCTCGGTAACATTGGGCGAGGGAATAAAAACAGCCGCCCTGCCCGCCATAGTGGTTTCAGCCACGGAGAGCGCGCCGCTCCTGCATATGCTTATATCACAGGCGGAGAGCATTTGCGGCATATCATTTATATAAGGGACTATCCTTATATTCTCAGGCTCAAATCCTTCTTGATCCAGCCTGCTCTTAATGTCCTCATAGTATTCCTTACCCGTTCCCCAGACCAGGGTAAAGCCTTCCCTATCCGCATATTTTACGGCGAGTGCCTCTCCGACCGCATTTGTGGTCTCAGAGCCGAGGCTTCCGCCGAATACCATTACGACAAAATCATCTTCGGGAATTCCAATCCCCGCCCTGTCCGCAGACTTATCTCTTCCCGAAAACTCCGCCCTTACAGGATTTCCGCTGTATACGGTTTTCTCCTTCTCCTTGAAATACTGACCTGCGGCTTCGAAGCCCAGGAATACCTTCTCGGCGTATTTAGCGAGGAATTTATTTGAGACCCCCGGAAATCCGTTCTGCTCATGCAGAAATATCCTCGCACCGAGAGCCGCCCCTGCCAGCACGACGGGAACGCTCACGAAGCTGCCGGTGCTGACTATGATGTCAGGCTTGAAGTCCTTCATAATTCGCATGGCTTGGCTTCTTCCCTTCATCGTCTTTATAAGGGTAGAAGCCATGCGGAAGGGGTTGTTTCTATGCATGGGCTCCGACTGAACTTCAAAGAGTTCATAGCCCGCCTTGCTGATTATCTCCCTTTCAAGCGGTTCTCCGCTGGCTATATATATTATTTCACAGGACGGATCTTTTTCCCTGAATTTATCGCCTATGGCTATTGCAGGATAGATATGCCCGCCCGTCACTCCTCCGGTAAGAACTATTTTCATCAGACAGCCGCCTCGCTTCCTTCAAAGCCCGCAGCAGCTTCCTCATCCTTTCTCCGCCGCATATATCTTTCCATGGCATTTGTGCGCTTTGAAACATTTAGAGCAATCCCCATTGCAATCATAAACGCCCATACGGACGTTCCGCCATAGCTGATAAACGGCAGCGTTATGCCCGTTGCCGGCATGGAAGCTGTAACAACCGCTACATTGATTATCACCTGTAGCCCCAGCATTGCAGCCACTCCCGTCGCAAGGAAAAGCCCCAGCCTGTCTCTTGCCTTGAGAGCTATCATAAATAGCCTGAAAAGCAGGATGATATACAAAATCATCAAGACCAGAAATCCAATATATCCGAGCTCTTCTCCGATAATAGCCAGGATAAAATCGTTCTGCGGCTCCGGGAGATAGAGATTTTTTGATACGCTTCTGCCAAATCCTAGCCCTTTTATCCCGCCGTTTCCGAGAGCTATGAGTCCCTGCGTAACCTGGTATCCGTCACCCTGTCTGTCGGCGAAGGGATTCGTAAACGATTCGATACGCTTATACCAATGCAGAGGAGTCTTGCTCGTGATTATATAGAAATAGAGTCCGATTGCTCCTATTACGGGGACGATCATAAAGAAAATATTAAGCCCTGCCACCAGCATAATGGCTATCATAATGGCAGCGATTACAATGGCTGTTGACAGATTTGGCTGAGCAAAAATCAGCCAGAGATGCAGCCCCATTACAAGCACGATAATACCGAGCCCGCCAATAGTTTTTACGCCTCTAGGCTTAGAAGCCAAAAATCCCGAGGTGAACATTATCATCAGAACCTTCGAAAACTCACTCGGCGTTATTCGGATAAAGCCGAGGTCAATCCACCTCTGAGCTTGGTTTACCGACGTTCCCAAGAACATTACCACGACGAGAAGCGCCAGGCTTACGAGGGCTGCGATGACATAGGTGTATTTGTAAATGCGATAGTTGATATTGGCAAAGACGAACATCAGCACCAATCCGGTGGCAACGAAGAAGAGCTGTCTCCTAAGATAATAGAGCGGATCGGGCTCTGAGAAATTGATCGTCTCGTAATAGCCCGCGCTGAAAACCATGGCAACTCCGAAGAGAGAAAGAATCACTACAAGAGCGACGACTCCGAAGTCATAGCCTCCGAGCACCTCGCCAAGCTCTCTCCAAGACTCCGAAAAAGCGGCTTTTTTCTCTGCCCTTCTCTCAGCCTTCGTCTGAGCTTTAAGCAGAGCCTTTTCCTCCGCCTTACGCCTTTTAACAGCAGCCTTGGATTTCTTTCTAGCTTCCTTTCTTTCCTTTTTGCTTGCCAAATGTCTTACCTTTAAAATATATTTTCTGCTCTAATGAGCATTTATAAATTGCAGCTTTTAAAAACTATCTGAGGAGCTCCTTAATACAGCTTTTGAAATGCCTTCCCCTCTGCTCGAAATTATCATACATATCCCAGCTCGCGCAGGCAGGCGAAAGCAAGACCTTGTCTCCCGGCTTTGCAAGCTCCGAGGCTTTTCTCACGCATTCAGGCATATCCTTACATCTGTAAATATCGGTAAAGCCATACCTCTTTGCTGCCTCTTCGATTATATCCGCATCTCTTCCAAGCAGGATAAGAGCGTGAACCCTTCCCTCAAGAGCGGCTGCAAATTCATCAAAATCTTGGTTCTTCGCGTCACCGCCCGCAATGAGAATGATGTCCTTCTCGAGCGCCTTTAGAGCTATTATCGCAGCGTCGGTATTCGTTCCCTTCGAGTCATTATAGTATTCAACCTCGTCGACCTTTCCGCAGAACTCTATCCTATGCTCGACCCCCGCAAACTCCTTTACCGAGGCGGAGATGACTTCCACCTCTATTCCGGCAAAGAATGCTATCGCAGAAGCCGCAAGCACATTTTCTATATTGTGGTCGCCTATAATTCTTATATCATCAGTATCGCAGATTGTATATTCCTGTCCGTCAGCATCTCTTACAATAACTTTGCTATCGTCAAGATAAGCTCCAGGCTCGCTCCCGCCCTTCATGCTGAATGAAATCGTCCTACCTTTTGCATTTGACGCGATTCGCCTTACCGTCTCGTCATCCGCATTGTATATGAAAGAGTCATCATCTTTCTGATTCATCATCACATTCGCCTTAGCCGCAGCATAGGCTTCCATGGTCTTATGCCTGTTCAGATGATCCGGTGTGATATTCAGCACAGTGGCAAGTCTCGGTCTGAAAGTTTTTATCGTCTCGAGCTGGAACGACGAGGCCTCTGTGATAAGCCAATCCTCGGAAGTCGTCTCCTCCGCATGAGTCACCACGGGATTTCCGATATTCCCGACTATGGACGTCTTAAATCCCGCATCTTCGAAAATCTTTCCCACAAGGCTCGTCGTAGTCGTCTTGCCGTTCGTGCCTGTGATTGCCACGAAGTTGCCCTCGCTTATCCTATAGGCGAGCTCAATCTCACCTATGATTTCTGCGCCCTGTTTCTCCGCCTCTTTGATAAAGGCCAGGTCGCTCGGAACTCCGGGGCTCAGGACGAGCATATCATATATGCTCATATCATCAGGCTCACTTCCAAGAAAAGCCGCAATGCCCTCGTTGTCCATATATTTTAGGAATTGAGTGTCGAGCCTGTCCGAAGTAGAAGAGTCCTGCACATAGACGGTCGCACCTTCCTCATTCAAAACTCTTGTGGCTGCTTTTCCTGATTTTCCCAGCCCGACCACGAGCACCTTTTTCCCCGCTAATGTCTCTCTGTATTCTTTTCCTCTTAACATATTCTCACTTCCTCACTTAATTATTTTATACCCTTATTCACTTGATTGATTGTTTGATTGTTTGATTGTTTGGTTGTTTGATTGTTTGATTATTTGCATATATTTTAGTAAGCATTTTGCATTTTGCATTTTGCATGTTTATATGTTTGCACGTCCATATGTTTACACACCCATATGCTTATTTATTTATCTTATTTCATATCATATTTTTATCTTATTTTCTGCGGGCTTCATACTTCACTGTCATTTTTCCTATATAACCGAGAATATCGCTATTATGCAGCATATGAGGGTAAATATGCAGAACCTTCTGACTACCTTCGTCTCATGCCAGCCTCCGAGCTCAAAATGATGATGTATAGGCGCCATTCTGAATATCCTCTTTCCTCCCGTTTTCTTGAAATATGCGACTTGTATTATTACCGAAAGGGCTTCTATCACAAATAGCGCACCCGCTATTGGCAAAAGCCATTCAATTCGCCCGACGATAGCCATAGCCGAGAGGACTCCCCCGAGAGCCATGGAGCCCGTATCTCCCATGAAAATCTGCGCCGGATACCTATTGTATAAAAGATAGCCTATGGCTGCTCCGAATACAGCCTGCCCCGCGGCAGCCATAGCCATGCTGCCATCAGCGGAAAGGCATATCCCTATGACCGCGAACGTACATGCCACGATTGCGGAAATGCTTGCCGCAAGCCCGTCCAAGCCGTCCGTCAGATTTACCGAATTTGCCATGGCGACTTCTATAAATATCACGAAGGGTATATAGAGCAGCCCCATATCTACGCTTTTTCCCGCAAATGGGATAATGACGGAGCTTCCCTCTCTCATCATCATAAACACAGCCAGGGCAGCACCGAAAATGCATTGAAGCAAGAGCTTTTGCTTAGGGGTGAGCCCCTCGTTTTGCTTCTTGGCTATTTTATTATAATCATCTATAAAGCCTACGGCGCCGAAGGCGTACATGCTGAGAAGAATAGCCAGCATATCGCCCATATCGGAAAGCCCCATAAGGACGGATAAAATCCCCGCCGGGGTAATTCCGGCTGCCATAGCGACGCCGCCCATGGTCGGCGTGCCCGTCTTAGCCAGATGTGCCTGCGGGCCTTCCTCTCTTATATACTGACCGAACTGTTTATGTCTCAAATAAGGAATGAGACGTCCGGTTGCCAGCGCAGAGACGAGGAAGGCTATGGCAGCCACCGCCGAATATTTAAAAATAATAAGATTCGTTAATTGCATATAAATTCTTTCTTTTCTATTTTTTATATATGTATTCGCTTCTCTTCTATCTTCTATCTTTTTCCTTATATCATTTTGCCTTTTACTGCTTGCGTCTCTTTTTCTAAACTGTTTAATTCTATCAGTTTCCTTCTGTTTCTTTACGTTTCACTGCTTTTCTACTCTTCTACTGCTCTTCCTTAATCTCTCTGCTGTCTCCCGCAGCTTTACATCTGGCACCGGCAGCCTATTCGCTGTAAATATACACCGCGGATTTCTTTTCCGCCTTAGACCCCGCCTTCGGATATTGGTCTACGACGATAAATGGCGCGTCGCTTCCCGTCTCCGGCATGACTATATAGTTCAGACCGGCATTTTGCAGCTTCGCTATCGCCACGCTGCTGTCATCACCCGTCACATCAGGCACCTTCACCTGATTCTCTTTCTTCTTATTCTCCTCAGCCTTGGAATACTCCCTCTCGACCCCCAAATATTGAAGTGTCTTTTCGGTTATTTCCTTTACAATCGGCCCCGCCGTGAACGCTCCATATTCCTTCTTCGTAGGTCTGTAAACTATACATATCATTGAAATCTTAGGGTCATCCATAGGAGCCATGACCACGAAGGAAGTATTTGTCGCAGACGAATACCTGCTGCCTTCGACGAAGTTCGCCGTACCCGTCTTTCCTCCAACCCTATAGCCGGGCACATAAGCCGTGGTTCCGCCCGCATCAGAGACATAGTATTCCATAATATCCTTCATCTTCTCCACAGTAGGCTCGGAAACCACCTGCCTGACCTTGACGTCCTCAAATTCCTTGACGGTATTTCCGTCCTCGTCCACGATTTTCTTCACAATCTTTGGCTTCATCAGGATTCCGTCATTTCCGAAGACGTTTATCGCGCTGAGAATCTGAATCGGCGTTATGGCAATCCCCTGTCCATAGCCGGTGGTCGCCAGATCGACTATGCTCATTGTTTCGGGATCCTTTACTATGGAATTGGTCTCGCCCGGAAGGTCAATCCCCGTCTTGTCGTTGAAGCCGAACATATCTATATAGTCGTAGAATGTCTTAGCTCCCATATCCATGGCGACCTGCGCCAATGCTGGATTGCATGAATTCCCGACAGCCTCTTTTAAATCCTCATGTCCGTGAGTATAAAGACATCGGAGCGTATATCCACCAACAGGTATGCCTCCCGTGCATGTATATGATGAATTATCATCAGCGCTTGCCGAGTCGAGAGCCGCCGCCGCCGCTATGAGCTTGAAGGTGGAACCCGGCTCGTAGACATCACTCACGCCTCTTATGCTCCACATTCTGCTCAGATAGTCGGACTTCTCCCTGTCGTTCATCGCCTCAAAGCTCGCCTGCTCAGCCTTGCCGACAGGCTCGTTCGATCTATTCGGGTCAAATTCAGGTGTGGTCGCCTGAGCGAGTATATCCCCCGTCTTGGGATTCATAACTATGCAGGTTATCGCATCCGCGTCCGTCTGCTTCATGCCCGTTTCAAGAGCGTCCTCAACGAAACTCTGAATAACCGAATCTATGGTGGTTACTATGCTGACGCCGTTCTGAGCCTTATAATACCTCGAGCTATTGGAAACCGTGTCCCCGTTGAGGTCGGTCGTCATCACCGTCCTGCCCTTCACGCCGGCGAGCTCCGAATTATATTGGTATTCAAGCCCCGAACGCCCCGTATTTGTAGCGTCTACGCCCCCGAGCACCTGTGCGGCAAAGGCGCCGTTCGGATAATACCTCGAAACCTTCGTCTTTACGACTATATTGCTGCCGAAGGCTTCCCTTGCCATATCCACCTTCGACTTGCTGAGCCCGTCAGCAACCAGGACGAGGTTTTCCTCCCCGCTTAAAATCTCATGCAACTCCTCGCTGCTCTTTCCCGTTATCTCATAGAGTATTTTGAGAATGCTCGCCTTTATCTCGGGCTTTATATCCGTCGATTTGTAGAGCTGCTGAGAATAGGCATAGAGTTCATACTCGGTGACGGACTCCGCCAGGACATTCATGCGCGAATCATAGATAGAGCCCCTCGCCGGGTCTATCTCGAAGTCGACCTTCTGCATTTCCGTCGCCATAATCCTTAGCTCATCAGCCCTTACAATCTGCCAATATCCCATGCGGATTATAAGAGCGAAGAGGAGTATCAAAATCAAACCGAATCCGAGCCCAATCCTTCTCCTGTTAATCGGAAGAACCTTTTCGGTGTTGCTGCTGCCTTTGCCACCGCCGTCAAAGTTGTCGTTGCTGGGGCTATAGCTCTTGCCTTTGCTCTTCTTCTTTCGTTTGCGTTCGATTTTGGCTTCGGCTTTTATGTCGCTCTTCTTATTCTTTTTTTTCTTATTCTCTTTCTGCCTATCCTTTTTCTTTGCCATAATGTCTGCGACATTCTCTTAATCTCATAATTCGACAGGTTATTATACTATATATAGTAGGCGTTGTATAGTACCGCACTGTATTTGGTGCTTCGTCTCGCCCATTTCTATCCTCTCCCTTTTCTATCCTCGCCGCTGTTCAATAAGCATTTGCAAGGCTTTGCTCTTTTTATAAAAGAACCACCAACCCGTCTCCGGATTAGTGGCTCTCAGTATCAAGAATTGGATAGTACTAATTATAAGCTTCGCTTCTTATAACGGCAGCGAGGCTCTGATCCTGCTTCTCACTCTTTCCGAGAACGATTACATTCTCAGATGTGGGGAAAACCATTCCATAGTCGCTCGTCGCAACCTTTTCAATGGAAGTAACATTTATCTGCTCTATAAGCTGACTGTTCAAAGAGTCAATCTCAGCCTCGAGATAATTATTCTCCTTGATGAGCTCATTGTTCTCATGCTGAATGCTGGCGCAGTATGCCCTCATGCCTATTAGAATAAAAATTGCAAGCAAAATAAGACTGCTTATTCTTATCATATGTCTCCTGTCCTTGGAGACCCTTGCTCTGCGGACATCATCAAGCCTCACCTCATTAGGCGCTGCATAATTTATTCCGTTTAAAATGCCTGCTCTCGCGGCTTGGGCTCTGCTGCTCATTTTTGCATCCCCTATGAATATCTCCTAAGCTTTAACTGATGTTGAATGTCTGGATAGTGTGTTTTATTAGTGTGTGTGTTTTATTAGTATGTGTTTTATTTTTTCTCGATAACCCTGAGCTTGGCGCTCCTCGCCCTCGGATTCGACTCCCTCTCTTCGCTGCTCGGAATAATAGGCTTCTTGGTTATCCTCTTTACGTCTGCCACCTTCCCACATATGCAGATCGGAATCTCTACAGGGCAGGTGCATGGATTAAGCCTTCTTTCAAACTCCGTCTTTACTATCCTGTCCTCGAGAGAGTGGAAGGTTATAATCGCCAGCCTGCCTCCGCTTGATAGAATATCCGGCAGCTTGGAGACCCCCTCTTTCAGATGTCCGAGTTCGTCATTCACCTCTATGCGGATTGCCTGAAATGTTCTCTTTGCCGGGTGAGGTCCTGTCCTCCTCGCCTTAGCGGGTATCGCAGCCTTTATAATCTCGGTCAGCTCCGCCGTTGTTTCTATGGGCTTTTCCTTCCTCGCCTTTTCTATGAACTCGGCGATTCTCGCCGCCCAATTCTCTTCTCCGTATTCCCTGATGATTCGCGCCAGATCTGCTCTTTCATAACCGTTCACTACGTCATAGGCTGTCAGGCTGTCGCCATCGTCCATTCTCATATCCAGCAGCGCGTCATGCATATAGGAGAAGCCTCTTTTAGGATTGTCGAGCTGATAGGACGAAACTCCAATATCCAGGAGAATCCCGTCTACCTTCTCTCCGGCAGCCCTTTCTATGGCTTCTGCGTCGCTATAGTTTGAATGGAGTATTATATATCTGCATTTGTATTCGGAGAGCCTTTTCTCCGCGGCCTTCAATGCCTCTATGTCTCTGTCGACAGCTATTATCAGACCTTTCTCGGAGAGCCTTGAAGCTATCCCTGAGGCATGACCTCCGCCGCCTGCCGTGCCGTCAACATATATCCCGTCCGCCTTGATGTCCAAGGCTTCCATGACTTCGTCGTAGAGCACCGGTATATGTTCGAATTCCATAGCGCTCTCCCTATAGCCCGAATTGCCCGAGCTTATCCGTGAGGCTCTGATTATCCATGAGGTTCTCTCCCGAGCTCTCATTCATAAGTTCCGCGCTCCAGATTTCGATTTTGTTCATGGCGCCCAGCGTCACCAAGTCCTTCTTTATATTCGCGTACTCCCTCAGCTTCGCCGGAATGATAATTCTGCCCTGCGCGTCAGGATAAACAATCTCGGAATTTCCGAAGAAGTCCCTTATAAACGCTCTGAATTCCCTATCCGACTGCGGAAGTGCGGAAATCTTCTCCGCCATCTCCTCATATTCCTTCATCGTATAGATATAGAGACATTGGTCGTAACCCTTCGTGAGCATACACTGACCACCGAGATCATCCCTGAACTTAGCAGGGATAATCATTCGGTTTTTGCTGTCTATTGAGTTTTCATAAACTCCGTGAAACATTGCAAAAGGTCAGCTTTCTCAAAACAGTATTAGTTAAAACGGTTGGTTACAGTGTCTAAAGTTTACACCACTTTCCACCACAATTTAATAAAAATGGCCTATTTTTTTCTATTATTCTCCACTTTTTTATGTAAAGCCAGCTTTACAAAGGCAAAAAAAATAAAACAGACACAAGATATTGTGTCTGTAAAGTTTGCTTTACACTATATATGTCACCAACTCCCCCACGCCCCCAAACGGCTTCTTACATATGTTAAACGGGCAAACGACCTACGAAAATCGGCTTAAAATTGATGTATGACGCGAAAGAACCTGCTCGAATATAAAGTTATTTAACTATGTATAAACGGTTTATTTCAGATGCAGAACGAGAAAACGCCTTTCCGAGCGCACGGAGCATACACAGAAGTATGTGAGTACGCGAGGAAAAGCGTTGACGACGTTATGCGCTGAAAGAAGCCGTTTATACAAGTTCGCCGGAAGCGGCTTTAACCCTTTCCTCCTCCGTCATCTTCGTCGCCGTAACCCCCATAAACGCCATAGCAAAGCATATCACAGGCATCGTATAGTTGAACACAGCCCATGGCGCATAGACCTTGGCGGTGACGCCCAGCGTATTTTTAATGAAAAGCCCGCAGGTATTCCATGGCACGAGGCATGATGTTACAGTCCCCGCAGACTCGAGCGCATTCGACAGGCTCTTGGGGTGAATTCCCCTCTCCCTATATGCGGGCGCAAACATTCTGCCCGGCACGAGGATAGAAATATACTGCTCGGGCATAACCACATTTGAGAGTATGCAAGTAGCCTCTGTAGCGCCGACCATTCCGGCAGCAGTCTTTATATTCTTTGAAATAGCATTGATTATGACGGCGAGCTGTCCGCTTCCTTCCATAATGCCTCCGA
The DNA here is from genome assembly GCA_017515425.1 of Mogibacterium sp. GTDB lineage: Bacteria > Bacillota > Clostridia > Peptostreptococcales > Anaerovoracaceae > Crickella. The sequence goes on from JAFWFU010000047.1 coordinate 29,325, forward strand.
ACATCATGGCAATTATCGTCATCAGTATGGAGCTCGACATATTCGTAAGCCCGCCTGTTGTTAGAAGGTCATTTAGAGATTCAATCTCCCCTTCCATCGTATATCCGTCAAGGGCTGCGTCGAGAATTGCCCCAATATCGGCACCGCTCTGCGCGAAAGGCGCCATAACAGCCGCAGTCAGAAATCCCATGGTGATTCCGGGAATGGCAGGAACCTTAAAGGCGATTGACAGAATGACTACCAGAGGCGGCAGCAGCAGAAGCGGATTGATATTAAACGACGCCTTTATCCCGTCCATCAGGATAGTTGCCTGCGAGGTGTCAACATTGCCGCTCGTCGCGTGCATAAATCCGTAAACGCCGAAGAACAAAAGCGATATTCCATAGGCTGTGACTGTGGATTTAAGCATATATTTTACATGGGTGAAAACGTCAGTACCCGCCATAGCTGGTGCCAGATTGGTCGTATCAGAAAGCGGCGACATCTTATCCCCGAAATATGCGCCAGCCAAAACCGCTCCCGCCGTCGGACCTATCGGCATACCGAGCCCATGTCCAATTCCTATAAGGGCGAGTCCCATAGTTCCCATAGTTCCCCACGAAGTTCCCGTCGCAAGCGATGTAATGGAACAGATAAGAACGGTGGCAATCAGGAATACCTTAGGGCTCAGGAGTTTGAGTCCGTAGTAGATCATGGTCGGAATGGTTCCTGACAAAATCCACGCACCAATCATCATGCCGACTATCGCGAGAATCAGGATTGACTGCATAGCCTTTGAAATGCCGTCCACCATCATCTTCTCTATATCGCTCCATTTGTACCCGAGCACCATAGCCATGACGGCAGAGGCAATTACCCCGATAAACATTGGGATATGCGGATCCACCTCAAATATCAGGATTCCAACCGACATCACCACCACAAGGATAATGAAGGTCGTCAGTGCATGCCAAAGCTTCGTTTCTTTAATCTCTCTTTCTTCTGTAAAAATATTCTTCATCTCTTCGTCCTTTTCTTTCTTTTTCTTTTCGCGTTTTGTGAAAATTCCTTAGGAGCTTCCATATACTTGTAAGCAGCTTCCACATTTCTTGGTAAACAAAAAGGGTATTACCAAAATTCATTTGTAAATATACACAAAAATGAAATTTAATGCAATACCCTCGTATATTCCGTCTCTTCTGTCTATCCAGTCGATTATGTCGGTTCTCTCTAGCCCTCTCTCGGACCTATAAACTCCCTGAGTATGGAGTCATCAGGAACAGGCTCCGAACTTTCAATCCTCTCGAAATACTTCATGAAGGTGAGAATCCTCTGCGCCTCCTCATACTGCTCGCTCGATTCATCTATAGCCAAGAGCAGCGGCTCCGCATAGGTTTTCAAAAGGCAGGTCTCATATACCGTGCTGGAATTGAATACCACATCAGCCGAGCTGCTGTATGGGAAAATATTCGCGCTCTCCCCCGCCCTGACCTTAGGCCATGTATCGAGAGTCGCCTCGGCATTATAGCCTCTGAATTGATTGTCGCGCACCATGCGCCTCAAAAGCCTCGCGTCAGCCGTGGATACCCTGTTATGCCTGTCCATGCCTATCTGCGTCAGAGGGCTGATATATATCTTGAACTTATCCTCTCTCGGAATATTTTCGGTCAGCACATCATTCAGACTGTGAATTCCCTCAATAACCAGCACCTGGTTTTTCTCAAGAGATGTAATGCGCTTGCCGAATACCTTGCAGCCGTTTATGAAATCAAATTCGGGTATATCCACCTCTCTGCCTGCGAGGAGATCTTCCATCTGCTGATTAAAGAGCACAAGGTCTACCGCGCCGAGCCCCTCGAAGTCCGGTTTTCCGTCCTCTCCAATCGGAGTCTCTCCTCTTTCCACGAAATAATCGTCGGTACCGAGATAGAGCGGCGATTTCCCCGTCAGTCCTTCAATCTCCGCGCAAATCCTCTTGGCAGTAGTCGTCTTTCCGCTAGACGATGGCCCCGCTATGAGAACTACCTTTTTATTCTCCCTGACTATGGTCTCGGCAAGCTCCTCAAGCTCCTTTGAAATCAGCCATTCGCTCGCCTTGATTACTTCCTCCGCTTCGCCATCTCTAATCTTCTCGTTGATGTCCGCGAGATACTCAATGCCCGTATGCTTTCTCATTCGCTTTGACTCCGCATAGGCTTCGTAGAGCTTGTCATCATCTCTATACTTAGGAATCGTATGATTGTGAAGCGCATTCGGCAGCCTGAGCAAAAGCCCGTTTCTATAGGGTCTAAGGTCAAAGAGATTGATATATCCTGTGCTCGGGAGCAGCTTTCCATACATGCAGTTTCGGAAATTGTGAAGATTTACTATCTCGACCTCTTCATTTCCGGCTATCCCCTCGAAGAGCTTCGCCTTTTCCGTAAGCCCGAGCGACTTCCACCGCTCTATCACACGCTCCGCGCTCTCAAGCTCCTTCTCGATAGGCATATCCCTCGCTATATATTTTTCCATTTTGTCCCTCAGTTTGTGTATATCGGATGAGGTCAGCTTCGCGCCGTCGAGGTTTATATAGCTGTAATATCCCTGATTGAGAGAATTGCCTATCCTGACATCCGCACCGCCGAAGACGGTATGCGCCGCCTTTAGATAGATGAGTATGGCAGTATTATGATAAGCTCGCTCCTCAGAAAAGGTTCTAATCTTGAAATCATAGTCCATGGCATTCTCCTTTTTCTCGCGAAAGATAGGCTAATTGTATCATAAATGAAATATAAGCGCAGCGACGTATCTGTCTTTATGACGGAGCTATCTTTACAATGGATATGTCTTTACTTCAAATTCCATACGTCCTTATACTGCCTGTATTTGGCTAGGTCTGACGCCGCATTCCAGGGTATGAAGCCGCCCGAAAGCCCCGCTTTGTTTAATGCCCTCACCTGCGCTTTTAGTTTTTTTGCGTCATAGTCAACCGTCGGATTCCAATGCGGCGTATTATATCCCGTAATCCAAGTTCTTGCTGCCGCCGGAGTCTCCGTCTTATCCTGCTGCTTCTTAGCCCTCTTAGCCCAGCTCAGCATGGTGTTATAAGGGTTGTTCCAAGCCCCATTCGCTCCCATATGGTCGGTATAAGGCATTGCGCTGATTGCGTCCGCGACATTGGAAATGCCCGTCCAATACTGACCGTATGCAGTCATATATCCGTAGGCGGACTCCCCAAAGACATCTACGGACATATATATCCCTTCCTCATGGAGCATATCCGCCGCATAAATGCAGAAGTTCTGCACCGCCTGCCCCTTTTCTTCATTATATATATTCCTGAAATCCGCCTTCCCCGACTTCGACACCTCGAAGGAATTCTCGGGGAACCTCACATAGTCAAACTGTATCTCGTTAAACCCGAATTCCCTCGCAGCCTCTACAGCCAGCCTGATATTGTATTCCCAGACATTTCTCGAAAAGGTGCTCGGCCAAGAGGAATCTCTGCCATATTTAATGCAATCCTCGGGGTGATCCTTAGCATATAGAGCGTCATTGAAAACGACTATCCTTCCTATGAGATAGGCTCCCGTCTGCCTGTAGGCGTCAATGCCCTTCTTATACTCTGCCACGCTCGAATACGCCGATTTATACGACCTCGGCGATACTTCCTCAGCCACCTCAGACTCGTAGGCGAGATAGCCGTCCTTGATGTCTATGACCACGGCATTGCAGTCCGTCTGCTCTATAAGCTTAATATATTTGCCCGGATTTACGGCGGCATATCCGTTTATATACATTGCTCTGGCGTCCTCGCAGAATTCATTTCCCGCAAAAGAAGGTCTCTGAGTCGGATAATAGTCCAAATTCGCGGCTTTTCCGCCGTATAGCTCTATACCATAATTGTCGTCCTTGACCTCGTCGTAGACGCCGTTCCCATTGTAGACAGCATTCGCTTCGTCCTGTGACAGAGCCATATATTTGCTGTAAACAAAACCCTGCGCCGAGGTTGAGCTTGTGTTTGCATTTGTGTCTGCACTAGCGACAGTTTCTTCCTTCTCATCTGCGTACTCTACTTTATATTTATAGACGCTTCCGTCATCAAGGAGCCTGTCATACCCGACGACTTTAAGGCAGCTCCCCTTGGGGGCAAATGACGCTATGAATGGATTTTTCTCGTCCTTGTATATGGTGGCAGGAGTCCTGACATAGACTTCCTTCTCCTTCACGACATCAGTTCTATAGAAGGCTGTATTTTCCTCCGCTATATAGTATTTGTAATTGTTTTTATTTTTTAAATCGGCATTATCCTCTTCATTTTTTCCCTCTGCCACCAGCGAAGCACCGTCCCTGAGTTTGAAATATGCAGCGTTTTCTATCTTTTCAGCGTCGTCATATCGCTTGATTTTGCTGCCGCGGACTATGCTGCCCACCTGCTCGAGTTTGCCGTCATCTTTCAGTGCATATATCGGCACGTCCTTCGATATGCCAGCCGCATATCCGATAACTATATTCGGCTCGTCAATCGTGAGAGTAAGATAAGCGCCAAAAGACCCTGCGGTAATCAGGGTCATAAAAAAGATGATTATTATATTTTTAAGTGCAGATGACCTTTTCTTTGTCATTTCTATTCGCAATTATACTGTTTAATAATAATCGAATTGTATTTTATTATTAGTTATTACTCGACATCTTTCGGTATTATTCAATATTATTCGAATTGTTTAATATTATTTGAATTGTCTTTTATCTGGTATTACTCTGTATCTTTCGGCATTACTAGATAATATTCAGTCCTATTCTATATTACTCGAAGATTTTACCTATTTTATTTCTATGTATCAATGCCGCGGCTAGGAGTTCCCCCAGCACATAACAGCCGATTATCTCCCCTATCAGAATATACAGAGCCATAAGCGGGAGCGCAATATCAGCTACTCCATAGCCGTATCTTAATACGAATGGAACTATTATCGTATTAGAGATAATCGCGGGAATCGGAACCAGCCAACGGTTAAATCTCAGAATATATCCGCCCCATGCTCCGATAAGCGTGGCAATGCTGCCTAATACCACATCGAGGGCGATTGCTCCGCCCATGAAATTTGCGAGCAGGCAGCCTATGAATAATCCGGGCACGGCGGCTGGTGTAAAGAGCGGAAGAATTGTAAGCGCCTCCGCAATCCTGACCTGCATAGGGCCGAATGATATTGGTGCAAATATTAGCGTCAGGACTATATATGTCGCGGCAATAGCCGCCCCCTGAGTAAGTCTCAGGGTTTTCTTTGATCTAAGCATTATCTTTTCTCCTTTGGTTTTAGTATTTTAGAAGCAGGATGTCGGACCCGAACTGCTTCCGCCGACTCACGGCGATATTCAATGGCATTTATGCTTTTAAGCAAACTATTCTTATAGATTACCCTCTCTATAGTTTTCGAACATTCTGACGGCAGCCTCATAATAGAGCTCGGCTGCGCCTTCGGGATTATCTGTCATCTTTCCCTCTCCGCTAATGCATACCAATTTGGACACGCCGCAGCCGAGAACCTCTTCCCAGCCTTCACCGAGGGATTCCACCAAGGCTATGACGGGTATTCCCTTCGCCTTGGCTCTTTTGGCAACGCCCTGCATTACCCCGCTATTCGCAGCGATTTCATCAGCGATAGACGTACCCGTGATTAGCAGATCCGAGCCCTCAAGTATGCTATCAAATTTCACCATGCCCAGCATTGTATCTATGCCGGATCTCAGCTCCGCGCCGAGGACAGCATATGCCGCAGCTCCAAAGCCACCCGCAGCACCCGTTCCAATGACGTTATCGCTTCTATGCCCTGTAACCTTATAGAGTATATCCGTGTATCTCTGCATACCCTCGATAGGATTAGGAATATCGCACATAAGGGTAAAACTTATATCCGTAATTCTGTTGTCAATCTCCGACAAATCAATCTCAGCCAATCTATCCACATCTTCGCTGCGGCCCTCGAGCTCCCTGCCTTTTTCGTCTAAGAACTTCGCGCCGAGCGCCCTCAGCGCTCCCATGCCGCCGTCGTTTGTCGCGACCTCTCCCGTGCCTGCGACAATATACTCGCAGCCGCAGTCTATCGCAGATCTTATGAGTTCACCCATTCCATACGAGCTGGCGAGCTTCTCATCTCCTATGCTGTCGTCTAAAAGCTCTATGCCGCAGACAGCAGTCATGTCGATTACGGCAAGCTTATCCTTTATTACAACATAGGGTGCCTCGATAAGCCCCATAAGCGGGTCATGCACGGCAACAGTCTCCACCCTGCCGCCGGATGCACTGATAACCGCGTCGAGGAGTCCTGCGCCGCCGTCGGACAGAGGGAGCTTTACAGTCTCGACATCTTTAAACACAAACTGCGCTGCTTTATCCAAAAGCAGCGCTGTTTCTTTGCTGGTTAGACTTCCCTTGAATGAGTCGTTTGCAAAAACTAGTTTCATCTATTCTCCAATATCTTCTCCGAGTGCCTTCAAAATCTCTCTGGCATTGGTGCAAGCCTCGCAGTCGCAATAAGTCTTTCCATCAGCCTTCATCATCTCGGCGTGCTTCTTAATCTGCTCCGCGGCTTCCTTGCTGCCAACTACCTCAGCCCCTTTGTCGGTGCTGAAGAAAGCGATATTCTCGCTGAGTGTGGCAATCCCTTCCTTGAGCTGTTTGATAAGCTCCATTTCAGCCAGCTTCTCAAGTGTAGGCTCCGCTTTTTCCTGAATCTTGTCAATCGCAGGTGCTGCCTTTTCCTGAATCTTATCAATCGCAGGCGCTGCCTTCTCCTGAATCTTATCAAGTGCCGGCGCTGCCTTTTCCTTAGCCTTGTCAATCGCGGGTGCTGCCTTGTCCTGAAGCTTATCAAGTGCAGGGCCCGCCTTCTCCTTGGCTTTTTCAAACGCAGGAACAGCCTTCTCTCCTATGTCAGTCATCTTTTCATTGAATTTGCCGGAGGCTTCGACAAAAGCGTCCGCAGCGTCATTTAGCTTATCCCAAGCCTTGCCCGCCTTTTCCTTGACATCATACTTCTCGTCTGCAATCTCCAGCCATTTTTCTGCGGCTTCTTTAAGAGGCCCGTAGCAATGTCCCTCAAGAAGCGTTTTAACCTTTTCTATTGTTTTCTTATCTGCCATCACTAATCCTCCTATCTGTAAAACTATCTCCGTACGTCTGAATTATACCACATTTATCCTCTATATCGAAGGAAGATTTCAAAAGTCAGTCCCTGTATATCTTTCTCTTAGGTGTCTCAATAAACATATTTCCCGGCTTCGTCTTACAGTCATACCAGCAAATATTTCTAATCTCGATAAGGGCAAATGCAGGTATTTCCAAACCAAAATACACCGCGATAGATGATAGCTTATCTTCCTTCTGTTTAGTCATATGGATTATGAATATCTGCGCTTTTGAACTATCAAATATTGCGGTTATCTTTTTTTAGAAAATAAGCGTCTTATCATTTTTGTGAATAATTTTATGTTCTGCGCCTTTTCTGTCGGTCAGGCTCTCGGCGGCGATAGGGTGCTCGGTAATCATCAGTGGAATGCCGCGGCTGTCGCAGACGCCCGTCTCATGCGACGGCAGATAAAGCGTCGCTCCGAGCTCCTCTGCCGCAAGGCGCGCCTGATTATTATAAATATTCAGCCCGTAGTCGGCATAGACCCTGACTCCGGCTTCTCTAAACCTTTCTATCCAGCCGAAATTTCCAATGAGAATGCCACTGTCCCTGACCGCCTCGCAGATTGCGCTGAAATTCTCCTCGATATATTCATCAAGCGCTCCCTTGGAGACATTCAGGATATATGGAATGTCAATGATGTCAATTGCTTCGGAGGTTTCGGCAGCTTCATCAGGACTGCTCTCGCTGGGCGCTAGTGCCGAGTCCTTGCAGTCCTTCACGCTTTTAAGATAATCCTCAATAGGTACGGGATTGACCCTTTTCCCAGCTATCTTAATCGGGTAGAGAGATGTATCAAGGCATTCTTTTCCGAGGCTCTCCTCTTCCTTTATCCTATCCAAAGCCTCTCGCCCGAGCTTAGGCGCACGCGAACTTTGCACCGACTTCAATCTGAATTTCAGAAGCTCATCTGCGCCCTCTCTCCTCATCTTGTTCACCACGGAAAGCGGCACCATTATATCCTCGTCCATTTGAATATCTATGCCCGCAAGCCCTGTCGTATATGTCGTATCGCCAAGCTTGGCAAGGCTATGCTCTATCCGTTCCATATCCGTTGCGCTCTTTTGGGCTCTTTCAATCCTATGGTTCGCACTAATCTCAACGCTGTGATTTATCCCCACATCATTCATTATGAGCATGGGGAACTGCCCCTGCCTTGCGGTAAACTGCATTGTGATCGGCAGCTTCTTTTCCGGTTTATCGAGTGCTTTCTCTATGAGGGCGCTGTCTCTGACCTTGTATGCGAGGTCTCCCACCAGCATTCCCTTTTCATAGTCCCCGACTATATAACAGCCCTCTCCTATATCCTTGAAATATGTGGTAACTCCGCCTGCGGGACTTCCCACCAAATAGTCCTTATCGTCAGAGCGAAATTCGAGACCGTCTCCCGACGCTATTCCCATACCTGATTCTATCGCTGACTTAGACAGCTCTATGCAGACGAGGACTTTCCCGCGCCTCAATGCACCGCGCACGGCGGACTTCTCATCACGCTCGCTCACCTTGTCCTCGCTGTCTATTACGGCAACCACCTTGCCTAGATAAATCCCCTGATTTTTCGGGCTCGCTCCAGATAGCAGCCATTCTCCGGGGTTTTCATGGAGATAGCCTTCCGTGAAATCCCCTCTGCTGAATATGCGGCGAAGAGTCATCATATCCTCTTCCTCTACCTCGTATAATTCGGCAGCCTTCGCCCTGCCATGCTCTCTTTCAAGCCTGTCGTATAGGTCTATATATTTTCTGTATATGCCCGTCACAGTAGCCACATATTCGGGACTCTTCATGCGACCTTCTATTTTAAACGAAGACGCACCCGCCTCTACGAGCTCAGGTATGCGGTTTATAAGGCAGAGATCCTTGGGGCTCAGAGCGTAATAGCTGCGACCGGTTTCGTCCATATAGCCTTGCCTGCAAGGCTGCGCGCAGGTGCCGCGGTTCCCTGTGCGTCCGGCGCCTGCGCCTAGCACTCTGCTCATCTGGCATTGCCCCGAATAGCATATGCAGAGTGCTCCATGGACGAATACCTCAACATTCACGGGCGGCTGCATATCGGAAGCAGTCTGCGAAAGTTTTCCTATCTCATCCAGGCTCAGCTCTCTAGCCGGAACAACCCTGCCTATACCGAGCTTCGCCGCAGTTTTCAAAGCCTCCACATTATACAGACTGCCCTGCGTGGACAGATGAAGCGGCATATCGGGCAGGTATTTATGCAATAGTCTTATAAGCCCCAAATCCTGAACTATAAGCGCATCCACGCCGAGTCCGTAGATATAATTACAGTATTCAAAAGCCCTCGAAAGCTCGTTATCCGCCACCAAGGTATTCATGGTCATATATACTTTCACGCCATGCGCATGGGCGTATTTAACGGCATCGGGTAATTCCTCATCACTGAAATTATCCGCGAATACCCTCGCATTAAACGCCATGCCGCCCATATATACGGCATCCGCACCGCTCGATACCGCCGCGATTAAATGCGGTTTGCCGCCGACAGGTGCCAATAATTCCGGTTTCACCATGCCACCTCCTCATGCTTTTTAACAGTATAGCACGAATAGCCCCGTCGTAGACAGTGTCAAAGATTTTTATGTGTTTATATTAGTGCAAATTGTCAACGGGCTTGATTCGCTCTTTGTCAACCGTTAAACTAGCCTTAAGGTTATAACTCAATATATGATTCTTTTCAGTCTCGGCTCTATCGCCGAAAAGCTGATAGATATGTTAGAAGGTAAGGACATGACTACTAAAGAGGCACTTATATCGCTGTTTGAGAAAAACAGGGGCTTTTTTATTTCAGGCGAGTATATAGCGCAAAACCTCGGAGTCTCCCGCACCGCCGTCTGGAAGGCGGTCAAGAAGCTCCAAAAGGAAGGCTATGATATTACAGCCATAACCAACCGCGGCTACTGTCTTTCAAAGGATACTGATATTCTCTCCGTCGAGGGTATCAAGGAGCATATGAGCGACTATTATAGGGAAAAGGCGAATATTGAAGTCTTTCGCACTGTCGATTCGACCAATAATATATGCCGTATAAGGGCAAACGAGGGCGTGAGCAGCGGTTATATAGCAATCGCCAGCTCTCAGTCATCTGGAAGAGGCAGGCGCGGCAGGACATTCTATTCACCCGCTGATACGGGCGTCTATGTCAGCTTTCTCTTGACGCCTGAGAATATCCACGGAGCGGAAATTGCCAAGGTTACCACCATAAGCGCTGTGGCGGTATGCAAGGCTATCGAAAAGCTGACCGATAAAAAGCCTCAGATAAAATGGGTAAATGACGTATTTGTGGACGGTCGCAAGGTCTGCGGAATACTGAGCGAGGCTTCCTATGACCTCGAGGACGGCAAGCTCGACTGCGTCGTCGTCGGCATAGGCATAAACCTCTATCCGCCGAGAAACGGATTCCCCGAGGCGCTCTCAGACGTCGCAGGCAGCATATTGGAAACACCCGGGCAAATCAGCAGAAATCATCTGGTCGCGGAAGTTCTGACAGGCTTTGCAGATTTATATCTGCATGACAATGGCCTCGAATATGTAGAGGAGTATAGAAAGCGCTCCTTCGTTATCGGAAAAGATATTGACGTGGTAACTCCCAAGTCCACCAGGCGCGCGCGCGCATTGGCTATCAACGATGATTGCAGCCTCCAGGTCAGATATGAAGACGGGCAGGAGGAAGCGCTAATATCGGGAGAGATTTCCATAAGAGTCAGCGAATAAAAGCTGCAATACTCGTCTGTTCTCAAATCTAAAACATGCAATAGAAAACAGGGTGATCGCTTTAAGTCGTTTGAAGTCGGTCTCCCTGCTTTTATTAGTTTACGATATGCAGCCATACGAAGCGTTATAGAGCGATACAAGGCGTATGCAGCCATGCGAAGCGTTATGGAGCGTTACAAAGCGATATATAGCGTTATAGAGTGTTGCAGAGCTGTTTGCAATCATTATTATGTATTACTGAATGTATTACCGACAGCGCTCCTCATTTGTTTTAGCTGCCAGAGCCCTCGCCATTTCCGTTGCTTCCTCCGCCGCTGCCGCCGCTATCACCGCCGGGAGATGTCCCGCCGCCGGAGCCTGAACCGCTGTCGCCCGTGCCACCGTTTCCGCCGCCGCTGCCGCCGCTGTCACCAGTGCCACCATTTCCGCCTGTGCCGCCACTTCCACTGCCGCTTCCACCGCTGTCACCCGTGCCGCCATTTCCGCCGCTCGTGCCGCCGCTGTCACCCGTGCCGCCATTTCCGCCACCTGTGCCGCCGTTGTCACCCGTGCCGCCATTTCCGCCACCTGTGCCGCCGTTGTCACCCGTGCCGCCATTCCCGCCGCCACTGCCGCCGTTGTCACCCGTGCCGCCGGTTTCACCGCCCTGGTTGCCGCCGGTATTTGTATCGTCTGTCACATCATCTTCGTCCTCTTCTTCGTCCGCAGCCTCGTCATCATTCTCCTCATCTTCTTCATCATCTCTGTCTGAGTTTTCTTCTCTGTCACTATTTGATGAATTCCCTGTAAACTTCCCCGCGTTCTTCTCTGTTCCCACAGAATAGTATTCGCCGTTCTGCATTATGACATTCCCCGGCATCTCCTCATACTCACCGCTTCTGATGTCCGGAGCCTGTCTCATAATCTTGCTCCAAAGAGCCGCCGCCTGAGAGGACGTCCCGCTCATCTCCACATTCAAATCGGTCCCTATCCAAAGAGCCGCCGCGTATTTGGGGGTAAAGCCGTCAAACCATATATCATAGGTATCATTGGTGGTTCCGGTCTTTCCGCCGACCTCAACACCGGATATTGCAGCATTCCCCGCGATTCCCTTGGAAACTACAGATTTAAGAATATCCGTCATTATCCATGCCACGCCCTCGTCCATGACCTTGGTTTCCTCAGACTCGGAGCTGAGCAGAGTCTTTCCCGAAGCGTCCGTCACCTTCGTATAGCAGATTGGAGAATTCAGAATGCCTTCATTCGGAAATGCCGCATATGCCATTGCCATTTCAAGAGGCGTAACGCCGTAAGTCATGGCACCGAGTGCCAAAGCCGCAGGATTTACGTCGTTTGACTTTTCTTCCTTATCCGCCACCAATGTCGTCAGGCCGAATTTCTCAAGCATTTCAATGGAATAATCTAAGCCCACCTGCCATACTATCTTTACGGCACAGGTGTTTAGCGACTTCTGCAAAGCAGTTCTGAAGGAATTGCCGCCCGAATAAGTCTTAGAGAAATTCTGAGGCCATTCCTCACCGTTAATCTTCAGCGGCTCGTCAATTACTCCCGAGCTTGCCGTTATATAGTCTCCCCAATACTTCGTCCCCTGCTTGTCGAAGCCGAAGTCCTCAAGCGGAAAGGTCTGCTTCTTCTGCGCATATTCGAAGCTCTTTTGAAGCGCCGCACCATAGACCGACAGAGGCTTGATAGAAGAACCCGGCTGCCTCGGACTTACCGCTCTGTTGAAGAGCTTGGAGCCTTCCGTATCCCGTCCGCCGACCATGGCGCTTATATATCCCGTGCCGACCTCGGTAACCACCATTGCCGCCTGAACCTTGCTCTCGTCAACCGCCTTGGGGAAATTGGAATCGTCCTGGAATTCCTCGTAGACGGTGTTTTGAATCGCGCTGTTCACAGTCGTATGAATCTTAAGACCGCCGGTATAGACCATGCGCTGAGCCTCCTCTTCGCTCATTGCATATTTTTCCATTAAATCAGCGGCGACGACGCCTGCGAGGTAATCCGTAAAATATGTATAGGCGGATTCGCTTTTCTCGAAGCTCGGGCGAAGAATATCTATAATATCCACCTCAGCATCGCTGACGTCCGCAGAGGAAATATATCCCTGATCCGACATCAGCTCAAGCACGAGGTCTCTTCTGTCCTTGGAAATATCATTGGCATAAAAGCCCGTTCCTTCCTCGGAATTCCCCTCACCGTTTTCGCTGTCGTCCGCGTCATCATAATTGTATTTTGAGCTTCCCTCAGAGGAGCTCCCGTTTTCGTCCTCGTCGTCAAGAGTATTGAGAGAATAATAGTTGATCTCCTTAATCTCCTCTCCGGCATCTTCCTCTGAGGAAATAAGAGCATATGCGTCAGGAGCCTGCGGAAGAGCAGCAAGAGCCGCGCATTCAGCAAGAGTCAGCTCATCGACGTCCTTGGAAAAATAAGTCCTCGAAGCCGCGCCGACCCCGTAGTTTCCATAACCGAGGTATATTGTGTTCAGATACGCCTCCAAAATCTGCTCCTTCGTCAGCTTTCTCTCCAGCCGCCATGCTATATACATCTCGGAAATCTTACGGCGAAGGCTCCTTCGGCTCTTAATCTCAGATAGATATGCGTTGCGCGCGAGCTGCTGAGTAATCGTTGACGTTCCGCTTATCGAAGAGGATTTTCCTGTCAGCTTGGCTAGGACAGCACCTATCATTCTCCTGAAATTAAATCCATGGTGCTTGTAAAACGTCTTATCCTCTATCGCTATAAAGGCATTCTTGAGGTTCTCAGGCATCTCATCTGCGGGAACGATCTGCCTGTCCTCAGTATAATGCAGGGTGTCCACCTCGTCTCCGACTATGTCATAGACTGTCGAGGAACGCTCAATATTCTCATACAGAGTCTCCTGATTTATCTTGCCGACGCTGAACGCCGTATATCCGATAATTGCAAAAACGGCGACCAGCCCGAGCACTACAAGCTTGCGAAAGATGACGGAAATCTTTCCCACTAGGCTCCTCGCCATGAATTTATCCCTAACCTTTTTAAAATGGCCCGCCTTAGTCTTGCCTTCTTTTCTTATATGTCTGTTACGTCTTTCTGCTTTACCCATTGTTGCTATATCCTCATCGTTTTATTTTTGCTGCTTCCCAAATATCGCAGCCCTTGCAATGACAGTTTTATGCCTATCTCTGCCACTCATATATTTTCTGATTGTTCTTCCTTATTATCAAAATTATCAAACTGTCTCCGACCCTTTTCCTTATATCGACCCTTATGTTACTTTAATTGTCATCACAATTCAATGCTGATTCCCCTTTGTTTTCCCTTTGATTTTTTATATAATGGTGGCAGATTAGAGGCGGTTTTCTGCCGAAAAAAATACATAATAAAATATTTTTATTTTGGAAGGAGCATATTATGGCTTGTTTTGCAGTAAGTGCAGCGGAAGCCCTGATTGTAAAGGGCATTGAAAAACATAGTGAAAAGATTGAGAAGGCTCAGCTTGAGTCAGGCAGGGCGAATGTAGATCCAACGAGTGCAGATGTATCGGGGGCGCCGAAGATTCCAATGAGCAGGAAGCTGAGATGGCTCACTTGGATGCTTTGGGGCGGTTCTATTCTCCTCGCATATGAGCATATATGGCATGGCGAAATCGTTCCCTGGTTTCCATTCCTGACGGCTATGTCGAGTTCTGCCGACGCAGCGGAAATGTTCCACGAAATGGCTACCGTCGGCGTAACAATGGCAGTCATCATTACGGCAGTATGGTTTGTGATGTGCAAAGCAGCAGACGCAATCATGTCGAGAAAACCTGAAGCCGCAGTTCAGGAATTATAAGGGGGGGACTCATATGACACTTTTAATTTCGGTATTTGCAGCCATTATCTGCACGGTTAAATGGTATACCCGTAAAGATGACTCCATGCAGCTTGGCATATTGGTCTTTATGTTCTGGGGAGCCTCTCTTATGTGGCTTGGAGACGCTATCTTTGAATATGCGGAGCTCGGCTCGGAATTCTTCGCGCCTGCCCCGGCTGATATGCTCAACGACGCATTTCTCGGACTTTCAGTTGTCGCCTTCGCCTTGGTTATATGGATAGTGAGGCTTCTTATCACAGACCCTAAGGGCGTCGTGAAAGATTCCCTGGAGAAATCCGCAAAGGCTGAGGACGCAAGAGCGGCAAAAAAAGCGTAAGAATATAGCATAGAAATATTTTGAGGCGTCTGCCGCAGGGCAGGCGCCTCTTTTTTTAGTGTAATTTTTAGTATAGAGTTTTAACTGTAAATCAGCTTCTCTCCGTCAGAGTCGCAGATAAGGCTCTGTCCGTCGACTATGCCGCCGCGGATTATGCCCTCGGCTATCTCCGTTTCAACATGCTGCTGCAAATAGCGCTTAATAGGTCTTGCCCCATAGCGCGGGTCATATGCCTCATCAGCTATGAAGTCGAGCGCTTTGTCCGTCACCTCAAGCGCAATCTCCTTCTCGGCAAGCCTCTTTCTGATTTCGGCAAAGGACAGCTCTATTATCCCCTTAATCTGACTCTTCGTAAGCGGCGTGAACACTATTATATCATCTATGCGGTTTATGAATTCTGGTCTGAAATTGTCTCTGAGCTGATTCATTACGCCTTCTTCCACCTCGGGGCTCAGCACGCCTTCCTCGCTCATATTTTCTATCAAATCCGCACTTCCTATATTAGAAGTCATTATGACTATGGTGTTTTTGAAGTCCACCGTGCGCCCTTGATTGTCCGTCAGGCGTCCGTCGTCTAAGAGCTGCAAAAGTATATTGAATACATCTGGGTGAGCCTTCTCTATCTCGTCGAAGAGAATGACACTATAGGGTTTTCGGCGCACGGCTTCCGTGAGCTGGCCGCCTTCGTCGTAGCCCACATATCCCGGAGGGGCTCCGACGAGGCGCGACACAGAGTGCTTCTCCATATATTCGGACATATCTATCCTTATCATATTGCGCTCTGTGTCGAAAAGCGCTTCGGAGAGCGCTTTTGCCAGCTCCGTCTTTCCCACTCCCGTAGGGCCGAGGAAGATAAAGGATCCAATCGGTCTATCCTCATCTTTCAGACCAGCCCTGGCGCGGAGGATAGCCTCAGATACGGCTTTCACGCCCTCGTCCTGCCCTATCACCCTCTTATGCAGAATATCCGGCAGTCTCAGGAGCTTATCCCTTTCGGTCTCCACCAGCTTGCTCACAGGAATGCCCGTCCATGCGGAGATTACCTCTGCAATCTCATCTTCCGTCACTTCCTCCTGGAGCATTTTCTCCTCGTTTTGCTTATCCTCGGCATTCTTCTTTTCCTCCAGCTTCTTCTCAAGCTCGGGCAAAACGCCATATTTGAGCTTGGCGCCCTTTTCATAGTCCGCATGGCGCTCCGCGTCCTCTATCTCCAGATTTATCTCCTCAATCTGCTTCTTTAAATCCTTCACCTCGAGGATTAGCTTCTTCTCATTCTCCCACTGAGCAGTCATTCCCGCGCTCTTTTCCTTGAGGTCTGCAAGCTCTCTTTCAAGCGCTTCTAGTCTGAGCTTAGAGCCCTTGTCCTCTTCCTTCGCGAGCGCCTGCTTTTCTATCTCAAGTTGGGTAATCTTGCGAGAAACCTCATCAAGCTCTGATGGCATGGAGTCAATCTCGGTTCTTATGCGCGCCGCCGCCTCGTCCATGAGGTCGATAGCCTTGTCCGGCAGAAATCTATCGCTTATATATCTGTCGGATAAAGTCGCGCAGGCAATCAGCGCACTGTCCGTAATCCTGACGCCATGATGTATCTCGAATTTCTCTTTCAGCCCGCGCAGTATGGAAATCGTATCTTCAACTGTCGGCTGGTCGACCAGCACCTTCTGAAAACGCCTCTCAAGCGCCGCGTCCTTCTCCAAATACTGTCTGTATTCGTCGAGGGTGGTCGCACCTATACAATGAAGCTCTCCCCTGGCAAGCTTAGGCTTTAGAAGATTTCCGGCGTCCATTGAGCCCTCGCTCTTACCCGCTCCGACGATATTATGTATTTCGTCGATAAAGAGAATTATCCTTCCTTCGGATTTCTCTATTTCATTCAAGACAGCCTTGAGCCTCTCCTCAAATTCTCCGCGGAATTTTGCACCCGCGATAAGCGAACCCATATCCAGCGCATATACTGTCTTGTCCTTGAGCCCTTCGGGCACATCACCAGCGACTATTCTCTGAGCCAATCCCTCGACGACAGCGGTTTTGCCGACGCCCGGCTCGCCGATAAGGACAGGATTGTTCTTCGTTCTGCGCGATAAAATCTGAATGAGATGTCTGATTTCGGAATCCCTTCCGATCACAGGGTCTAGCTTTCCGTCGCGAGCCATATCCACGAGGTCGCGCCCGTATTTGGCAAGAGCCTCGTAATTATCCTCGGGCGTCTGGCTTGTAATCCTCTGATTGCCCCTCACCTTGGTAAGCTCTGTGAGAAATCTGTCCTTGCTGATACCGTATTTGCTCAAAATCTTCTCGCTTGCAGTTCCCTTTTCTCCGAGCAGAGCGAGATAGATATGCTCCACGCTCACATACTCGTCCTTAAACTGCTCAGCAAGAGCCTCGGCATCCATAAAAATCTTATTAAATCGGCGCGTTCCGTACATATTGTCGCTTCCGCCCGATACCTTGGGAATCTTGTCAATCTCCGCCTGAACATCAGAAGTCAGGGCGGTCACATCCACACCCATTGCCGTAAGAAGCTTAGGAATAAGCCCGTCCTGTTGCTTTAAAAGCGCCAGATGAATATGCTCACCGTCCACCATTTGATTGCCCTCGGAAACCGCGATATTTTGGCAGTCAATGACAATCTGCTGCGCATTCTGTGTATATCTTTCTACATTCATATATTTACACCTCCTCTATTGAAGATTTATTAGCGTAGATCATTTTTCAAAACTATAATACTGCATAATTCAAGGCTTGTAAAGAAAAAATTAGCACTCTCTGTGCGAGAGTGCTAACCGCCTAAGTCCAAACCTATGCTCTAATTCTTTAAGCTATTCCTTTATTTTATTTCCTTTACTCTATTCCTTTAATTTATTATTCTAATCTATTTCCTTTGCCCAATTTCCTTTACTTTATTCCTTTTATTTATTCCTCTACTCTATTTCCTCTATCCAATTCCCTTTAATCATTTTCTTTGCGCATTCCGCTTTATGCTTTTCATTCTTCACATACTATATGCCCGCCGCTTTCACATACGATATACACGCCTCTAAATATTTGCGGTTTGCAGTATATTCGTATCGAATTTATAGGTGACCGCCTCTTCCCTTCGGGAACGCTCGAGTGCAAGGCGAATCATTCTATCGAGCAGCTCCGTATAGGAAAGACCGACAGGCTCCCAAAGATAGAATGAGAGCGAGCCCGGAATCGGATTTATCTCGTTGAAATAGAGCGAGCCATCGTCTTTATCTATCATAAAATCAATTCTCGAAACTCCGTTGCAGCCGAGCGCCTTAAAGGCTTTAACCGCGAGCTCTCTAATCTCTTCTCGCTCTTTCTTTTTAAGCTCTGCAGGAATCTTACGCGAAAGATTTGCCATGCCCGAACCGCGCGAGCCCTTCGCACCGCCGATCGCCTTGGTCTCGCCGGCTGAACTTGCAGCTGAATTTGCGGCAGCACTTTTAACCCCGCCTTTGGCGCCGCCCTTCTTTCCTCCGCTGTTCACATATTTATCCTCATAGCTGAGAATTACCCCTGCATTCAGAGGCTCCTCGCATTCGGACGCCTCCGCCTCGTTTTCATCACCCAAAACGGCGCAGTTAATCTCCCTCAGATTGCTGATGGCATGTTCTGCCATAATGCGCGTTGCATACATATAGGCGTCGTCAACGACTGAAATCAGTTCATCTCTATTCTTTGCCACGCCTATTCCCACGCTTGATCCCAGATTTACGGGTTTGACGATAACAGGATACCCGATAACTTTCTCAATATCGTTCAGCAAAACCTCTGTATCTGCATAGTCCGCAAGAGTATATAGCTTGGCGTCAAGCACAGGCACTCCCGCTTCCTTTAGGATTGCCTTGGTAATGAATTTATCCATGGAAACCGCAGACGATGTCACATCGGGCCCGACGAAAGGAACTCCTATGGTCTTTAAATATCCCTGTAGCGCCCCGTCCTCTACATTAGTGCCATGCACGACGGGAAATGCGATGTCAAATTCAACGGGCTTAATGCCGCCGAATAATTTAAACGGATATGGCTGGAGCATGAAATGCCCGCCTTCGTTTACCATGATGACCCTCTGGGCGGAGTTGAGCATGGCAGGAATATCGCGATATGAACTGATTTCTCCCACGCCCTCTCCTATATACATCTCATTGTCCTTAGTCATATACAATGGAATAGGCTCGTATTTCTTCCTGTCCATTGACTTCAAAGCCTGTATTCCCGAGATTATGGAGACCTCGTGCTCCACGGACTTTCCGCCCCATATCATTGCAACTCTGATTTTCATTTTGTGCTCCCAATTTTAGTTAAGATCCTTCAACTGCGCTCAGGATGACATTATTAGTTTCCCGAAATAGAGTATTTTCTCAGTCACTATTCAGGACGACAATGCTAGTAATTATCCGGCAGGTCGTTTTCCAAAAGGATATATTTATGCTTATCCGTCCTTATGCTATAGGCATATTCGATAGCTTCCTCCACCCTGTCAAATACAAGGCATTTCTTTTCGGGAAAACCCTCGCTCAAAAGCCCCTCACGTATTGGCTCCGTACGCTTATGCCCCACCAATAGCGCGAAGTCGCAGCATGAAGCCGCATAAACGCCAAGCTTCCTGTTATAATCATCTTCGTCCGTTCCGAGTTCCACCATGCCGGGCGTTATCAATATTCGCATACCCTCAAACATGGCGAGGGTCTCCACAGCCGCCTTCGAGCCAATCGGATTGGAATTATAGGCGTCATCTATAATAGTAAGCCCGCCCTGCTCCTTCATCTCCATTCTGTGAGCGGCAGGCTGGAGCCGCCTAATAGGAATCCTTAATTCCTCCAAATCAATTCCCATTTCATGCGCCACAGCAATAGCACCCATTACATTGATGATATTATGTGCGCCAACGAGCTTCATATTATAAGTGCACGAACTGCCATCAGGCGCATTCGCCTTAAACTCCGTGCCGCGCGAACTCAGCTTTATATCAGAAGCGTAGTAGCCGCGATCTGCCACGTCCGCATGATAGATTATAGGCATATCATATGCGGGCGGAAGCTCCGCACCCGTCTCGCGCATATATTCCATATACTCCGCAATATATTCATTATCCCCGTTAAGGAATAGCTGCCCGTCCTCGGGGAGCGCGTCCGCGAGCTCAAACTTCGTGAATTTTATGTTCTCGATATTTTCGAATGTATCGAGGTGCTGCGGACCTATTGATGTGATAATGCCATGTCTCGGCTTTACAAAGTCGCAGATCTCCTTTATCTCTCCCACATATCTTGCGCCCATTTCGCAGACGAATACCTCATGTGAGCGCCTCAGACTTCCCCTTATCGTCTTGACTATGCCCATGGGAGTATTATAGCTCTCAGGCGTCACCAGGACGCTGTATTTAGCTCTCAGCAGCGTTTCGAGATAGAATTTTACGCTGGTCTTTCCATAGCTTCCCGTCACTCCGATAATCGTCAGATCCCCGTTTTCGGCAAGAATCCTCTTGGCGTCGTTCAAATAATAATCATTTATACAGCGCTCAATATGTGAATTGATAAAGCAAGCCAGCATATTCATAAAAATCTGCGCGCCCGTAAGCCAGAGCAAAAAGCCGTTCAGCGGGGCGATAAGAAGATTATTATCCCCCGCATTCAGATATTTGACCGCCGATAAAGGGGACGATAACATACAAAACGTCAGCAAGACTATGGTGACTATCATGCGCTTTACCCTCGGCGTACATACGAGAGGCTTTTTGGAATTCATCTCCTTCATCAGCCTATAGACTATGATAATCACGGCGAGTGCAATCCAGCCTATCACAATGCAGAGAGCGTCCAAGAATACCGACCCCGCCTTCGTGCATAGCATGGAAACAAAGCCGAATACCATGGCGAATACGAGAATCCATTGCAGGCGGAAATTCCGGCGAATCCACTCAAGCTGCTCTCCTGTTTTATATACATTGAGCTGGAACATATGCATATTGTATCGAAGAGTCAGCCAGTATGCTGGAATGGCAAGAGCTATCGTGAAGAGCGTCAAAAATATCATTTCTTCTCACCACCCTTCTTCGCGCTGTCGTCTTTCGCCCCAGCTGTTTTCCTACCGCTGCGCCCTTTTCCTTTTGGGCTTTTCTTCGCGCTATCCTCTTTTCCTTTTGAGTCCTTCTTCGCGGCGCTATCTTTTGCCCCAGCGGTTTTCCTACCACCCTTCGCCACCTTATCCGCTTCGAGGAAGCTCCTGATTATGCTCCTAAACATCAGCGGCTGTTCCAGGAAGGAATAATGCCCCGCACCCTCTAAGGTCACCAATGCGGCATTCGGCATTAGGCTCTCCATAATATGCGCGTCAGAAATCGGCGTGTCTAAATCCTCGCTTCCCCATACCAAGAGAGTCTCCTGTTTAACGGAAGGTAAAATCCCCCTCAAATCCTCGTTTACGGCTTTTACGAGACATGCCTTCATAACAGCCGAAGCCCTCTTATAGTCCTCAGAGCCCTGCTTGCTCAGCCAATAATCTATTACCTCGGGAAACAAAGCGTGAACGGGCGCAGAGGTCAGGAATTTCCTCATCATCTTATACCGCTTCACTTTAAGATTCTGCATGGCAGTCCTCTCAGGCATAATGCCTGCGCTGTCAATCAGCATAATCTTACTTATCTCAAAGGGAAGCTCGCCCTCTGATGACCTCGAAGCCATCTTTATTATCATTCTGCCGCCGTAAGAATGCCCTATCAGCACGGCTTTTTTTACCTTAATCTCCCCCATGAATTTGCAGAAGAAATCGCAGTAGTCGTCCACGCTCCAAGCCTCGGGCGGTTCGTCGCTCTCGCCAAATCCAGGCAAATCAAGCTGAACGACCCTGTATCTGTCGCCAATCGCAGCCGACACGGAGTCATACATATTCATCTCCGTGCCCCAGCCTTGCAGCACCACAGCAGTCCTTGCTCTGCCGCTCGCCCCGCTTATCTTATATTTAATATTCAGTCCTTCAATCTTTACATCCATACGCAGTTATAATACCATATAAAAAAAATCGGGTACAGGGGCTGCGTTAATCATGTACCCGATTTGTATAGACAGGCAGACAAATCGAATAATCTGCATATCTAACCATTTAGTGAAGCCGCCAAGGCTCTATCTATATGACTCAATCATTCTCTTAAACGACGGAAGCGATCTCTCTATCATCTCCTCAGACACGCAGTATGAGAGTCTGAAATAGCCGGGACAGCCGAATACCTCTCCGGGAACCACCAGCAGATTCTCCTTTTCCTTTGCGTCGAGTGAGAACTGCATTGCATCTCCGTTCGGAGCCTTTACGAAGAGATAGAATGCGCCGTCCGGCTTTGCCGCCTCATATCCCATTTCCCTGAGCGACGAGAAAAGGCGGTTTCTATTTCTTTCATAAGCTTCCAAATCCGGCATTTCACTCGCACAGATTTCGATAACCTTCTGAATCAGTGTCGGCGGGCATACATGTCCCGACGCCCTCGCTGCTCCGGCAACCGTGGCATAGAGATCCCTGCTGTCCGCGCAGCTGTCAGGCACGCAGACATAGCCTATACGCTCTCCCGGAAGCGAAAGTGATTTTGAATATGAATAACATACTATGGTATTTTCGTAGATATTCGGAATGAACGGCACCTTTACATCACCGTAGACCAGCTCTCTATAAGGCTCGTCGGCAATTATATAGATAGGATGTCCGTATTCCTCGCCCTTCCTTCTTAGCAGATCTGCAAGTGCCGAGAGGGTTTCCTCAGTATACACCACTCCTGATGGATTGTTCGGAGAGTTTATTATTACTGCTTGCGTGTGTTCAGAAATTGTTTCGTCGAGAGAAGAAAGGTTTATTTGGAAAGCTTCCGTGTCGGCAGGCACGATTTTAAACTTCGCTCCCGCACTTTCCACAAATACCTTGTATTCGGGGAAGAACGGGGCAATCGTGATGATCTCGCTCTCCTCGTCCGCCGTAAGTGCACAGAAGGTTGCGAAAATCGCCGGCGCTGCGCCACAGGTGAAGAATAGGTTGGCAGCAGTATAGTCCGTTCCAAATCTCCTGTTCAGATCGGCAGCCACGGCTGCTCTTGCATCTTCAAATCCCGCTGCGACCGAATAGCCGTGGAGCTTTACGGATTCCACATTGCTTACTACGTCGCAGATTGTCTCATTTATCTTCTTAGGCGCAGGTATGCTCGGATTTCCAAGTGAATAGTCGAATACGTTCTCAGCTCCGACCTTCTTAGCCTGCTCCAATCCATACATAAACAGCTCTCGGATAAATGAAGGCTCTGTTCCCAGCGCATAATATCTTTTGTTCAACATTTCTATTCCTCCCGGCAGGTGCAGTTATGCTGACTGTCCCACAAAACCGAAGTCTGAATCGACTTCGGCTCTGTGGAACTCTTGTAAGGAAAATGTATTGTCTATGCGTCATCTTCCGCAACTAAATCCTATCAAAATACACCCCCTATGACTAATGAATAATATTGCATATGTAAGCACTTTTCTTCATGCCAAAAATGAGGTATTATATACACGGGCTGCATACTATAGGATATACATTGAGGAAATCTTATGGACATTAACAAGCTCGATTATTTTTTTGCCGCTGCTGAGCTTAACAACTTCACACAGGCGGCAGACAAATGTAATATCGCTCAGACGACTATGAGCAAATATATCGTCTCCCTCGAGGAAGAGATTGGGCTTCAGCTCTTTCACAGGACTAACAAAGGCTGTTCCCTCACGGTTCAGGGAGAGCTCTTCTATACGGGCATGAAAAAGGTATATGCGGAGTATAGTGATGTCATCAGGCTCATTCAGTCAGATGAAAAAGCTGAGATAAAGATCGGTGTAGACGGTGAATTCTTCAAGATACAGTCTCTCAAGGAATTCGAAGACGCTCATAGGAGCATAACTCTTTCTCTTACATTCGCCTCAAGAGACCGCTTATTCGAGGATTTGAGAAAGCATAGGATACATGCCGTCATCATTCCCGATGTAGTCATGTCTGACGAATTTCTTGACGAGAGCACGGTATGCGTTGATTTAAGATCCGAGGAAGGTCTCCTCACATATTCAACAAGCACCAAAGAGAGGTTCGCTTCTATCGGGGAAATGATAGAGGCTATGCCGCTCATCACCAAGTCCGCAGACCCCTCCTACCATGAATACTGTAGAAAGGTGCTCTTTAAACACTATGGCACCGAGTTCAAAGATGTGCAGGTGGTGGATACTGGTCCGAGGCAGCAGCTTTTGGTAAGTCTATCTCAGGGCTTTGCCATAATCCCAGAGTCAGAGCTCGCCTCAGGAATGGATTTGCAGCAGGAATCCGTCAGTGATGAGTTCATGGAAACCTTGCAGCTCGTCTACAGCCGCAAATTCGTCTCCTCATATCTCAAGGAGTTCATCAGGTTTATAAAGACGCAAATATAAAGAGGTAAATTACTTCTTATCCGAAGCGAGATTTAAGAGCACCCACATGATGAGGGCTGAGAGAGAAAAACCTATAATCGCGTAAAAATTTGTATTATAGCTGCCATTGGAAGCTTCAAGAAGGGTCGAGGAAATCATCGGCCCTATTATTGCGGCTGGAATCAGGCTGAAATTCGCTATGCTGAAATTTGTCGGATAATTCCACGCCCCAAAAGCCTTGCTGATATATGCGGAGGTTATGGTCGGGCATCCGCCATATGCCAATCCCACGAATATGAGTCCGAGAAGTATGAATATATACTTCCCGCTGAGTCCGCCCATCGTCAGGAAAACGCCGGCAAAGAGCATAAATCCGCTGTTTATGACTGTAGATATTTTTCTGCCTAGTCTGTCGAAATTATTGCCCGCTATGATCCGCCCTGCGCCGTTAAAAAGCGATACTATCATTCCCATAACGGCAGTTCCGTTAAACGCCAGGGAGATATTTGCCGCGCTGTTTATCACGAGCAGGCCCGCGGAGTTTAGCAAGACCGCCCAGAGCGCGAAGAACCAGAACCTCGAAGTTTTGAGCATTTCAGACGGGCTCATATCGCAGCTTTCCTGAGCCACCTGAACCCCTCGAACCTCTCGAACTCCCTTAATCTCATGAGTCTCTTGAGCCTCAGCTAACTCTCCATTTACCGCAGCCTCGTCCGCTGTCCCTTGGATTTCTTCCGTCTTGCCCTCGATTTTCCCCGCAGCAGCTTCCAAATCCACCTTCTCTGGCGCCTTTATGATTAAGGCTGCCGCCGAGCAGATGACGGCTATCGCTATTGCAAGCATTCTGAAAACGCTGGCAATTCCAAAAGCACCTATCATGGAGTTTACGACAGAGCCGAGCAGAAGCCCGCCGAGACCAAAGCCCATAAGAAGTATGCCTGAGGCGAGCCCCACCTTGTCAGGGAACCATTTGTTGACCGTAGATATTACGCTATTATATGCGATACCTACGCCGCCTCCGCCGAATACCCCGTAAAAGACATAGAGCATGACTAGGCTCATATCCGGTCTTGAAGGATTTAAAAGCGAGACCGCGAAAAATCCCACCAAAAGCATTATAGCCGATATTATAAGCCTCGCCCTCACTCTCATTTTTTTGCTCATAATGCCGCCGGCGAAACCGCCGAGGCAGAAGAACGAAATTGAAATCGTGAAGGTCATTGACAACTGAGAGATAGTCCAATCAGGGAAAAGCTCTGCTATAGGCGTCCTGAATATCGACCATGCGTAAATAAGCCCTAAAAAAAGCAATATAAGTGTGCCCGCACCTAGATACAGCCACCTTATATTGCTTCTCTCCTTCTTCATCATATCGTCTCCGCTATGCTTGAAAGCGTTCCCCTTAGAACAGAGTTCAATGCTTGACGCTAGATACCAGGCGTTTTCAAACGTTAGTTAGCGCTCGCGTTGGAACCTGCCGCCGCAAATACGATAGAATAGAATTTCTCATCTGCCGTAGCGCCCCTCGAAGTGAGCACTATAGGCACCTTGGCACCTACGATAATGCCAGCCATAATACCGCCAGCCGTTATAGTCCATGATTTGCCGAGCATATTGCCCGCAGCCATATTCGGTACTATAAGAATGTCGGCGTCACCGGCTACAGGGCTTTCAAATCCCTTGAAATCCGCAATTTCCTTGCTGAAAGCTATATCGTAGGAGATAGGTCCCTCGACTATGCAGCCTAAAATCTCGCCACTCTCATTCATCTCCTTGAGAGCAGCCGCGTCCACGGATTCAGGTGCTTTCTCGTTAAGCTTCTCAGCGGCGCAGAGAACTGCAACCTTAGGGTTTTCATAGCCCATATTCTGCATGGTCTCCACCGCGTTGTTTATCACCTTCGCCTTCTTCTCCAAATCAGGAGCCAAAAGCATACCGCCGTCCGTCATAGCCACGAGCTTATGATAATTCGGTATCTCGAATATGCCGACATGCGACATAATCTTGCCGACCTGCAAACCCTTCTCCTTGTTCACCACCTGTTTCAGCAGATCGGCGGTCTGCATTCTGCCCTTCATCATAAAATCGCCTTCGCCTTCACGGATAAGGCTGACAGCCTTCTTGGCGCAGTCAATATCATCCTCTATATCGTAGATCTTCTCAGCTCCGCCGAAATCAAATCCTTCTCTTTCCATGATTTCTCTTATCTCGGATTCGCGTCCGACGAGGATTGGGTCGACTATTCCCTCTTTGAATGCCTCGTATACCGCGTCAAGAGAATGCTCGTCATGCGCACAGGCGAGGACTATTCTTTTCTTTATCGGATTGGCTTTTACGAGTTCAGCCATCTCCTTCAAATTTCTTAACATCATATTCTCCTAAGAATTATCGCTATAGATTATAGCCCGCGTGGAAAGCCTTCTTGTTAAGCTCTACGAATTTCGGCTTTACATTTGCCTCAATCTCAGCGTCCCAATCAATCTCATCAAGTCCGCCCATTGATTTTACGAGCGCACCGAGGAGAACGATATTCATAGCCTTTGGATTGCCGAGCTCCGTAGCTATCTCAGCAGCCTTGAAAGCCTTTACCTCGCAGATTCCCTTGAGGTGCTCGATTATGCCCTCAGGGTATTCAGCCGCGCCGAGATTTACCGGAACGGGTTGAATCTGATAATCATTTATTACCATGGTTCCGCCAATCTTGAGGTGATCGAGCCATCTGAGAGCTTCCATTTCCTCGAAAGCGACAATTACGTCCGCAGAACCCTTCCCGACTATAGGCGAATAGACCTTCTCGCCATATCTGACCTGCGTAGATACCGAGCCGCCTCTCTGTGACATGCCGTGAATCTCGCTCATCTTGACGTCATAGCCAGCCTTCATCAGCCCGCTCGTCAAGAGCTTACTCGCCAGGATAGTTCCCTGTCCGCCTACTCCTACTAGGAGGATATTCTTTACTTCCTTCATTATAATGTCACCTCCTCAATCGCATCGAATGGGCAAACCTGCTTGCAGACCGTGCAGCCGTTGCAGCTCGTCCTATCAATCCTTACGTCAGTCTTGGTCGAAACGAGCGCCGGACAGCCGGTCTTGACGCACATCTTGCAGTTCTTGCACTTCTCCTGTTCTATCACGCACTGAGTTTTATGCAGCGTCGGGAATTCGTCAATATCCTGCTGACTGAACTTTTTCAGTACGCAAGGCCATCTCGTAATCAGCACGCATGGCTCGTCCTTAGGCATGAGTGTATCGAGAGCAGCCTTTACCTCGTCAAGCTTGTTCGGGTCTACCGTAATAATATTCTCGTCCTTTACGCCTATCGCCCTGCAAAGCGACGGAATATCCGCCTCGGGTGCTTCCTTGCCCATGAGGGTAAATCCCGTTCCCGGATTCTGCTGGTGCCCCGTCATGCCTGTGATTCTGTTGTCAAGGATAATGCTTAGGTTTGAACCGCCATTGTAAACAGCGTCCATCAGCGAGTTAATTCCCGTATGGAAGAAAGTCGAGTCTCCGATTACGGAAACCACCTTGGTCTCCTTCCCCGCATCTCTCATGGCGATAGACGCGCCATGACCCTGAGAAATCGAAGCGCCCATGCAGATTGTCGTATGCATCGCATTCAGAGGTGCCGCGGAGCCGAGAGTATAGCACCCAATATCTCCCGTAATCATTATATTCTTTCTCTTGGCAAGCTCGTAGAAGAGACCTCTATGCGGGCAGCCCGCGCAAAGTGCCGGCGGTCTTACGACCGTAGGAACATCACTCTTATAGGTCTCAGGCTCAACGCCGAGGAATGATTTTCTTACTATATCGGTATTCAGTTCATCATACCTGGGGATTAAATCCTTTCCTACGCATTCAATTCCGAGAGCCTTGACATGATTTTCCAGATAAGGATCCATTTCCTCAACTATATATACCTTGTCCACCTTGCCGCAGAAATCCTTGATGAGCTTATCCGGCAGCGGATTGACAATGCCGAGCTTCAAATAGGACGCATCATCTCCGAAGGTTTCCTTCGCATACTGATAGGAAATGCCGCAGGTGATAACGCCTATCTTGGTGCTGTTCATCTCAACCTTGTTGAATTCGCAGTCACAGGCAAATTCCTCAGCCTTGGCAAGCCTCTCCTCGAGAGTTCCTCTGAGGACCTTCGCATTTGCAGGAGTCGTCACGAATTTTCTGATATTCGGCTCGAAATCAGGTACGTCCGTCTCGATCCTCTCGCCTGTCTCAACAATGCATTTTGAGTGGCAGATACGCGTCGTCACATGCATGAGAACGGGCATATCCATCTCTTCCGAGAGCGCGAACGCCTTCTTCGTGAAGTCGAGAGCTTCCTGTGAATCCGACGGCTCAAGGCAGAGCAGCTTGGCGCTATATGCCTGGTTTCTATTGTCCTGCTCGTTCTGGGAACTATGCTGTCCCGGATCGTCAGCGACAACCATTACAAATCCGCCCGTAACGCCCGTATATGCAAACGAGTAGATTGGGTCAGCCGCGACATTCATGCCTACATGCTTCATGGCACAGAGCGATCTGACTCCTGCGATTGAAGCTCCGATTGCAGCCTCAGTCGCCACCTTCTCATTAGGAGCCCACTCGGAGTAGATATTCTCGCCATACTGCGGCATATTTTCGAGTATCTCGGTGCTGGGTGTTCCCGGATAAGCCGATGCAAAGCGAGCGCCGCCCTCATATGCTCCGCGTGCAATCGCTTCATTACCGGACATGATTACTTTCATACAATCATTCCTCCCTTTCTTACCAAAGCTAAGCCTACAAAATATTACTCTACATATGAATGCTATCAACTTCCCTCACCAATTTAAAACGAATAATACTACATGCGCAAGCACTTTTTTTCATGGCAAACAAAGTCTCAAAATCCTACTCCACAGCCAGCACTTCCAGCCTTCTTCGCTGTTCAACAGTATAGGGGCTGTCCGACTTTGCATTAAAGCCGTCCAGGAAATACTCTTCCGGCATATACTCTTCGTATTCAAGATCCATAAAATAATTGCAGAATACCTGCTCGGCATATATTATCCTATTCTTATCATCAGTCATTGCATATATGAAGCCATAATAAGAATCTGCATTGACGGCTAGAAGATTATAGTCCTCCTCTCCTGTTACGCCGTAATATCCCTTATACTCAGTTGAATTGTATTCTTTGAGGCGCTTCACCTCTTCATCATACTGCTCCTTTGGATAGTCAACTACAAGATACCCGAGATACTGCTGATCCCAAGGATTATAATAGACCATTTTGTAGTCCTTAACATCCATATCGGCAGTAATGACCTCCGGCCAGATACTCTCTTCCAAGCCTAATCTGTTCTGATATTTCTCCTCGGCGTTTGGTCCCGACCTAAGCTCTTCATATCTTGAAATATCCTCACAAACCTCAGGTCTGGCGAGCACTACAGAAAGCATGAGGAGCAAGATAGCCCCAAATCCTAATATTTGCCTCCAAAATATTGCAATAATGCCAACGCAGCCTGCCGCAATAATCACCGACTTCTTCATTCTATCTCACCATTCCAATTTCTTTTCACCGCCGCTTCTGCATTTCACTATTGATATTATAATCTAACCCCGTTATCATATTCCACCGTCGGATTTATATTTCACTCTCTGTATTTCTACTCATCAAATTCCTTTACGAATAATTCCAGCTTATCCCTGATATTCATCTCTCCGGCATAGGTGATGATTTGAATATTCGCTCCTTTGCGGAGATAGAGGTGCTGAGTTTTCAAGCCCTTTATATTTTGCGAGTCTTCCGTCTCAAGATACCCCGCATAGTCCACGCCCTCGCAGCTAATGCCTATGGCTTCCATTTCCTTCAAAAGATTTGCCTCTTCAATTTTATCGTACTTATCATAGGCAATCTCCTCCCCGAGATATTCTTCCGCTATCTTCTCATTCCGGGCTATCATATACTCTGATAAATATCCAAGCTCAGTCTTAGGGTATTCATTATCACTTGTTTCATATACATCAACGAATAAATTCTCAGTATAGCCTTTTTTAAATAGGAATCCCGGCAATTCAACATCAACCATATATCTGGCTTCACGGACGGCTGGGTCATCTCCTGTCTCTTGTATCAGCGGGAGCCTCTCTTCCCATGCCTCCTGATTGAGCTCTCTAAACATAACAGGGTGTGGCTCATTGTATTTTAACGCCTTAGTTCCCCATAATGCGTCCTCTATAAATACGTTAATCCATACAATAGCAAGGATTGCGAGCGTACATATCAGCAGGATATTAGGTAGCTTCGCCCTTCTTTTATTTTTAATATATGACTTGTCATCATAGGGAATATCATAGTCAATACTATCCGTTCCGCTATACAGTCTAATCATTCTAATTTCGCCTATTGCCATTATCAGGTAGACTGTAAAAAATATAATCATCATTCCTGTAAAGCAGATATTCGTTATAATGCTATGCATTCCCATTGTAACTGAATGCAGTCGTCCGAACTCGGCTATTCTTTCTTTATCAATATAGACTTCTAATTCCCTATAAAGCCAAAAAACAGGAATTAGAACAAATATAATTGCACCTAGAACAGACAGTCTCTTCTTCTTTCGAATAGTCTTTAGGTAGCTGTCCTTGTCGCTGAAAATCTCTGGCGCATCATCACGAGACGTTGTAAAAAAAGTCACCTCACCCCAATCATTTATCACTTCCCAGCCGGAGCTTTCGTATAGTTCCAGCTCTTCATCACTTATACTGTGATAACTCTTCTCTATAGACCGATAGCGTCTTTTCTCCGGCAGTCCCTGTCTAAACTTTGCAGTGGTCAAGCTATGACCTTGATAAAAGAGCCCCTGCTCCGCCATCTCTTGAAGCCATACGCAATAATGAGGATTTCTGACATCTCTTATCTCCATTCTTTTTTCAACTATTCCTATTTCCTTCATTTCAATTACCTTTCCTCAATCATCTAAGCTGATTTGCAAAGAGCGGTATTTTGTCAGTCAGATTATGCCTGCCCGAATATGAGACATACACAATCTTATTGCCCTTGCGAAGATATAGATATTGCCGTCCCCCTTGGTTTATTCCACTTACCGGACTGCGTTCATCTATAAATCCGGCATAGTCGGCCCCCTGCACATCTATTTTTACGCAGCCAAGCGCCGCCTCCCCCTTGAGGACTTTTCCCGACTGATTTAGATACGTCTCGACGCTATCAGCATTAGCGGAATTCACCGCATATTTCAATTCATTTTCTATAGCTTTTGTAAGCGTTCTTTCAGCTTGTTCCTCGCTTCTGAAAACATAGTATAGTGAAGCGTATTCGGGAGCATCGTGGTGATAGTTTGCGATGAAGTCCCCCTCAGCCTCATACGCTTCTTCCGACTCTGCCTCATCGAGCGGACTCACTGAGCTTATACCGACATATATCTCCTCAATATATCCTTCCTCGAGGAATATATTTTTTGTTTTACATATATCGTAATCATAGTCTATATACACGCTTAGCCTGCCATGTCCGTCACCTGCGGGAATAATTGCCTCTGTTTCCGGTTCTTTTATCCTTTTATCAACATAGCTCCATTCATCGGGAAATGCTTCCCGCATTAGAACAGGACGCGCTTCGCTATATGTCGCAACCTCATTTTTAGACAGCTCTGTCCTTCCTGTTATAAATATCATTGCCAGCGATATAATCACCAAAGCCGCCAATACTGTTACACTCACATTTACTATCTTTTGCTTTTTTAACGCTTTATGCAGCTCCTCATATTTTCCGCTCTTATACTCACGTCTCCTTATTATCAGATAGGTTGCAAATACTAGATTGTAAGCGATCATACCGGCATAGATTAAAATATGCCCCAGATCTGAAATAAGCGAAGTGCGCGCGAAGCTCTCCATCCCATAAGAACCTGTAATCTTGAGCCCAATATTACCTAGAAAAATCACAGCTGCGAAAATACAAACAACAAGGCTGAATAGAAGGCTCTTGAAAAACGCCCTATGATAAGTCCTATAGCTATCCTCGTCCGAGAACAATTCGCCCGCATCAGGCTCGTCAGAATAATAATAGGTATATCCCTTTTCACAGATTGGATTCCAGCCGGCAGCTCTGTATAGTTCCTGCTCTTCGTCACTGATTTTCCTCATTTTTTTAGGGATAATACCGTATCTGAGGTTTTTGCTATCCGTCTTATCAAAAAAATACTTCTTCCCGTGCAGGGCTGCCTTAACCTCGTGCAGCATTAGTCCCTCATTTGCAAGTGCGTTTAGCCAGGCTTCCTCGTATTTCATATCATATATACTGAATGAAGCCTTCTTTACAATCATGCCTGATCTATTCTTTGCTGAACTGCCTCTCTTGGAATTAGTCATCTCAAACCTCCTCGGCATCTCTCAGGCACAGCCTGAGCCTGTCAATCTCGTCCTGATATAGCTTCTCTCCTTTTTCAGTTATGCTATAGGTAATTCTGCGTCCCTCAGAAGATACCTTTTCGATTATTTTCTCACTCTGAAAGGTGCTGAGAATCGTATAAAGCGTGCCCGGTCCCAGGCGAACCCTGCCTTCCGTCATGCCTCTCACAGTTTCGGCTATATCGCTGCCGCACATATTCCCCCTATGAAAGCAAAGCAACACATAAAACATGGATTCAGTAAGCGGATATAGAGATTTCTTTGCCATGGATAACCTTCCTGTCAGTCCCGATTTAAAATGATAATAAAAATATCGTTATACGATATTGTATAGCGATATTTTAATATCGTATTTCGATATTGTCAATATTTTTTGCCCTTTTTACCAAGAGCCTTCCGTTATAAGCCTCTCGACCACAGCCACCCCTATGCTCGTAATGATATTTGCCACCAATATCGTCTTGTTTAGGAGCTTTGTATCTTCGACATTCTTTTTCAGTCCTTCATACATGATAGGAAACTCAATGACTATGGTCAGCACCAGATAAACGCCGCTTACAATATAGTGCGGACCCGAATCCAAAATTCGCTCAAATGTCCCGTACCAGGAATTCGACATCTTTAGGAACAGATAAGGCAATAGAAAGGAGGCAGTATTGGCAATAATTACCAAGCCCAGCACCTTTGCGCACTGTCCCGTTTTCGGAACTAGGTATATAATCAGCCATTCTACGAGAATTGTACCCAGCACTACCCATGGTAATATATCAAAAGGTCTTAGCTCTGAAATCCAATACCACGACGAATTCGCATATACAATCGAGGTGAAGGCTGCGAATATCAAAATAACACCGACGATTTTAGATAGTAAATTATTTTTATATGACATATATTATCCTCCCTTTACACTATAATTAGCACCTTTACAGCTTTGCCCTACCCCTTTGCAACTTTGCACTATGCTATTATACAGCTTCACCCTCTACTCCTCATCAACCCATATGGTATAAACAGCTCGTCCACATCGTCCCATTCATCTTGTATCACAGCAGATACAGGTAGATTTCCCGTCCGTATTTCCTATATGCGATTTCAAGAGGCTTGCTCTCCACAGTCTCTCCCTTCACAGCGGCTTATACTTATATAACGCATATTCTCAGATAATGTTACAAAAATCAAATCAGGCAGAGGCTATCAACCAGACCCTGCCCAACACATAATATCAGTGCTTAAATCGTTCTTTTATGATGACGCTGTCATCATTTTGCGGAAATCATCATATTGAGAATCTCCTCGTCTGTCGAGCGCATACCTTCTCTTCCCATCTGCCCGACCCTGGCGATAGTCTCCTCTATATCCTCTACCATGAATTCTTCTCCGCCCTTATCCTAACTACATAAATACGGATAGCGTTTTCACCGGCTTTGGCGCTCTGCTCCACGTCTTTATCGTCTGCTCCCTTATGAACTCCTCAAAGCCCGATATTTCTTCCGACTTATCATATATGGCGAGCGCCATATAGTATAGCTTCTTATCCTCTTCATAAAGAACCGTAGGCGGCAGTCCGTGAGTCATTAAAAAATAATTCATCAAAGTTCTTCCAACCCTGCCATTTCCGTCTGCAAAGGGGTGAATTGATTCAAATTTAAGATGCAGATATGCGGCAGCAGTCAGCGCCTTTTCCTCAGGGATATTCGCTATTTCGCCGCAAAGCGATTTCATATCGTCCGCCACGTCCTCGGGAGCAGAACCGACACCGTCCCCTGTCACATAATCATATATCTTATACTTGCCAGGTCTTTCCCCTTTTTCCCATCTGCTTTCATCATAGCAGCCTGACATGAGAATCTTATGCAGTTCGCATATCAGCACCGGGGTGATTTCCTCTCTGTTTACGATCTTTTCTCTTAAAAAATCATAGCAGTATTTCTGATTTTGTATCTCGAAGAGGGTTCTCAGCTCACCCGTATATCCACTGACGCTACCCTTGTCAAAGATTTCTCTGGTATCATGGTAGGTGGTATCGGTGTTCTCAATCCTATTGGAATTATACGCGAAGAGGACTCTGAAATTATCCAAAGCGACATCTATATCCGCTGCGCTGCTGAGCGGCTTTTCTCTCCATTCCTGAACAATTCTTTCATAGTCCCTATTATTCATGGCATTAGTATAACATATAAAGCTCTCAGCCCTTTTATTATTTATATTTCAATCAAATCGTTCTTTTATTTTGACTCTGTAATTTTTTTGACGCTGTTATTGTTTTGACGCTGTTATTGTTTTGACGACATCATCATTTTGCGGAAATCATCATATTGAGAATCTCCTCGTCCGTCGAGCGCATACCTTCTCTTCCCATCTGTCCGACCCTGGCGATAGTCTCCTCTATATCCTCTACCACGAGCCCCTCTCCGTCCTTGAAGCTGAGGTCGTTCACCGCCAAATCATAGGCGAGAAATCCCATGGAAATGGACGCCGCTATCTTCGCCGCGCATGATGACTTCGCCCCGTCGCAGACCATTCCGCCAATAGTCGATATGGCATTTACGACAATCTTGCCGAGGACTTCCAAAGGCTGCCCCTCAATATATGCTATTCCCGCTACGGCAGCACAGCCGGCGCAGGTCGCACCGCAGTAGGCTGAAAGATCTCCGATATATTTCTTTTGCAGAAGCGCCATCAGATCAGCAAATACAAGACCTCTTATGAGCTCCTCTCGGCTTATGCCCTTCTCCTTGGCATATACGATCATAGGCACGCTTATGGTAATGCTCTGATTGCCCGAGCCCGAATTGATTACCACCGGAAGAGCGCAGCCGTTCATTCTCGCGTCGCTTCCAGCCGCAGCATATGCCACAGCCTTAAATCTATAATCATTCTCCCCGTACATCTCGAGGTATCTTCGCCCGATTTGAGAGCCATAAGGATTTTTAATCCCCTCTTCGGCAATCTTGATATTGCATTCTATCTGCCTGTCTATCAGCTCGTCGACATCATTCATGTCAAGCTCATTCGCAAACTTATATATATCTTGCAGATTGAGGATTGAATTATCGCTTTTCAGAAGATTCAGCGGCGGCTGAGTCATAATGACCTCGCCGTTTTTTTCGATTCGCGTAATATATGTATGCTTTTCGGAAATCTCGACCAATGCCGAGTCGCTTCCCGCAAAGACCTCCGTCCTTATATAGAGATTGTCCTTGCCGGTCTCAAGATGACAGTGGCAAATCCCTCGATCTAAAAGCTCCTGCAATCCCGCAATCTCATCTTCGCTCACCCTGCTGACCACCTCGAGTTCGAGCGAAGGGTCTCCATACGCCGCACCTAGAAGCGTTGCAACCTCGAGTCCGCGCCTTCCGCCAGAATTAGGCACCGTCACAGCCTTGACGTTCTTGATGATATTGCCGCTGCAATAAAGCTCTATCCTCTCAGGCATGGCCCCGAGCACTTCACGCGCCTTAGCCGCTGCATATGCAACGGCTATAGGCTCTGTGCAGCCCATCGCTAGTCTGAGCTCTGATGTAAGAAGTTCTATGAACGAATTATATGTGGTTTTATCCATTTGCATTCTCCGTAGCGTTAGCTTTTGCGTAGAAGTATACGAAAATCGGGATGATTATATAACCGATTATCATGGCAATAACTGCGAAGTAGTTCAGCGTCGTGCCCGCATCCGTCGTAGTCGAGAAGCTGCCAGCCCAATCGAACTTAACGAGGAGCACTACAGTAAGAACGAGTGAAATTACCGATACAACTACGTCTGTAATATAATTTTTCTTTGCCCCTTCGATTGTAGGATTCTTGGTCTTGCCATAGAAGAACATGATGACGGCTATAGGTACGAGTACGAACTGCACAAATCGTGCTATAGTCGAGATAATCATAATTCCCTTCATATCATATGAGAATGCCATTGGGATTACAATAGCAAATATGGCGGTGATGATAAATGCGTTTACAGGAATGTCCTTCGCATTTCTCTTCGAGAAGAGGTCCGGCACCTGTTTTCTGAGCGCCATAGCCTCGAGCAGACGCGGTGTGTGGAAGGACGAGGCAACATTGATTCCAAACATTGATACGAATGCGCCGATAATGATGATATTTCTGATTAATGCGTTTTTGAATACATCAGCGAGCACCACTACTGATGAGCTCGTAACCATAGCAACAGGGTCAATCAGCATAGCTGTAAGAATTATGCCAAAGTATATAGCCGCTACGATTCCGATAGCCACAGGAATGGCTCTTGGGAGATTTTTCTCGGGCTCTTCCATGTCTGACGCTCCGCTGGCTACGCTCTCAAATCCCGTGAATGCATAGAATGCTGCTACGAGAGCCGTTACAAATCCCGCGGAAGTCATCTGAGGCACTACCTTCTCGCCCGCGTCGTTTACGAGCTCGTTGATCTCAGCCATATGGTTTCCGGTTTTCATAGCCACAATGATACCCGCTAGTATCGCGATTACGAGCGCCACGCATTTACCGATCGTCGAGAGATTTGATACCCATGTGAATATCTTGGTGCCGAGCACATTGACGACAAAGAGTACAATCATCAGTATGATAAATCCGACAGTCTGCATGCCGAATGTAATCTCTTCGGATGAATAGCCCAAGATTTGAAATGCCGTCTTGATTACGCCCGTCGCCATTACGCCCCAAGCGATACTTGCGGAAACAAATCTGGTGATACCTACATAGAGTCCGGCGTTGTCACCGAATGCCGTTCTCACATAAGCGTATGCAGCACCGCTCTCCCTCGTGTACTTGCTTGCGCTGGCAAAGGTGAGTGCGAGCATGATTGCAAAGACGGCTGCACAGATGTAGATGAACGGAGCCATGCCCCCGCTCTGCTTAGCAACTCCGCCCGGCGACAGAAATATTCCCGTTCCGATAATAGAGTTGATGGTCAGAAGTACGATTGACCAAAATCCTAGTTTAGCTTTTTGTTCCATTTCTTCCTCCTTCAAGAAACTTTCCAAGCAATAACTGACTATGTTGAAAAAAGATATATATGCCGTCGAAACCGCTTGCTATTTGCAGTTGTCGACCAATGCCTTGAAAAGATCCAGCATATATTCGTCGCTCGCGTACATCATCTCAGGATGCCACTGAACTGCCAGAACGAAGTCTGCTGTCCTATGTTCAAAAGCCTCGATTATTCCGTCATCCGACCTCGCCGTGACCCTCATATTTGCGCCTGCCTCTGAAACCGCCTGGTGATGAAATGAATTAACTGCTATTCGCTCCGCTTTGAATATATCGTGAAGCTTGCTGCCCTTTTCCACCGAAATATGATGACTTGGCATGGAA
Source organism: Mogibacterium sp. (assembly GCA_017515425.1). Taxonomy (GTDB): domain Bacteria; phylum Bacillota; class Clostridia; order Peptostreptococcales; family Anaerovoracaceae; genus Crickella. The sequence goes on from JAFWFU010000047.1 coordinate 67,502, forward strand.
GGGCTATGTCCCTGCGAATGCTTGAATGCACCGTCAATGAGGCAGAGATCCTGATAGAGACTTCCGCCCTCTGCTGTGGCTATAATCTGAGCACCCCTGCATATACCAAGAACGGGAATGTCCATCTCCCTCGCAAGGCGGTAGAGTTCATAGTCGAAGTCGTCACGTTCAGGGCAAACTTCTCCGAGCGCCCTATGCGGTTCCTGTCCGTAATACAGCGGGTATACATCCTGTCCGCCGGATAGAATAAGCCCCTGGCATAAAGACAGCGCCTGCTTTACTGCCTCTTTGTCGTCCGTCATTGGCAGCATGACGGGCACGCCGCCTGCCGCTAGCACGCTCCTTATATAATCGCGATTAACATAAGATCTGTGATAGCCCGGAAACATTCCACCGCTGTCGATAATGATATTTGTTGAAATTCCAATTACCGGTTTTTTCACTTTCTCCGCCCCCTTTCTGTCATTGCATTCAATATGCATTTACTGAGTAATACTTCTTCTCTGTGAGATAAATATATCAAAGGATTGCAGGTCTGAACAAAGACAGCCATGTTTCTCGAGATGATATTTTTTGCATAAAAATATCGCTATAATTGATTTTCTCTGTCGATTGGGTGTATTATTTTCGGGTAGAAAATAGAACAGATAAATTCATCAAAAAATCAATTCTAACGAAATTTTCTGAGGTAAATCATGGACGAAGTAAATTTAGAGATTGGCAAAAAGATTCGAATATTCCGCAAAAAACAGAATATGACCCTAGATGCGCTGGCTGCCGCGATATACAAGAGCAAGGCGACAGTTTCCAAATATGAAAAGGGCGAGATTACGATAGATATTTCCACGCTATACGAGGTAGCCAATGCCCTCGACGTGCATATAGAACAGCTCCTCTACTCCCAACCCGTCAGGCAAAATCCCGATTTGCTGGGCAAGGTTCCCCCTTTCTTTAAAGGGCTCTCCAATTTCTACGGATATTGGTATGACGGACGCAATAATTCCATTCTGCGTATGCTCTTTGATGTGAGCCCATCCGATATGCCTCATCAGCAAAAGATTATGATGTATATGAATTTCGACGACTACGAGCATTACCCCATATGCGAGAACACCTACGAGGGTATAATCGAGCATTTCGACGCGCTCTCCATTATGCAGCTTGCAAACAAACATCTGCCACTTGAAAAAGCCAGCATACAGATACTTGCAACCTCTCTCGACTTCACATATAAATGGGGTCTCTGGCAGGGTCTTTCGACGCGACCCCTAATGCCGGTCGCCACCAAAATGCTGGTCTGCCAGGAGCGAATGAAGGAGGACGAAGAGCTGATCAGCAGGCTCAAAATTTCCAAAGAGGATATAAGACTGCTCAAACAATACAATATGCTGACCGTGCTTTAATTTGCCTTTTTAAACGCGGCTATTCCCGTCTACATAAATTCCAAATTGACTTTGTGGAGCAGGTTGTTTCTGATGACCTCTGCTCCCGTAGGGCTGAATACATTTATGCGGTATATCAGGACGCGCATTTCCTCGCCGATTTGAACTCCGCGCCTTTCGAGGGATCTCCTGCATCTGAGCCTGATTCCGTTTACCTCTATTTCGAGTTCGAGCGAGTCCCCACGGAATCTTATATCTCTCACTATCCCATTTTCGGAGACGGGTATAAAATCGTGGAATTTAGGATTGTCGTCGCGGAAGGCCTCAATATATTCGGGTCTGAGAACTATTTGAGTATCGCCGCTGCTGTCCTCTATGTCCTCAAATCCCTTGAAGCCCTTTAGGTTCTCAAGAATTACGGGATCGCCCATGAACGAGGCGACAAATTCCGTCGCTGGGCTTTCGTATATCTCCCTCGGCGTTCCTGTCTGCACGAGCTTTCCTTCTTTCAGGAGCACGATCCTATCCGCCATATCAACGGCTTCCTCTTGGTCATGCGTTACGAATATGCTCGTGATTCCTACCTCACGGATCATATTCCTGAGCCATCTTCTAAGCTCTTTTCTGACCTTGGCGTCGATAGCCGCGAAAGGCTCATCAAGAAGGAGAAGTGATGGCTGCGTAGCCAGGGCTCTCGCGAACGCCACTCTCTGTTGCTGTCCGCCTGAGAGCTGGTTTGGGTATCTGTCCTTGAGCTCCGTCAGCTCCGTCAGTTTCAGGAGCTCCATGACGCGCTCTCTTATCTCTTTCTTTCCTTCCTTCCTGACCTCAAGTCCGAAGGCGATATTCTCATACACGGTCATATATCTGAACAGCGCGTAATTTTGGAAAACGAAGCCAATCTTCCTGTCAGCGGGAGAGAGGTCGTTCACGCGGACATCTTCTATATATATGTCGCCTTCGGTCGGCACCTCAAGCCCTGCTATCATTCTCAGCAGGGTGGTCTTGCCACTGCCGCTTGGTCCGAGAAGGGCAATCAGCTCGCCCTTTTCGATTCCGAGGTCAACACCGCTTACGGCGTCGGTCTTGCCGTTATTTGCTTCATCAAATCTTTTACTGATACCTTTTAGCTCAAGATACATTTCGCTTCTCCATATATTCAAAAATGCTTCTTATGACTAATACTGCGACTGCTGCGATAACGAGAACAGACGATACCGCGAAGGCGGCAGTTATGGAGTCTGCTCCCCCGTCCATATACAGGGCGTCAATCTCCAGCGGCAGGGTGAAGGTCTCCCCCCTCGTCTTGGAAAGTGCGTTTACCGCGCCGAATTCTCCCATGGCTCTTGCTGCGCATAATATCATGCCGTATATCATAGCCCATTTTATATGAGGGAAGGTGATACGTCTGAATATCAGACCGCCACGCGCTCCCATCATTGCGGCTGCCTCTTCCTCGCTCGTCCCGACGGAGTCAAGCACGGGAATCAGCTCTCTCGACACGAAGGGGAATGTGACAAAAACGGTTGCAAGCACCACTCCCGGCAGGGCGAAAACTATCTGTATATTCGTACCGAGTGCGTCGTTTACGGATTGAAGAGCAGGCCACGCCCAGCCGAGCCTCCCGAATGTCATAATATATGCAAGTCCGGCTATTACGGGCGATATGGAAAATGGAATATCTATCAGTGCGCCGAGCACCTGCTTACCCCTAAACGAATATCTCGTTATTGCCCATGCAGCCGCAAGCCCGAAAATCGTATTGATGACGAGTGTCACAATAGTCGCCATAGCTGTAACGCTCGCCGCCGATTTGACATATTCCGTGCCAAGCGACGCCAGATAGAACGACATGCCTTTAGAAAGCGCATTCCTCATTACGGATATTAGCGGCATTACGAGCATTATGAGAACATAAATCACCGATATGCCTATCATTATCCCCGCGCCTCTTCCCGAGGCGGTTCTCCTCTCCTGCGCCGCCGCATAGGTATTGCTGACGCGCCTCGATTGGAAGATTGAAAGAGCATTTATCAGAATGAGCATGATAAAAGAAATAACCAGCATTATGAGGGCTATTGCAGTAGCTCCCGCATAGTCCATATAATTCAGCTTCTGCATGATCACATAGGAAACCACCTGAGTATGGTCTCTTGCGCTGTTGCCGGATATATATATGACGCTTCCGTATTCTCCAAGCCCTCTTGCGAGCGCCAGCCCAAAGCCCGACAGGAGTGCAGGTCTTAATTCCGGCAGTATCACCCTGCGGAAAGTCATAAATCTTCCCGCGCCTAGGATATGAGCTGCGTCCTCATAGACGGGATTCAGCTTTAAGAGAACGGGCTGAACTGTTCTGACAACGAAGGGTATGCCAATGAATATCATGGCGACGAGTATGCCGAGCTGCGTATATGATACCGTTATGCCAAGGCTTGCGAGCGGCTTTCCGAATTCGCCGTTCACCGAGTACATCTTGCTGAGGGTGATTCCCGCTACAGCCGTCGGCAGGGCAAAAGGAAGCTCAATAAGCCCGTCGAGTATCCTCTTTCCCGGGAAATCACATCTTACGAGCGTCCACGCTATGATGAGCCCGAAAACGCTGTTGACCGCAGCGGACAACGTCGCGCATACGACGCTTGTGATGAGTGCGTTGACTACGGCTTCGTCCGAAACGGCTTCTATCAGTCCCTTTATCCCGAGGTCGAAGGAGAAAGCCATTATCGACGCCAGCGGAATGAGGATAAACAGAGACAGCATGGTAAGCGTCGTCCCCATGGTAAGCGAAAACCCGGGGATTATGCTATAGCTGCGTCGTCCTGATTTTATTCCGAATTTTTTACTTCCGGTAGATTTCATCAAATACCCCGCCGTCTGCGAAATATGTGCTATATGCTTCGCCCCATCCGCCGAAATCGTCAATCGTGCAGAGGTTCATACCCAAATCGAATTTGTCGGCGAATTCTCCGAGGACAGCCTCGTCCGAAGGTCTGTATCCGTATTCTCCGATTATCCTCTGAGCTTCTTCCGTATACAGATGCCCGAGATATGCGGCAGCTATCTCCTCCGTACCGTTTCTTCCGGCATTTTCGTCAACTATCGCCACGCTCGGCTGAGCTAATATGCTCACGCTCGGCGATACAATCTCAAACTCGCCGGGGTATTCAGCCACCGTCTGTATAGCCTCATTCTCCCAAGAAACGAGCACATCTCCCTGTCCGTTCTCGACAAAAGTCGTGGTGGAGCCTCTCGCACCCGAATCCATTACCGCTACATTCGCATAGAGCCCTGACATGAAGTTTCTGATACTTGTCTCATCTCCCTTGAACTTATCGTCCGCATAATGCCAAGCCGCGAGGAAATTCCAGCACGCAGCGCCGCTCGACTTAGGGTCGGGTGTGATGATGTCTACGCCCTCCTTAACTAGGTCTTCCCAATCCTTGATATTCTTCTCGTTTCCCGCCCTTACGAGGAAAACTATCGTCGAAGTATATGGCGAGGAATCCCTGTCGAACTCGCTCATCCAGCCGGGTTCAATCATACCCTGCTTCTCTATAAGAGTGATGTCATTGGCGAGTGCGAGCGTTACGACATCCGCGTCGCTTCCCTCTACTACCGACCTCGCCTGACTGCCTGATCCGCCGTGAGATTGAATGACTTCCACCTTTACTCCGGTTTCATTCTCATATGTCTCGGCAAACCATTCGTTATATGCCGCATAGAGCTCCCTCGTCGGGTCGTAGGAAACATTGGTTATCCTGACTCTTCCATCAGATATGTCTTCCGTTTTGCCGCCGCATGAACTGAAAAGACCGACTGCAAGGACCAGCGCCAGCGCAAGGCAGGCTATGCGCCTAATTGATGAATTATAAGACATCATTCTTTCCCCCTTTGAATTTCTCTTTAATTGTCTCATTTGATTTAGTTGATATAGTTGTTTAAATTGATTTTGCTGCTCTTAATTGCTTTATAAAATGCTTCCTAATATTACTTTTAAGAATTGCTTTTATAAACTGACTTTATAAACTAATTTATATAAGCTTTTTCATACTATTTCAGATAGCGTTCAAGCTCGTTCATCAGAATATCCACCGCCTCATCAAGACTGTATTTGCTTGTATCTATCGTTATTTCCGGATTTTCAGGCTCTTCGTAAGGACTTCCAATCCCTGTGAAATTCGGTATCTCACCGCTTCTGGCTTTGCGATAGAGTCCCTTGACGTCCCTCTTCTCACATTCTTCGAGCGGAGTGCTGACCCAAACCTCGACGAAGCTCCCTTCTCCGATAATCTCGCGCACTCTCCTCCTGTCGCTCCTGAAAGGTGAGATGAAGGCAGTCAGCGTGATGAGCCCCGCGTCATTCATAAGCTTGGAAACTTCCCCGACTCGCCTGATATTTTCTATCCTGTCAGCCTCCGTGAAGCCGAGATTGCTGTTTATGCCGAGCCTGATATTGTCGCCGTCAAGGAGCATGGTATGCATGCCCCTTGCAGTGAGCTGCTTCTCAGCGGAATTGGCAAGTGCAGATTTACCCGCGCCTGAAAGACCAGTGAACCATATCGTCAGCGGCTTCTGATTCATGCTTGCCGCACGCATCTCCCTCGTCACATCAAGATCCTGACGGATTATATTGTCCGATCTTCTCAGCTTATGCCTCACCGTTCCGCAAGCCGAGGTCGCATTAGTCACCCTGTCAATCAGAATGAATTCACCCATGCTGCGGTGCTTCTCAAACTTATCGAATACGATAGGGCTAGTTAGCGATATATCGCAGCGAACGATTTCGTTCTTCCTGATTTCCTTCGCGGGCACTCTGTCACCCGTATTGACGTCAATCTTATAGTCAATCCTCATCACGGTAGCCGGAATCTTCTGCGTGCCGAGCCTCATCAGGAAATGCTTGCCCTCAACCAGCTTTACGTCGTCCATCCAAAGTATCATCGCGCTGAGCATTTTGCCCGTTTGAAGCTCCGTACCTGCTGCGAAAACGCTTCCTCTCGATACGTCGACCTCTCTGTCGAGACATACCGTCACCGGCATTCCCGCAGAAATCTCGCTCTGCTCCTTGTCCGCACGCAACAGTCTGCTAATTTTAGCTTTCTCCTTCCCGGGCAGAATGGTAACCTCGTCACCAATCCTTATGCTGCCTGACTCCACCTGTCCCGCAAAGCCTCTGAATCCGCTGTCCGGTCTGCAAACCCTCTGCACGGGCAGGACGAAGCCTTCTTCCTCTTCGATATGAATATCGACCTGCTCCAGCCATTCAAGGAGCGTCTCACCCTGATACCAAGGCATTCTCTGAGACCTCGCGGTCACATTGTCGCCCTCGGTAGCCGATACGGGGATAATCTTGTAATTTCTAAGCCCAATCTCGGCAGCGAGCACGTCTATATGTCTTTTAAGCTCGTTGAACCTGTCGGCACTGTATTCAATGAGATCCATCTTGTTCAGCGCAAAGACGAAGTATTTAATGCCCATGAGCGAGCATATCCTCGTATGCCTTCTCGTCTGAATCTGTATGCCCTTTGATGAGTCGACAAGTATGACGGCGAGATCCGCAAAGGAAGCGCCCACCGCCATATTGCGAGTATATTCTTCGTGTCCCGGAGTGTCCGCAACGATAAAGCTCCTTCTCTCGGTGGTAAAATACCTATATGCCACGTCGATAGTTATTCCCTGCTCACGCTCAGCCATCAGTCCGTCGAGGAGAAGCGAATAGTCAATATCCCCTCCACGGCTGCCGACCTTGCTGTCGAGAAGAAGCGACTGCTTCTGATCTGCGAACAGCAGCTTTGCGTCATATAGCATATGTCCGATAAGCGTCGATTTTCCGTCGTCCACGCTTCCGCAGGTTATGAATTTAAGTAGTTCTTTCATCAACTGTCCTCAACTATCTTTAACTGTCTTTAACTATCCTTATCTATTCTTGGCTGTTTTCAACTGTTCCAAGCCGTCTCTTACGGCACTCAATTCCTTTTAAGCCGAAACGCCTTAGAAATATCCCTCTCTCTTGCGCTTCTCCATGCTTGCCGTTCCGCTGTCCTTGTCGATTACCCTGCTGGTGCGCTCAGACTCCGCCGCGCTCAGGGTCTCCTCGATTATTGCGTCAAGCGTGTCGGCGTCGGATTCCACGCCTCCCGATAGAGGATAGCAGCCCAAGGTTCTAAATCTTACCTTCTTCATCACAGGCTTCTCGCCCGGCAGAAGCTTCATGCGGTCATCATCAACTAGAATGATATTCCCATCCCTTTCAACAACGGGGCGCATAGCCGCATAGTAGAGGGGAACGATTGGAATATTTTCCCTTCTTATATACTGCCAGATGTCGGCTTCCGTCCAATTCGATATAGGGAAAACCCTGATACTTTCGCCTTTGCGAATCTCGGTGTTGTAGCATTTCCACATCTCAGGGCGCTGGTTCTTAGGATCCCACGCATGTTCCGTATTTCTGAACGAGAATATGCGCTCCTTGGCGCGGCTCTTCTCCTCGTCGCGGCGCCCTCCGCCGAAGGCTGCGGTAAAACCGTATTTGTCGAGAGCCTGTTTCAGAGCCTGAGTTTTCATAATATCCGTATATGCCGAACCATGCTCAAAAGGATTGATTCCCTGCTTAACGCCTTCCTCATTTATATACTCGAGCATTTCAATGCCGAGCTCCTCGGCTCTCCGGTCGCGGAATTCTATCATCTCCCTGAACTTCCATGTGGTATTCACATGAAGGAGCGGAAAAGGAAGCGGATCAGGATAGAACGCTTTCAGAGCGAGATCCAGCATGACCGAGGAATCCTTCCCTATCGAATAAAGCATGACGGGTTTCTCGCACTCCGCGGCAACTTCCCTTATTATGTAAATGGCTTCCGCTGCAAGCCTGTCAAGATGATCCATTTTTTCCTCCTCTATGTCTGTCAACCTTCCCACACCTTGTCATGCTATCTTTAGCGGCGCTCCGAATTCGAAGGCTGGGAATGATGATTTCTTCTCTTCTCCGTATATTCCAATACATATCCCATACCCCTTATGGTATGTATGAGCTTATGTTCGAAACCCACATCGACCTTCTTTCTGAGAAGGCGTATATAAACATCGACTACATTGGAATTGATGTCCTGATCGAGTTTGTAAATATTGTCCACAATCTGCTGACGAGTCACCACTATGCCCTGGTTCCTTATTAGATACAGGAGCAAAGCGTATTCTCTCGGCGAGACGGGAATAATTATATCATTTCTCCTAACGGTCTTGTGATTCGTATCAACCTCGAGACCGCCACATCTGTATATATTCTCTCTCGTCTCCACCCTCCTGAGGGTAATGAGGCGAAGTCGGGCGAGAAGCTCATCAAAGTCGAAGGGCTTAACCATATAGTCATCCGCACCTGCGTCAAGACCTGCAACTATATCCTTCGTATCGCTTCTGGCGGAGAGGATAAGAATGGGAACCTGATTGTTCATTCCCCTCGCAGCTCTCAGCACCTGCATACCGTCAATGCCGGGAAGCATAAGGTCTAATATCACGGCGTCATAGTCCGCCGCCCGCAGATATTCCATTGCCTCAGCGCCGTCAAAGCAACTGTCGGTAATATAGCCCTCGCGGGTCAGCCGATTCTCAATGAGCCGATTCAAATCTTTTTCATCTTCCACAATAAGAATTCGCATATCAGACCTCATACAAAACC